>PDRJ01000035.1 GCA_002748065.1 Bacteroidota bacterium
TCTTCCGTTTACGTACCGATGGTTGAAATGTCCTTTTCATTGCTCTTCAAAATTTGGACTGCAAAATTAACGATTTTTTTCTGTCCACCAAATTAAACCCGCAAAAAACATCACGAAATTCACATTAGCATTCAAACGTTATCAAAAAACACCCCTAGAGGCTGTATAGCGACCTAATGTTAACACTTTATGCAACCCCAAAAGGGAGAGTTTCCCCTACAAACACGAAAAAACCCGTACCCTTTTCATGCGAAGGATACGGGTTAAATTCACAAGGAGCCGAAAACGATCCGTTTTGTTCCGAAACCTCTTACCTTTTTTCTCGAAGGCTCATTAGCCCTTTACGGGGACATTTTTCAGCGTGTGCAGGAGAAAATCCCAGAATTTCTCTACTGTCGCAATATTCACCTTCTCATCGGGGCTATGGGGAAAACGGATGGTCGGTCCAAAAGAGATCATATCCCATGCGGGGTAAACAGAACCCAAAAGACCACACTCAAGGCCAGCGTGAATAGCTTTCACTTCCGGCACTTTCCCATACTCCTTATGGTAAACCTCTTGCATCACCTTGAGGATATCCGAATCGGGATTGGGTTTCCAGCCCGGGTACTCTCCATCGAACGCCACCTTAGCTCCCGCCAGGGTGAAAACACTTCTGATCATCTCGGTAAGGTCTGCTTTTGCCGTGTCTACGGAGCTACGAAGGAGGCAATTCACCACCACCTTATCACCTTCAGTTTTCACGATGGCCAAGTTGGTAGAGGTCTCCACGGTTCCTGGCATGGAGTCACTCATACGGATCACACCGTTGGGACAACCATACACCCCGAGTACAATTCTTGAGGTTGTATCAGCATCCATCACAAAGGAGGGCATCTCTGCAGGAGCAACCCCCATCTTAAGATTAGGTTCGGTGCGGCTCAATTCGGCCTGGAAGACTGCTTCATGGTCTGCGACACACTTGGTAAGTGCTTCCACCTTATCTTCGGGCACCAGAATGGTAGCAAAGGCATCGCGAGGGATGGCATTGCGCAAGCTACCGGCTTCCACATCAGCCACACGAATACCAAAGGCATCAATGGCATGTTTCAGGTAACGGAAAAGGAGCTTATTGGCATTTCCACGTCCCAGGATGATATCCATTCCACTGTGGCCTCCTTTAAGGCCTGTCACAGCCAGTTGCAGAGGGCGCATTCCGGCCGGCACCTCTTCACGGGTAAAAGCAAACTCCACGTTGGCATCAATACCTCCGGCACAACCCACGTAAAGCTCCCCTTCATCCTCGGAGTCTAAGTTCATCAGAATATCCCCCTTGAGCATCCCCGGCTTCAGGTTAAAGGCCCCGGTCATTCCCGTCTCTTCATCAATGGTGATCAGCGCCTCTATGGGACCATGCTCCAGGGTATCATCCGTAAGGACAGCCATGGCCGCAGCCACACCAATACCGTTGTCAGCACCCAAGGTTGTCCCTCTGGCTGTCACCCATTCACCATCCACATAGGCATCAATGGGATCCTTTGTAAAGTCGTGGTCAAGGTCGGTATTCTTCTGAGGTACCATGTCAATATGTGCCTGCAAGATCACCCCTTTACGATTCTCCATACCGGGGGAGGCCGGTTTGCGGATAATAATATTTCCCACTTCATCCACCAGCGTTTCAAACCCCAACTTCTCACCGAAGCCCTTCATAAAAGCAATGGCTTGCTCTTCATGCTTGGAGGGACGTGGAATCTGCGTTAACGTGTAAAAGTGGTTCCACAACGCCGCAGGTTTAAGTTTTTTAATTTCTTCACTCATTATTTTGCTATTTTTTATAGTTAATTAATTGTTGATCTTTGTAAGAAAATGCCCACAGGCTAATACCCCAACATCACCGGCATCACCAGCATCAAGATATCTTCCTGGGTATTTTCGTTATCTCCGGGATAGAGGATTCCCGCACGGTTGGGGGCTGACATCTCAAGCCGCACCTCATCCGTTTCCAAGTTATTGAGCATCTCTAAGAGAAAGCGGGAGTTAAACCCGATCTCCATATCCTCTCCCTGAAAAGCACATTGCAGACGCTCTTTGGCTTCATTGTTAAAATCCACATCCTCAGCGGATAGTACCAGCTCCTGGCCGGCAATTTTCAGACGCACCTGATGCGTCGACTGGTTGGCAAAGATGGAGACACGACGCAATGCCGAGAGGAACGAAATTCGATCCACCACCAACACATTGGGATTATTGGTAGGAATAACGGCATTATAATTGGGGTATTTACCGTCGATAAGCCGACAAGCCATATTGTAGTTCAGAAAGGAGAAGAAGGCATTGGAATCCTTATACTCCATGGTCACAGGAAAATCTCCCGAAGCAAGGATGTTTTTCAGTTGATTCAGCGGCTTTCGCGGGAGGATAAAAGAGATCGACTCCTCAGCAGAGACATCCTTTCGACCATATTTCACCAGCTTATGGGCATCCGTGGCCACAAAAGTAACCCCCTCGGAGGTCAATTCACAAAAAACGCCGGACATTACGGGACGAAGTTCATCGGTTCCGGTAGCGAAGAGTGTCTTTGAAATGGCACGGGCAATCACATCGGAGTTGAGCGTTACACTTTTGGTCTCCTCCTTATCCGGTTTCTTGGGGAATTCGTCGTGCTCATGTCCGGAGAGCTTAAACTTTCCCTCTCCCGCTTCAATCTCGATCCCCAGCGACTGGGGGTCAGCCTTGAAGGTGATAGGAATATCGGAAAAGGTCTTCAAGGTATCCATCAAGATTTTTGCGGGTACAGCAATGGCGCCAACCTCTTCACTCTTTTCAAGCGGGATGGAAACGGACATGGTGGTCTCTAAGTCAGAAGAGGTCACCTCAAGATGGTCAGAATGAAGATCAAAAAGAAAATCATCAAGGATCGGCATGGTGTTGTTGGAACTAATCACACCACTTATGGCCTGAAGACTCTTCAGCAGGGTTGTACTATTTACGATAAACTTCATATCTATTTATTTTTCAATTTATTACAAGATAAAAGATGCGGTTTGCATGGTCACAGCACATTTAACAACGCTAATGTATAAAATATTCCTGTTAATGAGGCGAAGAGGCGGACATCTTTTCGATAAATGCCGCCATTTTGTGGGTCGTAGAGATAATATACTCGTAAGAGGGCAGGTTTTTCTTTTTTTTCAGCTTCCGCTGTTTTTCTTTCACATTAATCAATGCTTCATTAAACTTCATGTTGGAGCTCAAAGCCTGTAAAACACCCTCTGAATAATGGAAATAATACCATGTATCTTCACTCACCTTCAGGAAGATATTAAACACATCACCGGTTCTTTTACGAGCGATCTCCACATACCCATCTACATACTTATTGATTTGTCGCTTCCCCACTTTAGCGAGACCCAAGGGACCATGGGAGACAAAAGCATTCAGGTTCGCATTCCAAGAGAGCTTTAGGTCGGAGAAGAGAAGGTCAAAATCCAGGGCATCGGGCACCCTGCGCAAAGAACCATAGAGGGCAATATCATTGGCAATCCGCTTATACTCCCTGGGCGCTACCATCAAAGCGAGGGCATTAAGAAAAGTGGGGCGAGAAAGACTCACGGGAAGAAGCTCTGTTTCCGCCAGGTCACGTCCAAGCTCGGCAAAAGCATCACCATTGAAAAAGAAGCTAAAACCGGTCACCACCTCAAAGCAGGTGGAATCGGGAATAATGTAGTGTGAGACCTTTCCAAAGGAGCTAAACTGAACGCGGGGAAAAAGCACACCATAATCCATCTCCCCTTGCCCTTCAAGAATGCAACGACGCATGTTAAGATCCAGGTAGTTCCCCCCTTCCGGAAATCCCTTATAGCGCAGGGTATCTCTAACGGAAAACATGTTGAGAGCAGGATCATAAGTCACCTCTCCCAGGGTGCGGTGAATCAAAAAATCAGTGCTCTTCCTCAACTTACCGAGAAAGACCGGATAAATTCTATTGTGTATTGTCTCAAAGGCCACTCCCGTATAGACCGAATCTCCCTTTACATCAACCAAGGAATCGTGCGAAGGAATGGTAACAGAGGAAGGATCCACGCGCCGATTCAACTTCACCCAGGTATCATCCTCATAACAGTCTTGACGAAGTCGAAACCCTCCGTCAAAATTGAGAAACTCGTGGTCTCCAGAAAGGGTAATATCCCCCGAGAAATCAACCATCGGACTCACCGGAAAGGGACGATTCTCAGGAATTCTCGTCTTTGCAGAGATCACGCCCAAAGAATCGATGGAGAGCGTTTCAAACCTTATCTTATGGGGTTTATCGGAAACATCGCGATAGTCATACGAGCCGGTACCACTCATTCGATATTTCCCCTCGACGATCACATCCACATCGTAAAGGGCATGGTACTTATGGAGAGAATCCGTAATAATCACGGCATCGGTCAACGGAGAGAGCTCAGCATTAGAATAGATCTTCACAACCCCGCTACCGGGAAAGATCGCCCCATTTCCCACACGAATCAACTTCACGTCCTTAGCACTAATCAACTTCTCCTTAAGGTCATAATTAGCATTTAAGCAGAAGAAGCGCAAAGAGTCCTGTTCAGGATGAAGAGAGACAAACTCTGACCCGCTAAAATCCACATCCATAATTTGAGCAAAAGAGAGCGTATCCAGCCCCTCCATTTTCATGGCAATATTATTGCGAAGCACCACATCATTCTGCTCCATATCCCAATCAAACTCATCCATAAAACAGGCAAACTTATTCACAGGGAAGGTAACCACCGAGCCCTTACCCTGCGTTCTGAAGAGCCCCGTCCCCGAGGAGAAATCAATGATAGAGCGATAGACATGAGTGGAGAGGGCCAGATCCTCACTTCCCGGAGCAGCAAGCTCGAAGGTTGTAGAATCGGTGATAAAGCGATCTGCCCGAAAATCAAAGCGCTGAGAACACATCTGAGCTTCTCCAAAGGCGATATGCCCATCCCCCAAAAGATAGTGAGGCGAATAGGTCAGCATCCCCTTAAGGGAAACGTCCCCCTCATAGAGGCTAAAAGGGTGGTTCTCATGGTTTCGAATGTACATCTCATCCTTATAAGGTCGCCACAAAATATCTGAACGAGAGATCCGGGTGTCAGGGTATTCAACCTCCTTCACCATCCTGGCAATGGTCATGGTATCGATGGTCGTCACCATAGAATCGGGGAAAAAGATAAAATCACCGGAAACCAAATCGGAGGTAAGGTATAGCAAGTGTCCGCTTCCATGCATTCCCGAATTGTTTAAAAAGAGCGAGTCATAAAACCGCCCCTTGTCTCCATACACAGGATACCCCTCCTCCGGAACAGAGGTTTGAAAACCGAGTGAGCGGTCTTTCTGTATCTTCAACGACTGTTCAATATCGGGGAAGATACTAGAGCTTTTCAAGCGTCCCTTAAACTCCAGTTCAGAAGCGACAAAGGTATTCAAGCTGTCAAAGGTAAAAGGATCTACTTTGTAGTAGAAGGTATTCCTCCCATAAGCCCCATTTTGAATATATTGATTATCATAGTAGACAGAGGCACTATCCAAGCTAGTAAAGATAGGGTAACGCGGATAGTCTTCAAGTCCACTCTTATTGTCGGGCTTATCAATCAGCAAAAAACCCACAAGGTCTTCAATCGCCGTATTAACCCTTTTAAGGACAGGATTCCCATACAGATCTTTCTCATCGGTATACACCATAAAGGTCAGAGAGTCAATATGAGTCATATTCAGTCGAAAGGCATCATATTCAAAGGAGCAACTATCAGCATAAAAGTCAAATAAGCCCGCTTGTATCTCTCCTCCAAAGGTAAAATCGCCCCCCTTTTTCAGCAAAATCTCTCTTTTTGCCGGAGAGAGATGCACCCTTTGGGAATCACTCAAGAAGACATGCTCCACTCCCCGAAGTTTCTGGTCAAAGGTGTTCAGGTTCAGTTCACCATGATTCATCCCCTTCACACTGGAATTAAAGGAAATAACATCATAATCCCGTTTTTTATTCTTGGCAGCCAAAAAATGGAAAAGCCGATCTTTCACCTCTACAACCTCACTCTCAGCATCATAAAAGAGGAATCCCAAATTAGCAAGATTCATCAATACCGCCTTCACCTGAGCAGGAGGTTTTCGCCAATACTCTGCAATCTCGTAGAAATAAAAACGATTGGAATGAATTTTCTTTGTATAATCCTCAATCACCACCAGGGGGTGCAGTTCATCCAACATCTGAAGCTTATGAAAGCGATAGTCGGAGAAATAATTCCACGATTCAAAGCCGGCGACACCATCATTATTGTTGGACTTTACCGGTTGTAGAATCATCTCATCCCCATCAATTTTCCATGACAGCACCCCGTAAAACATATCCATCTTATGAAACGAGTCGGCAAAGGGGCTTTGAGAGGTTCCGTCGCGCCCCCGAGAGAGACGAATGGTACGCTCCTTATCCCTGTAAGAGAGGCTCACATTCGGGTGATACACCGAATCGGTATCATGATAAAAAACCACAAAAGCACTTTTAGCGAAAAGGCGATCTTTCTTAATGGCAAACTTTCCCGACCGAACGATCATAAAGGGCTCCTCTTTACGATAAATGGTCAACACGGCATCCTTATAGTTATTTCCTGAACCCACAATCCGGGCGCCTTCCATGGTAAATCCTCCCTCATAGTCCATTCCCTCATAGAGTTGAGGAATGGGAATCCGCACATCGTAAGAGGCAAACAGCGGATAGAGGGCCTTGGAAGGAGTCACATTGGCCATCACCTTCTCCTGAAGTACTCCCAACAAAGGAAGCGCCCCAAAAAGTGCTTTATGATAGAAGTTCACGCTGTCAAGGGAATAATTCACCGTGTTAAGATCGAGGGTATAAGACGGCAAAACGGCATAAACGCTATCCTTATGAAAACCGGCCCTCTCCCAGGTGATCACGCCTTTCTCGCCCTGCCAGACCGCCTCATCGAACAGAAAGGTTCCTTTTGCCCCGTAGATCACCGTACTATCATTATTGGCATACCCCTTAAGGATAGCCTCGTCGTACACAAGATGCAGTTGGGGGCGGGCCACAAGGGTATAATCCCCTTCAGCATGCCAGTCCGACACCCTATTCTTTGCTAAAGAGTTGTCCAGGAAAAAAGCTTCCCATCGAGCCAACACCTTTTCAAATGCCCGCATTTTACGCCTACTCAGGTAGGGTTTCAGGCTCTCCAACCACTGTGTATAATGCGCCATACCTTTCCGTGTATGAAAGCAAGTGACAGAAGCATGAAGAAAATCCCGAAAATGGGGGATGGGACGCATTCCCACACTGTCCATGGTATTCAGCATCGCCACCGTAAGATCCTTATAATCCTGTTCGAAGGTGGGAAGATCCCATGTTTCTCCAAAATGAGCTGTCACCTTTCGGATCTCAGACTTCTCCGGAGGATTCCGCCCCTGATAGTCTTCGAAATAGGTACGTAGTTGCTGAATAAACGTAGCACTATCGGAGGTAAAGGCCGGGAGCTGTTGTTCCTGTGCCCACGAAACATTTATAAAAAAAAAGGTGATCGTTACAATCAAAGCAAAGCGCCACATAGCGTTCATTTTTCTGTTACTATTTTTTAAAGCCTGCCACAACCCAACGATTGGAGGCGCGCGAAGAGAGATAGGTCAACCCCAAGCGCTCCGCCTCCCCTCTAATCTGCGGTAAATCTTCTTCGTAGAAGCCACTCATCCACAACTCCCCGGAAGGCTCCAACGCCTCCACATAGAGGGACATATCCTGAAGCAGGATATTTCTATTAATATTGGCCATAATCAGATCCCACGACTTTCCCCGAAGAAGAGAAGCATCTCCAAGAAGTACCGCTTCAAGGGTTACACCATTCCTTTTGACGTTATCAAGGCTGTTCTGCCAGGCCCATTCGTCGTTATCAATAGCCGTTACACTTACAGCACCCTTCAGCGCTGCAAGGATAGCAATCACTCCTGTTCCACAGCCCATATCCAATACCGAGAGTCCCGAAACCTTTTTTTCCGACAACACCGCCAACATCTGCCGAGTGGTGTCATGGTGAGCCGTACCAAACGACATGCGGGGCTCTATCTCCAGGTCATATTTAAAACGCTCATCCGCCTCATGGAAAGGAGCGCGCACACGCACCTCCTCATCCACAATCACATCCTCATAGCTCATCTCCCACTCCTCATTCCAATTACGCTCCTCAATAACCTCCGTCTCCCAGGAAACCTGAAATGATTGTTCCAACTGTTCAAGCACCTCCCGAAAACAGGTGCTATCAAACTCCTCTTCAGGAATATAAGCTTTTAGGAGAGGCGACTCCTCCACAAAACTCTCAAAACCCACATCCGCCAGCCAAGCGATGGCCACCTCCTTTCCCTCCTCATAAGGGACTATGGCTAATCTACACTCAAGATATCTCATATCATAAAACAACTATGCTCCAAGGAAAACAGCAATGCACTACACCCAAAGGCATGGAATATCAACAAGAGAGAGACAAAGCGTGGCAGCACTATCCCCGGATTCATCCCCCCACAAAGGGTCACATGCACAAGTTTTCTTTCAAGAGACTTGGGTTATTAACACACTTTTTCCCAACCTTAATAGCTATGAATAATGGCATTAAAATCTGCCGCTTTAAGCGATGCACCACCGATAAGGCCTCCATCCACATCTTTTTTAGCAAAGAGCTCTTTCGCGTTACTTGGCTTACAACTTCCACCGTAAAGAATCGTCGTCTCCTCGGCTACTTTCTCGTTGTAAGCCTTCTTGATCATCTCACGAATAAAAGCGTGCATCTCCTGGGCCTGTTCCGGGGTAGCGGTTTCACCGGTACCAATAGCCCACACAGGCTCATAAGCCACCACGACATTGGAAAACTCCTCGGGAGAGAGCTTTAAGATAGTCTCTTTAAGCTGTGCCTCAACCACCTTAAAATGGTTCTGCTGTTTCCGATCTTCAAGCAACTCGCCACAACAGAAGATCGGTTGAAGATGATGCTCCAAGGCTCGCTCCACCTTTTGTTCAAGGATATCGCTGCTCTCATGAAAATAGGCTCTTCGCTCCGAATGGCCAATAATCACGTAGGTAACGCCCAATTTCTCGAGCATATTCGCAGAAACCTCTCCGGTATAAGCCCCATCCTCAAAGGCACTCACATTTTGGGCGCCCAACTCGAAACCCGCCTCCTGGGCATAATCGGCAGCCAACTCCATATAAACAAAAGAGGGACAAACCACCACTTCACAGTGCGTAGGCTCTTTCGCTTCCAGAAGGTCTGCCAACATATCCATCAACTCTTCTGCTTTTTCAAAATCCAGGTTCATCTTCCAATTCCCTGCAACCATCTTCTTTCTCATAACAAACTTTATATCAAAAAAATTAATAAAACTATACTCTATTTTACAACACCTCCGGGGTTGTGTCTCCTTCGGCACTGTGTCTATTAATCACCGTAAATCAAAAAGACACAACACATTGCATCGCTACTAGGCTGCTATTAAATTTTATACCACAAGCAACTAATCATATAGTGTCTTTGCTTGGTGAAACGAAGGCAATCGACTCCAAGGCCACTTCCCAAGCACCTGGCTATCACGAAGGAGAACCAGTCCCGGGTTGGAACGAACCACGGTTTTCAACTCAATATCATCGGCTCGGAAGACCTCGACATCCAGCCCTGTTTTAGCCTTAAAAGAGGCAATCTCCGCCTCATCAGAACCCGTCAAAAGAACAAAACTAACCCCTTCCTGCTGACAGGAATGGGCAAACTGAAGAACCTGCTCCATCGATTTGGTCTTAAACTTCTCAAGATCCCAGGAAATTAGCAAAAACAGCGGATCAGGGCTAGCTATATAGGCATCGGTCACCTCATTTCCAGAGGCATCTTCAAAGGCCAGTCCCATTGGAGGATTTGGATCATCAACCCGTTGTTCCACAAAGGCCCACTGGCTCATCCACTGCTCATCATCCCAAGGCAAATCCTTGGAGAGATACTCCTTTTTCTCCCCCGTCTCCTTGTTTTGATACACAAGATAGTAGGAGACAGGCTGGGGATTCTCCGGCAACAAACGATTCCCCACTTTATAGTCCCTAAAATCAATCACCGGAAGGTAATGATAGTTGTAGTACTCAAACCCTAGAAAGAGCAAGGCAGAGATTACCATCATATTCCACTCGACACGGGGAAAGAAAAACGGTTTGGATTTTCTCATGCCAAACAGCAGCACAAGGATAAAGGCATCGATAGTCAGGTTTTTATAGAATGTCTGCCAATTGCTAATGATCAGCGCTTCGCCAAAGCAGCCACAATCAGGAACAGTGTTGTACATAGCATCCATGTAGGTTGCAAAGGTAAACACCAGCATCATCAACGCCGTGAGCACGGTCACCAACTTGGGTTTCAATTTGAAGAGCAATGAAATACCCAACACAAACTCCAAAGCATTCATCAAAAAGGATTGATAAATAGCAAAGGGCATCACAGACTCCCCAAAACCATAGGCGATATAGTAATCCTCTACCCGATACATCGTACCCAGAGGATCAACTCCTTTTACGAAGCCGGAATAGATAAAGAGGAGCCCCAACAAGATCCGGCTGTAAGCAATCATGGCAGGAGGAATCCGTCGCCCCAACACAAAAAGCAACAGGTATAACACCCCATAGAAGGCCAAAAAGAACACGTTCATCCCCGGCACAAAATAGATGGCCACAGCAGAACCAGTAAGCAGCAACATCATCAGGCCTGCGAGAAGGGCAGGCATCTTTTTTTCGCGTTTCATCCCATTTATACGTTTACTAATTTCATATCCATATTCGCTTCCATAAGTTTAATGAGGGCAAAGACCGCATAATTCACAATATCAAAGTAGCCGGCCTCTACCCCTTCGGAAACTTCAGCTGCTCCATGATTGTCTTCAATACGTTTGATCCTCAACAGTTTCATCAAAATGATATCGTCCAGCGAGCTAACACGCATATTTCGCCACGCCTCACCATAATCATGGTTTTTACTCTCCATAAGCACTTTGGATTCATGAGCGTAATGATCATAATGCTGCATCACCTTCTCCGATGGCAGATCATCACGGTCTGCCACCCCCAAATCACACTGGATCAGAGCCATGATAGCATAATTAACAATACCGATAAATTCGGGTTCGATGCCTTCATCGATTTTATGCATACCTTTGCCCTGGATATTTTTTATTCTGTTGGCTTTAATATAAATTTGATCGGTCAACGAGGAGGGACGAAGCACACGCCAGGCGCAGCCATAATCTCTTGCCTTGGCCTGAAAAACCGACCGACAGTGGCTCATTGCCGTCTCATACTGTTGCGAGGTTTTATCACTCATAAGTTAAAGCATCACTTTATGGAAAAATAACGGCTAAAGATATGGAAAAATCCTCAATCACGACATTCATCACCCAGGTAAAGCAAGAAGAAGAGACCAACCCATTGATCATGGGCATTTTAAACCTCACCCCCGACTCTTTTTACGATGGGGGAAGCTACCTATCGGAGCGGGAATACCTGCCACGGGTGGAACAGATGCTCAGCGAGGGCGCCGACATCATCGATCTGGGAGCCGTCTCCACCCGTCCCGGGGCCAAAGAGCTCTCCCTGGAGGAGGAGTGGGGAAGACTGGAAACGGCACTGGAGAAGATCCTCAAACAATTCCCCTCTGCGACACTCTCAGTGGACACCTGGCGGGCAGAAATTGCCCGGCGTGCCATCGACAGGGGCGTTGCCCTTATCAACGACATCTCCGGTGGCACCATGGACCCCATGATGTTTGAGGTAATAAGCCACACCTCAGTAGCCTATATCCTTATGCATATGGTGGGCACACCAGAAACCATGCAACAAAATATCCACTATACGAATGTGGTGCGTCAAGTCTCTGACTTTTTTATCCAACGCACAGAGATGCTGGAAGAAAGGGGCTTCGAACAGATCATCCTGGATCCCGGCTTTGGCTTTGGCAAAACCATCCACCACAACTACAAACTCCTCTCCGAACTACCCGCATTGAAGATAAAGAACTACCCCCTACTGGTGGGTATCTCAAGAAAATCCATGATCTATAAGACATTGAAGACAACACCCCAAGAGTCTCTCACAGGAACAACCGTGCTAAACACCCTGGCACTCCTCCACGGAGCCGACATCCTCCGGGTACATGATGTACGAGAGGCCAAAGAGGCCATGCTCCTCACAACGCTCTTTCAACAAACAGCAAAACAAACCATCTAAGAAAATATCTACCCCCACGGAAAAGCTTAATGGCTCACTCCTTTAAAGGGGAAATACGCCCAATAAGCCCCACAGTGGTGCAGCGATAGAACCATACAGCAATGAAATGAGAGAATAAAAGCAACGTCCAAAACCGCCCAAAACAACAAGGTGCAAATTAGTGTTCAGTTTGAACATAAAGTTAGCATTCTGAGAGATGTTTGTATAAAACGGTCAACCTTATTTAGGCATTAACAATTAACAAATCACTAACAGCTAAATTCCAACAGCAAATAGCAACGTAATGAAGTATTTGCTGTTTTCTTGCAGAGAGTCACTATCTTTGCAGAAATTTGTGACATGGAACCTCTTCTCTTGGACATGCTGGGATTACGTTTTTGGGACATCATGGACATTCTGTTGGTGGCACTTATCTTGTATGTTCTATACAACTTCCTCAGGGATACCGTCGCCATTAACATTTTCTTCGGGATTGTCGCCATTTTCCTACTTTGGCAACTGGTAGACGCACTCCAAATGCAGTTGTTAAGGGAGATTCTTGGGGCTTTTGTAAGCGTAGGGTTCATTGCCCTTATTGTGGTCTTCCAGCCCGAAATCCGGAAATTTCTCCTAATGTTGGGAACGCCCAATTTTTACCATCGCCACTCACGAAAGTTCCTGTTTCGCCGGGTTCATTTTCATGATACCAATGCTGAAGTAGTGGATATTCTGGTTTCAGCATGCCACCGGTTAGCAGAAAAGAAAACCGGGGCGCTGATTATCCTTATCCGTAAAAATGGATTAAAACAATTTTTACGCACCGGAGAAACACTCAATGCCGATTTGGGACGACAAATTCTTGAATCCATCTTTTTCAAAAACAGCCCCCTACATGATGGAGCTGTAATCATCTCCGGAAAGAAAATTGAGGCGGCACGCTGCATCTTACCCGTTTCGGAGAACAGTGAGATCCCTCCCCATCTGGGGCTTCGGCACCGTGCAGCAACAGGCATCACGGAAATATCCGACGCCATTGCCATTGTAGTATCGGAGGAAAATGGCTCCCTGACCATTTGTGAACAGGGAGTTATACACGAAAACCTCAGTCGACTCAACTTCAAAAAAATGCTGCTTGAAGAGCTCAATATCCACACAGAAGAGAAATAGACGCTAATTAGTGCCTGTCCATAAAGTCAGCGTTTTGAGAAGAGGCTGTCTAGAAAGTTCGAATTCGAGGCTTGCGAAGGCGGAAATAGGGGAGTTTACTAGGGTAAATGACCATTTGGAAGACAAGCGTAACGAAGAAGTCGGACTTTATAGACGGACTCTAATTACACTCCTGACGAATTTTCTCGGCAGCATCTTTATAGCCCAAAACCAGGGCCTGACGCATATCAGCACAAAAAGCAGCCTTCTTCCCCAAAGCTTGATACGCCATACCACGGTTATACCAACAAGCAGCAAAAGCTGCATCTTGTTGCAGAGCTGCAGAGTAGTCGGCAACGGCCTTTTCATAAGCTCCCAGAAAAAGATAAGCATTACCCCGGTTAAAGAGGATCTTCTCCCCTCTTCCCGTTCTTCGCATACTTTCGGTATAGCAAACAATAGCCTCAGAAAAGCGTTTTTCCTCAAAAAGTGCCTCCGCACGAAGCAGTAATTGTTGCGTGCTCATCCCCTCCATCGAAAGGGCTACATCCGGCAGCAAGGAACGCTTCTTTGCCACCGCCTCATCCCCCGGATAACGCCTCTCCAAGTCATTCAGCACCCTACGCGCCTCATCCACCCTATGCTGCTGCAATAAGGCCATAAAAAGATTGATGGAAGCACTCTTAAAGGAAGGATCCAGGGTAAGTGCCCGCCTATAATAGCATTCCGCAGAATCAAACAGCTCCTCCTTATAGAAGGAATTTGCCAGGTTGTAATTTCCATTCACGTAAGAGGGGTTAATACGCAACACCTGCCGGTAGGCCTTGATCGCTTGGGAGTGTTGTGCATGATCAGCATACCACCCTCCAAGATCGTACCAGGCGATAAGGGCATCCGGTTGATTCTCCACTACATCCGTCCATAACGTCTCCGAACTGGCCCACACCCGGTTTCGCCCCAGGGTATGCAGAGAGAGCCCCACCACATACACGAATAACAAAGGCAACAACACGGCCCTAAAAGCCCCTCCCCTCCGAAAGCCCTCTTCAAGATAGGAGGCCAAAATAAAGAAAAAACCGACCAAAGGAAGATAGACATAACGATCGGCCACCACCACGTTCCTCACCGGCACAACCTGCAACACAAGCAGGATATTCACCACAAAAAAACCCAATCCAAAAACGACCACCCGGTTTCGGTTCCAACTTCGCACAAAGAGAAACAGCAGCAGAAGCACCAACCCAAAACAGAGGTAGAAGAACCAGGGCAACACCTTGGTCTCAAGAGGATAGGGATAAATTGCGGTCATCCCGACGGGGATAAGCAGTTTCCACAGGTAGGTAATCAATGCATAGGAGGGAATCACCACCTGTTCATGAAAGCCGAAGGTGTGCACAGGAGAGACAATCCCATAACTTTTGGTGGCCGCAATGGAGTGCAGCCCCATGGCCACGGCAAGAGCCACCCAAGGGAGCTTCTCCAGCAATACACGAAGGGAAAAAAGGCGCCTTCCCTTATAGTAATCCACCAAAAGTAGCGCCCCCACAAGAGCCACCGACTGCTCCTTACTACCAAAAGCGAGAAGAAAGGGGACAAAGGCAAGCAGAAACCACTTCCATCGCCCCGTCTCCACATAGCGAAGGTAACTCAACAACGCCACCAAAGAGAACAAGGTGTAAAGGGGAATCTTAATGGCCGCCACCCAGGCGATGGATTCGGTCTGCAACGGATGAATGGCAAAGAAAAGGGCCACCAAAAAGGCAACACGCTCCTTTCCGGACAACCGTGCTATAAAAATATAAACCAACCAAACATTGAACAGGTGTAACACCACCGAGGCAAGATGAAACACCAAGGGATTCAAGCCATCAACCTGAAAGAGAAGCACCGTAACAAGGTTTCCCACCGGACTGTACTGTCCGTGGTAATAGTTTGTAAACCACCACCCGATCCCCTGCCAGGAGAAGTCAGCAATACGAGCATTCTTTGTCACATACCAAGTGTCATCCCAGTTGGTAAAGCCATTGCCAAGTGCCGTAAGGTAAACCAGAAAGGTGAGAAGTGTCAGCACAAGCAGAGGCAACCACCGACGCCCCCCAAAGGATTGTCTATCCCAACAAGTAGTGATTCTATCAATCATTGTTCAAGGTCTCCCCCTATTTCCCCCTTGATAAAGTAGAGAGGCCTGGATTTAGCCTCATTAAAGATCCGGGCGATATATTCGCCAATAATGCCTAAGAAAATCAGCTGTACCCCTCCCAACAAAAGCACGGTAATCAATAACGAAGTCCAGCCTTCAGTGGTGCCATCAAGAAAGTAAATAATCAATGCATAGAGGGCATACAGCAGTCCTATAAGCGAGATCCCTCCCCCCACATAGGCGGCAATACGGAGGGGTTTTGAAGAGAAAGAGGTAATCCCATCCACAGCAAAACGAAACATTTTTTTCAGGGAGTATTTTGTCTCTCCTGCGTAGCGTGCTTCTGCGCGGTAAGAAACCACGGCCTGGGAAAACCCCATCCACTGCACCAACCCTCGGTTAAACCGATCGCGCTCCTCCAGCACACAATAGGCCTCTACTGCAGCACGGCTCATTAACCTAAAATCAGCAGCTCCCTCCGTCAACGCTACCTCCGAAAGATTATTCATTATACGATAGAAGAGTGTAGATGTTTTCCGCTTGAGAAATTTCGCGCCTTCGGTATCCAAACGCTGAGTATTCACAATATCAAATCCCTTCTCACAATACCGAATCAACTCAGGGATCAACTCCGGAGGATGCTGCAGATCCCCATCCATGGAGACCACCATCGCTCCTCTACTGGCATGCAACCCGGCAGCCAAGGCCACCTGATGACCAAAATTACGACTCAGCTGAATTCCTCTAACGTAAACATCGCGATCATGAAGTTGCCGGATCGCCTCAAAGGTTCCATCGCTACTGCCATCATCCACAAAAATCACCTCATAAGATAGCGCAATATCCTGCAATACAACACTCAAACGGCGATACATCTCCGACAAATTCGGTTCCTCGTTATAACAAGGAATCACCACAGAAAGAGTAGGTGCAGGCATCATAATTACTCCTCTTGCGAATACTTTTCAAAACTTTCAATCAACTCCTCAGAACTCTTCCCCAGATACTCAATGGACATCTTCACATCATCGGCAAATTCATTGTCAGGATAGAGTTTGAGAAAAAGGGTATAGAGCTCCCTGGCTTTCGCCACATCCCCCATATTATTATCCCATATAAACCCTTGCAAAAAAAGACATTGAGCAACCTTCTCATAGTGAGGATACTCTTTACGGATTCGAGAAAACAGGTTCAAAGCAAGAGCAGAATTACCCACATTCATACTCACATCGGCAGCCCGAAACAGATACTCAGGAGACCAGTGGTCTTCACTAAAGTCAGCCGCGTAATCCATATAGAGCCCCACAAGCTTCTCTGTTTGCCGGGGAGAGAGCAGTCCCATCTCTTCGTTAAACAACGACTCTTCCATTGCTGCAATCTCTTTTTGCGCTTTCTGCTCCGGGGAAGAACAAGCACTAAAAAGCATCCACACCCCCAAGATCAATAACCAAATTCTCCTCATAACTATTTTTTTTATGGACGATCATCTTTTTCTTCTCTTCTTCAGATTTGGAAAAATCATTTTATACCTCGCTTTGATATTTCCGGAAGCAATATCAAGCAACCGTTTCCGAAGGAGGGTCTTTCGAAGGGATGAGAGTCGATCGACAAAGAGGATTCCCTCCAGATGATCATACTCATGTTGAATAATGCGTGCGGCAATCCCATCATAGGTCTCCTCGTGAAAGTTCCATTCCCTATCGTAGTAGGTGATGGTAATTACGGATGGTCGTTCCACATCCTCATGAATATCAGGTACACTAAGGCAACCCTCATTGAAATAGAAAGGTTCACCACTTCGCTCCGTAATCTGCGCATTGATGAACACCTTCTTAAAATCTTTCAACTCCGGTTGATCTTCGGCATAGGGCGAAGCATCCACGATAAAGAGGCGGATGGAGCGGTTGACCTGCGGTGCCGCAAGCCCCACCCCCACCGTATGGTACATGGTTTCATACATATCTGCTATCAATTGATCCAACCCCTCATACTCCCGATCAATATCAGCGGCCACTTTTCTAAGGGTGGGGTGACCGTAGGCCGTTACAGGTAATATCATAATCTAATTTAAGGCTTACTATTCAAACTCAGCCACGACTGCAAAATCATCGTAGCGCTAATGGTGTCCACCAGTTCCTTATTTTGTCGCGCTTTCTTCCCCAATCCGGCATCACGCATGGCCTGATGTGCCATCACCGAGGTAAAACGCTCATCCATCCTGCTCACCGGGATATGAGGAAACTGCTTTTTTAATTTCTTCACAAAGGGATCTACAAACCGAGCAGCGTCAGATTTTTGATTCATCAACGTTTTAGGCTCTCCCACCACAAAACGCTCCACCTCATGTTCATCCACATAACGTTGAAGACGATGAAACAGATCCTTCACATGCACCGTTTCAAGGCCGGTAGCGATAAGTTGCAACTCGTCAGTTACAGCGAGTCCCACACGCTTCTGCCCATAATCGATGGCCATAATTCTTCCCATAGCGACAAAATCGGTGCAAAGTTAGTCAATTCCTTAGAAACCCCCTAAAGCCAACTATCGCAACAACGAAAACCAAAGAATTCGCCCCTCAACCAAAAAAATTGTACTTTTACGGATCAGAAAATTGCGGGGCAATACGCGCTCGTTAAAACCATCTTTTTCTATGACCATAAAAGAAGAACAGCAGATTATCGAACAAGCCTGGGAAGACCGAAACCTTTTAGAGAAGCCTGAAACCAGGGAAGCCATCACGCACGTCATTGCCTGTCTTGACAAAGGGAGCTTACGGGTAGCCTCTCCGGAGGCAGAGGGATGGAAGGTCAACGAATGGGTGAAAAAAGCTGTCATCCTATATTTTCCCCTCCATGGCATGCGTACCATGGAAGCCGGCCCCATGGAGTTTTATGACAAGATCCCACTAAAGACCGGATACCGGGAGTTGGGCATCCGGGTGGTTCCTCACGCCGTATCCCGTTACGGAAGCTACATTGCCAAAGGCGTTGTATTGATGCCCTCCTATGTGAATATCGGTGCATACGTGGATACCGGAACCATGGTGGATACGTGGGCAACGGTGGGATCCTGCGCCCAAATTGGGAAGGGGGTACACCTCTCGGGAGGCGTGGGCATCGGAGGCGTATTGGAACCGGTACAGGCTGCTCCCGTCATCATTGAAGACCACTGTTTTATCGGGTCACGCTGCATCGTGGTGGAGGGCGTTCATGTGGGGAGAGAAGCCGTATTGGGAGCGAATGTGGTACTTACGGGCTCCACCAAGATCATCGACGTAACCACAGAGAAAGCGACAGAGTATACCGGATATGTCCCGGAACGTTCAGTGGTTATTCCGGGCACAAGACCCAAGACATTTACCGCAGGGAC
This sequence comes from Bacteroidota bacterium, assembly GCA_002748065.1. Classification (GTDB taxonomy): domain Bacteria; phylum Bacteroidota; class Bacteroidia; order Bacteroidales; family BM520; genus BM520. The sequence goes on from PDRJ01000035.1 coordinate 18,894, forward strand.
TTACCATGTACCTTGTGCCCTTATCATTGGAAAACGGAAGCCCTCCACCGACCTCAAAACCTCCCTCAACCAGGCACTCCGCGACTATGATGTGATTGTGTAATCAGACAACATTGCCACAGAAAATCCTTTAAATGTATCGATCCTATGAAAAAAGAGATCTCCTCCTTTGCAGAAGATGTACAACAAGCGGTTAATGCCCTCAAAAATGGCGGAACACTCCTCTATCCCACAGATACGATCTGGGGCATCGGGTGTGATGCCAGTAATGTAAAGGCTATCAAAAAGGTTCATAAATTAAAAGAGCGTCCTCTGTCAAAGAATATGATCATCCTTGTGGAAGATAAGGCCCGTTTAGAACACCATGTGAGGGAGGTTCCGGAGACCCTGTGCGACCTCATTCAATCGGTCAACAAACCCCTCTCCATTATCTTTCCTCATGCCAGAAACCTTCCCAAAGAACTCATCGCCGACGATGGCACCATTGCCATTCGTATCACCCAGCACCCCTTCTGCAAAGCGATGATCACACAATTAGGACATCCCCTTGTTTCAACCTCTGCCAACCTCTCAGGAAGCCCTGCTCCAACATCATTTGAAACTATCTCCCAACAGATTAGAGAGCGCGTAAACCATATCGTTCCAAGCAGCTATGAAACAAAAGGAAACAACCTCACTGCTTCCACGCTTATACGATTGCACTCCGACGGTACCTTTGAAGTCCTTCGCCGATAAACGGGGGGACAACCCATGAATACTTTTTTAACCGAACGCAGGTTACCAGTTCTCTACCCCAATCTTTTATCCCTTCGCCAGGAGGAAAGGGGGTTGTCGACTGATTTCATACGAGCTTATACTGAACTTTTCGCCCCTCTTATTGTTCCTCTTTCAAGAAAAATAAGCCATGATGGAAATAGAAAAGCGATATAAGATAAAACAGACCGATAAGGAAAAACTCAAGAAGTGGTATCTACTGATGGTTACAGGCCGCAAATTGGATGAGCGCGCCCCCAACTACCTCAAGCAATCACTGGGATGGTCGTACCATGCGCCCTATGCCGGTCACGACGGCATTCAGTTGGCTATTGGGCAGGTCTTCACCCCCAAAAAAGACCACATGTTCCCCTACTACAGGGACCTGTTAACGGTACTCTCGGCGGGAATAAGCCCGGAGGAGATCATCCTCAACGGCATCAGCAAAGCCGCCGATCCCGCTTCGGGAGGACGACACATGTCAAACCACTTTGCCAAACCGGCACTCCATATTCACAACGTCAGCTCTTGTACGGGAAACCATGCACCACAAGCAGTGGGAACGGCTCGTGCACTAAAAACCTACGGCGAAAAGGCCGTGGCATTCAGCTCCCAGGGTGAATCATCCGTATCAGAAGGATATGTGTATGAAGCCATTAACGGTGCATCACGCGAGAAACTCCCGGTGGTATTTGTATTCCAGGATAACGGCTACGGTATCTCCGTACCCAAAGAGGACCAAACGGCCAACCCTAAGGTTGCTGACAACTTCGCAGGATTCAAAAATCTTACGATCCTTCACTGCAACGGAAAGGATGTGTTTGACTCCATGAACACCATGACCGCAGCCAAGGAGATCGCCATGAAAGAGCAAAAGCCGGTTATTGTCCACGCCAACTGTGTGCGCATAGGGAGCCACTCCAACTCCGACCGACACGAACTGTACCGAGACGATTACGAGCGCAACTACGTAAAGGAGTATGATCCACTACGCAAATTCAAGCGAATGCTGATTCGCTACAACCGTTTTACGGCGGAAGAGTTAACCGCCTTGGAAGAGGAGGCAACCCAAGTGGTCAAAGAGGCTCACAAAAAAGCCATGGCTGCACCCCACCCTGCTCCTGAAAGCATCCACGACTTTGTACTTCCCGAGGCCTATAATGCCCATAAATACCCCCATGGAAATGAGGAGAATAAGGGGAGCACGAAACGCCTGATTCAAGCGCTGAACGAAACCCTCAAAGCGGAGTTCCGTCACAATCCGGACACCTACCTCTGGGGACAGGATATCGCCAACAAGGACAAAGGGGGCATCTTCAACGTGAGTAAAGGGATGCAACAGGAGTTTGGCAAGGAGCGTGTCTTCAATGCGCCCATCGCAGAGGACTACATCATGGCTACGGCCAACGGTATGTCCCGTTACAGCGAGAAGATCCGGGTAGTGGTTGAAGGAGCGGAGTTTGCCGACTATTTTTGGCCGGCCATGGAGCAGTTGGTGGACAGCTCGCACGACTACTGGCGCAGCAACGGAGCCTTCGCCCCCAACATCACCGTACGCCTGGCCTCCGGCGGCTATATCGGCGGCGGATTATACCACAGCCAAAATATTGAAGGAGCCTTAGCCACCCTTCCCGGCATCAGAATCGTCTATCCCTGCTTTGCCGACGATGCAGCAGGACTGCTTCGTACCAGCATCCGTTCGCAAGGAATCACCCTCTTTATGGAGCCCAAGGCACTCTATAACGACCCCAAAGCGGAAGCACACGTACCGGACGACTATGAGGTACCCTTTGGGAAAGCCAAAATCCGACGGGAAGGCGATGCACTAAGCATTATCACCTGGGGAAACACCACCCTTATGAGCTTAGAAGCCGCTGAAAGAATCAAAAAAGAGACCGGAAAAGAGGTGGAAGTGCTGGATCTACGCTCACTGGCGCCATTGGATGAGACGGCCATCCTTGCCACCGCAAAAAAAACCGGTAAAATAGTAGTTGCCCACGAAGACAACGTCTTTGGAGGGTTCGGAGGAGAGATTGCCGCACTCATCGGCGAAAAGGCCTTTGAACACCTTGACGGACCAATACAGCGTGTGGGTTCGGAAAACACCCCGGTGGGGTTCAACCGGATTCTGGAAAAAGCCATTCTTCCCGATACGGAAAAAATCTATCAAGCAGCTATAAACCTTTTAAATTACTAACCATGCATAAGATCGCTATTATCTGTAGCTTCAACACCATAAAATCAAAGCGTGTCGCTGAAATTATCCTCGAAAAATTGGGGAAAGACCAAGCAGAACTAGTCAATGCCGAAGAGCTGACCACCGAGAAGTTTCTTTCCTACAAACGGGCTATCTTGAGTATTCCTACGTGGTTCTATGGAGAACTCCCCAACTACTGGGATGAATTTGTTCCCGCCATTGAAGAAGAGGATCTCACCGGCTATACCTACCATATTTACGGATTGGGAGACCAAAAAAAGTACCCCTACAACTTCGTGGATGCCATTGGCGTCATGGCCACCTTCCTGGAAGAGCGAGGAGCCACCATAGAAGGAGCGGTAGAGAGCAAAGGGTATACCTTCGAAGAGAGTAAGGCCCTCCGTCCCGACGGACTCTTTTATGGACTTCCCTTGGATGACGACAACGAAGCGGAAAAGACAGAGGAACGGATAACAAATTGGCTCAAAAACTTATAAACCAAAAAACCCATCAAAAATCGATAATAACATCAAATGGTGTCTCTCCATAAAGTCGAGGGGGTGAGCAGCGTCTGTATAGAACGTTCGGATTCGAGGGGCTTGCGAAGGCTGAAATAGGGGCGTTTACTAAAGTAAATGCGATTGTATTGAGCAACCATTTGGAAAACAAGCATCACAAAGAAGTCGGACTTTATAGACAGACGCTAGCATCGTGAATAACCAATAAAAAAAGAAAAGATGACAACTAAAATCATTCTTTTAGCCAGTTTATTATTAATAGGCTTTATGGGTAAAAGCCAAATAGACGACCCCTTCTCTGCGCCATTACAACAACTACACAAGGGCAAGAATCTGATGGAGGCAAATCAGATAAACACTTATTTATTCGATAGTTTATATTTCTACCGTAGCGATTTTGAAAATTTTCAAACGGCCGCCGAGTATAGAAGTATGTACTATAAAAACAGTTCCGATACATTGGAAAGGATGAATGTTTATACCAACGCCAACCTCCTCAAAAACGATCCCTATTTCTTAAGTCATTATGCAACCTATGAACACTATAAATCAACCACCGATAACCATCATTTTATAAAAGAGATCTACTACGATGTTGATGGCAACAATAATGAGCTCTACAGCACCAAAACGATCTTTGAGTATGATGAACTCGGAAATTTGTTATCAAGTACGAAACAAATCTATTCATTGCTCTCTTTAGAGTGGGAAGACAATACGAAGTATCTCTATTTTTACACCGATGAGCACATCATAGACAAAATAGAAACTTACTGGGGCACCAGCAATAAGTCTTGGGTTTATCTATTTTATGACCAATACCACTACAACAACGCAGGAAACATTGATTATATAGAACAAATACAAGAGCGTAACGGCAAAGAAACGGTACTCAAAAAAAGGATCTATAATTATAACGCTGATCACTTAATCCTATCCATAGAAGACGAGGTTAACAATACCGTACAATACCGTGTAGATTTTACGCATGATGGAGACGGTAACATTATAAGCAGAGAGACATCCAGCGGTTTTAAGTATGAGTATGAGTATGATAAAAATATAGCTATAGCGGATGTGGGAGGCCCCTTTCAGACCTATTTTGAAGCATATATGATCGATTTCATAAAGCACCCCATCACGAAATACAGTTCTTACGAATACATCAATGGGTGGACACCTTCAACGAAAATGACACTCACCTACAAAGAGGTAACGGTAGATATCGAGCCTATTTCCAATGAACATCTTTTTATCTATCCCAATCCTATTACACGACAGCAACTCTATATCAATCTGAAAAACCACGAAGGCACAGCTCAGGTCACTATTTTTGATCATCAAGGACGCATGGTATTGCAGCAAAATATCAATTCCAATACCCCGATAAATGTTGCCTCTCTAAAGGGCGGAGCCTATGTGGTTAAAACAAAAACAGGCAACGATACATACACGAACAAACTGATCATAAATCATTAGAAAACGATCGGCAGAAACGTAATAGAGAAGACGCTAAAAGGTAAAAGGTAAAAGGTAAAAGCCGGTAAGCCCTGGAGGGACTTACCGGCTTTTAGCCTTTAGCTTAGATTAACGACAACGTTCACAAAAAGTTATCACTCATCTTCGGTCTTCCGACTTCCGTCTTCCGTCCCGATAATCATTCCATTACCATGTCGCCGCATTGTCACATGATCACATTTAAAACAAAAATAATCCTCTAATTTTCAATTTATTACTCATTGTTAATTATTCCAAATGCACCGCACAGAGAAACCGTAGGACTTGTAGTGATTGTTGCGGTTCACATTGGCAGTTTCATAGCTCAGATAGCGGTACCACACGTCGCTGCTGCCATAGACCGTGGCCGACCACCAGGTGCCGTGGTTGCCCACATTGCGGAACGTGCCGTAGTAGTCACGGTAGCCGCCCGGAAGGGCGGTGAAACCACTCTCATTAGTAGCTCCTGTATTGGGACTCTGCCAATGCCCAGTACCGACCTCCTTCATCTTTCCGCCGGCAACATCTTCTCCCCCCAAATAATCAGTAAGCGTTATCCACTCCGCATCTGTGGGCAGATGCCAACCCTCGGGGCAGATCCCCTGCCCCTCGGCATTATCCCGCGCCCAATTATCCCCAATGGCCGCCGCATAGCTATACAACACACCATACGCACTATTCATATTGTTATCGTAGTAACAATAGGCATCATCCGTATTAGTATCCCCCAAGGCGTCCCAAGCTCCCCCATCGGTAATATAGGGAATGGCATCCCCATTGGGATAGTGGGTTACCTTTAGGTTCTCCTGCATCCAACACTGCTCACCAATCAACACCGTATTGTAACTATTGCCGTCAATATCGGTGACCGTGGCAGGGCAGCTTCCCACATAGACATACGCCTCCTTGATCTCCATATCCACACCATAAGCATTACTTGCAGAAAGGGTCACCGTATAATCCCCAACTGCCGTATATTCATGCACCGGATGCTGCTCCGTAGAAGTAGCCCCATCCCCAAAATCCCACTGCCAGGAAGTAGGGGCATTACTGCTCTGACCCGTGAAGGTTACAGTGAGCGGGGGATTCCCTTCAAGAGGGGTGGCCGTAAAGGAGGCCTCCGGTGCCGCATGAATCACGGCTATTACGTCGCCTTGATCGGTCACCTCCAAATGATACTCCGTCCCATTGGGGCTTTGCAATCTCAACCCTCCAGAGACCATGGCGTAGGAGACCGATAACAACGGTGCAGTGCCCATATCCTGGTAGCCATCCCCCTCCTGCAAATCAAGCTCCTGCTTTAGGTAGAGGTTATAATCCTGCCATTGGATGGAGGCAAAGTTTCCAAATACCTCCGTCCCCTGGCCCAACACCACATTCACCAACCCAAACAAATTGGTAGTCTGCTGCTGGGTCTCCTGGTAAATCGGAGTCCCCCCGATGCTATCTTTCACAAGCGTAAAACGCAGCTCCACCTGCTTTTCAGGGATAAGAGCCCCGGCATGGTTACGCACAATCATCTGCAGGTTGATCCCCTGCGGTAGCTGTCCAAAGGATAACACGGCACAAAAAAGAGCGAAGAACAAAAGTTGTAGTTTTCTCATAAGGCGCTAACATTAAATTACTCAAAATGGATCATATTTCGTCAAGTCGTATCACCGGAAAAGCAGGCAAAGCGATCTTTCGGCAGACACAACACCGTAAATATAGCAATAATAATGGAGAGATATACAGAAATAGGGACGGAAGTCGGAAGACCGAAGACCGAAGTTGGGTGACAACGTTCACAAAAAGTTATCACTCAACTTCGGTCTTCCGTCTTCGGTCTTCCATCTTCCGACTTTCGTTACGTAAAAAAATGTTAAAAAAACTTAGCGGATAAAATACGGAAGGACTGTTTGTCGTTTTATCATTGATTTTAATCGCGAAAAGATGTTAGAATACACAAAGACAATCCTCGAAAAAGTCAGTTTCAGCAAAGAGCTGTTCCGTAAAGAGCTTGGGAAATCTCCCCGATGGTTAGAAAAGGAGGAGTTGCTGATATTGCAAACATGGTGTCTTCTTACCTTTGGTCACCTCTACCGTGATGTGATTATTGATTTCTTTAATACGTTATAGTCGCGGCAAAAAACACCCAACATTTGGTTACACAGTTAAGGAGGTATTGAGCTTTACCCCGTGAGGTCTCAGAAAAAAGTTGTAATATTGTCCATTGATGCTATTCATCATCCATAGCACCTTTAGACTAAGAGATATGGCACATTATTCTTCAGCAAGGCTCAATGAGGTTTTTCAGGAGGCCATCACCCAGTACCACCTTCTGGATGAGGTAAGTCAAGCATTTGCGAAACCACTATACGAAGAGAACAGCTTTGATTATTTGCTTTATAAAAAATGTTGGATCGATACGGTACAGTGGCACTTGGAGGACATTATACGGGATCCATCCATCAACCCCGAAGAGGCCGTTCATATAAAACGAAAAATCGACACCTCCAACCAGCACCGAACGGATTTGGTGGAAGCGATTGATGATTATCTATATGATCAATTTAAACACAAAGAGACCAAAACAGAAGCACGCATCAATACGGAGTCCCCGGGCTGGGCACTGGATCGTTTGTCCATCTTAAACCTAAAGCTGTATCACTGGCGTGAAGAGGCTCTCAGAGAAGATGCCTCCGAGGAGCACCGCCAAAAAGCACAAAACAAACTCCATATTCTAATGGCTCAGCATGATTTTTTATCACGAGCCATCGACGGCTTGCTATGCGACATGGAGAAGGGGCAAGTGATTGCCCAACCCTTTAAGCAGATGAAGATGTATAACGATCCGGAAACCAACCCGGTACTAAGGGCTCTAAAGCGATAATACCTTCTCTTCTTGAAGCCTCCTGACGACATAAAGACCATCTTGGTGAGCCGCTTTTCGGCTCTGGGCGATGTGGCCATGTCGGTTCATGTATTGCAAAAACTAACCGCACAAAACCCCCATATACAAATCGTATTACTTACACGTCCTTTCTTTGCCCCCCTCTTCCATCACATAGAGGGGTTAACCATACACCCGGTGGACTTGAAGGGCCAACATAAGGGGATCCTTGGTATCCGAAAGTTGTGCAAAGAGATCATCGCCTCCTACAACATCGACTGTTATGCCGACATCCATGCAATCTTACGCACCCAACTAATCCGTTTTTTTCTCCCTTCACGCATCCCTAGGGTACACATCGATAAAGGCAGAGCGGAGAAGCGAGCCCTAACCCGAAAGAGAAACAAAAAACGACGGCCACTGAAACACTCAACAGAGCGCTATGCCGATGTGTTCAGAAAATTGGGATTCACCCTTGATTTAACGTTGCCCTCAGAAGAAAAATGCTACCCGGTATCCAAGGCCATCTCGGCAATTGTAGCGCTGCCCTCCCCGAAAATTGGCATTGCCCCTTTTGCCAAACATAAAAGCAAAACCTACCCGGTTGACCGGATGCGCAAAGTGGCCTCTTGATCTTTGGAGGGGGGCGCCAAGAAGCAGAAATTGCCGAAGGTTGGCAGGGAGAGTCGAAAAATATCCTTTCAGTAATCGGCCAATTCTCCATGCCTGAAGAGTTGGCATTAATCAATAACTGTGACGCCATCATCACCATGGACAGTGCCAATATGCATTTGGCAAGCCTTACAAAGACGCAGATCATTAGTATCTGGGGTGCCACTCATCCCTTTGCAGGGTTTACCGCTTTTGGGAAGTCCCACCATGGCATTGTGCAAAAAGAGCTATGGTGCCGTCCCTGCTCGGTTTTCGGAAACCGAGCATGCTACAAAAAGACCTACGAATGCCTATCCATAGACGAAACCGAAATCATAAAAAAGGTGGAAGAGTCTCTTCTGTAGCAACCCGTTCTTTTTTACTACTTTTGTCCCACAAAAATAACCCAAAGAAAATCGCTTTATGCAAGCTCTCACCGCAGTAGGCCCCATTGATGGGCGCTACCAAAAGACAACGGCTCCTTTGGCGCAATACTTCTCGGAATATGCGCTTATCCGTTACAGGATCATGACAGAGGTGGAGTATTTCATCGCCCTTTGTGAGATCCCGTTGCCCCAATTGAAAACAGTTGATCCCAATCTCTTGGAAGATCTTCGCGACATCTACCGCTATTTTACACCGGAGAATGCGCAGGCTATCAAAAAAATTGAAGCGGTCACCAACCACGATGTAAAAGCGGTGGAGTATTACCTCAAAGAGCAATTCACCCATATGGGGTTGGCTCCCTATCTGGAGTTCGTCCATTTTGGACTCACTTCCCAAGACATCAACAATACGGCCATCCCCATGTCGCTACGTGATGCCTGGCATGAAGTACTCCGTCCAGCCTATTTAGCGATCATAGAGAAGTTAGAAGCGTTGGAGGAGGAGTGGGCAGCAATCCCCATGTTGGCTCGCACCCATGGCCAGCCGGCCTCTCCTACCCGACTGGGCAAAGAGTTGGGCGTTTTTCGGGAGAGATTAGAAAATCAACTAACACAAGTGGATAGCATTCCCTTTTCAGGAAAATTCGGCGGTGCCACCGGGAACTTCAATGCCCATCACATTGCCTTTCCTCATATTGACTGGAAAGCGTTTGGCGATCACTTTCTGACCAATTATTTATCCATTAGGCGCCAACAAACCACCACTCAGATTGAGCACTACGACTTCATGGCGGCACACTTTCACGCCCTCTCCCGCATCAATACAATCCTGCTGGATCTGGACAGGGATCTTTGGAATTATATCGCCATGGACTATTTCAAACAACGGATAAAAAAGGGAGAAGTAGGCTCATCGGCCATGCCCCACAAAGTAAACCCCATTGATTTTGAGAACTCCGAGGGGAACCTGGGGATCGCCAACGCCCTCTTCCGCCACCTGGCAGAAAAGCTCCCCGTCTCACGGCTACAACGCGACTTGACCGACAGCACCGTTACCCGAAACATTGGCGTACCTTTTGCCCATACCCTCATTGCTTGTCGATCCACCCTCAAAGGGCTCTCCAAACTCATTCTCCATAAAGAGAAACTCCACCACGACCTGGAAGAGAATTGGGCCGTAGTAGCTGAAGCGGTACAAACCCTTCTGCGAAGAGAAGGATATCCCAAGCCCTATGAGGCGCTGAAGGGGTTAACCAGAACCCATCATCGGGTTACCCAAGAGACCCTACATGCCTTCATTGACACCTTGGAGGTCTCTGACTCCATAAAGGAGGAGCTGAAAAAGATCACCCCCCACAACTACACAGGGATATAAGATGACAACGCGTGAAGAGCGTACGATATACCAATAAATTTACTACCTTCGCGGGCTGAATATTGAGCTATTAACGTATGGATCTGACAAAAATTTTATCAATTGCAGGAAAACCGGGACTCTATAAGATGGTCGCCAATGTAAAAAACGGCCTTATCGTTGAGTCTCTTATTGACCAAAAACGCTTCCCGGTATTTGCCCATGAGAGAATCAGTTCACTGGAGGAGATTAGCATCTTCACCCTTGAAGAGGATATGCCCATGAAGGAGGTCTTCAAAAAAATTTCAGACCACCTTACACAACATCCCGAAGAGAAGGAGGCAGCCACCGCCAAAGAGCAATTAACCCTCTTTGAAACGGTAATTCCCAACTATGACAAGGATCGTGTCTACAGCTCCCATATCAAGAAAATCTTTGCTTGGTACAGGTTGTTGCAGGAGAAAGAATTGCTCTCTTTTGAAGAAGAGGAGCAAGAAGAAGCACCAACTCCTGAGGAGACATCCGAAAAATAGTTATCTTTAAAGCCCGTAAGGGCTTTTTTTTTAACCGATGACACGATTCTTATGCACACCAAAAAACAGCTTTTAAACCTCCGGGTCGTTGACCGGGTTGAGCTAAACCACCAGCACGTGGTCTTAACCTGCACCTCTGACGAAGTGCTTCCCCCGGTTCTTCCCGGACAGTTTGCCGAGATCAGTGCCGGAGATACGGGGAGGACCTACCTCAGAAGACCTTTCTCTGTCCACGACTACCACAAGGAGGCCAACACCCTCTCTTTTCTCATCCGAATTATTGGCAACGGCACGGCGCTTATTGCCTCTACCCGGCCGGGAGATTCGCTCAGCGTCATCATGCCACTGGGGAATAGCTTCTCCATGCCTCGCAAGGGAGAGCGGGTCTTGCTAACAGGCGGAGGATCGGGAGTAGCCCCCCTCCTTCTACTGGCCAAGGCCATTGAGGAGCAGGGAGGGATTCCTGATATTCTTGTGGGAGCAAGGGATCGGGAGAACCTGATTGGAGATGCCGTCTTTGCACACATAGGGAATCTCTACACCACCACAGAAGACGGCAGTGTGGGGACAAAAGGCCTCGTCATTGATCACCCCATCATGCAACAATTGGAGAACCGATACTCACGCATCTACACCTGTGGACCGGATCCCATGATGAAAGCGGTGGCCGCCCTTGCCGAAGCCCACCACACCCCCTGTGAAGTATCGTTGGAAAACACCATGGCCTGTGGCATCGGAGCATGCCTCTGCTGCGTTACAGAGACCCTGGAGGGAAATCAATGCGTCTGTACAGAAGGCCCTATTTTTAACTCAAAGAGACTCAAATGGCAACACTAAAAGTAACCCTTGATAAATTGACGCTTGACAATCCTGTCATGACCGCATCCGGCACCTTCGGATATGGATTTGAATTTGACGACTTTATTCGGGTAAACGACTTGGGAGGCATTGTGGTCAAAGCCACCACCTTAGAACACCGGGAGGGGAATCCCTACCCCCGCATGGCCGAAACACCCCATGGAATGCTCAATGCCGTAGGCCTACAAAATAAGGGCGCGGCCTACTTTCGGGATGCGATCTATCCGAAACTAAAAAAATATACCATCCCCGTGATTGCCAATGTGTCGGGGTCTACCGTAGAGAGCTATGTGGAGGTGGCAAGAATCATGAATGAGTTGGATCATATTCCTGCCATCGAACTAAACATCTCCTGCCCCAACGTAAAAGAGGGCGGAATGGCCTTTGGAACCAGCTGTGCCTCGGCACAAGAGGTTACCAAAGCGGTGCGCAGTGTCTACCACAAAACCCTCATCGTAAAGCTCTCCCCCAATGTCACCAACATCACCGATATTGCCTTGTCTGTGGAACAGGAAGGAGCCGATGCCATCTCCCTTATCAACACCCTGTTGGGCATGGCCATCAATATTCACACCCAACGGCCGGTACTCTCTACCAACACAGGCGGGCTCTCCGGTCCCGCCGTGAAACCCGTCGCTCTACGCATGGTCTGGCAGGTTGCCAACGCCGTAAAGATTCCCGTAATAGGAATGGGAGGGATCAGCAACGCCGAAGATGCCATCGAATTTCTCTTGGCTGGAGCCTCTGCCATCCAAGTGGGAACAGCCAATTTCATCGACCCCACGGTCACGCTCAAAATCATCAAAGGTATTGATCACTACCTTGAATCCCACGGCTGTAAATCAGTAAACGAGATCATTGGCGCCTTAAAAACGAACTAACATGAACCAACCGAAGATCCTTATCATTGATGACGAAAAAAGTATCCGCCGAGCCTTACGGGACATCCTGGAATACGAAAAATACACCATCGACGAGGCCGAAGATGGTGTCCAAGGGCTTGAAAAGCTCAAAACAAACCCTTACGACCTCGTCCTATGCGACATAAAGATGCCCAAAATGGACGGGCAGGAAGTGTTGGACAAAGCCCTTCTGGTCAGCGATGTACCTATTGTTATGATCTCAGGACACGGCAACATCGAAACCGCAGTGGAATCCCTAAAAAAGGGAGCCTATGATTACATTGCCAAGCCATTGGATCTAAACAGGCTACTCATTACCGTAAGGAATGCCTTAGACAAAGGCCATTTGCTCTCCGAGACAAAACGTTTACGGAAAAAAATCATGAACACCGGCACTATGATTGGGGAGTCTCAACCCATCTTAGAGATCAAACAGATGATTGAGCGCGTAGCCGACACCGATGCCAGGGTCTTGATCACGGGAGAGAATGGAACCGGGAAGGAATTAGTGGCCAAATCCCTCCACGAAAACAGCAACCGTTCCAAAGCCCCTTTCATTGAAGTGAACTGCGCGGCTATACCATCAGAGCTTATTGAAAGTCAGCTTTTTGGACACGAAAAAGGCTCCTTTACATCCGCACACAAGCAACGCAAAGGAGACTTTGAGCTGGCCAATAACGGCACCCTCTTCCTCGATGAGATTGGCGACATGAGTTTAAAGGCTCAGGCCAAGGTGCTCAGGGCACTTCAGGAGAATAAGATTACGCGTGTGGGCGGCGAAAAGGACATTGAGGTGAACGTACGTATTCTGGCAGCCACCAACAAAAACCTAAGCGAAGAGATCAAGAAAGGAAACTTTAGGGAAGATCTTTACCATCGGCTAAGCGTTATCATTATTGAAGTCCCTCCACTCAGGGAGCGCAAAGAGGATATCCCACTACTAGCCCACCATTTTTTAATGACCATCACCTCCAAGATGGGACGCCCCCCCTTGGATTTCGCCCCCGAGGCCATAACAGAACTACAAAAGTTACACTGGACGGGAAATGTACGAGAGCTTCACAATGTGGTGGAACGATTAGCCATTCTATGTGATAAAACCATTACGGGCGAGGAGGTCATCAAGTTTGCCCATCCGTTAAACAGGTAACCTCCACTTTTGGCATTTTTTTTGTATGTTTGCACCCTGTACCGAAAGGTACAAAACCACAAATACATTGAGGGGCTGACTGGTTTTGACAGCAAGGATGATGGATTTGTAAGCATGTCGGGGGATGCAGATGGCCCCGTTCAAACGTTCTGTAAAACTATAATTGGCGAAAATAATTTTGCTCTCGCTGCGTAATCGAAGTACAGTAGATACGCTTCATCGCCGGTCGAGGACTGGCGACGGGACACTCTGCGAATGGACAGGCCTGATTCCGGTTCGATGTCGGGGTGCTCGCAACTTCAGGCTGCCTGTTACACCTCCTTGATGTAACAGTAAGAAAAAAGGATACGGTTGGGCTTGGGTGGATGTTTCCGGGCTCTTCCCGACAATTAACAACATCCTAAGCATGTAGAAAGCACTTTTGTCACTTGTTTGGACGCGGGTTCGACTCCCGCCAGCTCCACCAAAGCAACGAGGAAGCGTAGAGATTGCAGGCCTTCCTCTCAAACCCAGCCTGGACAAAAAGCCACGGCAAGCCTCTTTCCATCCTTTCAGGAAATGTTTACTTTTGCACCAAAACAGCGGATATGTCAATCAACATTACGGACATCACGAAGGAGTATGATGGCCAAAAGGCCTTAGACCACCTCTCACTCAACATCGTTCCCGGCGAGATTCTGGGACTTTTGGGCCCCAATGGGGCGGGAAAATCCACGCTGATGAAAATCATCACCTGCTACCTCCCCCCCACCGAAGGAGATGTCACCGTATACGGAGAGAGCATCCATGAGAACCCTCTGGCCATCAAAAAGTTGATCGGCTATCTTCCGGAACATAACCCGCTCTACCCTGAGATGTATGTGAGAGAATACCTGGAGTTTATTGCGGGCATTCATCATATTCCGCAAAAAAAGAGACGAATTGATGAAATGATCAACACCATCGGCTTGGAGCGGGAAGTTCACAAAAAAATCGGAGCCCTATCCAAAGGCTACCGCCAACGGGTAGGGCTGGGACAGGCCCTTATCCACGATCCCAAGGTACTCATCCTTGATGAGCCCACCTCCGGATTAGACCCCAACCAGTTGGCAGAGATCCGCTCCCTGATTACCAACGTAGGTAAAGAGAAAACGGTCATCCTCTCCACCCATATCATGCAAGAAGTGGAAGCCATTTGCAACAGGGTGGTGATCATCAATAAGGGAAAAATTGTAACAGACAACCCCATTGACCAGCTCAACACAAAAGGCGTTAGCCTCTCTAAAATTGCCGTTGAGTTCTCCCAAGCCATCCCCAAAGAACGGTTAAAATCGATCACAGGAGTCGTCGAGATCGCGCAAGGAGAAACAAAAAACAACTACGAAATATCCTATACCCCCCATACAGACGTACGCCCCAAACTCTTTCACCTTGCAGTAGAAGAGGGAGTAGAGGTGCTCTCCATGGAGAAGAGAGAAGGGAAACTGGAAGAGCTCTTCCGATCCTTGACAAAATAGAAGCTCCAACATATTGCTATCCTATTTTTTTCATACCTTTGCCACGTGTGGAGAGATTTGTCTGATTGCAACCACGGTAAAATAATGCTAAAACGGTTTTACCCCCCATCCAATCGCTCAAACCTTACCATATAATTTAATATAACGAAAAAAGAGAAGAAAAAATGGGAAAGGGAAAGAGAGGGACTACAAGCATCTAACCGTTAGAAATCAAGGGTTACCCCTACACATTCAAAACCTAATTCCTCCCCCAACAGCCGAAAACGAAACATGAAGTATTTGGCGTTTCCCAACAGACAATAAACATAAACTTTTATAATTATGTCAATAGATAAAACAACAAAAAAGAGGTATCTATTCACCTCAGAATCCGTAAGCGAGGGGCATCCCGACAAGGTAGCAGACCAGATCAGTGATGCCCTGTTAGACGAATTTCTTCGTCATGACAAACGATCAAAAGTTGCTTGTGAGACACTCACTACCACGGGATTAGTAATGTGTAGCGGCGAAGTACGCACCCAAGGATATGTGGATATCCAACACTTGGTGCGGGAGACCATTCGAGAGATTGGCTACACCAAAGCCTCCTATCGCTTTGATGCGGACTCCTGCGGCATTATCTCCACCATCCACGAGCAATCCAGCGATATCTTCCAAGGAGTACAACGTGAGAGCGAAGAGGAGCAAGGTGCGGGAGACCAAGGGATCATGTTTGGTTTTGCCTCCAGAGAGATGGACAACTATATGCCCCTTCCCATCGAACTTTCTCATATGCTACTTCAAGAGCTTGCCGCAATTCGAAAGGAGGGAAAAGTGATGCCCTATCTTGCTCCCGACTCCAAAGCACAGGTTACCGTCGTATACGACGAAGAAGACAACCCTGTATGCATCGATACCATTGTAATCTCCACCCAGCATGACGACTTCATCGAGCCGGAAGAGACTACCGAAGAGGCGCAAAAAGTGGCGGACAAGGCCATGCACCACAAGATCACAGAGGATATGAAGCGTTATCTTCTCCCTCGCACAGAAAAACTCCTCCCGGAGCGCATCAAGAAACTTAACATTCATGATGCCAGGCTATTGGTAAACCCCACCGGAAAATTCGTGATCGGAGGACCTCACGGTGATACCGGACTTACCGGCCGGAAAATCATTGTGGACACCTATGGCGGTGTCTCCAGTCATGGAGGAGGGGCTTTCTCAGGAAAAGACTCTTCCAAAGTTGACCGTAGTGCAGCCTATGCGGCTCGTCATATCGCCAAAAATCTAGTAGCTGCAGGCGTTGCAGACAAGGCACAGATTCAGGTGGCCTATGCCATTGGCGTTGCCGAACCTGTGGGCGTATACCTCAACACCTACGGCACCAATAAAACAAGCCTCTCCGATGGAGAGATTGCCTTAAAGATCAAAGAGATCTACGATCTTCGCCCCTATGCCATTGTGAAAAGATTGGGATTACAAAACCCTGTCTTTAAACCCACAGCATCCTATGGCCACTTTGGACGCGACTCCTATGAAAAAGAGGTTGAAGTCTATTATCAGGATGATACGACCTATACCAAAAAGGAAGCCCCCGGGAAATTCTTCAAAAAGGCAACCTTCTTTGCCTGGGAAAGATTAGACTATGTGGAAGCCTTCAAAGAGGCATTCCTCTAGTGGTTCTTCCAATGACCCCTTCACCAAAAAGAGGCGGCTACGTTTTTCGTAGCCGCCTCTTTTTTTGCACGCAGGCTTTATCTACCCTGCTAGTTTCATTTTATTTAGAGTCCGTCTATAAAGTCCGACTTCTTCGTTACGCTTCTCTTCCAAATGGTCATTTACCCTAGTAAACTCCCATTTTTCAGCCTTCGCAAGCCTCGAATTCGGACTTTCTGTATAAACGCTCTATTTAACCACCAGTTTTCCTGTTTTCACAATATTATCATCCGCAATCACAGCGTAAAAATAGACCCCACTCAACAAATCATTGACAGGGAGTGTCACGGTGCCTTTTTTATTCTCCAGAATATTTTCTCTCACTTTACTTCCTGTAAGATCGTACACCACAAGACTTGCTATGGAAGCGTGATTCAAATCAAAATCAATGCGGCCGAAGTCCGTTACAGGGTTGGGGTAGATATCAGAGACTTGATACAAATCATTTTCTCCAATACCCTCGAAACCTGCTGTATATTTCACCCTGATAGAGGCAGAGTCGTTGGGGTTAGCTCCATCGAAAAAGGTATAACGGATCACCGAAGTACCCTTTTGGCCTTTGGGAAAATAGTGGCCGGAAAACTCCCCATCTCCACTAATCTCTCCCGCACCCAAGGTCACCGCGCGTTCAGAAACGAAAGTACCATTGAGGTAACAACCGGCCCAACAGAACAGGTTTTCAGTCTCTTCCACAATGTGGATATAGCTCTTCTTACAGAAGATATCCTTACTATTTTCCGTGGCATTTTGAACATTAAGTTCAAAGGGAATCTCTCCTACTGTAGGCTCAGCAAGCAGCTCAACGACAGCATCATCCTCAATTTGGGTTCCTTCGTGATCAAAAAATAAAAACGACTGGGCAAACACCCCCGTCATAAACATCATCAAAAAAAGAAAAAGTAACGTTTTTTTCATAATACAACTATTTAAATTTATACAATCCTCACCAAATCTACCTTCTGTAACACACAAAACAGGCCGATAGAACGCTCAAAGATACGTTTTTTAACGCTTATAAATCACTTCCGATAAGATTTCTCCTGTTCTACAGAAGAGAAAAACAGCTCTCAGCGGTAAAAACAGCATCACCATAAGAGAAGACACCCGGTAAGACCCTTAAAATCAAAAAAAAGTTGCCTTAAAAGCTAAAAAAGATTGGTAGTTAGGAAAAAATGGATTATTTTCGCGCCATTGTTATTACAGCATGTAATCATGCTGTATTGTTTCATTTTGGTTGAGGGATTAGGTAATGAAAGAGTCTGCTGAAAAGCGGGCTCTTTTTATTTTTGCCCCCCGACAAAGGGGGTTCTATACCACACGACGTCTACCACAAAGAGGGGAGGGAGGGGAGCATGCCTGTTCTTTTTGCAAACACTCGTTAATGGCCAACGGCTAAAACCACTGACCATTAACGATCATTGCTCACTTACCTCAAAACAACCCGGAGAAGATCTCATCATCCACCATATAGGGGACATTCACCTTCAAGCGAGGCTCCTGCTCCATGGCACGTTTAATGGCAAAGATGGCATTCTCATTACGGGCCCAGTTACGACGCGAGATCCCATTATTAACATCCCAATGAAGCATCATTTTCAACCGACGATCAGCATCATCGGAACCATCAAGCAGCATACCAAAACCACCGTTAATCACTTCTCCCCAGCCGACACCACCACCGTTGTGTATGGAGACCCAGGTGGCACCTCTAAAGGCATCACCAATCACATTATGAATGGCCATATCGGCCGTAAAGCGCGAGCCGTCATAGATATTGGAGGTTTCACGGTAAGGAGAGTCGGTACCAGAAACATCGTGATGATCCCGTCCCAGCACCACAGGAGCGGACAATTCACCAGCAGCTATTGCTTTATTAAAGGCTTCTGCAATTCGGGTACGGCCCTCACAATCAGCATACAATATACGTGCTTGCGAACCCACAACCATCTTATTCTTACCCGCCTCGCGGATCCAATGAATATTGTCTTTCATCTGCATACGAATCTTCTCCGGTGCAGAGGCGGCCATCTCTTCCAACACATTTGCGGCAATGGCATCCGTCTTGGCAAGGTCTTGCGGATCCCCTGAGGTACAAACCCAGCGGAACGGACCAAACCCAAAGTCAAAAAAGAGAGGCCCCATAATATCCTGCACATAGCTGGGGTAGATAAAATCACCATCCTCTTTCATCACATCAGCTCCTGCACGAGAAGCCTCCAGAAGAAACGCATTTCCATAATCCCAGAAATACATGCCCTTGGCTGTCATTTTATTCACCGCATCCACATGGCGACGCAAGGATCCATAAACTTTCTCCTTAAAGCGATCCGGTTGATCTGCCATCATACGATTGGACTCTTCCAGGGTAAGTCCAGCGGGATAATATCCACCGGCAAAGGGGTTATGCAAGGAGGTCTGGTCACTACCCAAATCTACAGGGACATCCTCCTCCACGAACTTCTCCCACAAATCCACAATATTACCCTGATAGGCCAAGGAAACCGCCTCTTTATGTGCTCGCGCCTCATTCACCCGCGCCACCAACGCATCCAGATCGGTAAACACTTCGTCCACCCATCCCTGCTCGTAACGCACTTTCACCGCCTTGGGGTTAATCTCAGCAACCACGCCCACCATACCGGCAATCACCGCGGCCTTGGGCTGAGCACCCGACATTCCTCCCAATCCCGAACTCACAAACACCTTTCCTGCCATTACACCATCACCATGGATGCGGGCAGCGTTCATCACCGTAATCGTGGTACCATGAACGATACCCTGGGGGCCAATATACATATAGGAGCCAGCGGTCATCTGCCCGTACTGAGAGACCCCTAGGGCATTAAACTTCTCATAATCATCCCTTCCAGAATAGTTCGGAATCACCATACCATTGGTCACCACACAACGCGGAGCATCCTTATGTGAAGGGTAAAGCCCCATGGGATGTCCTGAATACATCACCAGGGTCTGTTCGTCGGTCATGGTGGCCAGGAACTGCATAGTCAACAGATACTGTGCCCAATTCTGGAATACGGCACCATTTCCGCCATAAGTCACCAACTCATGGGGGTGCTGAGCCACCGCATTATCCAAATTATTACAGATCATCAACATGATGGCTGCCGCCTGTTTAGACTGGTGGGGGAAATCATCAATATGGCGTGCCCTAATGGGATAATCAGGACGGAAACGATACATATAGATCCGGCCATAGGTATTCAACTCCTGGAGAAACTCCTTCGCCAATACTTCATGATGTTTTTCCGGGAAATAACGCAGCGCATTGCGAAGTGCCAGTTCTTTCTCCTTATCTGTCAGGATATCCTTCCTTCTGGGAGCATGATTAATCTCCTGCTCCAAAGGCTTTAATGGGGGCAACTCATCGGGAATACCTTGTAAAATTACCCGTTGAAATTCAGTTATATTCATATTATTCATACATTTGCTATACGGTTTCTTCACAAGCCCCAACGACAACAACGGTTTGGGGGTTATTTTCTTGTCAGAAAACCTTGAGGTTACTACATTCTTACCGAATACTACCTTACGTATCGATGGAACAAAGTTAAACATTATATCAGATTATCCATACTTCCATGAAAATAAGATTCTTTACCGGACTACTCTTTCTCTTCATCGCATTGCCCGGACTAGCTGATATTCCCCCGGGATGGGATTTCACCATCACCTCTTCCAGCCACCTCTTCTCCATTGGAGAGAATGCCTGGCCTGTGATCAACGGTGTTCCCATTGAACCGGGCGATTACATCGGGGTCTTCTATGAGGATAATGGCGTACAAAAATGCGGGGGAGCTGTGGCGTGGCCGGCCCAGGGAGGGACCATCGTTTTTGCCTATGGAGACGATTTTATCACCGGCGATAAAGATGGTTTCGCCTATGGAGAGACCATCCAATGGAAGCTTTACTCTTTCTCCATGCAGACGGAAGTCGCAGCCACGGCTATTCTCAACCCTACTTACCCCACCCCCGGAGATGTTTTTATTCCGGAGGGATTATCAGGTCTTTTTTACCTCTCCAGCGAAGGATTTTTCGTTTACGCCTGGTCTGAAGAAGACACGCTATGTCAAGGATATGAGACCCAACTGCATGCCGACCCCCAAGGAGGATCGGGAAGCTACAGTTTTGAGTGGGTCTCCGACCCGGAGGGATTCACCTCCTCCGAGCAGAATCCTTGGGTACAGGTCAACGATACGACCACCTACACCGTAACCGTCTACGACGGTTCCAACAACTGCTACGACCATACCACCATTCAAACGGTTCCCATTCCCGAAATCAATGCGGGAGCCGATGACACCCTCTGTCAGGGAGAGACTTTCACCGCCAATGCCGTCACCACCTATGCGGAAACCATTACCTGGTCTACCACGGGAGATGGGAGTTTTAATTTTATACACAGCCCCAACGCCATCTACACTCCCGGACAAAACGACCAGGAGAATGGCATGGTAATGCTCCTGCTAACGGGAGAGGCTCAGCCCCCTTGTGATCTCACCACCACCGACACCCTTATTTTATCTATTTTACCACCTCCCTCGGTCTTTGCCGGAGAGGATAACAGCAGTTGTGAGAAAAGCATTATTCCCCTCCAGGGAGAGGCAGAAAATTACCAATCGCTGCAATGGACAACCTCAGGCAACGGCACCTTCTCCGACCCCAACGCATTGAACACGGATTACTACGCAGAGGAGGTCAATGAAGAGACGGTGGTTACACTCACCTTACAAGTAGAGGGTAATGCCCCTTGCGACAATGCGGAGGATACCCTGCTATTAACCCTCTACCCGGAACCCGAAGGAAGTGCAGGATCCGACGAAATCATTTGTTCTTCAGAGAATTATACCACTAACGGCAGCGCTTTCAACTTCTCCTCGGCGACCTGGAGTTCATCCGGTGACGGCCTCTTTGAGAACCCTAACAGTTTGTCAACCCTCTACACGCCCGGCGCTGAGGACCTCAACAACGGCTCGGTATATCTCACCCTGACAATCTTCCCTGCAGCACCCTGTTCACAAGCTATTGCCGACAGCATACTACTCTCTTTTCAGCCTCTTCCCGAAGTGTTTGCCGGCTATAACCAAAGCGTTTGTGAGTTGGATACGGTCTCACTCTCGGGATACGCTTCCCACACGGAATCTACGCTCTGGAGCACCTCTGGCGACGGCACATTTACCGCCCCCCAAGCCCTCTCTACAACCTACTTACCAGGACCTCAAGACCTACAAAACGAAGAAGTCATCCTCACACTCACCGGCAATGCCATCGCACCCTGTGCTTCGGCAACAGACGATCAACTCACGGTCACCTTTATCAAATCCCCCATTGCCCACGCCGGAGAAGATACCGCCATCTGTTCGGGGACAACCCATACCACCTCAGGAAGTGTTCAATATGCCACAGGAGGAAGTTGGAGCAGCAACGGTAGCGGCGAATTTGCAGATCCTACCCAGTTGGTCACCATCTATACGCCCTCCCAAGAGGATTATACCATGGGGGAGGTCATCCTCACACTTACCACCTCGGCAAACAGCACCTGTCCAGCCACATCCGATGAGATGGTGCTCTCCTTTATGCAAATACCCACGGTGAATGCCGGTGAAGATCAAGTGATTCCATTCGGAACCTATACCCAGTTGGAGGGATCTGTATCGGGAGGCAGTGGCGATTACTTCCACAGCTGGGAACCTTCCGAACTGATTATAGGCCAACACATCCTAACCCCCACCACCACCAACCTGGAGAGCTCCACCCTTTTTACCCTTTTCTCCACGGATAATGCAACAGGGTGTAGCCATCAGGATCAGGTCACCGTTTATGTAACGGGGGGGCCACTCAACAGCGAAGTCTCGGCTACGCCTGACAGCGTTTGTCCTCAGGAGGCGGTACAGTTACAGTGTTTACCTTCGGGAGGCAGCGGCGATTACAGCTACACATGGAGCTCCAATCCCCCGGGATTCACCTCCACCCTCGCCGCTCCCCTAACCTACCCGGAAGAGACGACCACCTATAGTGCAACGGTATCTGATGGCTATAATATGGTCACCAATACGGTAGAGGTTGTGGTTTTTGCTCTTCCCACTCCCGATGCCGGGGCAGACCAATGGATCCCCCACGGCACCACCACCATCCTGGAGGGCAGTGCCACCGGAGGCAGCGGCAATTACAACTGGCTATGGTCCCCAGGAGCTTTATTGGCCAACCCTGACCAACCGCAATCGGCCACAACACAACTCTACGATGAAACCACCTTCCGTTTGGAGGTCATGGATGCGGAGACGGGATGTCTCTCTATCGACACCACCACCGTCCACCTCAACACGGGCGCACTATCCTCGGCACCTGAAGCCTCCCCACAAGAAGCCTGTAAAGGGGCAGAGATCCAACTCTTTTCCCATGCCCAGGGCGGCTCTGAACAATATACTTTCGACTGGTTCTCTGAGCCCCCGGGGTTTTATAGTAACGAAGAGAACCCCACCACCATTGCCGACGAATCTATGCGATTCTGGGTGGAAGTCCACGACGGATGGAACAGCGTATCCAACCACACGGATCTCTTGGTATACCCCCCCAATGAAATCGCTATTGAGGCGCTCCCCAACGATACCGTCTGCGCCTACGAAACCCTCACCCTAACGGCGCATTCACAGCTGGAGGCATCCAGTTGGCTTTGGAGTCCGGGAGGCAAAACCACCCCCTCCATTACCATAGATACCACGGGGTTGGGTGTGGGGGCTCACACCTTCTCCGTACAGGTCACCGACGAATACAACTGCCTCTCCTCAGCAGAGAAGAGGATCTTCTTTGACATCTGCCAATCCACAGAAGAGCGGTTCGAACACAGGCTGACCATAACCCCCAATCCCACAAAGGATTTCTTTCGTATTCAAATCCCTTCCGCTTATCTACGGGGCGAAATGACGATTCTTACAATTCAAGGAGTACCCCTACTGAAAAAAACGATCACCCGTGATCAAATAATCATCAAGGATTTAAAAAAAGCACCGGGCGTTTACCTGGTACGCATCCATGCAGAGGGTCAAAAACCCCTTACGGAAAAACTGGTCTATCACTGATCAAACAGCCGGGAAAAGGGCTCAACTTTTGGAGTTAACGACTGTTTTCAACATCAATGCAACGAAGTATTAGGGATCTTTAGCTATTGAGCTACCTTTATGGTTTTACTCCCTAGCCACAAAAAAGGATTTATCACAAGCAGAAGAAGCTCTCCCCACAAGGCAGTAAACAGCAGCTTCTTCTCTTCAAAACGATGCATGCTCTTCACGAAAAAGAAGAGGTAGGAGAAGAGCCGCAACAGAAAGAGGCCTATCACCGGATAACACATATAGTTCATTGCGATCAACACCACTGACAGCGTAAAGAACAGCAAGCGGGAGGATTCAAAAAAGCCCAAAACCACCCTATGTCCAAAGCGAAAGAAACGGGTTCCAGCCATCATCCTCTTCCGAGATAGGGACCAAACCCCCAAACGATCCGTCGGACTAGAGAGCATATGACTTTCCTGATGCATTTGCAACACGGTATTTCTCCTTCTCACGGCCCGGCCAATAAAACATTCGTCATCCCCCACACGCATCCCAAACATCCCCATAAAACTATCCTGCTTTAAAAACAGCTCTTTTTTAAAGGCGATATTTGTTGCAAACCCCGCATAGGGCATTCCTCTCTTTGCAAAAGAGAAACAACGAATAGCCCGCACCAAATGGTCATAACGAATAACCTGATTCAACAAACCATCCTTTTTCTCAAGCCGATTATAACCCAACACCACCTGAGTTCCGGACGTAAAAGAGGACATCATTCGACTGATCCAATAAACCGAAACCGGCCGGCAATTCACCTCTGTCAAAAGGATGGTATCATACTTAGCCGTCCGTATTCCCACCGACTGGGGAAACTTTTTTCCTTTGAAAAAATTCAACTTACTATTCACATACACCACCTTAAGATTATCGTGGCGGCGAGCCAATGACTCCAACAGAAGTGCACTCTCATCTTCTGACTGATCATACACGACAATAACCTCAAAAGCATGGTACTTCTGATTAAGGATATAGGGTAAATTCTGTTGCAAGCTCCAGTACTCCTCTCGGGCACACAGTACAATGCTAACCCCCTCCTTATTTTCATAAGGATCTGTACGCGAAGAGAAGATAAGCGAAGAATTAATCAACCAATAATAAAGCAGTTGCACGAATACGCTCAAGGCAAAGAGCACAAAGAGCACGAAGGGAAGAGGGGCTTGTTGATAAAGTTGTAAAAACATGAAATTTAATCCTTGCGGCAAAAATATCCATTCTTCGATGAAATAAGATTATCTTTGGAGACTTTTTTTATAAACATACCGTTATACACTATAACCATTTTTTAACCTTGACCACACAAAGAGGCATAATATTCCGTCTGGAGGCGGTAGATCCCAAGGGGAAAGCCAGAGCCGGAAATCTTAAGACTGCTCACGGAACGATTGAGACTCCTATTTTCATGCCAGTAGGTACTGCCGGCACGGTAAAAGCCATCCATCAACGGGATCTCGACAACGACGTCAAGGCACAAATCATTCTGGGAAACACCTATCACCTCTACCTACGTCCCGGTCTGGAGATCTTACAACAAGCCGGAGGGTTGCACCGCTTCAATGGTTGGCATAAACCTATCCTGACCGACAGTGGCGGTTTTCAGGTCTATTCCCTCTCAAACATGCGCAAACTCACGGAAGAGGGTGTCCGCTTCCAGTCCCATATTGACGGGAGCTATCACACCTTTACCCCGGAAAAGGTGATAGACATTGAACGCATCATTGGTGCTGACATTATGATGGCCTTCGATGAATGCACACCCTATCCCTGCGAATACGACTATGCCAAAAAGTCCATGGCGTTAACCCACCGTTGGTTAGATCGTTGCATGGATCAATTCCATCAAACTGCTCCCCTCTACGGATACCCGCAAACGCTCTTCCCCATCGTACAAGGAAGCACATACCACGACCTGCGAATCCAATCGGCAGAATATATTGCCTCCAAAGAGGCAGAGGGCAATGCCATAGGGGGGCTTGCCGTGGGAGAGCCTGCCGAGAAGATGTACGAGACCATTGACCTAGTGAACGGGATCCTTCCTCAGGACAAACCACGCTACCTTATGGGCGTGGGAACACCGGTTAACATCCTAGAGAGCATTGCTTTAGGGGTAGACATGTTTGATTGTGTCATGCCCTCAAGAAATGGAAGAAACGGTATGCTCTTCACCGATGAGGGCATCATCAACATCAAAAACAAGAAATGGGAAAAGGATTTCTCCCCTATAGATCCCAACGGGGTAAGTTTTGTGGATCATCACTACTCAAAGGCCTACCTTCGTCACCTCTTTGTGGCAAAAGAACGATTGGGCTCCATGATTGCCTCCCTTCATAACCTGGCCTTCTATCTTGAGTTGGTATCACAAGCACGTCAACATATCCTTGAAGGCGACTTCACCCCATGGAAGAATAAAATGGTCTCCAAGCTTTCACAAAGACGTTAACCGATGACTCCGCTGAAAAAGATTGACCGCTACATCATCCGAAAGTTCCTAGGAACCTTCCTATACGCCATATCACTGCTCATCGTCGTGATCATCGTATTTGATGTGTCTGAAAAGGTGGATGACTTCCTCGACAGAAACGCCCCCTTCCGGGCCATTATCTTTGACTATTATTTCAACTTTATCCCCTACTTTGTTAATCTTTTTCTCTACCTATTCACCTTTATTTCTGTCATTTTTTTCACCTCAAAAATGGCTTCGGATAGTGAAATTATCGCCATGCTCAGTGCGGGAATTAGCTTCAAAAGATTATTGAGGCCCTATATCATCTCTGCACTTATCCTCACCATACTCTCCCTTGCACTATCGAACCTGGTCATCCCCATCACCAACAGAAAACTGCTAAACTTTGAAAAGAATTATCTTCACACCTTACGAAAGGATCGGGCTCATGAGAGTTACATGCAGGCTGATGATGAAACCTACTACTACATAAGAAGTTTTAACGCCAAAACCAACGAAGGGAAAAACTTCACTTTTGAAAAGATCAATGCGGAGAAAGGGCTTTACTTCCGTCTCCTGGCGGAAAAGATCCGCTATAACCCTGAAGAGAAGCTATGGCGTCTCTCCGGCTACAAAATCAGGCGCATCACTGACCAAAGAGAGTACATCACCCGGGGGAACCAAATGGATACAACACTCCTACTCGTCCCTGAAGACTTTACCGTAATCATTGATGATATGAAGATAATGAACTACACACAGCTACGCGACTTCATCCGCCTTGAGAAGGTAAAAGGGCTACGAAACATGAAAAAATTTGAGGTGGAGCAACACCAACGTATCGCCTTCCCTTTTGCCACCGTAATCCTCACACTGTTGGGTGTTGCACTCTCTAGTCGTAAGGTCCGGGGAGGCATCGGTATGCATTTAGGAATCGGTATTGGCTTGACTTTTGGGTTCATTCTTTTCATGCAGATAAGCACGGTCTTTGCCACCAACGGAAGCCTCTCTCCCTGGCTTGCAGCCTGGGTTCCCAACATCCTCTATCTCTTTATTGCGGCCTATCTCATTTTTAAGGCGCCCAAATAATCGCTTCTCTCCCCCCTCAAAGCACCCTCTCGGCCTGCCACACGAAACAATCCGGGAAAAGATCCTCTGGATGGTCTGGAAGGTGATGAAAAAAACCATAGAGGGCTGCTCCACTACCGCTCATAGAGGCGTAAACGGCACCTTGCCGATAAAGTTTCTCTTTTATCACTCCCAGCTGGGGATATGTTGCAAACAGATGTGGCTCAAAGTCATTTGTAAAAAGTTCCCTCCATTGCGAAGGAGGGGTTTTCACAAGACTCATAAGAGGGACAGCAGCGGCATCCGGCGACACTCCGGCATAGGCTTCCGCGGTAGCAATGTGAATAGCGGGCTTTACCACCATCACTTTTAAGGTGTCAAGCGCAGGAAGCTCCACCGGAGTAAGCACCCCTCCGGTACCAGTGCCCAACATGGGTCTATTGACCAAGAAAAAGGGACAATCACTTCCCAAAGAGGCCGCATGAACCTTGAGAGCCTCTTCATCTTGACCCAACGCAAAGATCCTGTTTATCAACTTCAAGGCAAAAGAAGCATCGGAAGAGCCTCCTCCCAAGCCGGCCCCCAGAGGGATTCTCTTATGAAGATGCATCCGTACACCAGGCGTTCCATAGCTCTTTTGCATCAACCGAGCCGCACGATACACCAGGTTTTCCTCCAACGCCCCCCCCACCGATAAACCGGTCACCGTTAAAGAGATCTCATCCCCAGCAGCAGGGACGATCTCCAGAATATCCTTCAACCCAATGGGAAGAAAAAGGGTCTCAATATTATGGTATCCATCTTCACGACAATGAAGAATCTTCAATCCTAAATTAATCTTTGCGTTGGGAAAAACGATCATTATTCAACCTCATTAACATGTTACAATTCGGCCTCTCAAAGTTACAAAATATCTGCCATTCCCCCCCCATAAAAGAGAGATACCCCTCCGAGTAGAGCACTCACCACGCCCCATATCCCCCCTACTTCGAATAAACGGGCATGCTCCATTCTAAAAAGAAACCCATGCCACCGACCACAAATCAATCATTTTTTCTAATTTTATGCAAAATTTACAATCATGCATATTGCTGTTGCAGGAAATATCGGCTCCGGAAAAACCACACTAACCAAGCTTCTCTCCAAACATTTTGGCTGGGAGCCTCACTTCGAAGACATTGACACCAACCCTTATCTGGAGAGTTTCTATGAAGATATGCAACGTTGGTCCTTTAACCTTCAAGTCTACTTTTTGAATAGTCGTTTCCGTCAGATTATCTCCTTTCGAAAAGGAGAAAAAACGGTTATTCAAGACCGCACCATTTATGAGGATGCCCGCATTTTTGCGCCCAACCTCCACGCCATGAACCTGATGACAACCCGTGACTTCGAAAATTATATGTCGCTATTTGAGCTTATGAACAGTTTTATCCAACCGCCTGATCTACTCATCTACCTTAAAGCGACCGTTCCCACACTGGTCAAACAGATTCAACTTCGTGGAAGGGAATACGAAGAGTCTATCCGAATTGATTACCTCAAAAGCCTCAACGAACGGTATGAGGAGTGGATTTCCCATTACGAGCGGGGCAAACTACTCATTGTCGATGTGGATCAACTCGATTTTGCCAATAATCCGGAGAACCTGGGGTCTATCATTGAACGCATTGACGCAGAACTGCACGGACTCTTTCAGGAAAAGAGCACCATGCAAAGACACACGAGATAGTATCTCTCCATAAAGTCAGCGTTTTGAGAAGAGGCTGTATAGAACGTTCGAATGCGAGGCTTGCGAAGACTGAAATAGGTTAGTTTACTGAGGTAAATGACCCTTTGGAAGAGAAGCATCACCAAGAAGTCGGCCTATAGACGGACGCTAGATAGTTCCAGACAAAAATATCAAGAAAAAATAATCAATCCATGAAAATATTAGGTGTTATTCCCGCAAGATATGGCTCAACCCGTTTTCCGGGAAAACCGTTGGTGAAGATCAATGGGAAAAGTATGATCATGCGTGTTGTGGAGCAAGCTTCACAATGTGAAATGCTGACCAACGTAGTAGTAGCAACCGATGATCAACGCATTTTTGAACACGTCAAGGAACAGGGAGGCACAGTACTTATGACTGCAACCACCCACCAAAGCGGCACAGAGCGATGTGGCGAGGTATTTAGGCTTATGGAAGCCAATGACTCCTTCGATGCCGTCATCAATATTCAAGGCGACGAACCGTTTATTGATCCCCGACAGATCACACAAGTTGCCTCCCTTCTTCAGCGTAGGGAAGAGGTTCAGATTGCCACCTTGATCAAAAAGACAGAGGAGCAGGCAGATTTTCTGAACCCCAACATTATCAAAGTGATCATTGATAATACCGGCAAAGCGCTTTACTTCAGCCGTGCGCCCATTCCCTACCACCGCGACAAGCAACGCCCCATTAAAGGGTTCACCCATGTGGGCATTTATGGATTTCAAAGCGATATACTAAACGCCATTACCGCA
Organism: Bacteroidota bacterium; assembly: GCA_002748065.1. Taxonomy (GTDB): domain Bacteria; phylum Bacteroidota; class Bacteroidia; order Bacteroidales; family BM520; genus BM520. The sequence goes on from PDRJ01000035.1 coordinate 48,896, forward strand.
CTTCCCCCGGCACTCCTTGAGGATACGGAGAAACTGGAGCAATTGCGCTGGCTTTACCATGGCTACTCCATTCACACTGCGCTAACCACCTTTCAATCAAAGAGTATCGACACACCCGAAGATTTATCAAAACTTATACACAATTGCACATAAATTCACCCCATTGTTGTATCTTTGCTTTGGTTGATTGTGCCAATGTTGTAACCTCAAAAAGATGAAAGATTCAATCCTATCCGATGCCATCAGGGAGTTGTTGTACCAGCATGACTGTGTTATCATCCCCGACTTTGGAGGACTTTTGCTACACTACCAACCGGCAACGGTTCATCCAGTTACGCATCTATTCTCTCCTCCGTCGAAAGATCTTGCTTTTAACCGGAATTTATCGGTAAACGACGGACTCCTTGCCAACCATATTGCACGTAAACATCAACAGTCTTACGACGAAGTGGTAAGCGAGCTCAGTTTGTGGGTTCAAGAAACACGAGACGCCTTGAATGCGACCCATCAAGTCTCCATAGAGGGGATCGGTACCTTCCTCCAGGATGAGGAAAACAACTTGCAGTTTATCGCTGAAAAGGGCACCAACTTTTACAAAGAGGCCTATGGCTTACCCGATTTCTCCTCTCCGGCAATCATCCGAAATCACACGATAAAGAAGGAACCGTTAGTTACACCTCTACCTCCGGAGCCCTCTCAATGGCAACGCTTTCGTCGCGTTGCAGCCATCTTTTTCCCTGCAGCCATCCTTACGGGGGCAGTCCTTCTCAGCTTCTTAAATTCTCAATCTGACCAAAAGATCAGTTACAGTGGCATTCTGGTATCATGCAATCGAAGTACCCCTTCCCAGCAAGAGAAGCCCCTTTCGCAACCTGTACCAATGGAAAAAGAAGAGAGCACGGAGCAACCTATAACCCCAGAGGAGGAAAAGGCTCCTGACACCACCCTCTATATAAAAGAGGAGCAGCCTGAAACACCGCCTCCTCCTCAAGAGCCCACCCCAGTTCATACACAAACAACCCCACAACATGGCGATCCCTCCCGGGATTTTAATGCCAAGTTTAAAGCTCCTGATACTCCGGGAAAGCGCTACTACATCATTGTGGGCTCTTACAACACATCCCATCAAGCCGATCAAAGAGTGGAAGCACTACGCATTAACCATCACTTCGACGCTTACGTTATCAACAAGAGTAAAAAGGGTACCTTCCGGGTGAGTATTGAATCCTATCTCCATTTGGAAACGGCACAAACCCGACTAGAAACCATTCGAGAAACCATCAATAAAGAGGCATGGCTCTTACGAAAGTAAGAAAAATGTTTCCGACGACACCGTGAAAAAAAAGAAGCAACATTTTCTTGAGAATAAAACCTTTAGCCATCTTTTTCAACCTACATTTGAAGAGGTACGTGAAGGGTATGCTTTGAAAGGCAAATGGCATACCTACTTTAAGAACAACCACCCCATTGTGCTAGAGTTGGGTTGTGGAAAGGGTGAATACACCGTGGGCCTGGCGCAAAAATACCCCCACAAAAATTTCATTGGACTGGATCAAAAGGGGGCTCGTTTATGGCGTGGAGGCAAAACAGTACAGGAGCTACAGATCCCCAATGCAGCCTTCATCCGTTCATCGGGTGAATTTTTAGAGTACCTCTTTGATCGGGAAGAGCTCTCCGCCATATGGATCACCTTCCCGGAACCCCACCCACAGCAAGCCAAAGCAAAAAAACGTTTCACCTCACCGCAGTTCAATCAACGGTTTAAGAATATTCTCAAGAAGGAGGGAATCATCCACCTCAAAACGGACAATCCCGAATTTTACAACTTTACACTGGAGAGCATAGAAGCATCCGGCCATCTTCTACTGGCAAAATACGATAACCTCTATGCAGAAAACCCCCACGAAGAGGTGCAGGAGATTCAAACCTATTATGAGAAGATCTGGCTACGCGAAGGGCGCACCATCAAATACCTCCGTTACCAGTTGAACCCCCATTTCTTTGAAGGGAGATACCAAATCACCACGGATCTTAATACCCAAAACTATCACAAAAAGCCACAACATAGAGACTAACTTTTACCACCGCGTATACGAAGTGGTATCCCGGATACCCTACGGCAGCGTAACGACTTATGGAGCCATCGCCTCTTTTTTAGGCTCCAGGAGGAGTGCTCGCATGGTAGGATGGGCGTTGAATCGCACCAAAACTTCACTTAGCGATCTTCCTGCACACCGTGTAGTAAACAGAAAAGGGATGCTCACCGGAAAACACCATTTTGGAGGAAGCCACACCATGAAAGAACTTCTAGAAGCAGAGGGCATCCCGATAAAAGAGCACCAGATTATTGATTTTGAGAAGTTTTTATGGGATCCTTCCAAAGGAGAGTAGCAAGAGAAACACCCCCCTCTCAAAAGGGGATTCCCCCCACCTCACCTCCCCCAACAACAGCGCTATACGGCACATAAAATATCCTTCACCCCATAGAAAGAAACCTCCGGATTGTTACCTTTGCAAAAAAGCACCTCTTATGAAAAGCCCGGTCAAAAAAGTTGCAGCCATTCATGACCTATCCGGTTATGGTCGCTCATCTCTCACCGTTGTTATGCCCATTCTATCCTCCATGGGAATTTATGTCTGCCCTCTACCCACGGCCATCCTCTCGACCAACAGCTCCTTTCCCGGCTTCCACTTTGCCGACATGACAGAACAGATCGGGCCAATCGTTAAACACTGGAAGAATTTAGGGCTTCATTTTGATGGAATCTACAGTGGTTTTTTAGGATCCCCCACACAAACGGAAATAGTAAAAGAGGTCATCAATGATTTCTCCACACAAGACTCCTTGATTATTGTAGACCCCGTTCTCGGTGATAATGGGAAGTTGTATGAACCTTTCAAGCGCGATATGATCACGGGCATGAAATCGCTTATTCGTCATGCCAAAATCATCACTCCCAACCTCACAGAGGCCTGTTTTTTACTTGACGAGCCCTACCAAACACACCTCTCCATCCAGGAGATCAAAACATACGCGGTAAGGCTTGCTGCACAAGGCCCCGATACGGTTATTATTACCAGTGCTCCCAATGAAGGCTCTGATAGCGCTGTCATTGCATATGATGCCAACAGCCGACGATTCTGGAAAGTAGGTTGTTCCTATTTACCGGCGGAGTATCCAGGCACAGGCGACACCTTTACCAGCGTAATATGCGGTGCCTTACTTCAGGGAGACTCTCTTCCCATTGCCCTGGATCGAGCTGTACACTTTGTCTCCTATGGTGTTCGGGCAACCTTTGGCTACGAACACGATACCAGAGAGGGCATTCTGCAGGAGAAAATACTCCGCTCGCTGGATACCCCCGTACAAATATCCTCCTATGAACTTATGGATTAGACAAAATATAATACCTTTGTACTCCAATGAACGAAAAGGCCTTCTAGGAGAAGGCACATCTAAAATCTAATACACAATGGATTCTTCACAATCACATTCGGCCAAGGAGACGCAAAAGACTCTCCCCGAAGTAAAAAATATCATTGCCGTTGCCTCAGGCAAAGGAGGTGTAGGAAAATCTACCGTATCTGCTAACCTGGCTATTGCCCTGGCAAAAACCGGGGCATCCGTAGGACTTATTGATGCCGATATTTACGGCCCCTCCATGCCTACCATGTTTGGGTTGAAAGAGGTCAAACCTCAAATCAAAGAGGAAAATGGGAAACAGATCATTATGCCCATAGAGCAACACGGGATCAAACTCCTCTCCATCGGTTTCTTTGTAGAGCCTGACCAAGCCCTTCTATGGAGAGGCCCCATGGCCAGCGGAGCCCTTTCTCAACTATTTACCGATGCCGAGTGGGGTGCCCTTGACTATATGGTCATCGACCTTCCTCCCGGAACAGGGGATATCCATCTCACACTGGTTCAGTCCTTGGCTGTAACCGGAGTCGTCATCGTATCCACCCCACAGGAGATTGCCCTGGCAGATGCCAGAAGAGCCTTCGGAATGTTTAAATCCAATGCGGTGAAAGTCCCCATACTCGGACTTATTGAGAACATGGCTTATTTCACCCCGGAAGAGCTTCCGGAGAACAAATACTATATCTTCGGTAAAGAGGGAGGAAAAGAGCTTGCAGAGAAATCTCATGTGGCACTCCTCGGCCAAATCCCCTTGGTACAGAAGATCTGTGAATCAGGAGATCAAGGCAAACCTCTTGGCATGGACGACACACATCCTGTTGCCAAAGCATTTGATGAAATCACCGAAAATTTACTCATCCAACTCAACATCAGGAACTCCTTCATGCGTCCTACGCAAAAAGTAAATATCGACCCCAACGCAGAAGGTTGTAGCCACGTATAATCTTTAACCAACAAAACATGGATAGAAAAGAACTTGAATCAAAAGTAATTAAAGTACTGGATCAGATACGCCCTTACCTGCTGCAAGATGGTGGGGATCTAGCATTTGTGGAGCTCACCGACGACAATGTGGTGAAGGTAAAACTTAAAGGAGCTTGCGGATCGTGCCCTTACAGCAGAATGACCCTAAAAGACGGTATCGAAAGAGCCGTCGTACAATCCCTCCCGGAGATCAAATCCGTAGAAGAGGCCTAAGATAGAGAAAGGGAACGCCACACCAAGGTCCGTTCCCTTTTTTTCATCTGTTTATACTTTGTAGCCTTTGGCTTGGGTTAATGGCAACATTCATAAAAAATGTCCTCCATCTTCCAACTTCGATCTTCCAACTTCCGTTCCCATAACCATTCCGTTGTGTGTCTAAAAATTAGTCATGGATGTTTCATCGCTATCTTATTTCAGGATGTTTTGCCACCAATGGCATTCTCCACTCTGACCCAAAAGCCATCTCCGTTACGCGAAGAATAGGAGGGGCTTGGGCGCGTTTGTATTCATTCATTGCCACCAATCTTAAGACTCGCCGTACCATCTCCTCCTCAAAACCCAACGCTACTATCTCCTCAAGGCCTTTTCGCTTTTCCAGATAATACAACAACACCTCATCTAAGACGTCATAATCGGGTAAAGAGTCGGAATCTTTTTGCCCCGGCCTTAACTCAGCGGAAGGAGGTTTAGTGATGGTATTCCAAGGGATCACCTCCTCATAACGATTCATGTAACGTGCCAAAGCAAATACCTGAGTTTTGTACACATCTCCCAAAACCGACAGCCCTCCACACATATCACCATATAGGGTTCCATACCCTACAGCAGCCTCACTCTTATTACTGGTATTCAACAACATATAACCAAACTTATTGGAGAGTGCCATAAGGACTACCCCCCGCAAGCGAGCCTGAATATTTTCCTCAGTCACATCAAAAGGCTTACCTTCAAAATAGGGCGACAACTGCTGAAGAAAGGTCTCATAAAGGGCATTCACCGGAATTAGATGATAGGGACTTCCTAGATTTTCAGCCAAAGCACGGGCATCTTGTACCGAATGATCCGAACTAAATGGAGAGGGAAGCAAAACACCAAGCACATTTTCTGCACCAAGCGCTTTCGCCGCGAGCACCATGGTAACAGCCGAATCAATTCCCCCGGAAAGGCCCAATACAGCTTTCTTGAAACCCGTTTTTTTCATATAATCCCGGATTCCCATAACTAGCGCATCATGGATAAGGGCAGGCTCTGCCCCTTCTCGTTGTGAAGGAGAATCTTCACCCTCATTTCGAGCAAAAACAGCCCCTTCCCGAAGATCAAAAACAGCAACCTCCTCCTCAAAAGAAGCCAAGCATTGGATCTCTCCCTCCTTTCCCAGAAGCATAGAAGCGCCAGGGTAAAGCAGCTCGGCAACGCCGCCCACGTGGTTCACCTGCACCAATGGCACCTTCAAAAGGGATACTAGCTTCGTAAGCAAGGAGCCTTGTCGCTGCCATTGAGCGACACTAAAAGGGAGAGAAACCATGTTCACCAAAAGATCCAGCGATGCCACATCCGGCATATGGTGGGGGTCATGTTCCCACACACCAACCTGCTCCTCACGCAACAGGGCGTCACCACAGACAACCCCAACGCGCTTCCCCTCAATCTCAACCACAGGGAAAGGAGCTTCGGGGGGAGCCCCCAACGACCCTCCGGTTGCAGCACCAATCCAGCAGGAATCTTTCAGGTAAGCCGCCACCTTCCCTTCACGGAGAACAGCTACTACACGAGAGAGACCCTCACGCTCCTCCAGGGGAACCCCCACAAGAGCGGTAATTCCCACACAATGCGACGCAATCTGCGCTAAAGAGTGCGCAGCCTGCGCAAAGAAACGCTTATAACGGGCCAAATCCCGGAAAGCCACTCCGGAAAGAACATCCTCAGGAAAGAGAACCAATGCCGCTCCTGCAGAGCGAGCTTTCTGGATTGCCTTACAAATTAATTCACAGTTATACGCATAATCCCCAACACGGGAATTTAACTGAGCTATTGCAACACGCATGCTAACACAATCCTATTAAAAGATAACTCCAATGCAGAATTGGAAAGTAAAAGGAGTCGCTTTCTCCTTTATATCCGGATTATACACAGTATTCACTCGTCCCAGGACATCGGTAAAACCTTTCCGAAACAAAAGACTCCCGGTAATGGCTGTGGACTTATCAATATAGAACTCTGTCCCCCCCCCAAACAGCAAGCCTATCTGAAAAAAGTTAATATCCTCCTTAATGTTCAGATCCTCCACAACGGGGCCATAGTTATCTTTTCCCTTTGCCGAAACATTAATAGCAGGACCAACACCAATTTGTCCAAAATACTTCATTGCCCCAAACTGATTGGTCTTCATCTTCAGGGACAAGGGAACTTCCACATACTTCAGGTTATATTTCCGCAAAACAGGCACAGGCGCCGTAATATTATCCACCTCTTTCACGTCAATATAGCGCAATTTACCATTATTGGACAGATAATTAACCCCTGTGGAGAGGAAATAATTTTCCGTCAATGCAAAATCACACACAAAACTCCAGGAGAGGCCGAAACCGGCACCTTCAGACTCATATCCGGTAGATTCATCAGGAGTCAACCAACCCAAACCGGGAGCAATTTGCAAACCCAATTTAAAAGGTTTTTGCTGTGCATTAGAAAAAAGAGGAAGCATCATAAAAGCAGTTATCACTGCCCACAAGAAATTGCGTTTCATAGTACTAACGAATTAAAATACAACATACATTACATTCCTAACATTCCCTTAAACCAAGGATGTATGTGGACAAAAATACAAAAAACCTCCATTGATATCCTCCGGAAAGCACCAAATATTGCGAAATTGGTTTACAAAAGATACCTTTGCAACAAAAGGAGGGCTCTATGCAAAGAAAAATTGTCATCATACTGTTTCTCTGCGTCTTTTGTGGTGCAGCCAATACGTTTGGTCAAAAGACATTTAACCTGGGCGTAAGGGGAGGTTACACCTCCACCAAGTTAGCGATCTCCACCGATCACATCAAAGAGGGGCTAAGACATAACTTTCATTTGGGGCTTTTTGCACGCCTCAATGGCAATAGACTTTTTCTCCAACCGGAAATCTGCCTCAACAACAAGGGAGGGATTCTCGTTGAGACACCTGGCGGAGGTACCACAAGCATTACCAACCGCCTCGATTTTGTAACCATGGACATTCCCCTCTTTTTGGGAATATACCTGATCAATCAAGACAATGTAAGGTTGAGCATTTTAGCGGGTCCCATGGCAAGTATGATTCTCGACAGCAACTTCAAAGTTTCGGAAACCTTTGATTTTATTGCTAATCAGTCCTTCGACCAAGCTTTATGGTCGGCACAGGCGGGAGTAATCCTCGATCTTTTTTCCTTCACGCTAGGCGTAAGGACGGAGATCGGATTATCAGATCTATCGCATAACGACCACTTTGATCTTTTCCAACGAACCCTTAACATCAGCTTTGGTATTAAGATCTTATAACCTTATGAAATCGCTCATCCATCTCTCCATCTTCTTTATCGTGTTGAGTATGCTTGCATGCCATAGTAAGCACAATACGTCTGTCGAACCCCTCTCAATCATTCGCTATGAAGAGGATCTCTTTCAGATTGATACGGGAAAGATCTCGGGGGAACTAAAAAGACTTCAATCTCGGTATCCTCTCTTTTTGAGTAACGATCTTAACAAACGGGAGAACCTACAGCAAATCTCGGACTACCTCAACGATCCCATGATCCAGGAATTGTACAACGAGACCCATCAAAAGTACTCCTCCCTTACCTTGCTGGAGCAGCAGCTAGGAACGATAATGGCAAATTATAAAAAGGCGGTGCCTCTCGCCCCAAAGATCACGGTCTACACCTATGTCAGCGGACTGGACTTTGAACATCCCATCATCTATTTTGATACGACCATACTTATTGCCCTGGACATGTACCTCAACCCCAACTGTGACTATTATGACCGGTTAGGGATTCCCCGATACATCAGTCGACGGTTTGAAGAGGGGCATATTGCCCGGGATGTGGCAGAGGTCATCATTCAAAGCGGTGTTTCTCCTCCCTCCGACAATGTCCTCCTGGCCCATATGATAGCGGAGGGAAAAACAGTTTGGGGAATCACTCAGCTGCTGCCTGACTTACCCGATCATCTTGCCCTAAACTACACCAAAGCGCAATTTCGATGGTGTGAAGAACATGAGCGTGAGCTATGGACATTCCTGCTAAAAAACGATTACCTCTTCTCCTCCAATGCCGCTGTCAAAAAGGACTTTTTGCAAGAGGGGCCCTCTACCAAAGAGTTTGGAAACGAAGCCCCGGCCATGCTCGGGAAATACCTGGGATGGAAAATCGTTCAATCCTTTCACAAAAAGCATCCCAAAGAGTCAATGCTAACAATCCTGGGGCACGAGAGAGAGAACGAAATACTGCAACAAGCAGGATACAAACCTTAGTCCTCTTCCGAAGGTCACATTTTCAGCTTTTAGGTATTAACAAACAGAAAAGGTTTGTCTGTTATGTTAGTAAAGACTTTTGGCAGTGCGATCACGGGAGTCTCAGCACGCTGTATCACCGTAGAGACTAGTGTGGAGAGTGGCGTAAACATCTTCATGGTAGGGCTACCTGACAGTGCTGTAAAGGAGAGCCATCATCGTATTGAGACCGCCCTAAAGAGCATTGGGTACCGTATTCCCGGCAAGAAGATTGTCATCAATATGGCACCGGCAGACATCCGCAAGGAGGGTTCCGCCTACGACCTCACCATTGCCGTTGGCATTTTAGGTGCTTCGGGGCAGATGCGTCACGAGCATATCCACGAATACATTATCATGGGAGAGCTAAGCTTAGATGGCTCCATCCACCCCATAAAGGGGATGCTTCCCATTGCAATACAAGCCCAGAAGGAGGGTTTCAAGGGACTTATTATTCCAAAGCAGAATGCCAAGGAGGGAGCCATTGTCAATGACCTTGAGGTTTATGGGGTAACAAATATCAAAGAGGTCATTCATTTCTTTGATGGCCAGAAGGCATTGACACGAACCCGCGTCAATACCCGTGAAACCTTCTTTTCACGGCTCAACGACTACGACTACGATTTTTCCGATGTCAAGGGACAAGAGAACATCAAAAGGGCCTTGGAGATTGCGGCGGCAGGAGGACACAACTGCATTCTCATTGGCCCTCCCGGGTCGGGAAAAACCATGCTTGCCAAACGCCTCCCCTCCATTCTCCCTCCCCTCACCCTTCATGAAGCGCTAGAGACCACAAAGATCCACAGCGTTGCCGGAAAACTAGGAAACGACAGCTCTCTCATCTCGGTACGCCCCTTCCGCTCACCCCACCACACCATCTCTGACGCGGGATTGGTGGGTGGCGGAACCTTTCCTCAACCCGGAGAAATCTCCTTGGCACACCATGGGGTCCTCTTTCTGGACGAACTCCCGGAGTTTAAGCGTACCGCCTTGGAGGTCATGCGACAACCCATGGAAGATCGAATCGTCACCATCTCTCGTGCTAGACAAACCCTCAACTTTCCGGCATCCTTCATGCTTATCGCCGCCATGAATCCCTGTCCCTGTGGCTACTACAACCACCCTGAACAGGAATGCAGTTGTGCCCCCGGAATCGTTCAAAAGTACCTCAACAAAATTAGTGGTCCCTTAATGGATCGCATTGACCTCCATGTGGAAGTGGTACCCGTCCCCTTCCGAAAACTTGCCGACGCCAGCAGTGGCGAAGCGAGCCGAACCATTCGACAACGGGTAATCAGAGCAAGAGAGATACAGCAGGTTCGTTTTGAAAAAGAGAAAAAGACGCACTGCAACGCCCAAATGTCTACCAAACAGCTACAACAATACTGCCGCCCCGATGCCGCCTCCAGCGAACTCTTAAAAAATGCCATGGAACGACTCAACCTCTCTGCCCGCGCTTATGACCGCATCCTCAAGGTAAGTCGTACCATTGCTGACCTGGATCACATGGAGTCCATCACCCAACAACACGTGGCCGAAGCCATTCATTTTCGGAGCTTAGATAGGGAATCATGGGGAACATAGTGCCTCGCTGCAAGAGAACGCTTTTCCCGCAAACAGAAGATAGCCTCGACACAACAAAAATGCTATCTTTGCGTATTCTTTGTACGTAATTCGTTTTACCTCCGTTTATGGCACGAAAAGAAATTATCCGACTCACACATATTAGCAGACACTTCCAAGTGGGGGAGATCACAGTCAAGGCATTGAACGACCTCTCTCTCTCCATCAAAGAGAACGAGTTTGTGGCCTTAATGGGCCCTTCGGGATCGGGGAAAAGCACCCTAATGAACCTGTTGGGCTGCCTCGACACCCCCACAGAAGGTCACTATCACCTTAATGGGATTGATGTAAGCACCATGAATGATGATAAGTTGGCTAAGATTCGCAACGAGGAGATCGGTTTTATTTTCCAAACGTTCAATCTTCTGCCACGGGCTACCACATTGGAGAATGTGATGTTGCCCCAGGTTTACGCAGGCTTTAACAAACACGACCGAATACAAAATGCCCAGAGAGTTCTCCGGAGAGTTAACCTGGAAAACCGCATGGAACATCGCCCCAACGAGCTCTCCGGGGGGCAACGCCAGCGGGTAGCCATTGCCCGAGCGCTGATCAACAACCCATCGCTTATCCTTGCGGACGAGCCTACGGGGAACCTTGACACCAAAACATCCCTGGAGATCATGACACTGTTGGAAGAGATCCATCAAATGGGCAACACCATTGTTATCGTCACCCACGAAGAGGAGATTGCCCTCCACGCCCAACGCATCATTCGTATGCGTGACGGCATGATTGAATCCGATAGCATAAACGATACCCCACGAACAATCCATTCAGAGAAAGAACTCATTGCCAAAAATCCATAACGATGCCAAAACAGGAGCATAAGATCTACACAAAAGGAGGCGATAAAGGGAAAACCTCTCTCCTGGGGGGTACCAGAGTATCCAAGTCACATATCCGGGTGGAGACCTACGGCACCATTGATGAATTGGTAGCCCTTTTAGGCATGGTACGGGATCACGACTTAACCCCCTCCCTAGAAAAAGAGCTGTTAAAGATCCAGGAGCGCCTCTTCACGGCAGAGGCTTGGGTTGCAGCGGAAGATCCCTCTCTAACGGAAAACCTCCCCCCCCTCTACGAGGAGGATATCCACGACCTGGAACGAGCCATTGACAAAATGAACGAAGGACTCCCCCCCCTGACTCTCTTCATTCTTCCGGGGGGACACCCGGCCGTCTCTTCGTTGCAATTTGCCTGCACCGTATGCCGCAGAGCAGAACGCACACTCATCAAAATGATGGAGACGGAAAAGGTCAATCCCATCATCGCAAAATACCTTAACAGGCTTTCGGACTACCTTTTCGTAGCGGGAAGAGTGATGGCTCAATGGCACAAAATAGAACCAACTCCCTGGATACCAGACAAAAAATAATTTTTACCTATCCCCTCTCTCCTCCCTTAAAAAAACTGTTGACTTCTTTTGAAAAAAAATTACTTTTGCAAAAAAAATGGGCAGGATTAAAACGACTATTCATAAATCTATTTTTGTATGTACTGGACTCTTGAATTAGCCTCCAAACTGGAAGATGCTCCCTGGCCTTGCACCAAAGAGGAGTTGATTGACTACAGCATCCGATCCGGAGCACCACAGGAAGTGATAGAAAACCTTCAAGAGATTGAGGATGAGGGTGATGTGTACGACAGTATCGAAGATATCTGGCCGGACTACCCGACCAAGGAGGACTTCTTCTTTCACGAAGATGAGTATTAAAACCTCCCGCAAAAAAGTGCTACGAAATAATTCATAGCACTTTTTTTTACCTTTGTGCCTTAAGGGGTAGGTGTCATTACGGCAGAACCCCTCCGGAGGAACGATTTTTGTCATCCGGATTATTATTTTTCACTAGCGACAAGAAATCATGGCGAATTTTCTAAAAAATCTTTTCGGAACAAAATCACAACGCGATATAAAATCAATTCTTCCCTACACCAAAAACGTGGCCAAGCTATACCCTTCCATTCAAAAGCTTTCCCACGATGAGTTGCGGGGAAAGACCCTGGAATTCAAAAAAAGAATTGCAGAGGCCACCCAGGAGATTGATCAACGTATAGCCTCCCTTAAATCACAAGTAGCAGAAGAGCATGAGATGATGCCGGATAAAAAAGAGGAGATCTATAACCAAATTGACAACCTGGATAAGGAGCGGTATAACAAAGTACAAAAAGTACTTGATGAGATTCTCCCTGAAGCCTTCGCCGTGATAAAATCCACCGCCGAACGTTTTACCCAGAACGAAGAGATTGAAGTAACCGCCACACCATATGATCGCGACCTCTCTGCCGAATCAGAACACATTGAAATCCGAGATGACAAAGCCATCTACCACAACCGTTGGATGGCGGGGGGAAACCTCACGGAGTGGAACATGATCCACTATGACGTACAGCTTATTGGCGGTGTCGTACTTCACCAGGGAAAGATCGCTGAGATGGCTACAGGAGAAGGAAAGACCCTGGTGGCCACACTCCCGGTCTATCTCAACGCCCTCTCAGGAGACGGGGTCCATGTGGTTACAGTAAACGACTACCTGGCAAAGCGTGACTCCGAATGGATGGGAGTCCTCTACCAATTTCATGGACTTAGCGTCGACTGCATCGACAAACATAAACCCAACTCTGAGGCACGAAGAAAAGCCTACAACTGCGACATCACCTTTGGAACGAACAACGAGTTTGGTTTTGACTACTTACGTGACAATATGACCGGTGACCCCAACGAGTTGGTACAACGCAAACACAACTTTGCCATTGTGGATGAGGTGGACTCGGTACTGGTGGATGATGCCAGAACTCCGTTGATCATCTCCGGACCCACACCTAAGGGAGAAGATCAAGAGTTTGATGAATATAAACCCCTGGTGGAAAAGCTCTACAATAACCAACGGACCCTCGTCACCAAGATATTGGCAGAAGCCAAACACATTTTACATAACAACCCCTCCCCCGAAGAGGAGAAAAAGGGGGCAGAGCTTCTTTTCCGGGCTTATCGTGGTCTCCCAAAAAACAAGGCCCTCATCAAATTCTTATCAGAACCGGGGATGAAAGCACTCATGCAAAAAACAGAGAACTTCTACCTCGGAGAACAAGGAAAACACATGCACATTATCGACGACGAACTCTTCTTCGTCATCGATGAGAAAGTCAACTCTATTGACCCCACAGAGAAGGGAATTGAGTTGATGAATAGAATGGTGAATGACGAGGCTTTCTACTACATTCCTGATGTGGGCGCAGAGATTGCCAACCTGGAAAAAGAGGATCTTCCGGCGGAGGAGATGACACAAAAGAAAAACGAACTACTCAACGAGTTCTCCCTAAAATCCGAACGAGTACATACGGTAAACCAGCTCCTCAAGGCATACGCCCTCTTTGAGCGGGATGTAGAGTACGTGATTATGGACAACAAGGTGAAAATCGTTGATGAACAGACCGGACGTATCATGGAGGGGCGCCGCTACTCGGACGGCTTACACCAAGCGATTGAGGCCAAGGAGAACGTAAAGGTGGAAGCCGCCACTCAAACCTATGCCACCATCACCCTGCAGAACTACTTCCGGATGTACAGCAAGCTCTCCGGTATGACGGGTACCGCGGAGACAGAAGCCGGTGAGTTCTGGGATATTTACGAACTTGATGTGGTGGTTATCCCCACCAACAAACCCATTGCCAGGGATGACAGGGAAGATCTCGTGTACAAAACAAAGCGGGAGAAATTCAACGCGGTGGGTAATGAAATAGAGAAGTTGGTGGCTGAAAAACGCCCCGTTCTAGTGGGTACCACCTCTGTAGAGACCTCAGAGCTTCTCAGCCGGATGCTCAAAAGAAAACGAATCGACCACAATGTCCTTAACGCCAAGCTTCACGCTCGTGAAGCCGACATCGTAAGGGATGCGGGGCAACCGGGAGTGGTCACCATCGCCACCAACATGGCCGGACGGGGAACCGACATCAAGCTCGGTGAAGGCGTCAAAGAGGCCGGAGGATTGGCCATTATCGGTACCGAGCGTCACGACTCCCGGCGTGTGGATCGACAGCTTCGAGGACGTGCCGGCCGTCAAGGAGACCCTGGAAGTTCGCAATTCTACGTCTCCCTGGAAGATGATCTCATGCGAATGTTCGGCTCCGAACGAATCGCCAAAGTGATGGATCGCTTGGGTCTGCAGGAGGGAGAAGAGATTCAACACTCCATGATTACAAGCTCTATCGAAAGAGCCCAAAAGAAAGTGGAAGAGAACAACTTTGGCGTGCGAAAAAGATTGTTGGAGTACGATGATGTGATGAATAGCCAACGGGATGTGATCTACAAAAAACGGAGACATGCCCTCTTTGGAGAACGCCTTAGCGTAGACCTGGCCAATATGATTTACGATACCATTGAGGCGACTATCGTGGAGTATCAAGACAGTAGAGATCCTGAAGGCTTCCGAATGGAAATGCTGGCAGCCCTTAATGCCGATATCCGGGTAGAGGACAAAGAGTTTCTGGGGAAAGACAGTGCCAAATTTGCTGACACAATTTTTGAGAACCTCTATAAAACCTACACAGAAAAACAGGCTAGAATCGCCGAAAGAGCCTATCCCATCATCAAAAATGTGGTAGAGAATCATCCCCACTATGAAAACATTGCCATTCCCATCACCGATGGGCGTCGCACCCGAAATGTGGTAGCTAACCTTCAACGATCGTACGAGAACCCCCAGAAAGAGATTCCCCTTGCCATTGAAAAAAGCATCATTCTAAGCTATATTGACGAGGCGTGGAAAGATCATCTTCGGGAACTTGACGACCTGAAACAGTCGGTGCAAAATGCCAGTTATGAACAGAAAGATCCATTGCTGATCTACAAATTTGAATCCTTCAACCTTTTCAAGGCCATGGTTCAAAAGATCAATAAAAGTGCCGTATCCTTCCTCATAAAAGGCAACCTCCCCATGGCAGATCCCACCGTAAGAGAAGCACAGCAACCCAAATCGCTGAGCAAACAACAGTTGAAAGCCGAGCGTAATGATCTACTATCCAAGGCACATAGCAACACCCAACAAAAAGAGAAAACACAACCCATAAAGGTAGGGAAAAAGGTTGGGCGTAACGATCCTTGCCCCTGTGGAAGTGGGAAAAAATACAAAGCCTGTCATGGGCGTCCTGAAGCAGAACCCCTAAACTAACCATCATGAAATACAACCGAATACTACTTAAACTCAGTGGAGAGTCGCTCATGGGCGAGCAAGGATTTGGGATCGACCCCAAACATCTGGAGCGTTATGCCCGTGAAATTGCCACCAACGTCAAAAAAGGGATCCAACTTGCCATTGTTATTGGAGGGGGAAACATTTTTCGAGGGCTCTCTGGTACGGGGCAAGGCTACAACCGTGTACAGGGCGACTACATGGGAATGCTTGCCACCACCATCAACAGTCTGGCGTTACAAGATGCACTCACCCAACAAGGGATCGCTGTAAGACTTCTCTCCGGCCTACCCATTGAACGAATTGCTGAGGCTATGTCGGGAAAAAAAGCACAGGAATACCTGGAAAAGGGGGAAACACTCATCATTGCCGGAGGAACCGGAAATCCCTTTTTCACCACCGATACTACTTCTGCACTGCGCGCCTTGGAAATCAATGCAGATGTCATGCTCAAAGGCACGCGCGTAGATGGCATTTACGATAGCGACCCGGAAAAAAATCCAACCGCAACGCACTTCGAAACCATCAGCTATGAAGAGATCATTCGCCGGGAACTAAAGGTAATGGATCTCACCGCCTTTACCATGTGTAAAGAGAATAACCTCCCCATCATCGTTTTCAACATGGATACACCGGGAAATCTCAGTAAAGTGTTAGCCGGTGAAAAATGCGGAACCTATGTAGACAAGTAGATTTTTCTTACTTTTGTAGGGTATTAAAAAATCATTACTATGACCGAAGATGCCAAAATGGTACTGGATGAGGCCAAAGAAGGGATGCAGAATGCCCTCACATTTCTGGAAAAAGAGTACCAAAAACTACGCGCGGGAAAAGCTACTCCCGACATGCTTGATGGTGTAAAGATAGACTACTACGGTACCCTCTCCCCCATAAATCAGGTTGCAAACGTAACCACCCCTGATCCCAAGCAGATTATCGTTCAACCATGGGACAAGAATATGCTCCCTGTCTTGGAAAAAGCGATCATGGCTGCCAATCTAGGCTTCAACCCGGTGAACAATGGTGAAGTCCTCCGAATCATTGTGCCCCCGCTCACAGAAGAGCGACGTAAGGAGATTGTGAAAAAGGCGAAACAAGAGGCTGAACAAGCGAAGGTGAGTATCCGTTCTGTCCGCAAAAGTGCCATGGATATGACAAAAGAGCTCAAAAATGAGGGACTGCCCGAAGACGATGCAAAAAAATTGGAAGAGAAGATCCAAGAACATACCAATGATTTTTCCAAAAAAGTGGAAACAACCCTTGAGGCCAAGGAGAAAGATATCATGACCGTATAATCTTCCTCTTATCCAAAAAACGACGTTCAACCCGAAGAGGCCAGCTACTCTAACAACGAACACTCCCAAGGAGTCCATTTATCTATTATGCTTGTAGTGGGGTGTACTTTTATCCCTGTTATTACTGAATATTAATTCCGACATAAACGCCTTTCATTCTTATAAACGATGAAAAAAGAGCTTCTACTCACTCTCTCCATATTAGTTCTTGCTTTGTGTTTCTCTGCCTGTAACGAAGAGCCTCCTCAGGAGGAGGTGCCAACCCTTGCACTCTCTACATTCCAGGCCCCCGCCCCATTTGACTGCAACACAGAAACCCTTTTCTACCACGATATTGCGTACGGTGACTTTGAACGCAACCGATTTGACCTCTTCGCCCCGGTAACAGATCATAAAACCCCCTTGGTAATCTACATCCATGGTGGAGGATTCGCCAAAGGCGATAAGGAAGAACTCTATGACGAGCCCCTGTTCCAAACACTAATAAACCAAATACTTGACAAAAAAATTGCGGTGGCAACCTTCAATTACCGCTTCATTGAAGCAGGTGATGGACAAGGAGTCCTCAAGTCCCTCAACGACTGCAAGAGAGGGCTGCAATTCACGAAGTATTTTGCGGAAGAGATGCACATCGATAAGGAGCGGATTATCCTGATGGGAGCCTCTGCCGGAGCCGGGACGGGACTTTGGTTAGGCTTAAGTGACAACATGGCTCTCTCAGAAGATAACGACCCTATTCTAAGGGAGTCCACACGCGTACTAGGCATCGTGGGCATCGAGACCCAGGCCAGCTACGATATTCTCAGCTGGCCCCAAAGCGTTTTCGGTGTATATGAAGAGCAGGGCATGTCTTTGGATACCTTGCTACAAACAACCGGCGAGGAAACGCTTCTGGTGTTCTATGGAGTCTCCAACATAGAGGAACTGTATACGGAAGAACTGCAAGCAACAAGAGCACGCCTGGACATGCTCTCCCTGCTATCGGAAGATGATCCTGAAATCTACCTTGCCAGCATCGTGACCCCCAACACCTTTCCCTCCAACAAAGACGAAATACTACACCACCCTCTCCATGCAAAAGCCATCCTGGACAAAGCCACGACAAACCATGTGGCTTGCAAAGCATTTATCCCCCTAATGGGCATCAATAATACCGACAATGAAACGCCCGTAGACTTTATCATCCGAATCGCCGAAAGATAAAACCGCCCTCTCTCCTTTTTTTCGTACCTTAGTCAACCCTTACCCACGAAGCCATCCAATGTGGCGCAGGGCACGGTTAATCTTCAAGATAATGGATACACAAACACTCCTGCTGATCTTTCTGATCCTCCTTCTAATCATAAATATAGTAATCACCTTACGTAAGGTCAAACCGGATATAAACCAGGAAAAGGTGCGGGACTCTCTCATAAAATTCGATGCCTCTCTGGAAAAAATGGAGCGATCCATAAATGCAGCATTTGCTCAACATCGAAGCGAAGCCAACCATACGGCAAAGGATCAACGGGAAGAGCTGCTCCAATCGCTACATAGTTTCAAAGAGGGATTTGACAAAAACACGCACAACCTTAACCAGCTGATAGCGGAGAAATTTAACACCTTTAGCAAACAGCAGACTCACATAAACAGAGATACGGAACAACGCATTAAAGAGATCAAAGAGACGGTAGAAAAACAACTCAAAGAGATACGCAAGGACAACACCTACCAACTAAAAGAGATGCGAAAAACCGTTGATGAGAAACTACAAAAAACCTTACAGGAACGACTCACACAATCTTTCGAAACCGTAGGAAAACAGTTACAATCGGTACAGGAGGGGCTGGGAGAAATGAAGCATTTAGCCCAGGATGTGGGAGGCCTTAAAAAGGTGTTGAGCAACGTTAAGATGCGAGGAAGCATTGGGGAGGTCCAACTCTCCATGCTCCTGGAACAGATCCTGGCTCCCGACCAATACCAAGCCAATGTCCAAACAAAACCGGGAAGTCAAACAACGGTTGAATTTGCCATCAAACTTCCCGGAAGAGGCGAAGAAAAAGCAACCGTTTGGCTTCCCATCGACGCCAAATTCCCCAAAGACATCTACGAAAAGCTCCAGGATGCCTATGAAGAGGGCGATTCAAATCTAGTACAAAAGGCTCGTAAAGAGCTTGACAACACTCTCCGGAAAATGGCAAAAGAGATTCACGATAAATACCTAAATCCCCCCAACACCACCGACTTTGGGATCATGTTTCTTCCCTTTGAAGGCATCTATGCAGAGGTGGTAAAAAAAGCAACATTGCTGGAATCCCTACAGCGGGATTATAAAATTATCGTCACAGGGCCAACCACATTGGCCGCTATTCTCAACAGCCTCCAAATAGGATTTAAAACACTAGCTATTCAACAAAGGAGTAGTGAAGTGTGGAACATCCTTGGCGCAGTAAAGCATGAATTCGAGAAATTTGGGGGCATGATGCAAAAAGCCCAAAAGAATATTCGGACGGGACTCAACCAGCTGGATGATGTGATGGGCGTAAGAACGCGAGCCATTCAACGCAAACTAAATACAGTTACCTCATTGGAGGAACAACAGGCCGAAGAGATCCTACAACTGGATCATCCTCATGAGGTCACAGACGAAGCATAAAAAAACCACCGCATGAAAACGATGAAGATATACCTCCTTTTGCTCTCTATGATAGGGCTCTATGCTTGCCATAAAGAAGATCATACAGCCCCTCCCGACTATCCGGAAGAGATGCGTCAGTTGGTCATCAATATCAGCCACTATGCAAAAAAAAGGATTCCTCACTTTATCGTGATCCCTCAAAATGGAGTACGCTTGGTAAGTACAGAATTAGAGCCTCACGGAACACCACATATAGACTATCTATCAGCCATTGATGGCAATGGACAGGAAGACCTTTGGTATGGTTTTCACCACGACGATGAAGAGACTCCTGCCCATGAAACCTCCTATCTCCAAAGTTTTTTAACCATCCTCACAGAAGGAGAGAAAACCATCCTGGTAACCGACTACTGCTCCACACCGTCAAAGATCGAAAGGGCTTATGCACTCAACGAAGAGGCGGGATATCTCTCTTTTGTAGCCACCCAAAGAGCCCTAAACAACATCCCTCATCTCCCCTCCCCCATTCATAGGGAGAACAATATGGAGGTTTCTACTCTCTCTCAGGCTCAAAACTTCCTATACCTGATCAACCCGGCCTCTTTCTCTTCCAAAGAAGCGTTTATCCACGCCATTACGTCCACCAATTACGACCTACTCATCATGGATCTCTTCCTGGGAGAAGAAGCATTTACGGCTCAAGAGATCGCACAATTAAGAGCCAAAGCTAACGGAGGGAAACGACTGGTTCTATGCTACCTATCCATCGGTGAAGCGGAAGAATATCGGTATTACTGGAAGGCAAACTGGCTCACTTCCCCGCCCGCGTGGCTAGGAGAAGAGAACCCCAACTGGCCAGGAAACTACCTTGTCAGGTACTGGGACCCGAAGTGGCAAAAGATCCTATACGGCAGCGATCAAGCCTACTTAGACAAGATCATAAAGGCTCACTTCGACGGAGTCTATTTGGACCTTATTGATGCCTTTGAATATTACGAGGCGGCTACTCAACCCTGATTTTTTCCACCCATTGCTGCCCCTCACTATTGAAATAGACCACAAGGTGGATTCCCTGGGTTAAATGAGAAGCATCCACCGGCATACTCCCGGAAGCACGAGGACACTGAAGCTGAACGCGCCCCATCATATCCACAACAAAAAGTTGCCCCTTCTCTTTACAATCCCCTCTCAGAGAGATCATTTTAAGACCACTGTCGTAAACAAGGGTCACCCCCTTTTTATCCTTTCCCTCAATACCTCCGGTTCCTCCATCATTAAAAACTTCTATAATAAAGTTCGCAAATTCCTCTCCGGCCACCAGATTTGCTGCGGTATTGGGATGAGAATCGTCACCGTTATGACTCTGTTCATACTCGTACTTCAGGCAGTTTACCTCGCCTTGCGAAGGATTCAGGTCACTCTCCGCCACGATATTAAAGAAGTCGAAGATATAGATATTGGGATGGGGTTGACCATCTTCAAATAGCCACTCATCTTTCACCCAATTCACAAACTGACGAGCTCTTAAGGCTTCCTCCGGATAGGTGGCAAGGCGATGCAGAGGAGCAAGCGTCCATACGATAAACTTTTTATGGGGAAAAGCATCCATCTTTTCCCGCAGTGCACGATACTGCAACTTATAGTTAGCCAAACACTTATAGGGAGAAGAAATGTCAGGAACCTCCGGATCAACACCAATACCGGCACCCGGGTAACAATGTTTGTAAATGATAATCCCATATCTTTCAAGCATGGTATCCAAGCACTCAATATAGGGTTCTCCTGAATCACATGCACCATTTACCCAAAGATTCCAATAATCGTACGGATAGTTATCCCATTCATAAGGATAATCGGGGTAGTAGACATGCTCAACCTGAAAAGAGGTTCCGTGGGTAGTATTATACGCATCGATAATCGCTTCAACGCCTCCCTCTTGGAAAACGGCATGTCCCACAGAGTGGCTCAGAAAACGAGCCGGTTGTTGTTGCTGCGACCTTCCGGGAAAAGAGAGCAAAAGAAAAAAAAGCAATAACCACGAAAGGGCAGAGAATTTAACGAATCTATTCATAACACTCTATTTTTGAAAAATTATTAACTCCTTTAGGGCTCCTTTTTACCCTCATCCACTTGCATCCTGCCGGTGATACTCCTCACCACCCGAAACGCTCCAAGAAATTCCCTTGCAATAATCCGAATCACCGTATACCCGGGAATAGCCAGGATCATCCCCAACACCCCTCCAAGATCTCCAAAGATAAAAATCACTAAAAAAATTTCCAAAGGATGAGCATCCACACTGTTGGAGTAAATAAAGGGCTGAAGAATAATATTGTCAATTAGATTGCAAACAATAAAGATCGAAAGAATAATGATAGCAGTAATCCACACCTGGTCATATAAGCCCATGCTCAAAACCGTGGCAACGCCAATAGTGGTACCTACTCCTGCCCCCAGGATGGGCCCCAGGTAAGGGATCACATTCAACATCCCTCCCAAAAAGGCGATAAGAAAAGCCCCTCGAATGCCGAAAACGGTCAATCCGATACTCTCCAGGGTCATCATGGTTAGCATCTCTCCCAATAAGCCCAGGAAATAACGAGAGAGCAACCGTTTAGAATTGCGCAGCACATTGGAGACCTTTTGTGTATGCCGTTCCGGAACAAACAACATGATGCCGCTCTGAAAAAGATTTTCATCTTTAATAAAGAAAAAGGCAATAAAAAGAACAGCGAATAGTCCGATAAAGAGGCTTCCCGCCACACTCACAATATTGGATAACAAATCGCTAAAGGTGGCCAGGTTCAACAAACTCGACAGCTGTTGTTCCAGGGTGGAAATAATGCTCTCTCCCTCCGCTACAATACCGTATTTATAGAGTACCACCGTCAGATTTTCCACCGGTTCCTCGATCATGGCACCGACCTCCTCCACATCAATCTGAGCCACCACCTCCGCCTGGTCTGCCACCAACGGGATAATTAAACGAAAAAAGCCATACACGCCCAAAAGAAGAATGATAACCGAAAGCAGCGAACTAAGCCATCGCGGGAAATGCCACCGCCTTACGTGTATCCGATCAAACTGCGAAGCAATGGGAGAGCCGATAAAGGAGAGTACCAAACCAATGATGATATACCAAACAATATTATCAAAACGCCAAACAAAAAAAACCAATAACAACAGCGACAAAACGCCAACGATATAGCGGGGTAATGACTTCATTGAGAATTAATTTTGAAACAAAGTTAACGTAATTTTTATGGTCAGGTTATCCTGCCATGTATCGAACGCATAGCTCCCAAGGCGGTAAAAGGCTCCCACACCTATCCCGGGAAAGGTTCCCAAAAGGTTATTCAAAAGGAGGCCACACTCCATAAATCCCTCCCGGGGAGCAGCAAGGGGCACACTATGTGGCTCCGAAGAAGAGAGACTTCCCCATAGGGCATGGAAAAAGAGGGCCGGTTGGGGGCGTAAAAATCCCTTTCCAAAAAACAGATTTTTAAAATCATGGGATAAAAACAGCGCCACGTAACGATCGGAAAAGAACTCACCCGGCCGCATGGTGGAGAAGGTTTCCGGCAGATAGAGCGAATAGGCGAACCCATTCCCATCCCCTGCAAAGAGCTGATCTCGGGGAAGATCCCCCGAGGCCATCCCCCCTCGAATACTTACGCTTGTTTTTCCAATCCATGGATACGCATAGGCATAACTAAGCCGAGCCTCTAAACGATGAAAATCGTACGCCCCGTCTAAAAAACCCCGGACCCCCTTTCGGTACCACATCTCCAAGACGGGAAAGAGATTCTTGACAGAGAGAACCCCCGAGGGTTCTTGCAAAAGCCGCTCTCTAAAGGCAAATCGCACCCCTGCCTCCACCAAGCTATACTGAAAATCGGCATGAGAAAGGGTTACATTCTCATGCAACGACAAGTAGCGATAATCGGAAAGGGTATGCACCCATTGATGCCGAAAACGAGTCTTCACTGAGCACCATCGCAACGCCCGGAAAGAGGTTCCCAACGCGAACTCCTCCGTCCGGTTATAAGAACGTACCATGTACTCCCGCAGCGCATCAGCCGTCAAAAATCCCGGCTTCTTAAACCCATTCAGCATACTCTTTCCCGGTTCCGTCAACCCGTAGCGATAGGCCGCCTCCATCGTCCACTCATAGGGCGAGAAGAGGTTCACTCGCAACCGTCCCCCATACTTCCACAAATGATCTTTCAGGCCATACGCCCCAAATCCTCCCACCGAAAAGTGAGGAGAAAGCAGATCACTGGTCTCAAGATCAAGAGTGGGATTATAGCCGGAGAAAAGATTGTATGCCAACAACTTATTCATATCCAAAGCGACATATTTTAGGGGAATTTTCCCGGAAAAGAGGATGCCGGCAAGCTTCACTTTACGATCTAGGTTGATCTTTTCTCCAATGGAGTCGATCACCCTGTAGGTCTCCACATCTTTGTTTGTCAAAGGGATGGGACGCATCTCATCCACCCTCTCCCGCCCTTTCTTTATGGCAAGCGGAGCCATCTCCACCGCATAAGGGCTGTGGATCTTCTCAATCTCCTCGGAAACAAACGAGATATTGGAGAGGTAGCGTTTTCCCATTCCTATGACGGCGGCCTGCTTATCTCCCGCCTGCACAGCCACCCCATAAAGCACCAGATCAGTGTGAACCTGTTCCGGAAACCAGCGATCCCCGATCCGTTGGTATTTATGCCGAATCTCTATCCCCATAAGGGAATTGGTATCGGCCGGAACGGCCGTAGCACTCTCCAATGCCCAACGGTGGGTATTCACGTAAAGCAGACCCTGCAAACCATCAAAGTTCCTTCCCTTTGCCGGATGAAAAGAGATCACAAAGGTGGTGTCCACAGAACCGGGGCGAACGATCGTATCCTCGAGGGAGAAGAAATAACGCGACGTTGCTCCGGATACCAAGGGCGAGACATAAGAGACATCCAGCAGCGTCAGCTTATCATCATAGAGAGACCCCTCCTGCATCTGAGACAGGAGAAAAACAAACATGGGGTTCTGCATCCCGGAGACTTTGGTTCCCAGTACCTTTTCGCTGCTTCGCCCCTTGCGACGACGCTTCTCCGATAGCGTCTCCATGAGAAAGAGATGCTGTTTATCTAAAAACGCTCTCATGCTCATGCCTGACGAATCGCCCTCTGCACGATCCACCGTTTTGGCAAAAGCGGTATCCACGGTAAAGAGCATCTTATCATAGGCCTCATAACGATAGGCTTCATACCTCTCCGGATCATTGAGACGCTTATTCCGAATAACCTTACGAATAATCCGATCAGCCGGATTCTCCCCGGCATAGACGACCACTCCAAAGAGCTCCGTTACAGCGGGTTCCATAAAGAGGATCGAAGGCTCATCGGTGGAGGGTGCGGGCAGTCGAAGCGGTTTATACCCCACACACGAGAGCAACAACGAATCCACCCTCGCAGCACACAACGTAAAAGCCCCATCGATGTCGGTCATAACCCCTGCCCTGCTATTGGATACCACCACATTTACAAAAGGGATGGGCTCCTGCGTCGAAGCATCGTACACCGTTCCCTTCACACAGTGATCCTGCCCCATGGATAAAAGCGAAAGGAACATAAGCCCCCATAAAAAAGCTACTCTATTCATCACTCTTCAGTTTTGGATTTTCTTTATGACGCTGCGCATCCCGCAGGCTCTTTTTCGCCATGTTGGCATGAAAAGCTTGGGTAAGGTCTATCCCTGTCTGATTGGCCAAACAGAAAAGCACCCACATCACATCGGCCATCTCATCTGCCAGATCTACCTTTTCATCAGAGGCTTTAAAGGATTGATCTCCATACCTTCGTGACATAATCCGTGCCACCTCTCCCACCTCCTCCATTAAGATAGCGGTATTGGTAAGTTCACTAAAATATCGAACGCCGGTAGTCTTTATCCATTCATCCACCTTCCTTTGTGCTTCTGCTATGGTCATAATCACTCAAAAAAGTTATATTTGTGCCGCGAGAAGCCCCCCTCAAAATGCCGCGGGCAACGCTGTGGCAAGGAGCCTCTCAAAAAGTTCTAAAATTAATGATTTTTCATATTGAAATTCCATAAACCTTAAAAAATCATCGAAGAAGCAAACGCTCTTTCACATAATCTATCAAACTATGGCCACCATACATACCACCTACACCGACACGCTTCGCACCGAGGCCACCCACTTACAAAGTGGCAACAAGCTACTTACCGATGCCCCCACCGACAATAAGGGAAAGGGCGAAGCCTTCAGCCCCACCGACCTGTTAGCTACAGCAGTGGGATCTTGTATGCTCACCATCATGGGGATAGCTGCCCAAAACGGCGGATTCTCCATCGACGGCACAACCCTCGAAACCACCAAGGTAATGAAGGCATCACCACGCCGTGTTGGCGAGATTATCTGTCTATTCACCTTCCCCAAACAGGCCTATTCGGAACGACAAATCACGCTTCTCAAACGGGCCGCCGACACCTGTCCCGTAGCCAAGAGTCTCCATCCGGATATCCAATTAACCCTCACCTTCAAATTCAACGCCTAATGGAAACAAAAATCACTCCGGGCATCGAAAACAGCCTCACGATCACCGTTGCCTACGAACACACGGCCAAGGCACACGAATCGGGACTCATTGAGGTCTTTGCAACACCGGCCATGATCGGTTTTATGGAGAAGACGGCGCAGTTAGCCATCCAACCCCTTCTCCCTGAAGGCTACATCACTCTGGGAACAATGGTCAATGTAAAACATATCAAGGCAACCCCCATGGGGGAAAAGGTAACCGTCCATGCCAAGGTAACCCAAGTGGAAGGGAATAAGATCACCTTTGAGGTTTCGGCTCAGGATGAGCAGGGCACCATCGGCCTCGGAACCCACAAAAGAGCGGCCGTCCACTCTGAGCTTTTCATAAAATCGCTACACCATGACTGATACCTATAAGATGCTGGCACTCACCCAGGCTGGGTTGGAACCTTTTCTCAAGGAAGAACTAATGGAGATAGGAGCCACCCAGTGCCAAGAGGGCATTCGTGAAGTCGAATTTGAAGGCACGTTACAGACAATGTACCGCGCCAACATGTACTCCCGACTGGCCGTACGAATCTTAGTCCCCATCACCTCCTTTGAAATTGAGGATGAAACGAGCCTCTACGAACAGGCCAAAGCCTTCAACTGGAACCAATACCTAAGCCTCAACGACACCTTCAATGTGGAGGCGGCTCAGGTGGATTCACCGGTTAAGAGCTCCCGGTTTGCCGGATTTCGGGTCAAGGATGCCATTGTGGACCGCTTCAGGGAGCAATTTGGAAAACGTCCCTTTGTGGAGGAGAGGCACCCGGAAATCATCATCCATGTCATGCTCAAGGAGCGCCAATGCACGTTCTCGCTGGACAGCTCCGGGATGCCGCTGAGTTGGCGAAGCTACCGCGCCAACCGAGGCGTGGCCCCCCTCAACGAGGTCTTCGCCGCCGGACTTCTAAAACTGAGCGGATGGGATCCCAAAAGCGAAACGCTCTATGATCCCATGACAGGATCAGGAACGCTGCTCATTGAAGCAGCTCTCATGGCCGCCAACAGCGCCCCGGGACTCTTTCGAAACAAATTTGGATTTATGAACTGGCGCAACTTTGAACCGGGAATATGGCGCGCTATCCAACGTGAAGCCAGGGAAAAGGTCACCTCCTTTCCCTCCACACAACTCTGGGGCGCAGACATCGATAGCAGAGCGGTGCAAGAGGCTCGCGAAAACATCAGAAATGCCGGCTTCGGGAGCAATATCCTCCTCAAAGAGCAGGATTTTATCAACTCCAAACCCGTTTGTGAGCCCGGCGTCATGATTTTAGATTTGCCCCTGGCCAAAGACATCCCCGGAGACTTAGACGAATTCTACCGCAGCGTGGGAAGCACCATGAAACTACACTACCCGGGATTCAGAGCCTTTATCCTCTCCGCAGACCGAAGAGAACTCCACCAGATAGGGCTACGTCCCAGCTCCAAAACCATCCTCTACAATGGGAAACTCACCTCCCAACTCAATGGCTACGAGCTATACCACAAAGGGAAAGAGGAGACAACGGAATAACATGGTGACAGGGTAATGTGATGAAGAAGGAACCATTTATGAATTACGAATAAAAAAAGGGGAAAGCCAACGACGAACAGCCAATAGCAGGGAAGCCCTGTAGAGGCAACCCCTTTTAGGATAATGTGCCCGTAGCGATAAGGAACACCATCTCTAAGGTTCACAAAAGATATCGTTGCAAAGAAAAACAGAAATTATGGAAAAAAAGATCACACGAATCGGGGTTTTTACCTCCGGAGGAGATTCACCCGGAATGAATGCCGCCATTCGTTCGGTAGTAAGATCCAGTATCTACTTTGGATATAAGGTGGTTGGTATCAAAAATGGATACCAAGGAATGATTGAAGGGGACTTCATTCCCATGGATTCCGCTTCGGTCTCAAACATCATTCAGCGGGGCGGCACCATCTTACAAACCGCCAGAAGCAAAGAGTTTATGCAGGAGGAGGGGCGTAAAAAGGCGTTCAAACAGTTGCAAAAAGCCAACATCGATGCCTTGGTCGCCATTGGCGGAAACGGTACCTTCGCCGGGGCTGAAACGATGGGAAAAGAGTTTCAGATCCCTATCGTAGGAATACCGGGAACCATTGACAACGACCTCTTTGGCACCGACTACACCATCGGGTATGACACAGCACTCAACACCGTTATCGAAGCGGTGGACAAGATTCGCGACACCGCCTCTTCACACCACCGCCTCTTTTTCATTGAGGTGATGGGACGAGATGCCGGGTTTATTGCGCTCAACACCGGGATTGCCTGTGGTGCCGAAGATATTCTCATCCCCGAAGAGACCACCTCGGTAGATGAACTTATCGGGATTCTGGACCGGGGATTCCGACACAACAAGAACTCCGGCATCATCATCGTTGCAGAAGGGGATGATAGTGGAGGTGCCCTTAAGATCGCGGAAAAAGTGAAACAACGATTCGATCATTACGAAACACGGGTAACGATTCTTGGGCATATTCAACGGGGAGGAACGCCCACTTGTGCGGATCGCGTGTTGGCCTCCCGACTGGGGTATGAGGCAGTCAATGCACTACACAACGGATACAAAGGCATTATGACCGGGATTGTGGATGACCAAGTGGCTCACACTCCCCTGAGCAAAGCCATCAAACATCATAACTTCATGAACAAGGATCTTTTGGAGATTGCGCGTGTGCTCTCCCTTTAGTACCTTTACTCATCCATGAACCGAGAAACGCTGTTTGCCGATATTCTGATTCCCCTCCCCGTGCCGGGATACTTTACTTATCGTATCCCGCTCCACCTGGCTGATCAGGTGGCCGTAGGGAAAAGAGCGGCTGTACAGTTTGGCATCCGAAAGATTGTCACGGGATTGATCCGCCGGATTCATGACCAGATTCCTTCGGGAAACAATGTCAAATACCTGCTTAACGTACTGGACGATGAACCGATCATTCAGCCCATACAGTTTAGCTTCTGGGAGTGGATTGCCCACTACTACATGTGCAGACCGGGAGAGGTTATGAATGCGGCTCTTCCCTCTGCCCTCAAACTAAGCAGTGAGACCAGTTTGGTGGCAAACCCTGACTTTGACAAAAACACCGACCTGCTCACCGACAAAGAGTTTCTCATCTACGAAGCCTTACAAATTCAAGAGCGAATCACCCTCAGCGAGGCGGCCAAAATTGTAGATATTGCCAAGATTCATCCCCTGTTTCGGACACTCATTGAAAAAAGAGTGGTACTCCCGGAAGAAGAGCTTCGGGATCCCTACCGGCCCAAACGAGTGGAATACCTCTTCTTCGCAGAAGCATACTTAACGCATAAAAAGATGGAGGAGGCCATGAATGCGTTGGAGAAGCGAGCCCCCAAACAGCTGGAATTGCTCCTGGCGCTTATCCAACTCACAGGCTACTTTAGCAAAGCCCCTACCCCTGTGCCCAAAACGACCCTCTTTGAAAAGGTAGGGAAGAGTGCCCCACAATCCCTCAAAACCTTAGAAAAGAAGGGGATTATCACCATTCGTCAACAAATTGTTTCCCGTTTACCCCGGGAGAGGGCCTCCGCAAGGGTGGAGGAGATCATACTCAGCGAAGCACAACAAACCGCCTTCGACCAGGTGGGGCACCACTTAGCTCAGGGGATTCCGGTGCTGCTCCATGGGGTCACCGGTTCCGGGAAGACAGAGATCTATATCAAGCACATCCACCGGATTCTCCAAAAGGGCCGACAGGTCCTCTTTCTCTTGCCGGAGGTAGCGCTTACCACGCAGATCATTCTTCGCTTGCAAAAATATTTTGGGGAAAAGATCGGTGTCTACCACAGCCGCTACAATCTCCACGAGCGGGCAGAGATATGGCGCCGCGTACAGAGCCAAGAGGAGGGGAACCGGTATGAGATCATCCTCGGCACACGTTCAGCACTGTTCCTCCCTTTTCCCCGTTTAGGACTTATCATTGTTGATGAGGCGCACGACTACAGCTACAAGCAAACCACGCCGGCACCCCGCTACAACGCCCGCGATGCAGCCATTTGGTTAGCCCATAAACAGGGGGCAGAGGTACTGCTGGGCTCCGCCACCCCCAGCTTAGAGAGCTTCTTTAACTGTCGAAGTGGAAAATATGCGCTTGTGGAGCTTAAGGAACGATACGGCGGCGCACAACTCCCCGAAATCCTTATTGCCGACCTCAGAAAAGCACACCGAACCAAGGAGATGAACGGACTCTTCTCCCAATTCCTGCTTCAACATATTGAAGAGGCTCTCAAACAAAGAGAGCAGGTGATCCTCTTCCAAAACAAACGAGGCTTTAGCCGTCGGTTGGAGTGTGATCTCTGCGGATACGCTCCCCAATGCATCCATTGCGACGTGGTGTTGATTCACCACAAACATTTCAACCAGATGCGCTGCCACTACTGCGGTTATCACATAAAAATTCCTTCACACTGCCCCGAATGTGGCAGCCCAAGCATCTCCATGAAGGGATTTGGTACGGAGAAGATCGAAGAGACACTGTCGGAGATCTTCCCCACCCATCGCATTGCGCGCATGGACTTGGATACCACCCGCTCCAAAAATGCCTATCAGCGGATCATCTCCGATTTTGAAGCGCAAAAAATCGACATTCTGGTGGGAACACAGATGGTGACCAAAGGCCTTGATTTTGGCAATGTGAGCCTGGTGGGAGTCATCAGCGCCGAGAGCTTAATCAACTTCCCTGACTTCCGATCCTTTGAACGCAGTTTTCAACTGATGGCTCAGGTGAGCGGACGGGCCGGTAGAAAGAAAAAACCGGGCAAAGTAATTATCCAGACCTTTGACCCCAACCACCCGGTGATACGCTACGTGGCTAACCACGACTACGAGGGGATGTACACGCTCCAGATCCAGGAGCGGCATCAGTATAACTACCCCCCTTTCTATCGCATCATCCAACTCAACTTACAACATAAAGAGCCTGCCATTCTCAACGAAGCTGCTGACAAACTGGCTCAGCTACTGCGCCATCCATTCCCTCAGCAAGTGTTGGGCCCGGAGTACCCCATCGTACCCAGGGTGCGAAATCGCTATATCAAACAAATTATCATAAAACTAAAACGGGGACCCAAATTCGCTCAACAACACGAAACCATACAAAGCCTCCTTCACAATTTTGAAGCAGATAGACGCTACAAAAGCGTACAGGTAAACATTGATGTGGATCCCTATTAAGGGAGAGCGCTACTCCTCTTCAACAATGACAAAGACATCCTCGTCGTCCCGTTTCATAAGATACTCCTCTCGGGCAAACCGCTCCACATACTCCATGTCAGCATACATCTCTTGAAGAAAAGCCTTCTGGGCTTCGATCTCTTGCTTGTAAAAAGCATTCATCTCCCGCGCTTCCCTCCTATTCTTATTCAACTTGAGATGGTGCAACAGAGAGTTGGAATCAAAGAAGATCATCACCACCAGAAAAATGGTAATAATCCAGAAGTACTTATCCCTTACAATACGATTCAAGCGCATAGCTCTGTTCTTTCCACAAAGGTAAGAATAGTTTTTAAGTAAACTTCTTTCTTCCTCTCTTTTTGCCTGAACGGTCAGCCTATTTCAGGGACGTACAATTAGCAATCAGTAATTAGTAATTAATATTTTTTTGAAAATTAGATGTTTACAGGACTCTAGAAGGGGTTTATAACGCAGTGGGAAGGCGCTAACCGATAAAAAGGTAAAAGATAAAAGGTAAAAGCCGACAGCCAGTAAGCCTTGGAGGGGGTCTATGGCGGGAGGTTGCCATCCCTGTTACAAAGGTGTCGCTCCTCCGGAGCTGATGTACCGGCTGTTGGCTTTTTTACCGGGAATTACCAGGCAAACAAGGGGAAATCCTTCATCAGGGCATTCACCTCTTTGCGAACCTTGGCGATTACCGCTTCATCCTCAATATGGGAGATCACCTCATCAATCAATGCTACGATGATGGGCATGTGTTCCTCTTTCAAGCCCCGTGTGGTAATGGCGGGAGTACCCACACGCAAGCCACTGGTCTGGAATGGCGAACGACTATCGAAAGGCACCATATTTTTATTCACGGTGATATCGGCCTTCACCAGGGTATTCTCCACAAGTTTTCCTGTGATTTCCGGGAACTTACTACGCAGGTCGATAAGCATCAGGTGATTATCTGTACCTCCGGAGATCACGTTATACCCCCTGTCCACAAATGCTTTGGCCATCACCTCCGCATTCTTTTTCACTTGTTGGATATAGGTGAGATAGTCGTCGGTAAGGGCTTCGCCAAAAGCCACTGCCTTTGCCGCAATCACATGCTCCAAGGGGCCACCCTGCACGCCGGGGAAGACGGCAGAATCGATAAGGCTGGACATCTTACGCACTACGCCTTTTTTCGTGGTGATGCCCCAGGGATTATCAAAATCTTTACCCATGAGGATCAATCCGCCACGTGGGCCACGAAGGGTCTTATGGGTCGTTGTGGTCACAAAGTGGCAGTGGGGAATGGGGTCTGCCAGCAGGCCACGGGCAATCAATCCACTGGGGTGAGAGACATCGGCCATCAGCAGTGCGCCAATCTTATCGGCAATCTCACGCATACGCTTGTAATCCCAGTCACGACTATAGGCAGAGGCCCCGGCAATGATCAATTTTGGTTTATGTGCCAGCGCCGCCTCTTCCATCTTGTCATAGTTAACCACACCATTTTCCTCTTCAACCCCGTAAGCCACCGGGTTATAAAGAATTCCTGAGCTATTCACCGGAGAGCCGTGCGAAAGGTGTCCACCATGGCTCAAATCCAGCCCCATAAAGGTATCGCCCGGCTTCAAGCATGCCAACAGTACCGCCATGTTGGCCTGTGCACCACTATGCGGCTGCACATTGGCATACGCCGCACCAAACAACTCCTTGGCCCTCTCTATGGCCAGTTGCTCTGTCTCATCCACATGTTGACATCCGCCATAGTAACGCTTACCGGGATATCCCTCAGCATACTTATTGGTCATCACCGACCCCATGGCTTCCATAACCTGATCACTCACAAAATTCTCTGAGGCAATCAACTCGATACCATCCATTTGGCGCTTCCGCTCTTTGCCAATGATATCAAAAACAAGCTCATCTCTTCTCATTACAAATTGGTATTATGAACACTTCCCCCAGCCACAATCCCCGTGCCGCAGGCTACGCACCACCCCGGGATCGCCACATCTGGAAGCATCCTATGTTATTTTACATGAATTAAATTCTTACCCCACAAAAATAACAATTAATCCGAAATAACCACGGGGACAAACAAGGAATCCCCCTCCTCCCCCCAAAGCCCCATAGGGGCGACACCTTAATTCAGCCCATCGAATAAAAACTGCTCCTTATAATCTACATTAAACGGCTCCAAAAGAGTTTTATCCTCTTCCTTGAATCCTTTCTTACGATGATGTTCCGGTTGGTTTATGATATACCTTGTCACCGCATCTATTTGTGATTGAGCATAGCTAAATGCAGCAAATAGACTGGTTAGTGTCTGAAAATCAACAAAAAAAAGACACCTTACGACTAACCACAAGCAAGACATACACAATACATAATCACAGAGTTAACAAAACAAACAGCTCAAATTTTCAACATTGACCATGAGGGCTTAATTCGTGAATTAATAGCTATAAATAAAACACTTACTAAATTCTTAAACCCAAATCCCTTATCTTTGACCGGATAAAGAGCTTGCGAAAGTCGAGTAAACGTATAAAAAAGCACTTATGATCTCTTTCAACGAATATACATTATCCAACGGTCTGGTATTAATTGTACATGAGGACCACACGACCCCCATGGCAGCGGTAAACATCCTATACAACGTTGGTGCGCGGGATGAAGATCCCCACAGAACGGGCTTTGCACACCTTTTCGAACACCTGATGTTCGGAGGATCCATCCATATTCCCTCCTATGATGAGCCGCTGGAACGAGCCGGAGGAGAGAACAACGCCTTCACCTCCAACGATATCACCAACTACTACCTCAGCCTTCCCGCTGAAAACCTTGAGACGGCTTTTTGGTTGGAGTCAGACCGAATGCTGAACCTTGCCTTTTCTGAAAAGAGCTTGGAAGTACAACGGAGTGTGGTCATGGAGGAGTTTAAGCAGCGCTACCTGAACCAGCCTTACGGGGATGTCTTTTTGCTGTTACGCCCCCTGGCGTACCAAACCCATCCCTACCAATGGCCCACAATCGGGAAGGAGTTACGCCATATCGCGGATGCCCAAATGGAGGAAGTGAAAGCCTTCTACCATAAGTTTTACAATCCCTGCAACGCCATCATGGCGGTGAGTGGCGATGTTCATGGGGATGACGTATATGCCTTAGCGGAGAAATGGTTTGGATCCATTCCATCGGGATCCCCTTACCATAGGAGGCTACCGCAAGAACCCAAACAACAGCAACAGGCGCGTCTAACCGTAGAACGAGAGGTTCCTTCCAACGCCCTCTACATGGCCTGGCACATGCCCGGAAGGCTGGATAAGCGCTACCATCGAACCGATCTTATCTCGGATATCCTCTCCCATGGAGAGTCTTCACGTTTTACCCAAAAACTGGTCAAAGAACAGCCCTACTTTACCGAACTCAACGCCTACATCACCGGAGATCTGGATCCCGGCCTCTTTATCATTTCAGGAAAGCCCAACGAAGGGGTCTCCTTTGAAGAGGCCGAAGCGGTCATTCTCAAAGAGCTGGAACTGTTAAAATCAACGCCCCCCCCAGAGCGGGAGTTGCAAAAGATGAAGCATAAAATTGAGTCTATTCTTCTCTTCTCAGAGCTAAAAATCACCACCATCGCATTGAACCTCTGCATTGCCCGATTAATGGGAGACACCAACTTAATCAACACCGAATTGGAGAGGTACCTTGAGGTGACACCGACAATGATCAGCGAGCAGGCACAGGCCCTCTTTACCCCCGAAAACAGCAGCATCTTACGTTATCAATCCCAAAAAGAGTCCAAATAACCATGGTAAATAGAACACACGCACCGAGCAACGGAATCTTAAACCTCAACCACATCACCCTTCCCACACCGGAGGTATTTCATTTGGATGCGGGCCTTCCTGTTTTTTGCATTGAAGGAGGGAGCCAGGAGCTCTGCAAAGTCGAATTTATCGTCGGGGCGGGATCGGACAAACAAGAGAAACCCCTTGTGGCAGCTTATACCAACCACATGCTCAAAGAGGGCACCGCCACCAGAAGTTCCCTCCAAATTTCAGAGGAATTAGATTTCTACGGTGCCTTTTTAGAGCACTACACCACTCCGGATACCTCGGTGATTGCACTCTATACCCTCAACAAACACCTGGAGGCGACCCTACCCATCTTTGTGGATCTGATTTTCCATGCCATATTCCCCGAAAAGGAGTTTGAAACCCTAAACCGAAGAAAAGAGCAGGCCTATCGCATCAACGAACAGAAGGTACAGTACGTCGCAGGCAAAAAGTTCAGGCCCCTCCTCTTCGGAGAAGCCCACCCCTACGGTGGGGAAATCGTGGAGACCTCTTTTGAGGAGATTAGCCTCAGCGACCTTCGCTCCTTCTATGAGAAGTACTACACGCCGGATAATGCCAGGATTATCATTGCCGGAAAGATTGACCGAAAGTTGATCCCCCTGCTGAATAAACTACTCGAAAGGGGGGAGAAGAGGAGCACAACATCTCCCCCACCGAATTTCCACAGGGAGGCGCCCCGACCCCAAACACTGGTAATTCCAAGGGAGCAAACGGTACAGTCAGCCCTAAGAATGGGAAGTTTGACCCTCAACCGAGACCACGAGGACTATCCCGGGGTAGAGTTTACAAGCATCGTACTGGGAGGCTACTTCGGGAGCCGCTTGATGCGAAATATTCGGGAAGACAAAGGGTACACCTATGGCATTGGCATGCGCGTTGTGCCCTTAAAGCATGGTGCCTACTTTACGATCGCCACGGAGGTGGACACCCATGTGACACAGGCTACCATTGATGAAGTCCGAAAGGAGATGAAAAAGCTTCGTACCGAGGAGATGGAGCAGGAGGAGCTTGCGTTAGTAAAAAGTTACCTGCGGGGCAGCCTCATGCGAAACTTCGATGGAGCCATGGCCCTAAGCGAACGATTTCGAGAGATGTCCGATGCCGGCTTAGACAACCGCTTTTACCAAAGGGTGTTTGCCACGGTAGAGCAGATCACCACGCAAGAGATCCTCCGCATAGCAGGGAGCTATTTTCACGAGGAAAACCTATCTATGGTAATTGCAGGGAAGAGATAATCTTTGGCTACCCTCACCGTTTTCACGACCTCTTTTCCTAAAAAACCGTTACTTTTGGCGCATAAACGAGAAGTTATAGCTATGCAGTGCAAAATAAGCCTTTTCATCCTCTTTCTATTGCTAATGGTAAAGCCGCTAAAGGCTCAGCAGTATGAGTCTTTCTTTCGCGCAATCCATACCGATAACAATACGAGTATCTCGTTGGAATGGATTCGTCCCTCCAACGGGGTTATTGCGGCAGAGTTCAAGGAGTATCACGTTTACCACAGCGACTCCCTGCAGGGACCTTACCGCAACATAAAAACGATTCTAAGCTACAATAACACGAACTTCACCCACCGTGGCGTGGATCCCCAAAACCCTCACTACTATTTCGTAACCACCCTCAGAAAAAACAATGACAGTATTACATCAGATACCCTAACGCCCATCCGGCTAAAGGTAAGAAGCTACAATAGTAACTCTACCGCATGGCTCACGTGGAACCCTCTTAAGGAGAACCCTCCCCTCTTTGATTATCAATACGAAATCCACCGCATCATTGCCGGACAAACCGACGAGGTGATTGCCCTCTGTGACACCGTAGCGTACTTTGATAACTCCTTTCACAACTGCAATGAAACCACCATTCAATACTATTTAACCTTGTACGACTCACTTTCCAGAAAAGCGAGCCGAAGCACTGACGACCAAGATATCTTTTTGGATATTACGCAACCCGAACATACCTCCATAAAAAGTGTAACGGTAATCGATAATCAAGAAATTGAACTCCGCTGGGAGGCCAGTACAGCCAGTGATGTGGCGCGATATGAAATCTTTGAAAGTCGGCAATCTGGTGCCCCCTGGAACTTTCTTTTTAACGTATACGGCACCGACACGACTTTCCCCGGCAACAACATCTGTAATGGAGAGATTAACTACGTGGTCTCGGCGGTGGATTCCTGTGGAAACAAAGCGCCTCCGGATTATAATTTTGCACACCGGGTTATCAATTTAAGCACTATTAAGCAAGACGTATGCGCACAAAATGTCCACTTTCAATGGAGTGACTACATCAATATGAATCCACCTCTTCAGGGATATCGCATCATAGAAGTGGATAGTGTGGGGAACGTTATAAACAGCCTAAGTACCCCCCCTACTTCGGAGTATGACTTAAGCACCCTTTTCGATAGTGGCAAACAGTACTGTTACCTCATTGAGGCCTTTAACAGTGCCGGCCACACTAGCACCTCCTGCACACGATGCATTGTAGGACATGATCCTCTTTTTCCGGATACCCTTTCTGTCACCAACCTCTCGGTGGTTTCTCCCAATACCATCAGGGTACAGTGGTTCATTGATGATGCGGCCAACAGCTCTTCCCTGTACCGTATGTGGCGTGAGGGCCTCTCTTCGGGAACCCGAACAATGGTACAGGAGGCCACGCCACTACAAGGCAACCTCCTCTCCTTCTTAGACACCACTGTCAACACCCAAAACGAGGCATACCGCTATTTTTCTGAGGCCATTGATTCCTGTGGAACCACCCTCTCCTTAGCTCCGGAGGCACAAACGATCCTGCTTCAGGGCCAAAGTCCCACCACAGGCGTTTATGAATTAGATTGGAGTGAAGCGTACAACTCCTCCCACCCCTTGCAAGGATACCGGGTGATCCGAAGAACCAACAGCGCTGTCGACACCCTCTACCGGGGATTAGCCCGCTCTTACACCGATCAAATCAGTAATCCCGAGATCAATGCACAAGGAGTCCGCTATGAGGTAATTGCCCTCTACAAGGATGCTTCTTCTCCCCAAAGATACTTCAGCTTCTCCAATCCCATTTTCCTCTCCTCCAGACTAAAAATGTTAAATTTTCCCAATGCATTCACCCCCAACGGAGATGGCCTCAATGAAACCTTTGGGCCGATAGGCTATTTAAATTCGCAAAATGTAAAAAGTTACCAATTGACCATTTATGACAGATGGGGGAAGAATATTTATAAATCAGACAGTTATAATAACGAATGGGATGGCACCTCAGCGGGCACTCCCGTACCAGCAGGAATCTACCTCTATCACGCAATTCTCACCACGGATGGGGGCTTACAACTGGAACACCGGGGCAGTGTAGCCCTGATCAAGTAAACTATTGCTTTTTTCATACCTTTGCGCCACGGAGGCCATAAAAATGGTTAGAGATCATGGATCAAACCGTAGAAAGAGACTAAACATTGAAAAATAAATATCATGAAGATTCATCGAATAGTAGCGCTTGTTGCCATCCTCTGGGGAGGCCTTGCCTTTGCACAGGATAATAACCCCGTCATACTCACCATTGGAGACGAATCTGTCACAAAAAATGAGTTTGTCGCCGTTTATCAAAAAAACAACATGGATGGAGAAGCTATGGATCAAAAGTCCGTAGCGGAGTATCTGGACCTTTACGTTAAATTTAAACTCAAAGTGGCCGAGGCCAAAGCATTGGGCATGGATACCATTCCCTCCTTCGTCTCAGAGCTTGAGGGTTACCGTGAGCAACTTGCGAAATCCTACCTCATTGATGAGGAGACCAATAAACAACTCATAGAGGAGGCATACCAACGACAACAAGAGGACTTACGAGCCTCACATATTCTGATTCGTCTGGACAAAAATGCGGCCCCCAAGGACACATTGGCGGCATACCACAAAATTGTAGGCATCCGCAAACGCATTCTAGCCGGAGAAGATTTTGCCACCGTTGCCATGCAGGTATCGGAGGATCCTTCGGCCAAAGACCGTGAAACCAAAGGACGTACTATTCCCGGCAACAAAGGAGACCTGGGCTACTTTACGGTATTCGATATGGTTTACCCTTTTGAGACAGCAGCATACCAAACAGCCATCGGAGAAATCTCCGAGCCGGTACGCACCGATTTTGGATACCACCTGCTGAAGGTCACCCATCGCAAACCCGCCATGGGCAAGGTGCAAGCAGCACACATCCTTCTCAAATACGAAGGAGCAAAAACAGCAGCGCAAGAGCAAGAGCTCCATAAACTCATCGACGAGGTATATGCAAAAATCCAAGATGGCATGACCTTCGAAGAGGCAGCAGCCACCTACTCAGAAGATCCCGGATCCGCACAAAAAGGAGGCGTCCTTCCCTGGTTTAGCTCCAACCGAATGATCCCAGAATTTATTGAGGTTGTCAGCAATTTAAAAGAGAAAGGCGAAATCTCTGAACCCTTCGAGACCATCTACGGATGGCACATCGTCAAACTTATCGACACCAAACCTATCGGTAGCTTTGAAGAGGAGAAAGAGAATATCAAAAGCCGACTTGCTCGCAGCGATCGCTCCAACAAGAGCAAAGAATCTCTCACCCAGAAAGTGCTTGCAGAGTACGGATTCAAGGAGTATCCACGAGGAAAAGAGACGGCCTTTGCGGCTATTAATGACCAGATTTTCACCGGAAAGATGAAGATTGAAAACATCAATAGCTTCCAAAAGCCCCTTTTTAGGATAGGAGACAAAGATATCTTACAGATCACCTTCCTGGAGTATGTTCTTGACAACCAAAAACTTACCAACCCCGCTTCTCTCTCAGCAACCATCGCCTCCTTTTACAAGAAGTTTATTGAGAAGGAAGCCATTGCCTACGAAAACAGCAAGTTAGAGGAGAAGTACCCCGAGTTCAAACAACTGATGCAAGAATACCATGACGGCATTCTGCTCTTTGACCTGATGGATAAAAAAATCTGGTCGTATGCCATCAAAGATACCACCGGCCTAAAAGCGTTCTATGCCGCCCATAGGGATGACTATATATGGAAAGAGCGGGCAGAGGCCACTATCTATACCTTCACCAACGACGGTGCGGTAAAAAAGGCCCGGAAGATGGCCAAAGGGGGAAGCTCCGTGGAGGACATCCTCAACGCTGTAAACGCCGGTAGTGCCCTTATCCTCACTACGGAAACAGACAAGTTTGAGAAAGGGAGCAACGAAATCCTCAACAAGGTTTCATGGAAAAAAGGAGTTTCCAAATCCTTTACCCATAAAGGGAAAACCCTCTTTGTACAGATATACAACTTCCTTCCTCCCTCCCCCAAAGAGCTCTCCGAGTGCCGTGGACTGGCCATCTCAGACTATCAGAAACAACTGGAAGAGGAGTGGGTAAACGAGCTTCGAAAAAAATACCCGGTAAGAGTGAACGAACAAGTCCTTCGCTCCATCCAATAAGCAACTCCTACCCTCAGAAGATATATTAAACCAGATCCAACTCAATGCAATATCGAAATATCATTCACACGCTCCTGTTAGCTATAATGCTATTGGCCATGGCGCCTCGTGCCTTTGCACAGCCGGGCACACTCATTGACGAAGTTATCGCCAATGTGGGCGACAACGTGATCCTGCTCTCCGACGTGGAATCACAATACATAAAATTCCGAATGCAGGGTAATATTGACAATGCCAGTGCTATCCGTTGCCAGATCTTAGACAACCTCCTTTTTCAAAAACTCCTGCTAACCCAGGCACAACTGGATAGCGTGGAGATCTCCGACCAGAATGTGGATGCTGAGCTGGATCGGCGCATCCGCTACTACATCAGCCAATTTGGCTCCAAGGAGAAGTTCGAAGAGTTTTATGACAAGTCCATCGTGGAGATCAAGGAGGATTTCCGAGAAATCATCCGGGATCAAATGATGACGGAGCAGGTACAAGCCACCATTACAGCCGACGTAAAGATCACCCCCTCCGAGGTGAAGAGTTATTACCAACAATTGGCGAAAGATAGCCTTCCTTTGATCAATACGGAGTATCAGATCGGGCAGATTGTTCGAAAGCCGGAGATCAGCCAAAAGGAGTTTGACATCGCCCGGGCAAAGATCAAAGAGATTCGAGACAGGGTGATGGCCGGCGAGAAGTTTGAAACCCTGGCGG
The DNA here is from genome assembly GCA_002748065.1 of Bacteroidota bacterium. Taxonomy (GTDB): domain Bacteria; phylum Bacteroidota; class Bacteroidia; order Bacteroidales; family BM520; genus BM520. The sequence goes on from PDRJ01000035.1 coordinate 90,322, forward strand.
TGCTCTACTCCGAAGACCCGGGTTCGGCCAAAGAGGGTGGCTCCATCGGAACCATCGGACGAGGAGAGACCTACCCCGCCTTCGAAGCAACAGCATTTAACCTGAAGAAGGGCGAAATTTCCGATATTGTAAAGTCACAAGCCGGCTATCACATCATTCAAATGATCCAACGAAAAGGGGATTATGTGGACGTAAACCATATCCTGATTCGTCCCAAAGTAAACCCTTACGACCTCCAGAAAGCCTATGATTTTGTCGACAGCATCGCTATGGTTATCAAAAGTGACACCCTCACCTTTGAAGAGGCGGCCAAGAAATACTCTGACGACCCGGGCAAGATCAACGGAGGCATGCTAATCAACCCCTATACCGGATCGACCTGGTTTAGTGCAGATGAACTTGATCCCCAACTCTTCTTTACCATTGACAAATTGGAGGTGGGAGAGATCTCGAAAGCCGTTAAAATGACCACGGAGGAGGGCACTGATGCTTTCCGGATTGTCTACCTCAAGACCCGAACCACCCCCCACCGTGCCAACCTCAAAGACGACTATAACAAGATACAGCAGTGGGCTCAACAGGAAAAAGAGGCCAACGCCTTGGCCACCTGGGTAAAAAACAAGTCCAAAAAGACCTATGTAACCATCGACGAGAAGTACCTGCAATGTCCATTGCTGCAAAAGTGGGTCGCCAAATAAACCAAACAGACCAATGACAACACACTATACGTCAGACAAAGAAGCCATAGATGCCTTTGTCAAGAAGTTCTCCGAGTTAAAGCAAGAGATTGGGAAAGTGATCATCGGACAAGAGGAGGTGATCGATAACGTGCTTATCAGCATTTTCAGCAAGGGACATGGCCTTTTGGTGGGGGTTCCCGGCTTAGCCAAGACCCTACTTATCAACACCATTGCTCAGGCCTTGGGGCTCTCCTATAATCGTATTCAGTTCACCCCCGACCTTATGCCCTCCGACATCCTGGGAACAGAGATTCTAGGAAAAGATCGGCGGTTTGAATTTATCCAGGGACCGGTATTTAGTAACATCATCCTTGCGGATGAGATCAACAGGACCCCTCCCAAGACACAAAGTGCCCTATTGGAGGCGATGCAAGAGAAGGCGGTTACCGTGGCGGGGAAACGCTACAAGTTGGAGGAGCCCTTCTTTGTGCTTGCCACACAGAACCCCATTGAGCAGGAGGGCACCTATCCGCTGCCTGAAGCACAACTTGACCGGTTTATGTTCAACATTCGCTTGGACTACCCCTCCTTTGAAGAGGAGGTACAAGTGGTAAAAAGCACCACCACCGGCACTTTGGCTCGCCCCGAGGAGGTTCTCTCGCGGGATGAGATTCTCTACTTTCAGGAGCTCATTCGACGCATTCCTGTGCCCGACAACGTGTATGAGTATGCGGTACGGTTGGTCTCCAAGACCCGCCCTGAGACCCAGGAGGCTCACCCGTGGGCCAACCAATACCTCAGCTGGGGAGCAGGTCCTCGCGCTTCGCAATACCTGATCATCGGCGCCAAATGCCATGCGGCCATCCACGGCAAATACTCTCCCGACATCGAGAACATACGTGCAGTGGCCACCTCCATCTTGCGCCATCGTATCGTGAAAAACTACAAGGCCGAAGCCGAAGGAATCCTTATTGAGGATATCGTGGCCACCCTCACCAAAGGGATATAGGGGGCGAGGAGAGGTTATCCTTCCCCTTTACCACAGAAAACGAGAAGCCTCTTCGCAAGGGAGAAGAGGCCACCGGCTGCTACTCTTCAAACGAGGTTCTCAATAAGGGAAATCCAAAAAAGAATCCTATTCCCCCCTAAAAAACAGGACTCCTCCCTAAAATCCACCCGTTCTACCCCCTTTATCCCCCCTTTTTCAGCCCCTCAACAGAAGGTTATCAAGCCCATTCAACAATAAATTTGTAGGTACAAATGTTAACCTTAAAAACACAATGCTATGAAGAAAAAAAATGTCATCGGCCTCGTACTCTCCCTGCTAATCGTCTCCATGGGTGTTCTGGGACAACACCCCAACAGACCCAACAAAAGGCCCATGTTGAATTCCCAGCGAGAAGAAATTCCTACGGAAATAGAAAAGATCCATACCATCTCACTCCATGAAGATTCCAAAACGGAAGAGATCCTCATCGTAAACGAGGCCTCTGTCATACGTTTTGAACTCACCATTGACGCCTTTGAAAATGCGGGCAAGCTCACCATCGAACTCTACGACCCGGACCACGTAAAACAGGGAAATTTCACCATTGAAAAACAGTTAAGCGAGAAAAAAAGGGAAGAGGTAAAGGGGCACCTGAGAAAATCTATTGTGGAGCCCAAGCCCGGAGAGTGGCGCATCAAAATTATCCCGGAGAAGTCGAACGGACAGATCAAAATCCTCACTAAAACACTCATCCTACAGTAAGCGCTTCCATGAGCATTCAAACCAAGGCCTATCTGCTTCTCCTGGCCACCCTTTTGGCCTGTCCCTGCTTCACGTGGGGACAAGCCCCTGTGCAAGGAGAAGCGCACATCTCAGGGGAGCTCACCATCGACGACAGTTGGGAGCCCATGATCTACCTGTCGCTCCTCCCCTCCTTTGAGGATATGTACGTTATGGCAAGTAGTATGATCATTGCGGAAACGGCCATCGACCAACGGGGGCATTTCAGCTTCCACCTTGATTTTCTCCCGGAAGGGGATCATCTCTACCGTCTTCATCTTGTCAAAAAAGGCGATGCCCCCACCAGTCTTATCATCGGTGGAAAAGACGAAAATCACCTCTTCCTCATCGCCCACAAAACGTCTGACATCCATTTGAAGAATCATTCGGCCTTTCCGCCCTTCAAGGAGGTCTCATACGACCACGCTCCCGAAAACAGTGCGCTTCAACAAATCAACTATCTGGTATACCTCACCGATAGTGCCGCAGCGAATAGCTCGCTGACCAAGCGAATGCTCATTGAGAAAAAGCAACAAAACGACCTGCGGTTCATTGCCGACACCTCCTCGCATATCCTGGTATCACTTTTCGCCCTCTACAAGAGTAAATTTACGTTCCAAGACGGTGCCAACCGATCCTTTTACAACAGCTACTTCAAGGCCCGAAAGGGCTACAAGGGGAACCCCTATTTTGACGGACTACGGAAACAGGCTCCTTCCAACCCCACCGTAAGGCTCGGGATCATAGGCAGCCTCCTGGCCCTTCTCTGCCTAATTCTCGGCTTCCTTTTGGGGAGACACAATTTTTCCAAAAAACGAAAGATTGATACCTTGAGTGTTCAAGAACGAAAAATCTATGAACTACTGCTCAAAGGAGCCTCAAACCAGGAGATCTCCGATCATTTCAACATTGCCTTAAGCACGGTGAAGACGCACGTAAGTAACATTTACGGGAAATTAAAGGTAAAGTCACGAAGGGAACTTCTCAACAAAGATTAAATAGCGTCCGTCTATAAAATCCGACTTCTTTGTGATACTTCTCTTCCAAAGGGTCATTTACCTTGGTAAACTCGCGTTTTTCAGCCTTCACAAGCCTCGAATTTGAAGGTTCCATACAGCGGCTGCTCAACCCCCTGGCTTTATGGAGAGACACGAAACAGTCTATCGCTACAAGAACAAAAAAACCGCTCCCCCAAAAAAGGAGAGCGGTTTTTCTCATGGTCTTACCTCTTTCTTTTACTCACCGAGCATCACACGGTGGAAAGCAGTAACTGTAAGATCCGGGTCACACTCTTTAAGGTACTGAGCAACGGTTTTCTTACCATCGCGTACGAATACCTGATTCAGCAGTGTATTCTCTTTGAAGAAACGGCCCAATTTTCCTTGTGCAATTTTCTCCACCATATTCTCAGGTTTTCCCTCTTGACGAATAAGGTCTTTGGCAATCTCCAGCTCCTTATCGATCACTTCCTGAGGAATTCCACTCTCATCCACTGCTACAGGGGCCATTGCAGCCACTTGCATAGCGATTTCATGACCAATTTTTGCCACGTCATCCACCTCTTTATTCATTCCGAGGAGGCAAGCCAACTTATTACCATTGTGATTATAGGATGCTACGTGCGCTGCTTCGAGCATTTCATACTGCTCCAACGCCATTTTCTCTCCGGTTTTACCAATCATCTCCGTAATATGTTCTGCTACGGTATGGTCCTCCATTGAGAGAGCATTAAAGGCCTCGATATCCGCGGGTTTATGGGTCATTGCAAGGTCCATCAAACGGTTTGCAAAATCAACAAAATCCTGGTTCTTTGCCACAAAATCGGTTTCACAGCTCAACTTAAATACGACACCAAACTGGTTGCCTTCGGCTGTTTTGGCGATAACGATTCCTTCTGAGGCCTCTTTATCCGCACGTTTATTGGCCACTTTTTGACCTTTTTTACGAAGTATTTCGATTGCAGTTTCCACATTACCTTCTGCCTCTACGAGCGCTTTTTTACAGTCCATCATCCCGGCACCGGTAATTTTTCTAAGGTTATTAACCTCTTGAGCAGTAATTTTAGTCATTGTGTTGCTCTTCTATTTATAGGTAAAACAAAAAGTTATATTATCTTATTCTTCTGCAGGTTTATCTGCTTCTTTTTCCTCTTTTTTCTTAGCAGCGGCCGCTTCTCTTTTGGCTTTTGCTTCGGCTCTCATCACCTCCTCTTCCGCTTGACGCTTGTCACGCTCAAGTTTCCGCTCGGTAGATCCCTCAATAATAGCATCAACCATTGTCCTCACGATAAGGGCAATTGATTTGGAGGCATCATCATTGGCAGGAATCGCGAAATCAACCTGATTAGGGTTAGAGTTAGTATCAACGATAGCGAAAGTAGGGATATTCAGTTTCTTGGCTTCCGCAACGGCAATATGTTCTTTGTTGATATCCACAATGAACAGGGCCGAGGGCAAGCGATTCAATTCGGAGATACTTCCGAGGGTCTTCTCCAGTTTGGCACGTTCGCGGGTGATCTGTAAGCGTTCACGTTTAGAAAGTGTTTTGTAGGTACTGGTAGTCATCATCTTGTCGATGGAAGTCATTTTCCGTACGGCTTTACGGATGGTCACAAAGTTGGTGAGCATACCACCGGGCCAACGTTCTGTAACATAGGGCATGTTTGCACGTTTAACCTCTTCTGCAACAATTTCTTTTGCCTGTTTTTTGGTAGCGACAAAAAGGATCTTCTTTCCTGATTTGGCAATTTGTTTTACTGCATTGGCTGCTTCATCTACCTTTGCCTGGGTTTTATAGAGGTCGATGATGTGAATACCATTACGCTCCATAAAGATATAGGGAGCCATATTCGGATTCCACTTTCTTTTGAGGTGACCAAAGTGTACACCTGCATCTAATAATTCTTCGAAACTTACTCTTGACATGTGTTTTTTTTTAGCTAGTTTACCTTCTGTTATTCACAATCACCGGGTAGCCATCCACGGGGGGAAGAGTCCCGGCAATTTAGATACTAAACGTAACCGGAATATCAGTCGAAAATTAAATTAACGTTTACTAAACTGGAATTTCTTACGTGCTTTGGGTTGTCCCGGCTTCTTCCGTTCCACCATACGGGGGTCACGACGCATCAAGCCCTGGGCTTTGAGTGCAGGGCGATACTCTTCGTTCACCTCTACCAGCGCGCGGCTGATAGCCAAGCGGAGAGCCTCTGCCTGTCCCTTAAAGCCACCTCCATCAAGGTTAACCTTCACGTCGTACTTTCCTTCCGTCTCTGTAATGATAAAAGGCTGACGAACAACGTATTGCAACGTAGCAATGGGAAAATACTCTTTGTAATCTCTTTTGTTTACCACAATCTTTCCCTCTCCCTCTGTGAGGTAGATACGGGCGATTGCCTTTTTCCTTCTGCCGATTTTGTTAATTACTTCCATCTATAACTATTTTATTGTATTAAGATTCAAAACCTTAGGATCTTGTCCATCATGAGGATGTGTCGCATCTGCATACACCTTGAGGTTGCTCAACAGTTGGCTTCCAAGACGATTCTTGGGGAGCATACCCTTCACGGCTTTCTCCACGATAGCCTCGGGCTTCTTGGCCAACATCTCACGTACGGAGGTGATGCGCTGTCCACCCGGGTAACCGGTATGGCGTACATACTCTTTCTGATCCCATTTCAAACCGGTGAGTTTGATTTTCCCGGCATTGATCACAATAACATTGTCACCACAATCCACATGCGGTGTGAACGAGGGTTTGTGTTTGCCTCTGAGAACGATGGCGATTTTGGAAGCTAAACGCCCCAAAACTTCATTCTCCGCATCAACAACAACCCACTCTTTCTTCACGGTTTCCTTGTTTGCGGAAACGGTTTTGTAACTAAGCGTGTTCATTTGTCGTTTTCTTTTGTCGCTATATAAAAAACTATACTATCCCTAAAAAGGGGTGCAAAAATAGTAGGTTATTTTCTAAAAGACAAATAATTAAGCACCTATATAGAAAAAAAGTAGAAAAAGGGGGAGTTATTGCCCCTCGCGGGCTTACAAAGGGAATCTCACAAGAGGGATTAAAGCACTCATCAAACGGATGCAGGGATATTATTTCCCGCCAAAGTCCCTGTACTTCTCCTCCAGTTGCTCCATCCGCGCTTCAAAAGTATCGTATATCACCGCCATGGCTTCCATCTGCTCATCGGTCAACGGTGTCTGCTGATTTTGGCGCTGATCGGCATACTCCTCCAACTTCTCAAGAACGGCAATTCCTTTGCTACTATTTGCCAGAAATTCAACGGCAATCTTTGTCATCTTGATCTTCACCAGGGTGCTTGCCTCATCCATATCCACATCCTTATAAGGTTCAAGATCTTCAATCAAGGCCTCCATGTTATTGGAGAATTCGTTAATGGCTCCCTCCGAATCTTTCACCAACTGCGTAAGCTCTTTATCACTCTTTATGGCATCGGGAATTGTTATCTCGATGGGAGAAAGGTAGCCCTTATGAGACCCGCGGGATCCCACACCACCACAATTCACAAAAAGTGTTGCCACAAAGAGCCACAATATCAACCGAAACAGGATTACTTTTTTCATATCTTTATACGTTGTAACCTTTGGCTTAGTTTAACGACAAAGTCCGCAAAAATCATCATTCAACTTCCGTCTCCCATCCTCCATCCCCACCATGTTGTACATCTTCTTACAACCGCAGGAGCTTCCTATACAAACCTTTTTTAGTAAACAAAATCAGACGCGAACACACCTACCCTTACTCTACCACCACAAACTCCACACGGCGGTTGTTTGCTCTCCCCTCCGGAGTATCATTACCGGCAATGGGCATACGCTCTCCCCACCCCTTACTGGTCAAACGGTCTTGACTAATACCCATCTCTACCAATCTCTCCACCACCACCTTAGCTCTTCCTTCGGACAGCACTTGGTTGTCGGCTTCGTCACCCTCCGCATCGGTATGCCCTTCCACACTAAAGCGAATATCCGGCTTTTTTTTCATCAACTTATAGATGCTATTAATGGGTCCCATGCTCTCAGGCTTAAGGGTAACATCTCCCACATCAAAGCGGATACCATTGGCAACAATCTTACCCTCTTGCATCACCCGATCGTAATATTTAACGCCACCTTCAGCAATACGTACATTTTTGATAAAAAATTGGGATTCCTCACTGTCGCCAGAACTGCGTTGCAGGGTAAAACCGGTGGGATTAAGTTCAAAATGGGGAATATTGATCACTCGCACGTCATCTAAGTATATCTTCAACTTTCCCCGGGTATAAGCGATGGATAAATGTCGCCACATTCCCTGCTCCTCCATACAATCTTCCGTGCCGGGATACTTTCCAGAAGCACTCATCCCATCAGCGACACTCTCTATCGACTCTATACAGTTCTGCTGCAAGTAGACGCTATAATCTACGGTTTCCTGATTCTTGAGGTCATGTAGATACACATTCATATACCTGCTGTAAGAGTCACAATCTTTGGGAATATAATAATCAAACTCTATGGTAAACACCTCGGGGAGATAATCTTCCTTTCGATTCTTCATATAGGGAATAATTGCACTTTGGTCACCCTCTTTAAGGTAAATCGCTTTTTCACCGTCCACCTCAACGATTTCCGCATTCCCTTCCACCAAATCCCAACGGCTGGGGAATTCACCATTCTCCTCCATGGGGTCGGGGCCATCTTCAAAGATCACCTCATCGCCGGGAACAAAATCAAACTTACTCCACACAAGTTTAGGCGTATAAGGCTCCTTTTTAAGATCCTGTTTATCAGAAACTATTTTATCTTCAGGACCCTTCTCCTCCCTGGAAGAATCACAATTCCCAGAAGCCTCTTCCGCTTCCACATCGCGAGACTCATTACGGTCAGTAGCCTCCCCCACAGACTCCTCACGGTCGACCTTTTTTCGGCGTTTCCTGCGCGGCTTCTTTTTCCCGTCAATCACATCTTCCACATCATCAAATGCCTTATCAATACCTCTGTCTATACGACGTTCCGAGCGGATTTCCGCCTCCTCCTTCACCTTCTCTTTTGCATGTTTGATCAATTTATCCACAAACTGGGCATCCGCATTCTGAAAGGAGACCCCCAAAAGGAAAAAGAGCACAAACAATCTTTTGGCCATCTTCATATATTATTGTTTTACCGTTTAAATTCCAACAGGCACAACCGTATTTTTTCACAAAAAGGGACAAAAATACGATATTAAAAGGAGATAACAAATCACACCCGGCAAAAGGTCATAGACGACACATTAACATCAAAAACCCCTCCACACTACGGAAGGAGCAGCGCATCAAAGTAGGCTTGTAAAAAATCAACCATCTCCCCTCTTATTTCCTGCTGAGAAGCGCTGAAGCCATTGGCCATCAAAGAGAAGAGGTAGACCACTTGGCCTTCGTCGTTAAGCACATATCCGGAGTAGCAGCGCACCCTCGTAAACGAACCACTCTTCATGCGCACCTCATGCCCTCCATACAATGGGAGTGCGATCTCCTCAAGGGTGCCCTCTCCGGGCTTCGGCAACGAGGCAAGAAAAGGGGCAAAAGCGGGAGAGGCAACCATCGTTTCCAACAATGCAACCACCGCCTTTGGCGACACAGCATTGTAAGGACTCATCCCACTTCCATCGTGAAAGAAGATCTTGTGCTGCCCCAAGCGGTGCCGCCAAAAAGCGGCAAGTGTATCAGCGGAAAAGACAATATCCCTCACCCCCCCCGGAGGGGTGGTAGCCTCCAACAGAAGAGCCTCCGCCCATAAATTTCGACTCTCGGTATTGATCTCCCTCACCACGTCGTACAACCCCACCGAACGCAATGTATCCTGGACAAGTGGAATGGAATCGGCCTCACCATATACGCCATCTTCTCCTTGTTCAAAAACCACAGTCGAAAGAGCCAACGCCCGGGAGAGATAACGCAACAGGGTACGCCGGGGATCCCTATCCGCTTCTGCCACCAAAGAACCGCCCCGGCCAAGGGTATCCCACACACAAGCAACAAGATCATCGTGGGAAAACCACAAGGTATTGTCATTAAAATTTGTCGCATAAACCCCCGCCCCCCAAGGCTCCCGAATATCCTCCAACAACCAGGTCGGCGGTAGATGTTGTGCATAAAAGACCTTCTCCTTCAAACGAATGCGCCCCTGAAAAGAGGAGATTCCATGTTTCTGTAACAGCATCCATAAAAAGGAGGCCGGATCTTTTCGAAAAGGATACCCAAAAGAGGAGAACGAGGGATCACCGAAGGTCTCAAAAACCACCTCACCGGAGAAATGCCCCGACAAGGTCGTATCCCCATAAAGCAGCACAGGCGTTTTCCAATGAAACCCTGCCGGTAGATGCTCCAACGCAAAAGCCGTGGAGAAGAGCTTGGTATTCGAAGCCGGCATAAATAGATCGTCGCCCAAACGATCACACAAAAGTGCCTGTTTTTTCAAATCCAACACCACAAAGCCCACACGGGCATCCTGCAATCCCGGATAATCCGCAAAGAGCATCTCCTGCCCGCGCACAGCAAGAACCGAAAAAACGAGAACAACAACAATGGAGCGAAGCAGAAAGGTTTTCATCGACGCAAAGATACAAAGTTATGAAAGACCCTACCCCTCCCCAAAACAACACCTCCCAAACAGCCAAACCTTGCGTCTCCCGCTTACCCCAAAGGGGTACACACAAAAAAAATACACATTTTACCTCTTTACCCGGCAATAGTGAAAAAAAGTTTTATATTTGCAAAACTTTTCACACAGCTCGGGGTGTGGCGCAGTTGGTTAGCGTGCTTGACTGGGGGTCAAGAGGTCGCGAGTTCGAGTCTCGCCACTCCGACGGAAAGCCGGGTTTTTGCCCGGCTTTTTTTATGGCAATATCGCCAATCCAACACCCAACACCTTCATAAAATACCACCCCAACAGCACCATCAGGTTGTTAAGATCTCCCTCCTATCAAAATATACGTTTTAACTGTTTTTTTTACCAATTTCGTATAAATCAAACAATTCATTATACCTCTAGGGTGATTTTTGACCAACGTCACAAGAAGATGGAAGCATTTAAGGAGAATAAAAAGTTTCAAAGCACCGTAAAAAAAGCCAAGGAGCTTTTTTGGAAGCATGGAATCAGAAGGGTCTCCATCGAAGAGATTTGTGCGAAAATATGCATTGACCTTTGATACAGCTATCCCCCAACACATCTTTACAAAAGCCAGTTTGAAAAAGTAGGATATCCCGCTCATTAAAAGGATAAAGATCCACATAAAACTCTTTGGGAAGGTAAAAAGCGCCCCCCAGCGCGTTACAGTGAAAAATTCCGTAAATTGCATCCGCAATAAAAAACACTCCTATGAAGGCTATACTGCGGATACTCATACTACCCCTAACCCTCTTTTTGATGGCTTCCTGCGGTCATCAACACGACTTTGAAAAACACTACCTCGACGGTGAATGGGAGTTCAAACAGTTGGACAGCACCACATGGATGCCGGCAACAGTTCCCGGAACCATCCATACCGACCTAATGGAGAACGGGGTGATTGAAGACCCCTTCTATCGACTCAACGAACAGGAGGTACAGTGGGTAGATAAAGTGGACTGGGAATACAAAACCACCTTTAAAATTGATGAAAGATACCTACAGAATGATGCCATTAAACTACACTTTGACGGGCTGGACACATGGGCAACCGTATACCTCAACGGCGTACGAATTTTGCAAGCGGACAACATGTTTTATCAATGGGAAGTAGCGGTAAAAGCATTGCTAAAAGAGGGAAAAAACACCCTTCGCATCCTATTTCACTCCCCCATCAACAAGGGGTTGGAGCTGCGAGAGGCACTGGGCTACGAGCTTCCCGGAGCAGAAAATGACCAGTCACAACGGGGAGGCACCGGAGATCTCAAAACAGTTGTTTTCAGCCGCAAGGCACAATACCATTTCGGCTGGGATTGGGGCCCACGTCTGGTCACAGGAGGCATCTGGCAACCCGTCTACCTCACAGCGCACAACACCGCCCAAATCCAACAGGTGCAGTTTCACCAAAAGAGCCTTACGGAAGAGAAGGCCACACTGGACATCCATATTCAGGTGGAATCTTTTGAAGAGGAGAATGTTGCAGTAGCCATTTTTAGGGGAGATGCCATTGTTGCGGAAAAGAGCTTCGACCTAACCACTGGCACCAACGGCCTTACCCTGCCCATCACCCTCAAAAACCCGGAATGGTGGTGGCCCAATGGCCTTGGCACCCCGCACCTTTATGACTTTAAGATCACGCTAAACAAGAATAACCGAACCATTGACCGCACCTATGAATCCATCGGACTGCGCACCATAGCGTTGGTGCAGGAGCCGGACGAGGAGGGGAGCAGCTTTTACTTTAAGGTAAACGGCCGCCCCCTCTTCATGAAAGGGGCAAACTACATCCCGCAGGATATCTTCCTCCCACGTGTCAGCCCGGAGGATTACGAGCACCTTATCCAATCAGCGGCAGCGGCAAACTTCAACATGCTGCGTGTTTGGGGCGGAGGAATTTACGAGCAAGAGCTCTTCTACGACCTATGTGACCAGTATGGTATCCTCGTATGGCAGGACTTTATGTTCGCCTGTGCCATGTATCCGGGAAACCCGGCATTCCTTACCAATGTGGAGAAGGAAGCCAGACAAAATGTACAACGCCTTCGCAACCATCCGTGTATTGCCCTATGGTGCGGCGATAACGAGATTCTCTCGGCATGGAACCGTTGGGGGTGGAAAGAGACGGTAATCGAACACCAAGGTGAAGCCATTGCCGACACCATCTGGAAGGCCTACGACACCATCATGCACGAGATTCTCCCAGCCATCGTCAAAAAACATGACCCTGAACGCCCCTACTGGGGCTCTTCGCCCAGTGCCGGCCTCGGCCAATTGGAAAATGGGAAATCCGGAGATAACCACTACTGGGGCGTGTGGTGGGCCAAAGAGCCCTTTGAGAAGTACAAAGAGGAGATCCCCCGCTTTATGTCAGAGTACGGCTTTCAATCCTTCCCGGAGCTCAACAGCGTCAAAAACTATACGCAACCGGAAGACTGGGATATAGAATCGGCAGTGATGCGTTCACACCAACGCTCCTCCATCGGCAACGGAACCATCAAAGAATACATGGAGCGCGACTACCGTACCCCCAAGGACTTCCCCCTGTTTCTCTATGTAAACCATGTCCTCCAGGCCGAAGGTATCCGCACCGCTATGGAGGCGCACCGCCGCCACATGCCCCACTGCATGGGCTCACTCTACTGGCAACTTAACGACTGCTGGCCCGTGGCCTCCTGGTCGGGAATCGACTATTACGGCCAATGGAAAGCCCTGCACTACTTCGCGAAAAAAGCATTTAATACGGTGTTGGTCTCTCCTGATCTGGATACACTGGACAATGTAACCATCCACTTGGTATCAGACCTTCCGGAACCCCAAAAAGCCATACTCACATGGAAACTCGTGGACTTTGAAGGCAACATCCGCAAAAAGGCAAAGAGAGACATCACCATACCGGCAAACAGCGCACAACGTTTTTTTAAGACACCAGCAAAACAGCTTCTTCCCGATAGCTTACGACAGAATCACCTCCTCGCTGTGACGGTTGAAGACATGGAAGGAAACCCGTTATCGAAAAACATTCTCTATTTCGACCGCCCCAAAAATCTCGCCCTACCGCAACCCGGAATCACATGGACGGCAAAGAAAAAGGAAGAGACACTCCTGATCACGATACAGGCCCAAAGGCTGGCAAAAAATCTCTATCTACAAGCTGAGATGGAAGGAGACTTCTCCGACAACTATTTCGACCTGTTACCGGGAGAGGAGCGAACCCTTACTTTCACCCCCGACAATCGTTTCTCCGAAGCAAAAGCCACAAAGGGAATCACCCTCATTAGCATGGTGGATAGTTTTGAAGAAGTGGAACCCGAAGAATTGCCAACAGAAGCGCAACCCCGGGATACCCTATGACAGATTGTCACTCTTTCTCCCTAAAAGCATCCCTCAAGAGTTTGGCACATATTTGGATGGTACCTTTGTTTCTAAAAATAGATGAAAAACAAATAACATAGATTATCACGCAACACGTAGAAATTATGAATGAAGCTCCCGAAAAAGTAAAATGTTTAGTAATCGGATCCGGGCCGGCAGGATACACTGCGGCAATATATGCGGCCAGAGCAGACCTTAAACCGGTTCTTTACCAAGGACTACAGGCAGGAGGACAGCTCACCACCACCACCGAGGTGGAGAATTTCCCCGGTTACCCCCAGGGGATTGACGGACCGGCAATGATGCAGGATCTGGAAAAACAGGCCAAACGATTCGATGCAGACATCCGTTTTGGTATTATCACCGAGGCTGACCTCTCCGAACGTCCTTTTAAACTGAAAGCCGACGACGGAAAAGAGATCCTTGCAGAGACGGTAATCATCGCTACCGGAGCAACCGCCAGGTACCTGGGCTTGGAGTCCGAAGAAAAATTCAAGGGACAAGGCGTCTCCGCCTGTGCCACATGTGACGGATTCTTCTACCGCGGACAAGACGTAGCCGTGGTTGGAGGAGGAGATACCGCCGCCGAAGAGGCCACCTACCTCGCCAACCTCTGTAACAAAGTGTACCTCATCCATCGCCGTGACGAACTACGCGCCTCCAAAGCAATGGCCAAACGAGTTATCGAGACCCCCAATATCGAGGTCCTTTGGAACTCCACCACCAAAGAGGTGCTGGGCGACATGAAAGGGGTTAATGGAGTGCTTCTGGAGCATGTAGTTACCAAAGAGGAGAAGAAAATTGATGTGACGGGCTTCTTCGTGGCCATCGGACACAAACCCAACACTGAGCTCTTCAAGGGCCAGTTGACCATGGATGAAAACGGTTACCTTGTCACTCAACCCGACTCCACAAAGACCAATATTCCCGGGGTATTCGCTGCCGGCGACGTACAAGATCACGTCTTCCGACAAGCCATCACCGCTGCCGGAACAGGGTGTATGGCCGCCATCGAAGCAGAACGCTTCCTCGGCGAACAACCCTCATAGAGACGAAATCCTAATCGATGATCCGCACTGTTCTCCGGGTTTTATGACAACCTGATGAGTGGTGCGGATTAATTTCGATGAAGGTGGTAGAGATACTCCTCCCCTTCATGGTTCTCCACCAACAGAAGAAGGGGCTCTACATATTCTCTCACCTCAAAGTAGCTCTCCACACCTCCCTCTGAAAACAAGACAATACGGCTATCCCCATCTGTCATGCGCCAACGACCGCGCTCTGTAGCCTTTAAGGTTGTTCTTTGGTAAGAACCATCCCCAAAAAGGGTTAACCGATACACCGATCGCAACTCTTCTAAAAACTTTTCGTAGGCCTCCTTCTCCGGCACCGACATGTTCGGATTCAGCGGTTTATCAAAAGAGATCAGTTTCCACTCTCCAAGAATTTGATCCTGAAAAGAGAGCGATGACGACACCTCTTCCTCCTCCCGAGAGAGTTCGCGATCACTATAGATGGTCTTACAAGCGGTAAAAGCCCATACGGCAAAAACCATGGCAAAAACATTCAAATACTTCATCAAAATAGGTTTCAATTTCACAAACAGGAGACAAAGATACGAAAAGGTGCATTCTAAGGAAAATGAACATGCCACAGAGCATTGTTTTTGATGGGCCTGTATGCGCATTAACAATTATCATGTATATTTGTATTATGGGAGCTTCTCAAAAGCCATCTTTTATGGGGCATTTTAGGAAGATCCCCTTTACATAACCATCACTGTAATACCCAAAAATATGAAGGTTTTCTTTTTCCGGGGATCTGAAAGAATCATTGCTGTAGGCGCCAAAGAGACGCTCACACCAAACGACATCCACAAACTACAATGGCTCTTTAGCCAGGCCACACATACCAACGCGGACCACATAGACGGAATTTTTATAGGCCCCAGGAAGGAGATGCTCACCCCCTGGAGCACCAATGCCGTGGAAATCACCCAAAACATGGGCATTGAAGGGATTTTCAGGATTGAAAAGTTTTACCAAGCCATGGAAGAATCGACCTTTGACCCCATGATTCAGGCTCAATACCGTGGACTAACCCAGGAACTCTTTACCATCCACAAAAAAGCGGACCCCATCGTACACATTGAGGACATTGCCGAATACAACCAAAAGGAGGGCTTAGCACTCTCCGAAGAGGAGATCCGCTACCTCAATGAGGTAAGTGAAGAGATTGGCCGAAAACTTACCGACAGCGAGGTATTTGGATTCTCCCAGGTAAACTCGGAACACTGCCGCCACAAGATTTTCAACGGACTCTTTGTCATCGATGGTGTAACCCAAAAGGATTCCCTTTTTGATCTTATTCGAAGAACTTCCAAAGAGAACCCCAACTACCTGGTCTCGGCGTACAAAGATAATGTGGCCTTCATTGAGGGGCCGGAGGCAGAACAGTTTGCCCCCGAATACCAGGAGAAAGCGGACTTCTTTGTCATCAAGGATTACCCAACAGTGATCTCGCTAAAAGCGGAAACACACAACTTCCCCACCACCGTAGAGCCCTTCAACGGTGCAGCTACAGGATCCGGTGGAGAGATTCGCGACCGTCTGGCCGGAGGAAAGGCAAGCCTCCCCATTGCCGGAACAGCCGTCTACATGACCTCCTACCCAAGGCTCTCAGAGAGGGCATGGGAAACACAGATTACGCCACGTCCATGGCTCTACCAATCACCGGAAGCCATCCTCATCAAGGCCTCCAATGGGGCCTCTGACTTTGGCAACAAATTTGGCCAGCCGTTAATCTGTGGCTCCCTGCTCACCTTTGAACATGAGGAGAACCAAAAGACCTATGGGTTTGACAAGGTGATCATGTTGGCAGGGGGTGTGGGATCTGCACGCAAACAGGACGCCCTGAAAGACAAACCCCGGAAAGAGGATCGGATCGTCGTACTGGGAGGCGACAACTACCGCATCGGAATGGGAGGCGGAGCCGTCTCCTCCGTGGCCACGGGAGAATTTGCCAACACCATTGAACTCAATGCAGTACAACGCTCCAACCCGGAAATGCAAAAACGGGTGGCCAACGCCATTCGTGCCATGGCCGAACGCCCTGAAAACCCCATCATCGCAATTCATGACCACGGAGCCGGCGGCCATCTCAACGCCCTCTCCGAACTGGTAGAAGAGACCGGAGGGAAAATCAACCTCAATAGACTCCCCATCGGAGACCCCACCCTCTCGGCAAAAGAGATTGTGGGAAATGAGTCTCAAGAGAGGATGGGACTTGTAATCAGCCCGGAAGCACTCGAGACGCTGCAAAAAGTGGCCCAAAGAGAACGAGCCCCCATGTACAACGTGGGAAAAGTTACCGGGGACATGCAGTTTACCATCGAGAATGAAGAGACCCAGGAGTGCCCCATTGACCTACACCTCACCCGTTTCTTTGGAAAACCGCCCAAAACGGTTTTGACCGACCAATCGGAAAATGAAACCTATAGCCGTGTTGAAATAAACGACAACTTGCTCACCCACTACCTGGAACAGGTATTACAGATTGAAGCAGTGGCGTGTAAAGACTGGCTCACCAACAAGGTGGACCGTTCCGTAACAGGGAAGATTGCCCATCAACAGTGTTGCGGGGAACTGCAACTTCCCCTTAACGACTGCGGAGTGGTCGCCCTGGACTACTCGGGGAAGAAGGGAATCGCCACCTCCATTGGCCACGCACCCATCAGTGCGCTGGCAGACCCGGAGAAAGGCTCCCGCCTTGCCATCACGGAAGCACTCACCAACCTTGTTTCTGCCCCCCTCTCCCACCAACTCCAAGGAGTATCACTAAGTGCCAACTGGATGTGGCCGGCCAAAAACGAAGGGGAAAACAAACGACTATATCGTGCTGTAAAAGCGGTCTCAGATTTTGCCTGTGCACTAGGCATCAACATCCCCACAGGGAAAGACTCCCTCTCCATGACCCAGAAATACCCCAATGGAAAAACGGTATTCTCTCCCGGAACCGTGATCATCTCAGCCGTGGCTCAAACGGAAGGGGTGGAAGGCGTGGTTACCCCCGCCGTCAGGGTTGCAGCGGAAACCTCCCTCTGCTATGTCAGCTTCTCGGACGGCAACCTGACACTGGGAGGATCCAGCCTGGCCCAAACCCTCAACAAAGTGGGGAAAGCGATCCCCGATGCGGCTACCCCCTCACAAATGGTCACCACATTTAACACCCTGCAAAAACACATTACAGCGGGAAATATCTTAGCCTGTCACGATGTGAGCGCCGGCGGTCTCATCACCACCCTTCTGGAGATGAACTTCGCCAACACCTCCACCGGAATGCACATCACTTTGGACAAATTCTCCGAAAAAGAGACCCTTAACGTACTCTTCAGCGAAGCCCCAGCCGTGGTTATTCAACTAAAAAATAGCGCATTAGAGGATCTCTTGTCCGCTCACAATGAAATCACCGCTCTCACGCTTGGCACTGTCAACAAAAGCCAACAACTGTCCATTACACACGGAGAGGAACATTTCACTCTCGACATCTCCAAACTAAGGAAAAAATGGTTCGAGACCAGCTATCTCCTTGATAGAAAACAGACCAATCCTGAGCTGGCAAGAGAACGATACGAAAATATTACCCATACACCCCTCCATTATCACTTCCCTGACTCCTTCACCGGAAAAGCAGCAGACTTGGGCATCACCCTAAGCAGAAGAGCGCCGGGGAGCATAAAAGCGGCCATCATCAGGGAAAAGGGAGTGAATGGTGACCGTGAGATGGCCTATGCATTGCACTTGGCAGGATTCCAAGTGAAAGACATACACATGACAGACCTTATCTCCGGCAGGGAGGATCTCTCCGACGTACAAATGATCGTCTTTGTGGGAGGCTTCTCAAACTCCGATGTATTGGGCTCTGCCAGGGGATGGGCCGGAGCTTTTCTTTACAACGAAAAGGCCAAAAGGGCCCTGGACAACTTCTACACCCGGAAAGACACCCTGAGCCTGGGGGTGTGCAACGGCTGTCAACTTATGGCCACATTGGGGTTAGTCTATCCTGACATGGAGAAACATCCCCAGCTTCACCACAACAAATCAGGAAAATTTGAATCGGCTTTCCTCCATGTGGAGATTCCCCCCAACAATGCGGTCATGCTACAGCACCTCGAGGGATGCAAGCTGGGCGTTTGGGTAGCCCATGGCGAAGGTCGGTTTATCCTCGACAAAGGGGAAGAGGCATACCATATCCCCATGAAATATAGCCACAGCACCTATCCGGCTAATCCCAATGGGTCGGACTATAATGTGGCGGCAATCTGCTCAAAAGATGGACGTCATCTTGCCATGATGCCACACATTGAGCGAGCCTTTACCCCCTGGCAGTGGCCCTACTATCCTCATCATCGCAACGACGAGGTCTCTCCATGGATCACCGCCTTTATCAACGCAAAACAATGGATTGAACAAAAAAACCGTAACCTATGACCCTCAAAACAGCCATCATCACAGGAGCCACCTCCGGGTTTGGAAAAGCCACCGCCGAAAAATTTGCCACACAGGGCTACCGCCTTGTACTCACTGGAAGACGTTCGGAGAGGCTCACCGAATTGACAAACCAGCTCCGAAGAGAACACCAAACGGAGACCCTTTGTCTAACCTTTGACGTACGAGACCGAGAGGCCGTACGAAAAAACCTTGAGATCCTTCCTGAGGATTGGAGAGCCGTTGATGTACTGGTGAACAATGCGGGATTAGCGCTGGGGTTAACGCCCCTCCAAGAGGGCGATTACCGCGATTGGGATCAAATGATCGACACCAACGTCAAGGGGCTTCTCTACGTAAGCGAAGTGATCATTCCCTGGATGATCAAGTACAAAAAGGGACATATCATCAACGTGGGAAGCATCGCCGGCACGGAAGTATACCCCGGAGGAAACATCTACTGCGCCTCCAAACACGCAGTCAATGCCATCTCCAAAGCCATGCGCATAGATCTTGTAAAACAGGGCATCAAGAAACAGAGTTCTCCATAGTGCGCTTCAAAGGTGACCGGGAAAAAGCCGGAGCGGTCTACAAAGGCTATGACCCCATGAAAGCAGAAGATATTGCAGAGATCATCTCCTACGTGGCCTCGCTTCCTCCACACCTAAACGTCAACGACATCGAGATCACCCCCACTGCTCAAGCCAACGCTTACACTGTCCATAAACACTAAATAGTGTTTATCCATAAAGTCAAGGCTTTGAGAAGAGGCTGTATAGAAAGCTCGAATTCGAGGCTTGCGAAGACCGAAATAGGTGAGTTTACTGAAGTAAATGACCACTTGGAAGGCAAGCATAACAAAGAAGTTGGACTTTATAGACAGACGCTAAACAGAGTCCATCTATAAATAAAACCTAAACCCCGCTCAATCATCATTAAAAAAGAAACAACGATGGCAAATGTAAACAGGATCTTTGACCTCCTTCCCTACATGCAGGAGAAATATCCCCATTTGGACGATGCACTGGTTACAAAAAAACGAAATGAATGGGTTACCTGTTCCACGGACAAGTATCGTGCGATGGCAGATCTCATAAGTTATGGATTACTCTCATTGGGCATCCGAAAAGGGGATAAGATTGCCTCCATCAGCAACAACCGTACCGAGTGGAATTGGCTCGACATGGGGATCATGCAAATCGGAGCCGTACATCTCCCCATCTACCCCACTATCAGTGAAGATGACCACCGCTATATTCTCACACACAGTGAGGCCAAACTAATCTTTACCAGTGGCGTAGACATGCTCCGCCGCATTGAACATTTGGTTCCCCACATTGACAATATTGAAGGATTTTTCACCTTTGAAAAACACCAGGGAGTAAGGCCTTTGGAAGATATCATCCAAATGGGAAAACAGGCGGTAAAGGAGTTTGACCTCAAGAGATACAAAGAGGCGGTAGGCCCACAAGATCTTGCCACCATGATCTATACCTCCGGAACCACGGGAACCCCCAAAGGGGTGATGTTATCCCACCAAAACTTGGTGCATAACTTTACCTCCGTTTCCTGGATTATGGAGAGCAAGTTGCAACCCCACGCCAAGGTCTTCTCCTACCTCCCCCTCTGTCATATCTACGAAAGGATGATCAACTACGCCTACCAATACCTGGGCTACTCCATCTCCTATGCGGAAAATATCGGAAAGATTGCCGACAATCTAAAGGAGGTGAAACCGGACATGATGTGTTCCGTACCAAGACTGATGGAGAAGACCTACGACAAGATCATCATGAGCGGACGAAAATTGACAGGAATCAAAAAACAACTCTTCTTTTGGGCAGTAAACCTCGGTCACCGGTACGAACTGGAAAGGGCAAACGGATGGATCTATCACCTGAAACTAACTATTGCGGATAAACTTATCTTCAGTAAATGGAGAGAAGCTCTTGGAGGCAACCTGAAGATCATCGTCTCGGGAGGTGCTGCCATACAACCCCGTCTGGGACGAATCTTTACCGCAGCAGGGATCGACATTATGGAGGGCTATGGACTTACCGAGACCTCACCGGTGATTGCCGTAAGTAACTATGCACCCCATGGACGCCAATTCGGCACAGTGGGACCTCCCACAAGAGGCGTAAAAGTAAAAATCGAACAGGATGGCGAAATCTGTACGAAGAGCCCCTCCGTGATGATGGGATACTACAAAGCCCCTGAGCTTACGGCCGAAGTGACCGATAGCGAAGGATGGTTTCATACAGGAGACCTGGGAGAGATCACTCCCGAAGGACACGTAAAAATCACTGGACGAAAAAAAACCATTCTCAAAAACTCCTTTGGAAAGTATATCAATCCGGAATTTATTGAAAATAAACTCAAAGAATCTCCGTTTATTGATAATGCCATGGTGGTAGGAGAGAACCAAAAATTTGCGGCAGCACTGATTATCCCTAACTTCAACCACCTCAAGTCCTGGTGTAAGGTGAAAGGCATTGACTATTCACTCAATAAAGAGATGGTAAGAAAGCCACGCATCGTAGAGCGCATAAAGAGAGAGGTCAATACCATCAACAAAACACTGGGATCGTCGGAGCGGATCAGTAACTTCCGGCTCATGGCCTATGAATGGACCGTAGATACGAAGGAGCTTTCAGCGGCGCTGAAGATCAGAAGACACTACGTTCTTGAGAAATATAAACAAGAGATCGAAGACCTCTTCTCCTAATCCTATTGCAACCACAGATGTATGCCCGAGATCACTAGACTGTTCGACTTACTTCTCCCTTACAAAACTCCTGCCGAAGGAGAAACGGTTGTCTTTACCCACACCCGAGACGAAACAACGAACACCATTACCGGCACAGCCTACCGGGACACGGTCAACCGATTATCTCTGGGGCTTCTGGAAAAGGGAATCTCAAAGGGCGACACCGTTGCCACCATACTCACCAACCGCCCCGAATGGAACTACTTTGACATGGCACTGCTGCAAATAGGGGCCATACAGGTGCCCATCTACCCCACCTCGGGATTTGACAACTGCCACTACATCTTTCACAATGCCAAGATCGCCATGCTGGTGGTGGAAGATGAAACGATGCTGCGAAGGATGAAACGTGCCATCAACACGCTACCCGACTACGTAAAAGTTATCACCATTGACAAGGTAAGAGGCTACAAACAGTGGCTGACGATTCCCGTGAACCATACGGAATACGAATCGAAAAAAGAGTTGCTCCAACAGGTCAAATCCACCATCCTTGAAGAGGATATCGCCTCGGTAATCTACACCAGTGGCACCACCGGAGACCCCAAAGGGGTGATGCTAAGCCATCACAACTTCATCAGTAACTTTTCCGCTATCTCGGCTCTCATGCGAAAGGAGTTGGTAAACACCGCCCTAAGCTTTCTTCCCCTGTGTCATGTCTATGAACGTACCCTAAACTACATGTACCAACACTTAGGCATAACCATCCATTACGGAAGGGGACACCTATTCATCAAGGAAGATCTATCCCTTTTGCAGCCCAATATGATGTGTGTCGTCCCCCGAATCCTGGAGAAGATCTACACAAAAATTTACGCTGAGGGAAGAAACATGAGAGGGCTAAAAAAGCTGCTCTACTACTGGAGTCTCAATGTAGCGGCTCATCACCGGGTAGGAAGAAAAAACGGAATACTTCACAACATGCAATACCGCATTGCAGACCGGATCACCTACAACCGAATTCGTAAACTATTTGGCGGAGAGTTAAAGGTGATCATCTCCGGAGGGGCAGCACTAAACAACAAGTTATTACGCTCTTTTACGGCATTTGGTTTTTTTGTGTTGCCGGGCTATGGTCTCACGGAAACCTCTCCGGTAATTGCGGTAACGACCTTCGACAAACGAGGGGTACGAGAGGGTACGGTGGGCCCCCTACTGCAAGGCGTCTCGGTCAAGATCTCCCAAAGCCATGAGATCCTGGTAAAAGGCCCCAATGTCATGAAAGGCTACTATAACGACCCGGAAAAGACCCAAAAAGCCTTCGATGAAGAGGGCTGGTTTAAAACCGGAGATACTGGCATCATCGTCAAAAAGAGATTCCTAAAAATCAACGCACGAAAAAACGAGCTCTTCAAAACCTCCGGCGGAAAGTTTGTGTCCCCCCAACTTATGGAAAATAAAATCCGCGAATCGGACTTCATCGAAAACATCATGATCATCGGGGAAAAAAGGCCTTTCCCCACCGCCATTATCACCCCCAATTTCGATTTTCTCACCAGTTGGGCCCAACGCAAAGAGATTAAGTTTAGTTCGCACAAAGACCTCATTACCGACACAAGGATACAACAACGAATCGCCGTGGAGTTGAATCGCTACTCTGAAGATTTTGACCGTTGGGCAAGGGTCAGGAAATTTATCCTCACGCCCCGGCAGTGGACCTCCGAGTCGGGATTCCTCACCCCTACGCTAAAACTACGCAGGAAGGAGATTGAAAGAAAATACCGGAGAGCTATTGAGAAGATGTACGAAGATTAGGGTTGTGCCAGAATCCGATAGTTCAGTTCCCGAATCAATTCTCCGCCCGGATTACTCACATTACCAATACCCTTACTTTTTAGATCGTACTCACGCAACAAAGCAATAACCCGAGCCACACTCTTTCGGGAGTAATGGCGTGCAGCCATCTCATAATCTTTCACAAAAAATGGATTCACCTTCAGCGCCCGAGCTACCACATCCTTGGATTTATTCTTCAGTTCGTGATAAAGCCCCACCTTGGTAAAGTAGTTGAACAAGATAGCCGTAATCTTGGGAACGGGCATCTCTTTTTCATTCACCGAAAAATAGTGCGCAATACGTCCTGCCTTCATCTTATCCCTTTGCCCCAAGGCATTCTGATACTCAAACACATTGTACTCTTTCGAGATACCTATATGCTCTTCGATATGGGTTGCCGTAATGGTTCCCTTTTCCGGCACATTGATAAACAGCTTATTGAGCTCATTCACCACCTTTCCCAACTGATTTCCCAGATGGTCTGCCAAGAGAGCACACTCCCTCGGCCCAATCTTAAAGCCCCGCTTCCGGATATACTCTGAAATCCACTGTGGCATCTGATAATCCCGCATCTGCGGCGCTTCAAAAAACACCCCGTTCCTGGCAATGGCCTTGGCAAAAGAGGTTCTCCGATCCAACTTCTTATACTTGTAGGTCATCACAAGAATGGTAGATAACAACGGGGATTTCACATAGGGCTCCAACCCGGCGATCTGTTTAATATCCTGCGCCTCCTTAATGATAATCAACTGATGAGAAGCCATCAAAGGAAAACGTTTGGCAAGGCTGATAATCTGCTTTACATCCGTGTCTCGTCCATAAAGCACCGTCTGATTAAAATCACGTTCGGCCTCTTGCAACACCGTATCCTCTATCATGCCCACAATCTCATCAATGTAATAGGTCTGCTCTCCCGTCAAGAAATAGATGGGGTGATAAACCCGCTTCTCCAAATTCGCTATGATCTTCTCAAAGGTCATCCGTAACAATTTTACATTTCAAAACGCAGATGCTTTACCGTTTGGCCATTGTTAATCAATTGCTTCAACGAATCAATACCAATCATAATATGCTCTTCCACAAAAAGGGTGGAGACCTTCTCATCGGAGGTGGTTGTTTTAATCCCTTCAGCGATCATCGGTTGATCCGACACAAGGAGTAGAGCTCCCGTGGGTATTTCATTGTAAAAACCTACCGAGAAAAGCGTTGCCGTCTCCATATCAATGGCCATAGCTCTAATCTCGCGAAGGTAGGCTTTAAAAGCTTCGTCGTGTTCCCACACCCGCCTATTGGTGGTATACACCGTTCCCGTCCAGTAGTCGCGCTGATAATCCCTGATGGTGGTGGAGATCGCCTTTTGGAGGCTAAAAGCAGGGAGTGCAGGCACCTCAGGGGGGAAGTAATCATTGGAAGTCCCCTCCCCACGAATGGCTGCAATGGGAAGAATATAGTCTCCCAGGTTATTTTTTCGCTTCAAGCCACCACACTTTCCCAAAAAAAGAGTCGCTTTCACCTCCACGGCTCCCAACAGATCCATGATACTCGCCGCATTGGGACTCCCCATTCCAAAATTTATCATGGTAATTTCACCACATGTTGCACTGGGCATGGCCCGGTCGAGCCCCTTGATCTCCACATGGTGCATCCCGGCAAAAAGCTCCAAATATTTTTGGAAGTTCGTCAAAAGCACGTAGGAACCAAAATCCTCCGCACAGGTACCCGTGTAACGCGGAAGCCAATCCACGATAATATCTTCTTTTTTCTTCATAAAAAACCCTCCATTGGATGCGCTCAAAGTTACTCAATTTTTCACGCACAGGAGCCCAAAGAAATTATCTATTTTTGCCCCATGGATGCTCATGCCCCACAGAAAGGAATTTCTCCGGAGATACGCATACGAAAAAACGGAACAAACAGCGAAGTTTTCGACCCCGTACGAAGGAAATGGGTAGCACTTACGCCTGAAGAGCGGGTAAGGCAATACGTTTTATCCCTGCTCATCCATCACAAAAAAGTGCCCATAGGACACATCGCCGTAGAAAAAGTCCTGAAGTTTAACCAAAAAATATTCCGTGCCGACGCCGTAGTCTACAACAGAGAGGGGAAACCCCTCCTCATCGTTGAATGCAAAGCCCCGGAGGTCAACATCACCCAAACTGTCTTTGACCAGGTTTTCCGGTATAACCTCATCCTAAAGGTTCCTTACGTATGGGTTTCCAACGGAAAAGAACACTATTTTGCGGAAATAGACTACCGCCACAAAACCAGCAGATTTCTTGATTCATTACCCTCCTTTGAAACCATGAAAACGAAATAGTACCCACAAAAAAAATAGCCATACCCCGACACGCCATAAGCAAACGCCAAAAAGGGAAGCAAGGAGTTACCATAAAGTGTTAATTGTTAGAGAAATCGAAGGGAGAAGAGAGAAAACAGAACAGCAAAACCACCTAAAACAATCATTTACAACCAATTAGAACCTATCCGTAAAATCAGCATTTTAAAAAGAGGCTGTCTAGAAAGTTCGAATTCGAGGCTTGCGAAGGCTGAAATAGGGGAGTTTACTGAGGTAAATGCGATGTGTTGAGCAAAGCCGAAAGAACCATTTGGAAGAGAAGCATCACAAAGAAGTCGGACTTTATAGACGGACGCTAATTAGTGCCTGTCCATAAAGTCAGCGTTTTGAGAAGAGGCTGTCTAGAACGTTCGAATTCGAGGCTTGCGAAGGCTGAAAAATGTGAGTTTACTGAGGTAAATGACCATTTTGAAGACAAGCATAACGAAGAAGTCGGACTTTATAGACAGCCTCTAATTATATCACTTATCGCTTATTAATGATTCAAGCCATCGCAAAGTCTTTGCTGTTTTCTTACAAAGCGCAGATAAAAAACCAAGGGATTTTAAAGAAGGCTTCCAGAAAATTAAAAAAAATTTTTAGCTTTGCATACAGAAAAAAGGTAACCATGAAAACAGTTATTCAAGTTCTTCTCGCGATTGGTATTGTTATCCTAGGCTATTTGGTATATGACAGCATCATGAAGCCCCTCCGCTTCGAGCAGGAAAAGAAACTCCGTAGTGAAATGGTCGTAAAAAGGCTGAGAGATATTCGTTCTGCCCAAATTGCATATAAGTCTCAACACAGAGCTTATGCGGGAACGTTCGACACCCTTATCGACTTCATCAAAAAAGGAGAAATTCCTGTAGTAAAGATGATTCCCGACCCCAAGGATACCACTTTTACACGCAGTATCCTGGATACCATCGGATACGTTCCGGTCATAGACTCCCTTTACAAAGGGAGAAAGAAATTCAATCCGGATCGCATTCGTTTTATCCCCAAGATAGCAGGCGCCGAGTTTGAAATGAAAGCGGACTTTATCGAGCGGAGCAATGTACAGGTCCCGGTATTCGAAGTTAAAGTACCCAATCTGGTCTTCCTCGAGGGAATGGATAAGCAGATGATTCTGAACATGAATGACAAGCAAGAGACCAACAACCTCTACCCCGGCCTTAAAGTCGGCTCCCTTATTGAAGCCTCCACCGATGGGAACTGGGAGTAGACATCCCCATTATGAAAAAGGCCGGTATTGTAAATACGAGTATTAGCCTTGTCCATAAGGGAACTCAAGAAGCACTTAACACACATGCTATCGCATCTATCCGAGTTACACCGGACGCGTTTTCTTATGCCCTCTTCAACCCCGAGACAAGCCAATATTACCAGCTTGAATCATTCGACTTACAAGGCGTTACGAGCGAAGAGCGCTGGAAAGAGACACTCCGGGAACTTTTTGAAGAGCACCCCGTTATTTTGGAAGAATACGCCAAAACTTATCTTCAATGGGCCTTCCCCGGTGCACTCTTAGTACCTGCGCCCCTCTACACCCCTCAAAAGAAGAAACTCTATTTTAAGTACAACTACGATACCTCCCCCAAACAGCTTATCCACGAGGATCTCCTCCCCTCTTTCGATGCGGTCTTACTCTATCCTATCGCTTCCGATATTGATCAGTTTCTACAGACCCTCTTTCCTAAAGCCATCCGTACCCATCACCTATCCAACCTACTGCTCATCTTAAAAAAAGGCTATTGTTCTGACCAATCCTCAACCCAGCTATTTGTTCAAGTTAACAAAAACAGCTTTGACCTTATTCTCTTTCGTCAAAAAGAGTTGCAATTCCTCAACACATTTCCCTATAAAACGGCAGAAGACTTCCTATACTTTCTACTACTCACCATGAAAACCTTATCCCTGGACACGGAGACCCAAAAAGTCACCCTCTTGGGAGCCATCGCATCCGATGCGATATTAACACAAAAAATAGCCAACTACATCCGTCATATCCAATTCATCACAAAAAGTCCCTACGATCACTTTTCCGAAACCTTCAATCAGGTAGAGGAACACCTCTTTTTTAACCTTTTGAATCAGAAAAATTGCGAATAATCAGCGGAAGCCTAAAAAGCCGAAGAATCACAGCACCAAAGAATCTTCCGGTACGTCCCACTACCGACAGGGCCAAAGAGGGGTTGTTTAACATTCTTCAACACCAAATCACCTTCCCCGAGATACGGGCCCTGGATCTCTTTTGCGGAACAGGCAACATCAGCTTTGAGCTCGCCTCCAGAGGATGTAAAGACTTGACTTGCATTGACATCAGTTATCCCTGCATTCACTTTGTGAAACAAACGGCTACGGCCCTGCAACTGGAGGGATTCAATGTACGCAAAGCCAATGTCTTCTCCTTCCTAACCGCCAAACAGGCTCCCTATGACCTCATCTTCGCAGATCCGCCCTACCACCTAAGGGGATTGGAGAACCTTCCGGATCTTATCTTCGAGCACCACCTACTCGCAGAGGGAGGACTTTTCATTTTGGAACATCCGCCACAACACACCTTCGTTTCTCATCCAAGGCATGTGGAACAGCGGGTGTACGGACTGGTAAATTTCTCATTTTTTGCTTAATAACCGCTCTAACTGATGCGCCAAACCCTCCGACGGACGGGAAAGATCCCATCGCCTTAGGGTAAGATCAGCGTTGACTAACACATACAACGGATAGGCCTTCACTCGATAATCCTCCAGGAGCGTATAATTGTTGCCCACCCAAACCGTCTCCCAGCAGGCATCGGCATGTGTTTGGTTCCAATCGTTCCACGCCTGCTCTTCCGCATCTGTACACACCATCACCACCCGAACATCCTCCTCAAAGTCCCGGCAAATATCCTCCAACAAAACACTCTCTGCCTGACACACCCCGCTGTGAGTCTGAAAAAAACATAACAGCGTACTTCGTTGATCCTCGGAAAGGAGCACATTCTCTCCATCCACAACAAGAGAGGGCGCCATGGTACCGGGCAAAAGCATCATACTCCGATCCAGGATATGGGCAGCAATCTTCTGGTGCTCCCGAAATTTACTGTGATCCTTAATGTGGCGAATAAGATGCAACAGCTGATCCACGCCATAATCATTGCTCCCCAACAAGGATTTAAGGGTAAGCAACATCACCAACTCACGCATGGCCTCATTCTTCAGAATCGTATCCTTGCCCAGGGTATCAAGAAGAGCAGAATAGCTTACCTGATAATTGATGGTCGCCTGAAGATCCCTGCGGTCGATAGCCTTGCTCTGTGTTTGAACATATTTATCAAAAAAGAGGGTAAAAAATGACATCGCCTCATCGTGGTGATAGGGTGGTCGGCCCGTAAGGTAGCGACGCGCCAACTTCTCCCGGGAAACTGTTCGTGTTTGCAACGCCAGAGCCGCAAAACGATACGCCACATAATCCTCAAAGTAGGCATTCTCATACCCGGCAAACTGCCGATCAACCTCACGACGAAATTCTTCAATTACCCCCTTACTCCTGGAACGAAACAACGTCCGCTGATGCGCCACGATAAAATCATCATACCTTTCATTAAAGGCTGATATCTGACCATTCAAGCCATCGAAAACCTCATTTCTAATCACATAGAATAGTGGCGTATCCATCAAATTTGGATTAGCCCCCTCCTTTAGGGGCTTATACTCACATTCCAATTGGTAGTGCTTCCCCGGCTCCAGATAGATCCCCGACGAATAATACCCTACCTTTAATACGGCATAACGCACCTCATCGAACGAAGCACGCAACGAAAAATCCCCCTGCTCATCCACCTCCGACTCATCAATCAACACTAAGGATTCCGTCACAAAGTCATCCATAAGATAAAGCGAAACCAAACGCTCATCCCCTCCCTTCAAAGAACCGGAAATTGTCGTTTGCGCCCCACACAGAAGAGCACTAAAAAAA
The DNA here is from genome assembly GCA_002748065.1 of Bacteroidota bacterium. Classification (GTDB taxonomy): domain Bacteria; phylum Bacteroidota; class Bacteroidia; order Bacteroidales; family BM520; genus BM520. The sequence goes on from PDRJ01000035.1 coordinate 120,127, forward strand.
AGAGAAAATACTATAAAACCTATTCGCAGGTACATCAATCGTTATTCATTGCGCATAAGACTATTCACAGGATTCACCGTTTCAGGGACAAACTGCGAAATATCACCACCATATTTATATATCTCTCTAACGATAGAACTGTTCAATGTAGTATGTTCCGGAAGCGTTAATAAGTATACCGTTTCGAGGTTTGACTGAAGTTTTTTATTGATTTGCCCTACCATCCGCTCAAATTCAAAGTCTGCCGCCGTACGCAATCCCCGCAAGATATAGGTAGCACCGTGCTCCTTGCACACATCCACAGTCAACCCCTCATACATGATCACCTCAACCTTAGGATTATCCACAAAAAGCGCACGAATCCAGCCAACCCGCTGTTCTATGGGGAAAAAACTTTGCTTATCGGCATTCACCCCTACCCCCACAATAACTTTGTCGAAAAGAGGGAGTGCCCGATGAATAATACTCTCGTGTCCTTTGGTAATTGGATCAAACGATCCGGGAAATAAAGCAATCCGTGCCATGAGGCAAAAGTAGCATTTTTATACGGCAATTAAAAGTGATAGGTCAAACCCACCCCCAACCCAAACTGGTAAGGCCGATAGCTAATTTCCGGCATTTTACTAATGGAGAGAAGCGCATATCGCAAACGGGGAACAATTTCCATGGAGAGCGATTGAGAAAGGGTATACCCCATACCTACGCCGGCCACGCCCCCCAGCGACAAAGGCCTTAAACCTTCGGTATACCCCACCAGATAACGTTCCTTATAAACACTCAGAAAAGCTCTATTCCCGGTAAGAACCCCCGCATAGAAACCCGCCTCTGTCAAAAAAGAGAAGCCACGCCCCTCTCCCAAAGAGAACTGAACGAGGAAAGGAAACTCCAGATAATCAAATCGCTGTATCAAAACAGGATCATGCTTATCCTTCCCCCCTCCTTCAAAAATCACTCTATCATCCAACATGACAGGAGTCGGATCATTCACAAAAATATTCCCCCAAAACGCTTCTCCCTCCGGATTTCCGGGATAAAGATCGGTAGTAATACTTCCCAGGCTACTATTAATACGGAAAAACTTCCCCTCCTGATAAGCATATAGATTTTGAACCCCCTGACCATAAGAAGCCCAGGCAACCCCTGCCTTCACCTTCAAACTCCCGGAAAGCTCATTCATGGCATAAACCCCTGCATTCCAAGAGGCCACTCCCTGCTCTTCCAACAGGGGAGAACTCTTCCTCAAAGCCCCTTCATCCAGGGCCATGGCACGAAAAGCGTACGCTGCAACAAGATCTCCACCTAAAGACCATCCTCCTACCTTACGCGTTGATTGAAAAGCAAGTAATTTACTACTGGAAAGATCCGGCAAACGCCTTTTCAAAGAGCGCTGATCACCGGGTTTATGGCTTAACAGTTCCTCCAGTTGATTATCTCTCCACACCGCATCATCCATCCCCACAGGCTCCACCGTCTCAGCAACCCCAGGTACAAAGGACCCCACCACGCTCCGCTTCTGCATCACGTCTCTCCTTCCAAACAACAAAGGCGAAACGCCTCCTCGTCGCTTAGTCCTCTCGATAACAGTACCCCAAGGAGCCTTCGCTACCACATCATCTTCGGAGAAAGCACGCATGTTATCCCATCCACCATAAGCTGACGCCTCCCCCTCTTCAGGCGATACAGGGGGTATCTTTCGTAGCCTCTCCCCATCCATATGCTCCTTTCGTCCTTCCGAGAAAGAGGGAGTAACAGCAGCCACTTGAAACGCGGAATCCATGGAGAGACCTCCCTCCCAAGGCCTCTTCTGACGCTGCTCACTCCACAGAAACACCTCACCGGTAACGCTTCGATACCAATAACCAATCCCAAACCCCAAAAATAAGATCACCACAGCAGCTGCCCCCACAAATAGGCGATAAGCTCTTCGCCTCCTTCTGGCTCCAAGCGAAGAGGAAATTCCTTCCCACGCCCCTTGCGGAGGATGCTCGCGGTATTGCTCCGCTGCATCACGAAACATCTTATCCATAGAATTCATTGTTCTCATATTGACGATACCCTACCACGTTTTATAAAACCATGCTGCATCAACTTCTGCTGCAGAATCCTTCGGGCTCGAGCCAAATTAGACTTGGAGGTTCCCTCTGAGATTCCCATGATCGCCGCCACCTCTTGATGGGAATAACCTTCAATGGCATACAGGTTGAACACCATCCGATAACGAGGAGGAAGCTCACGAATAAAAGAGAGCAAGGTCTTTTCATTGATCATAGCATCCGTGTAATCATAGGCCACACCAAGCAAAGAATCATCCACCTCCGGATAGAGCGTTACCCTACGTTCCTTACGAAACCGCTCTAACGCACAATTTACAAAAATACGACGCATCCATCCCCCCAAAGCTCCCTCTCCCTTATATTGCTTAACTTTTTCAAAAACACGAACAAAACCTTCTTGAAAAACATCGTCCGCCTCCATCTTATTCCCGGCATAATAGCAACATACCGTATACATCTCAGCACTATAAAGGTCGTACAAGCGCTTTTGGGCACTAGCCTTCCCTCGACGACATCCCTTCAATATATCACTTAATTCGCTCAAGACCCCATAAGTTTAATGACCCTGCAAGTTAATCATTTTTGGGATACACCTATTGACACATCAGTAACACGATGATTCGCCCCTCCATTTCGTTGCTTCAATCCCCCAATTTAACTTCAACATTTTTTTGCACCCCACGCAACGAATCGACTCCCTTAAACATCGTAAAGTTGTAGGAAGGGGCATTTCCCTGCTACCTGCTCAGATAAGAAGTCAATAGCTCCGCTATGCTTAAATAGGTGTTTTTATAAAAGTGCGGCAGATCTTCAGGATCTGCCCACTTTGTTTCTGTAATATCCTCTTCCCACTGTGGGGATAATCTTTCCGATGAATCACCCCTCATTTCATACCATACCGAACGCTTAATCACCATCTTCCCCGCCAACGGATAGAGATGCCAGGTATCTCCCACATGGACGCCCACTTGAAGAGCCTTCAATCCGGTCTCCTCCACCGTCTCCCGAAGAGCTGCTTGTATGAAGGTCTCTCCCGCTTCCACATGTCCTTTGGGAAGATCCCACTTCCCCCTCCTAAAAATCAACAGTATCCGCCCGGATTGATCCCGCACAATGCCTCCAGCCGCCACATGAAAATCATACAACCGGATCATAGCCTCCAACACCCGCTGCTCCTCTTCACAAAAAATAGTAAATGCCTCTCGCTCTTCACACGCCAAAAAGTCAGCCATAACAAGGCGAAGATCCTCTTCCGTCTGAAATAAATGACTCCTCCTATCGTTCTCCTTTACGGAGGAGTTTCTCTTATGAATAAAAATCACTTTTTGGTCAAAAAAAACTTTATACATTTGCACTATGGTATTTAATAATGAAGTCGCAACAAGAGTAGCCGGTTCTTTATTGCAAATAAAAGCAATAAAATTGGATTCTGTAAATCCTTTCACATGGGCATCCGGTATAAAATCACCCATATACTGTGATAACAGGAAGACCCTTTCCCACCCCCAAATACGGACGCACATCCGTCAAAACCTGGTCAAAATTATCCAGGAGATGTATGGCGATGTGGATGTCATTGCGGGTGTGGCTACGGGAGCTATTGCCCAGGGAGCTCTTGTGGCGCAGGAGATGGGACTCCCCTTTATCTATGTACGATCCTCCAACAAAGAGCATGGACTAGGCAATAAGATTGAGGGGGCATGGCAGTCGGGACAATCTGTTGTGGTCATAGAAGATCTCGTCTCTACGGGGGGATCGTCCTTGCGCGCCATAGAAGCCCTTCGGGAGGCAGGCATGTATGTAAAAGGCATGGCCGCCATCTTCACCTATGGCCTGGATGTAGCGAAAAAAAACTTCACCGAAGCCAACTGTAAACTCTATACGCTGACAGACTATCCTGCAGTAATAGAAAAAGCCATCGCGGAAGATTACATCAAAAAAGAGGAGTTGGACACCCTTTTGGAATGGAGAAAAGACCCTTCCAATTGGAAAAAATAGAACGAATATGACCCCATTCATCTCTCCGGAAACTTCGGTAAATCGACCCGCAGAGGCAATTTACCATTTTCTTTCCGACTTTAACAACTTCAAGAATCTCATCCCTGCCGACCGAGTAAAGAATTATGAATCTACCCGGGAGACATGCTCCTTCTCCATAGAGAATATGCCGGTGTTTCACCTCAAAATGGGCGACAACATACCCGTCTCCAAAGTGGTGATGATCCCTCAGGATTCTCAAGGAATATCCTTTACCCTTACCACCCATATCACCCCGGAAGCCTCCTCCCGTTCTATCATAAAAATAGCACTCTATGCTGAGCTAAACAGCTTCTTGAAAATGGTAGCCTCCAAACCGTTACAAGCATTTGTCAACAACTTGGCGAAGCAACTTAAGCACGTTATGGAACAGCAGTAACAGGCGCTCTCATCATTGAAGAAACACCACCTCCTTCACCTGACAATAGATCACACTCCCCTCGCACGCTATTTTCAAACGACCAAAGGCATCAACCCCGAGGATCGTCCCCTCACACTGCGCCCCTCCCACAAGAAACGATGCCGGTGTTTCAAGCAGATACATCATGGCGCGATAACGCTGCATTAAGATGGCATAATCCCCATGACGAAGCATTTCATAGTAACGGAAAAAAAAGAGAAGAAACTGCTCAAGACACTCATCCAGCACAACATCCCTTCCTATCAGCATCCGAAGCGAAACAGGATTGGGAAGGGAGTCCGAAAATTGCTGCTGATTGATATTAATCCCAATACCCACAACAGAAGCGTGCAAAGCATGACCGACCAACTGGTTCTTTACCAAAATACCACTAATCTTTTGATGAGCATAATAGACATCATTGGGCCACTTGATCTTCAACGGATCCTTAGGAAGATGCTGCATCAAAAAAGCACTTACAGCAAGACTGGTGATAATATTCAGGTAAAACTGCTTCGACGGATCCAGGAAATCGGGATAAAGAATAATGCTAAAGGTAAGATTCTTTCCCGGGGCACTCTCCCAACGGTTCTCCCCCATGCCCACACCGGCTGATTGCTCCTCAGCCACCACCAACGTTCCCTCACGAGGTTGCTCGCGATGAAGCAATTCCAACGCATACCGATTTGTTGAATCCAACCTTTTATACTTCCTGATCTCAACCTCCATCACTTCACGTTATTTCTTCCCACAAAGGTAATCGGAATTGATCACATAATCCGCCTTACGGATAATCAACTTCCAAAGGGAGCAAAGCCATCGCCCCCAATCACAAAATGGTACAAATATTGCAGAAAGAAAAGCACTTTTTAGAAGCGACAGAGCACCATCAAGGAATAATTGTTTTTCATACCTTTGTATTAAATTTTAAAGGATCTTTTAATGACAGCACTCAGCAGTAAAAACAAAACGACAACACTTGAAGAAGCCATCGTGGATGGGCTCTTGGAAAAAAAGGGCAAAGATGCGGTAATTATGGACTTCTCAAAGATGCAAAATATTGCTTTCGAAAGATTTATAATCTGTAGTGGAAGCTCTACCACGCAAGTCAATGCCATTGCTGATGCCATTATTGACAGCACCATTACACAATGTAAGGAGAAACCTTGGCATACGGAGGGGCGCAACAACGCCGAATGGATTTTACTGGATTATGGAAATATTGTGGTTCATATCTTTCTACCGGAAAAACGGGAGTTCTACAAATTGGAAGATCTTTGGGCCGATGCCATCATGAAGCCGATAGAAGAGAGATAGTATCGAAAAAACAACGCATGAACGCCCCAAGTCTCTCATAAAAAGAGGAGAATAGAAATCTGAACAGACCAATAGCCAAAGGTTTACAAAAGAGTGTCTGGTGTTTTTTACAGAGCATAAATTAATCAGGAGTTGACAAAATGACAGAAAATAAAAATAATCCTTTGAATAATATGCCACCGCGGCAGAATCACAATAAAAAGAAAAACCACAAACCCAAAATCTACTGGATTTGGATTGCAATCATAGCGGGTTTCATTGGATACAGTATCCTCGGATACAAAGGTGGAGTTGAAGAGATCAACTGGGGGCAGTTTAAGGAGATGCTCCAAAGCCAGGATATAGAGAAGATTCTTCTTGTAAACAAAGAGTTTGCAGAGATTTACATAAAATCGGATAAGGTGAGCAACTACCCGGAACTCTCCAAGAGTTCACTAAAGAAGGGCGCTGCACACTACTTATACACCATCGGAAGTGTCGATAAATTCTACGAAAATGTAGAAGCTGCACAGAAATCCATGGAAGAGCCCATCTATATTCGTAATGTCAACAGAAAAGACTGGGCCGGAGACACCCTCAACCTTATCTTTCCCATCATACTTCTTATCGGAGGATGGTTTCTCATCATGCGGCTAATCTCCCGCAACTCAGGGGGAGCCGGTGGACAGATCTTCAACATTGGAAAATCAAAAGCACAACTTTTCGATAAAGATACCAATGTAAAAGTCACCTTCAAAGATGTGGCGGGGCTGGATGAAGCAAAGGTGGAGATCATGGAAATTGTGGACTTCCTCAAGAACCCCAAACGTTACACTGACTTAGGAGGAAAAATACCCAAGGGAGCCTTGCTTGTAGGCCCTCCCGGCACGGGAAAAACCCTTTTGGCCAAAGCGGTGGCAGGAGAGGCAAAAGTTCCTTTCTTCTCATTATCAGGATCAGACTTTGTAGAGATGTTTGTGGGCGTGGGAGCCTCGCGAGTACGAGACCTCTTTAAGCAAGCAAAAGAGAAAGCTCCGGCCATCGTCTTCATTGACGAAATTGATGCCATCGGAAGAGCAAGGGGAAAAAATGCCATCACAGGAGCCAACGATGAACGGGAAAATACCCTCAACCAACTCCTCACAGAAATGGATGGTTTCGGCACCAATCAAGGAGTCATTATCCTTGCAGCCACTAACCGTGCCGATATCCTCGACCGGGCACTCCTACGAGCCGGTCGCTTCGACCGACAAATCCATGTGGAACTCCCCGACCTTAACGAACGTGGTGCCATCTTCAAAGTACACATGAAGCCCCTAAAAATTGATAGCGAATCGGCAGATCAAGACTTTCTTGCCAAACAGACCCCCGGATTCTCGGGTGCAGATATTGCCAATGTCTGCAATGAAGCTGCTCTTATCTGTGCCAGAAAGGGGAAAAAGAAAATCGACCGACAAGATTTCATGGATGCCGTAGATCGAATTATTGGCGGATTGGAGAAAAAGAACAAAATTATCAGCCAAGACGAGAAAAAAGCCATCGCCTACCACGAAGCAGGTCATGCCTCGGTCAGTTGGCTCCTGAAATACGCCCACCCTCTGGTAAAAGTGACCATCATCCCGAGAGGAAAAGCACTGGGTGCAGCCTGGTACCTGCCCGAGGAACGGCAAATCACCACCACCGAACAGATGCTTGACGAAATGACAGCACTGTTGGCTGGACGTGCTAGCGAACAGGTTCATTTTGGCAAAATATCTACCGGAGCCTTAAATGACCTGGAAAGAGCAACAAAAATGGCTTATGCCATGGTCTCCTACTATGGTCTCAACGAAAAGGTAGGGAATATCAGCTACTACGACTCCACAGGGCAACAAGAGTACACCTTCCAGAAACCCTATAGTGAGAAAACAGCAGAAACCATTGATGAAGAGGTAAGGCAGATGGTGGAGTCGGCCTATCAGCGAGCGGTGGAGATCATTATCAAGAACAAAGAAAAGGTAACCATGCTGGGAGACCTGCTCCTGAAAAACGAAGTTATCTTCAGTGATGATGTAAAGAAAATCTTTGGAGAGCGCGCAGGAACCGAACAGCTTCCGAGCTCCTCCGCCTTCTCTTCAAAAGAGAAGACCTCGACACCCAAACAGCCAGCACAGATAAACGACCCGACAGAAGAGAAAGAACAGGTTTCCGAAGATCACGCGTAGAGAGGATACACTTTCGGTATACGCCCAGCAACCAATAACAAATAACCAATAAGGATTAACGAAAACCATCAGGGATTAAAAACGGAAAAGAGGGAATGAAAAGCAACAGCATCATAAAAGAGAAAATCCTTAACGAAGTGGGAAAAACGATCACCCAAAGAAAGTCTCCCTCCCCCCCCTCTCCAAGTTTAGAACCATTGATCTTTCCCAAATTAGAAGAGGGTAAAGAGGTGGTCTTCGCCGAAAAATTCACCCAAAACGGGGGAGACTTTATCTACTGTGCTTCACAAGAGGACTTCATCGAAACGTTCTATCTTGTGGCTAAGCAAAATCAATGGAAACAGGTAATCTGTCATGAGGAGAGGGTTAAAGAGATTCTCTCAGCCACCCAGATCCCCTTCTCAGAGAAAGAGGAAATAGCACCGGAAAACAGCACTTACATCACCACCTGTGAGGCCATGGTTGCCCGGCATGGAAGCATCATACTCTCATCGGCTCAACCCCTGTCACAAAAAACCCTGGCACGGGCGCACACACATGTCATCTTTGCCCTTAGCCACCAAATACACCAAGAGCTACAACAAGCACTAGATGCCATCACACAAAAATACCGGGAAGAGACACCCTCCGGAATAACCATTATCACGGGAAAAAGTAAAAATACCACTCCGGCAGTCAACGATATTCCAGGAACTACGGGAGCTAAGAGTGTGCTCCTCTTCTTCATTGAGATGGGATAACCACCCCCGTAGCGGTATCCCCCCTCCTTTTCCTTCCTTACACTCGTAAAACATTAGTTTTTTCGAAGGCTATATGTCCGTTAAGAATTATCGTGTATATTTGTGACAAGTATGGAAAAAAACTGGACACTCATATACACGACAGGGAATCTCATCCACATTGATATTCTTCGAAACCTTTTATTAGAGAAAGAGATTAAGAGTGTGTTTATCAACAAAAAAGACTCTTCATACCTCTTTGGGGATATCGAGCTCTATGTGGATCAGAAGGATGTCACCGTTGCCCTTCAGGTCGTGGCTCAATTTGAAACCAATGAAACGGCCAGGTAAGAGAACCATCACAGGAATTCTTTTTGGCATAATCATGCTAAGCGTTTTACTTGCAGGAGTAAAAGTTGTTGCCTTCTTCTTTTTTATTCCGGCACTCCTATCGGTAGATGAATTTCTCCGTCTACACAAGTTTCGTCGTTTCAGTGCCGTTACAGCCTCCATTCTCTTCACGGCCTCCCTGCTATATCTCCTGGTAGCGAGCTTTCAACTCTTCTCTCTTCAAACCAATCTTTTGGGAATACTGCTACTACTACCCTGGTTCACTGCCGTAGTAAGTATGGCCACCGAGAAGGGAGGACATACGACTTCGTTTCTTGCCTCCATCATTGCGCTCTTCATTCTCGTTGCACCTTTTGCGCTCTTTCTCTCTTTTTATACCCAAAGCAAAGCGCGAGAACTGCCGGACTACGTAATTCCCATGGCTTTTTTTAGCATCATCTGGATCAATGATATATTTGCCTATTTCATCGGTAAAACATGGGGGAAACACCCCCTTGCGCCACGTATCTCGCCTCGAAAAACGAGAGAAGGCACCGTAGGTGGTATTGGCTGTTCACTCCTCGCAGGAGGGATCATCCACCTGCTAGTGGCGCCCAACACCACACTCGCCTTTTGGCTAGGCTTTGCACTACTCACCTCCGTAGGAGCCATCTTTGGTGATCTCCTGGAATCGGCCATGAAACGTCGACTGACAATTAAAGATTCGGGAAACCTCCTCCCAGGCCATGGGGGTATCCTTGACCGGTTTGATAGCATGTTCATGGCTACCCCACTACTCTTCGTTTACCTTACACTCCTATCATGAAAATTCACCCCAAAGGATTCTCCACCATCACCCTCTTCTCTCTGGTAATGCTACTATTTACCAGCTTTTTATCCACAAGCCTCAACCTATCCTATCCCTATAAACTGATTCCATGGGGCATCATGTTGATCCTTATAATCGGGTTCCTGTTGTTCTTCCGAAACCCCCAAAGAGAACTTACCGTCGACCCCCTGTCCATTATCAGCGCGGCAGATGGGAAGGTGGTCGCTATCGAAAGACGCATGGAAAAGGAGTATTTCCACGAAGAGCGACTGGTCATTGCCGTATTTATGAGCATCTATGACGTACATGTAAACACCGTCCCCATTGCCGGGAAAGTAGTCTATACCAAACATCACCCCGGGAAAAACTACCCTGCCATCAACCCTAAGTCCAGTGATCTTAACGAGCGATACACCACCGTTATCACCTCAGGTCAAACCTCACTCCTTGTGCGTCAAATTGCAGGAATTGCCGCCAGGCGAATCCATCTAAGCGTCACTGAGGGCGATACCGTCAAACAGGGACAAGAGCTGGGAATCATCAAACTGGGGTCACGGGTAGATATCTACCTGCCTACGGAGGTGGAGGTCGTCACCAAAATAGGAGAACAGGTTACCGCAGGGCAAAGCATACTCGCTCGATTTCCCTCCTGAAAAACATAAGAGGGCTCTCCAACTTCTTCGTTTGTCCCTCTCTTCAAAACAGGGGGCATTTACTGCACTAAAGGAACCGCTTTGTGTGCTGTTGCCGAAACCACTCGTACAAACCGGCACCAAGGGCATGCGAAACATTCATGGACTTATTACTCCCCGGCATGGGAATATAAACGGCCATATCACACTGCTGCAAAATCTCTTCAGGCATCCCCCACGACTCGCCCCCCACCAAAATGGCACAACGTGGGGGAAATGTGGCTCGCGTAATATCAACGGCATGCGTTGCCGTTTCAACGGCCACAAAAGGCAATACCTCCTTTAAGGCACGCAACGCTGCATAATCGCACACCTCCCAGGAAATTTGCTTCTGACTACTATGGGCAATACGATTAACCTTAGCTCGATTCAAGACAGGAACTTCCCGATACGCAAAATAGACCTGCGTACTCCCAAAATTACAGGCCAACCGAATCATGGCTCCCATATTCATCTCATTTTCTACCTCCACACCAATCACCACAGGCCCTTCCGGAACGGAGAGCTCATGTAAGGCAAAAAGATCATTCGATTTAATATACAATCCCATCACTGCGTATGTTGATAATATTTTCCCTGCCAACACGCCTGCTCCTCCATAAGAGCCTCAAGGCGCTGAAGAACCTGGTCGTAACGCATCTTCCAACGAGGAGGTTCCAACAAAAAAGCCGGAGGCACCTCACCCGCCACACGTTCCACCACAATTCCAGGCCGTAATTGTGTTAAAAAAGAGGAGATAAACAGCAAATAATCATCCAATTCAAACTGAAGAAAATCCTCTTTGTGGATCAAAAACTCTTGTGCAATAGCCGTTCCTTTTATCATTTGGAGTTGATGAAACTTCACGGTATCTAACGGAAGTTCCGACAGGATCCGGGCCTCGTGAAGCATCATCTCCCGGGTCTCCCCCGGCAAACCGAAAATCAAATGCCCCCCTGTCCTTATACCCCTTGCAGCAGTCTCCTCAAGGGCATAAACCGTACGATCGAAGGTATGCCCCCGGTTGATTCGCTGCAACGTAGCATCATAGCACGACTCAATCCCATACTCCACCACCACATAATAATCGCGGGTAAGAGAAGCGAGAAAATCAAGTTTGGAGGGATCCACACAGTCAGGACGTGTTCCAATCACCAAGCCAACCACCCCTGGAGTATCCAAGGCCTCCCGATAAAGCGGTTTCAGTTGATCCAACGGAGCATGGGTATTAGAGTAAGCCTGGAAATAGGCTAAGTAACGACGGGTCCGTCGATACCGCTTTTGGTGAAACGCCATCCCCTCCTCCAACTGCTTCCGAACCCCCTTGTGGGGTTGACAATAAGAGGGGCTAAAGGCCGCTGAATCACAAAAGGTACACCCTCCCGTTGCCACTGTACCATCCCTGTTAGGACAACTAAACCCCGCATCCACAGAGAGCTTCTGCACGCGCTGCCCAAAAAGCGACTTAAAGTAATCAGAATAAGCATTAAATCGCCTCGTATTTCCCCAAGGATAACTCATGGGCGCAAAAGTACATAAAAAAGCCTGTTTGGGAGATCCCTTCCCCCAAACAGGCCAAATAGAGCCTAAACGCCTATCAGGCTCATCAAAAAATTTTATGCAGAAGCTCTTGTAGCGTCTTCAAGACGACGAAGGATCGCAAAAATAAAGAGGGCCGCAAGGATACAGAATACCACAAGCAATCCCCAGAACTGCCACAACTGCAATTTATTCCAAAGGAATCCCACAAGAGCCACACCGTAGTTACCAATAGCCGTTGCTGCAAGCCATGCCCCTTGCATCAATCCCTTAAACTGGGGAGGAGCCACCTTGGAAACGAACGACAAACCAATGGGGCTCAGGAAGAGTTCCGCAATGGTCAAAATAAAATACGTACTAATGAGCCAGTAGGGACTTACAGCAAATTGCGATTCTACACGAGTCTCCCCAATATCGCCGGGAGCCATTCCTGCCAGGCTCAAAGAACCCACCACCAATACCGTAAAACCAATGGCCGTAATCACCATACCAATACCAATCTTCTTGGGATCGGAAGGCTCAATACCTTTCTGAGCCATCCAGCTAAAGAGCCCTACAATCACCGGTGTAATCGCCACAATAAAGAAGGGATTAAAGTGCTGGAACTTTTGAGGAGTAAAGGGATTTACCGCATCATAGCCTGCGATCCGGAAGTAAGCGATCACGGCAAAAGCAGCAAACATCACCAATCCACCAATTCGCAATGCACGCGCGTTCTTCTTCATAAAGAAGAGAACCAAGCCAAGAACAGAGAGGGCAATGGGCAGGAGGCCAAAGAGATCAAACCAGATATTCGTCCCTTTAGAGACCGTATCCACCGTATAATCACGAGCAAAAGCCGTCATGGCAGCACCATTTTGATGGAAGGCCATCCAGAAGAAAATCACCACAAACATCACCAGCCCCAAAGCCGTCATACGCTTGCGCGTCTCTTCCTTACTTAACACAATCACCTGATCTTTATGTTCTGCACTGGCAGCCTTTTGTTTCTCTGTAATGTCAGCAGCCTTATAGTACTTACGGAAAGACCAAAATACCAGCATAGAGACCACCAAAGAGACACAGGCAACGCCAAAAGCCCAATGGTAAGAGCCGGAGAGCTCATTGATATAGTAGTTGGAGAACTTGGTTAGGTCGCCACCCATCTCGGCAAAGGCAGGCTGCTCGGCAGCCAATTTCATCAACTCTGAAGTCTGCTCTGTGGATATGGTACCATCGAGAAAGTTATGCGCAAGTTTAGGAATAGCACCACTGTAAGTAAGGTTAGAACCTTTCAACATGAAATTACTTACCGCCTCAGCAGCCGTAGGCGCAAACATGGCACCCACGTTAATTCCCATGTAAAAGATGTTAAAGCCCAACGAACGAAACTTATCATATTTAGGATCGGCATCGTACAGGTTTCCCACAAGTGCTTGCAGGTTTCCCTTGAAAAGGCCGGTACCCAACGAGATGACCCCCAGACCACCAATAACCAGAGGAAGTCCGTTACGAGGGGCCTCTAAAGACCAGGATGAAGGCATCGCTATCAAGAGATACCCTACAAACATCACAATTAAACCAAGGCTTATCGTTTTACCGTATCCCAGCACCTTGTCAGCAATAATACCGCCAACAAGAGGCATGAAATACACGAAAGCGAGGAAAATTCCAAAATACTGGGAAGCTGTTTCATACGCAAAACCGTACTTCGCCTGTAAAAATAACACGAAGATAGCCAGCATCGTGTAATATCCGAAGCGCTCGCCCATGTTGGCAAAAAGCGCTACGAATAATCCTTTAGGGTGATTTTTGAGCATAATACGAAGTTTAAATTAATATTGATTGATTAAAACACTATTTATTTCACTCTCTATCCGCAAGAATGCAAAAATAACTAAAAAAGTGGGTTAAACAAACGAAAAAAAGAAGGAGAAGCCTCAAAGAAAGGGCTGTAATTCAGAAAGAGAATGCCACCCCATCGCTTCCAAAACAGGATGCCAGAAAAGAGGCAACCTCGCCGTTACCGAAACCCTTGAAAGCTTCCAGGGATGATCAAACTGCACCTCCGCCGCATGAAGCAAAACAGTTTGAACCCCATATCGCTCCCCAAACATACGGTTATGACGATAGTCTCCGTGGCGACTATCCTTGATGAGAGGGTGCCGAAGATGGTTAAGATGTTGACGAATCTGATGCCACCGCCCCGTCTGAGGCTCTGCCCTCACAAGCGTATAACGAGAGGTCCTATAAGGACCCACCGCCACATCAACCTCCGCCGTAGCAAGGGGAATAAAACGCGTCACAGCCGGCAACTTATGCCTCAATGTGCTAGCATAAACAGGATGATCCACCAACACCTCCTCCATCAACCACCCTCGACAAACAGCCAAATAAGCCTTCGCCACACGCCCCTCCATAAACGCACGACGAAAATAATCAGAGGTCTCCCCATCATAAGAAAAAATGTTAACCCCGGAAGTTCCTTTATCCAAACGATGCACCGGATAAACCCTTTTACCTAACTGAAATTCAATCAGCTGCATCAAGGTAACCTTACTCCCCTTATCCATATTGGTTTTATGCACTAAGATCCCTGGCGGTTTATTCACCACCAAAAAACGGGCATCCGACATACAACACTCGACCTCTTGCATCTCCACAGCAAAGATACACCTTTTTGCACGGCAAAAACAATAGACAATCCTCCCCTTTTACAACTAACGCTGTCCCCCCCAAAAAAACAATAAATAGCGTCCGTCTACAAAGTCCAACTTCTTTGTGATGCTTCTCTTCCAAAGGGTCATTTACCCCAGCAAACTCACCTATTTTGGCCTTCGCAAATCTCGAATTTGAACGTTCTATACAGCCTCTTCTTAAAACACTGACTTTATGGACGGAAACGAAATAAGAGTCACCATAAAAAAGGCTTCACAAAACACAACCTAAATCAATGATAAACAACAATATAAATACCAACCAAACACACCCAATGAAACATTTTATATTTTCATAAAAAAATCCCAAATTAATTTTGTATATTTGCATGGATAGTTGTGCAATCACCATTTTGAACTCAAAAAAAACAAGCATAAGAAATAGAAATAAAAACCATAACTTAACGATCTCATTATGAAGAAACGAATCTTTACGCGTTTAACAGCCGCGTTGATGTTGGCCTTAATGGCATTTGGAACCTTTGCGCAGGTTCAAGTGCCCGATCGCTTTAATTACCAAGCGATCGTTCGTGATGCAAGTGGCAACGCACTTGTCAATCAAGGGGTAACCGTACGTCTAACTTTTATGGAGGGTGCCGCCGTGGTCACCACCGAGGAT
>PDRJ01000036.1 GCA_002748065.1 Bacteroidota bacterium
GCAAGACCTCACTCAAGTTCAGAATTACCCGATGTCTAAAAAGGAAATATTAAATGAATGTTTAACATAAAAACGGTCAACCTTATTCAGGGAAGTTCACAAACAGACTATTATGGCTTTTATATAGCGATAAAACGTAAAATCAATGCAACTTGTAGCGGTTAATCGGCATGAACCACCGCAAAACGCTTCGACCTTACGTCTCAAAACCTCGACTTTATAAGCGGACACTATTCAACTTGCGAAAGTCGAGCAAAAAAGGAAATCAGAATCCTGACGAATGGGCGTTAAACTCGGGCGCATACACACACTGAATCGTACTCAAACCTCCGGTATATACTCCATCTCTCACCTTAAACAGCTCATACTCGAAGAGGTATGTCCCTTTAGGGAGGAAATCAAAGTAATAGTTCATGGAGGCATCACGGATAGAGAGGTAGTACCCCCTGCCATTCTGGTACCGATAGCCACTACGATTCTCCACCGGTTCATAGGCTGCTGAACGTTGATCTTTGAGGTGTACAAATGAATAGTCCCTATCAGCGGTCACCTGCATGCGCACCACCACCCGATCTCCTTTTTTCACTCTATCCTCCTCCTTTATCTCCACATATTTCGGTCCTTTGGAAGTGTTTATCTTCTGGTACCGTTTACGTGAAATTGTCAGGCCATTCCCGGCCGCCTCTATCTCATCATACGGCGCGTAGTATTGCCAATACAACGCACCCCAGCTAAAACGATCGGAAGAGCTATTCACCTGCATCTCTCCCATTGAAGATTGAACCTCCTCACCATGCCATACCTTTTTGACATAGCCTGTGCCGGGCTCTTTGGGATCCGTTCCGTCCACCACCAACTCATCACCCAAGGTAATCTCCACCTCATTGCTCCCCGAAAGCATCTCATCTCCCTCCAAAAGCAGGGCATAAATGGCATGTATCGTACCGATGTCCGAATTCCATCGGTTGGTCTGCTTCTGTGAGAGAAGCCATTTCTTCATTAGAGAAACAGACTCTTCCCCTCCGGAGATAAGCGTAAAGGCCTCTATCAGCGAGGCCATAGTGGCAATGGGGGCACGATACCAATAGGGAGAAGCGTTCAACTCCCGCCAATACATTCCTCGTTGGTCCGATAAAATTGCACGCTCCTTCAAGGAAGCAATAATCTCCTCAGCCAGATCTGGTTCCACATTGTAATAGAGGATAATAGCCGCTAACGACTGTTGATACAACCCCAGAGAGAGCCAATGCTCTTTGAGTTGATCGCTATAAAAGCGATACCACTCCTGCTCTGCCACACTGTTGAGATGGTCACCAAGTAAACTTCGGGCATAGAGCCAAGAAACGACAAAGGGAGGGAGGTGTTTATCTGCCGGGTCAAAGCCCTCCTCATCCATCATGGTACGATAGGCCTCCTGCGCCTTCTCATCCAGAAATGAGGCCGCTTTCACCATTTCGTGGGGCACATCCTGCTCCACACCGAGCGCATACAATCGGGCATAACTCTCCACCACAGAGAGGGTCGTAAAAAGGCTTGGTCTCATCCCCTCAAACCAGGGCCAGGAACCATCCGGATACTGCATCTCTTGCAGCTTTGCCCACGTCTCGGACTTCATCTGCGCAATGCGGTTCATGTCAAAGAGCAGGGCTATACGGTATTTCTGCTCCGTTTCATCCTTTGCCTCCGCTAACCACGGACTCTCCTGCAGCAGCGTCATCTTCAACTCCTTGTTCTTCTCCAATACCGAAAGTAACGCTTCCGAAGAGCGGCTGCGCCACTGATCAAAAATCCGTTTTATACGCGGATTGGAATGGGCAATATGCGAAGCCAACGCATTGGCATAATAGCGGCCAAAAAGGGTTGATGCATCCTTACTGACACCGGCTTCCAAAACGGGCAAAGCCTGCAATGCATACCAAACAGGATTGGCGGTATATTCCAATGTTAAAGCGAAGTTATCCCGTCTATCCCCCTCTTTCAGCAGTTTCTCAAAGGTAAACGTTCCCCGAGTTTGATCCCTCCCCATACTAACGGGAAGACTCTCGGTAACCAAAGTTTGAGAGGGTAAGATAGAGAGTACGTGTTCTTCTCCATCCTGATGATGGCCCGCTTTGGCATAAACGCGTACCCCCACGAAAGAGCGATGATCCGGAAGCTGCACCGTCCATCTGGAGGCCACCGACCCTTCTGCCGGAACCTCAAGGATATTCCGATCCTTCCCAGCGATATATTGATTCAAGGATTGCCCTGTTTCCGGGTCAAAAAGTTCCAAAAGAGCCTCCACTTCTACGGACTTTCCCTGCAAATTATGAATCGTCGCCTCCAATACCAACTCATCGCCTTGCCGCACAAAACGGGGCATATTAGGCGTAATCATCACCTCTTTCCGGGTCACCAACACCGTATCAAAGACGGCGTTCTTTAAATCACCCGTATGGACAAGCCCCTGCACCTTCCATCCTGTCACAGCATCTGGAGCGGTGAACGCAATATCCACCAAACCCTCCTTATCCGTCTTCAACATGGGATAGAAAAACGCAGTCTCCCTAAAGTCTTTTCGCAGGACAACCGCCGGCTGTTCGGACGGGCTCTCAGCAGCGACTCTCTTTACTCCCATGGAGGCATCCTCCTCCACAACGAACTCTTCCGACTCAATCATATTCATCACACCTACCGTAGCCGATGATTTACCCAACAGATCATACTGCCTTGCCCAAGGGCCATACCCCATAAAGGGAGACCACAGCAAGCGGTCATAGTGGCGATTTGGCCTGGTTTGCACATAATGGGAAGGCCTACCGTGATAGCCATGGTATTTTAGTCCGTCCAATGGCGCATCCACGGCGACCGTACTATACCGCCTCACAAAGGGAAAGAAGTGATAATCCAACGGGGCGATAACATCCAGCGAACGGTCATACATAGCCACCAACATCTCTGCCTCCACCGGAGTTCCCCGGAAATCTGTCACCTTTAACTTCCACGACTCCTCACTGCCCGGCTCCGTTACTTCACGGAAAGAGAGGAACTCCACGTTGAGTTTTTTGTGGGTATAGGGGACATGGATGGTCAACTCTCTCTTGTAGGTGCGTCCATCAAGAGTGGCATAGAGAGTGGCAAAGATATTACCTCGATAAGCTTCTTTAATGGGAATCTGCAACGCCTTCATGGTATGATCCAGCGAAATTACCTGTTGATCCAGGATCATATTGCCATCATTGAGGAGATAATGTAGCTGCATTTTACCTGCCGAGCTCACCAACAGGGAAGCCGTATCTCCCGGTTCATAGGCCACATCCTTAAAATAGGCCTCAAAGATCTTCTTTTCCGAAGGGTGGTTGGAAGAGGGATCCACCACCACAAACTCCCTCCTCAGGGAAGCGGTATCCTCCCCGGAGACGGCCTGCACAACCAGCCTATAGATCCCCGGATCCCAACGTCTCATCTGCTCCTTTTTCAGCACAATCTTTCCTTTATCAAAGGGAGAAGAGAAAATCGACTGCTCCGACTCATACGCCGAATAGGGAAGCGGTGGCTCCACATAATCAAGGGGAAAACGACGGACAAACTCAGCCCTCTCCAACAAGAAAATATCGGGCTTGTTACTCCACAAACGCTCCCGATAGGCCTTCTCCGGAACTTTAAGTTTCTCTACGGTAAGAGATCCCTCACAAGCCACAAGGCTATCCAGCGAGTTCAGCACCTCCACACGAACCTCTTCCTCACCATCGGTGAAAAGAACTTCAGGCAAGTCAGCTTTTACGACCATCTTCTTCACCACATCCCAAAGTGTTTTCTGCTGCTCATGCGTCTCACCGGCACGATCTGTAACCACCACCTCCACGGTGTAGGTATAACCAAAGAAGTCCTTCCCCTCCTTTTTGGGGGAGGGAACAAAGGAGAGGGTAAAAGCCCCCTCTTCATCGGTATGGGCCACCCCAAGGGCCACCTCTTTTTGACCCTCTACGTAAGGCCCCGGCCACCACCGCCAGGGGAAATAGGCAGAACGAATCACCCGATATTTCACCGGAAGCTCCTCCAAAGGCACCCCGGAATAAGTCTGCACCCTTCCCGCAACCACCATGGGATCCTCTTGATGCGCACGTGGTTTCTCTTCGTCAAAAGTGATCTCGAAGGAGGGACGTTTATATTCCTCTACTTGCAATGTGCGGCTGCCGTAGGGGGTTCTGAGAATCATGTTCCCGGTGGGGATATCAGGCGGGATCACAAAAGTGCCTTGCAGGGTGCCATAGTCCCCGGTGGTTAAAGAGCGTTCATCCCGCACCTGGTAATTAAGATCCAGCAACTCCACCCGCACACTCTTTCCCGGTGCCACCATCACTTCACCCTCACGACGCTGCGTAAGAAGCAGCTTCATCGAAAGAGTCTGGCCCGGCCTATAGACAGCCCGATCCGGAAAGATCCAGCTCTGATAACTTATGTTGTGGGGAGATTGATAGTATCCACCGCCACTTATAGGGGAGATCAACACATCCTTCCCCTTGGCTAATCGCACATAGGTATTGTATTTGTTGGCAACCCCTTTCAAAGAAAAGGCACCCTCTTTATCCGTCACACCTTCTGCCATCGTTTCTCTTCCCCGTCTATAATCATTTCGAAAAACAGCAACGGTAACACCTTCCAGGGGAAGACCCGTCCAACCATCTTTAACCTGCAGCTGCGTCTCCTCGTTGGCAACCATAAACAGGGGACTCATGTCGGTCACTTGAAACTGGGTAAAAGCCAACACCCCATCCTCGTCAAATTCCGCACTGGGCGAAACCAAAAGGGCATAATAACCATAAGGGAGTGGAGGCAAAGGCAGCTCCAGATAATGCGTTTGATAGTCCTTGGGAATGGAAAATGCCTCATCCCATGACGTCACCGCCTTTTGAGAGAGATAACGTTGGGGGAGGGGCTCCTCATGATACCCCCTCGCAGCCCCATACTCCTCATGATCCAATGGGATAACCCGGAAATAGAGGTGATCCACATTGGCCACGGAAACCATAAACAGTTCCTCCGTATTGGAGGGGACTCTCTCCGGGAGTTGAATCACCATACGTTGTGCCTCTATGCCCTCCCGAATTCTTTGTGCCTCCTTGGCCGATTGGGTGTGGGGAAATCGGTTAATGACCTCCTCGCAAAGAGCGATGGCTTCACAGGGAGGACAACCCTCCTTTTCTGTTGCGTTGGCCTTCATGTTGGCAGCCATCACACCCGCTTCCGCCAGAATATCATATCTCCCCTCATGGTTAAACCACGCCATAAGATTGGAGAGATAGTCTTCATCCCGTTGCTCAAAAGAGCTGTTATCATAGACATATCTGAGCCGGATAAGGTCGGCATCCACCAGGGCAGAGGGATCCACATCCGAGGCATGAAAACGCATCAGTTTCTGCATGATCGACAGGTAGTACCAAGCGGCACTCTTCTGTTCTGTCTGCAAGTCCAGCGTCAAAAACGTTTTATAATTAGCGAGAAATTGTGGTTCATCCACGGCAAATTCATGCACAGACCTATTGAGAACCGCTTCAGGATTGGCAAAGTGTGTCAATGCCCTAAAGGCAAGAAAATCATAAAGAGTAGGTCTCAACCGTTGGTCTTTCCCTTCGAGAAGGATCGGTGCCCAGGCTTTCACGGGAATAGTTTGTAGGGCCTCGTTTAAGGATTTCCGATAACATGCATTCACCGTAACGGCAAAGTCATCGTAGCTCCACAGCGCCATATCATCGGGAATGGGTTGATCCACCTTCTCCCGTTCCATAACGCTTCTTCGGTGGTCCTGATAATATTTCCAGAGCATCTCCGCCTTGAGGGAGTAAATGATCTCTTTCATGGGAGAGCGCGCACCCGCCAAAACCTCATCCAAATATTTCACCCCCTTAACGAGATACTCTTCTTCAAAGGAGGCCATCAGCTTAAGGGTATAGATCACTGCCTTTGTAGCCTGGGGATCATCCTTTTGAGAAGAGGCCAAAGCGTAGATCTTTTCCACTTCCTTGAGGGCTGAACGAGATTTTCCCTTTTTCTCATAGGCCTTTACGGCCTCCCACTGGGCTTTATAATCATCAGCCGGAGTTTGAGCATCACTATCATACCCTCCCCCCAACATAAAAAAGAGGAGCGAGAGGGCGACCAAAGCATTTCGTATCATAAGAGCGAAGATTTAATATAGACAATTCAGGCAGCGGGAAACATCCCTTTACAGGGGCAATGGATCAAAAAGCGTACCATGTTTTATGGAGCCATCTCCCATCCCCACTGTTTTCCTGCTATTCCGCTCCCCCACGGCATGGCGTCAAAAAATCACATAGCCGGGGAGCAGAGGGAAAAAGGAGATTGGGGAGGGCGTTATCAACCCTATTATGCATTGTTATCTTAGCTGAAAATTATCTAACCCCTGATCCCGAACACACCGCACAGAAAAGCCGCTTGACATTTGGTAGTGGTAGCGATACACAGTACGATTTTCATGGAACAGGCGTCGATACCGTGCACGTCTATCACTAACCTCTTCAGCCAACCACCAGTAACCATTTTCACCAGCAAAGAAAGAACCACCACTACCATAGCCACGATAACCACTTGCAAGAGCGGTAAAACCACTGCTATTATCCCCATTGCCACCATTATTCCAACCCGTAGTTGATTTCAAATGAGCCCCGGCATCATAACCTCGCCATCCCTCATCGTCCCACACAAGACCTCCAACGGGGTATTTGGTATCCACATTTCCCTCTAACACTTTCCACTCTGCATCTGTAGGCAGATGCCAACCGTCAGGACAAATCCCCTGTCCATCAGCATTATCCCGTGTCCAATTATCAGCAATTGCCGCAGCATAGGAATATAGTGCACCATATTCAGTATTAGGATTATCTCCATAATAACAATAGGCATCCGCCATATTATTATCCTCCAGTGCCGCCCAAGCTCCATTATCCGTGATATAGGGAATGGCATCCCCATTGGGATAGTGGGTTACCCTAAGGTTCTCTTGCATCCAACAGTGATCACCGATCAAAACCGTACGATAACTATTGCCATCAACATCAGTTACGGTGAAGGGGCAAGCAGGGTTTTCCACATGAATATAATTCACCTTAGTTTCCATATCCGTGCCAAAGGCATTGCTCACAGAGAGGATAACGGTGTAATCTCCGGGAGCAGCGTAGAGATGAACCGGATGCTGATCTGTGGAGGTGGTGCCATCCCCAAAATCCCAGTTCCAACTCTCAGGGCTGTTCTGTGATTCATCGGTAAAATTCACTTCTAATGGAGCATCCCCATTGAGAGGGGTTGCGAAGAAATCGGCTACCGGTAAGTTTTCCACATGAACATAATCCACCTTAACCTCCATATCCGTGCCAAAGGCATTACTCGCAGCGAGGATAACGGTGTAATCTCCGGGAGCAATGTAAACATGAACCGGATGCTGTTCTGTGGAGGTGAAGCCATCCCCAAAGTCCCAGCTCCAGCTCTCGGGGCTGTTCTGTGATTCATCGGTAAAACTCACTTCTAACGGAGCATTACCATTGAGGGGAGTTGCGGAGAAATCGGCTACCGGTAGGCTTTCCACATGAACATAATCCCCCTTAACCTCCATATCCGTACCAAAGGCATTACTTACAGCGAGGATAACGGTGTAATCTCCGGGAGCAGCGTAGACATGAACCGGATGCTGATCTGTGGAGGTGGTGCCATCCCCAAAGTTCCAGCGCCAGCTCTCAGGGCTATTCTGTGATTCGTCGGTAAAACTCACTTCTAATGGAGCAGCACCATTCAGGGGGGTTGCGGAGAAATTGGCTACCGGTAAATTTTTCAGATGAACATAATCCACCTTGGTTTCCTTATCCGTACCACAGGCATTACTCGCAGCGAGGGTAACAGTGTAATCTCCGGGAGCAGCATAAACATGAACCGGATGCTGATCTGTGGAGGTGATGCCATCCCCAAAATCCCAGCGCCAGCTCTCAGGGCTATTCTGTGATTTATCGGTAAAACTCACTTTTAATGGAGCAGCACCATTCAGGGGGGTTGCGGAGAAATTGGCCACCGGAGGGTTTTCAATCTTAGGCTCTTTTGTGCAGGTGATCAATAGCGTCGCTATCGATAATATGACAATGATAAGCCATTGGGGCATGTATCGGTTCTTCATGACGGCAGGTATTTGAGTTAGCCTCAACAAAGTTCTGTATTTTTTCCCTTAAAAACAAGACGTTAACCGATACTTGGCGTTGTTCTATAAAGGCTCCTCAAAACTCCGACTTTACGGATAGTTCATTCCCATGGGATAAATGCAAGAGGCCTGTATGTGCATTAAAAATTATCATGTACATTTGTCTCCTTGTTAGAAAACAGATCACTATGAAAATCATTGGAATTGGAAATGCCTTAGTGGATATCATGACACCCCTCCCCAGCGATGCGTTGCTCCATGAATTTAAGCTCCCCAAGGGGAGCATGACCTTGGTGGAGGAGGCCCTCTCCAACACCCTACGAGAAGCAACGCTCCACATTGAATCGACCCTTACCGCAGGAGGTTCCGCCTGCAACACCATCTCCGGATTAGCTCATCTGGGAACCTCCTCGGCCTTCATCGGTGCGGTAGCCGACGACGCCTACGGAGATTTCTATAAAAAAGCCCTTGAAGGGAATGGCGTTATCCCCCTTCTTTTCGACAGTAAACGAATTACCGGAAGGGCGGTGGCACTGGTATCGCCCGACTCCGAACGCACCTTTGCCACGCACCTTGGTGCGGCCATAGATATTCCCTTAGAGAAAATCACTCCGGCGATCTTCAACGGATATGACATCCTCCATATTGAAGGTTACTTAGTCTATAACCATGACCTCATCACCAAGGCCATACAATCCGCCAAAGACGCAGGGCTTTTGGTTTCCATTGATTTAGCCTCCTTCAACGTGGTAAACGACAACCTTGCGTTTTTGAAAGAGATTGTCTCCTCCTACGTGGATATTTGCTTTGCCAACGAAGAAGAGGCCCTAAGTTTCACCGGTAAGGAGCCCTACGAAGCCCTAGATCAGATTGCTGAGAATTGCTCCTGGGCCATTGTGAAAATGGGCAAAAAGGGGTCTTGCATCAAACACCATGGCGAGGTGACCCGAATCGCTCCCATCCCTGCAGAACCACTGGATACCACCGGGGCGGGAGACCTCTATGCGGCAGGCTTCTTGCATGGCCTTGCCAATGGTTGGGAGATGAAGCGATGCGGTGAAACAGGAGCCCTCTTAGCCGGAAAAGTCATCGAGATCTATGGCGCAAGAATCCCTGAGTCAACATGGGCCACCATCCGTTCACTTATTGGCAAGGAGGGAATCCTCCCTAGATCTTAATGGCTCTTTTATTATTAATCAGAAATTTATACATTTGCAGCCATCGTAAAAAAAATGATGAATAAATATCAGTTGCATAAAATTATTAATCCACTACAAGCATGAAAGTTTATCAAAAAAATGAGGTCAGAAACGTAGCTCTTCTAGGAGGGGCGAAAACCGGAAAAACGACGCTTGCGGAGAGTATGGCTTTCCTGGGCGGTGTGATTTCCCGTAAAGGGTCGGTAGAAGATAAGAACACGCTCTCTGACTACCGTGACATCGAGCTTGCCCGTCAAAACTCGGTTAGCTCAACACTTCTCTATACGCAATACAAGGATACGAAAATAAACATCATTGATAACCCCGGTTTCATTGACTACGTGGGCGAAGCCTATGCCTCCATGAGGGTATGTGAAACGGGTCTCATGCTCGTGAGTGCCTCTAACGGTGTTGAAGTGGGTACGGAGATGCACTTTCGTGCAGCCAAAACGGTAGAGCAGCCGCTGGCATTTGTCATCAATGGTCTGGACCATGAAAAAGCGAAGTTTGATGATGTAATCACCGAATTGAAGGACTTCTTCGGTAATAAGGTCTTGGTTGCCCAGTATCCTGTGAATGCAGGTGCGGACTTTGACACCATCATTGACCTGTTGGAGATGAAGATGTACAAATATCCCAAGGGGGGTGGCAAACCCACCGTGGAAGAGATTAGCGGTGCCGAAGCCGACAAGGCAGAGGAACTCCACGCAACGCTTATCGAAGCTGCAGCAGAGGGTGATGATAGTCTTATGGAAAAGTTCTTTGAAGAGGGCACCCTCACTGCTGAAGAGATTGCACGCGGATTAAAATTGAGCCTCCAACAACGCGGATGTTTCCCCGTACTCTGTACTGCTGCGAAACAAGATATGGGCGTAGAAGGGCTTATGAACTTCATCCTCAACACCTGTCCAAAACCTGGCGAAGGAAAGACAGAAATTACAGACAAAGAGGTGGCGTTCACCTGTGATCCGGAAAAACCTACCTCTGCTTTCATCTTCAAAACCGGCATCGAATCCCACTTGGGCGAAGTGATCTATTTCAAAGTGATGAACGGAGTCATTGAGGAGGGAATGGATCTTATGAACGCGAAGAATGATGGCAAAGAGCGTATTCCCCAACTACTGGTAGTCGCCGGTAAGAATCGGGAAAAGATCAGCAAGATTGTAGCCGGTGATATCGGAGCCACCATCAAGTTGAAAGAGACGCGTACCAACGACACCCTTCTTCTTCCCAAGAGCAATGACGGAAAACTGAGCCCCATCTACCAGGTGCCACCGATCTACTGGACCGCCATCAAGGCCGTAAATAGTTCAGATGATGAGAAACTAGGATTGGCGCTTAACGAGTTACACAAGATAGACCCCACATTGGGTGTAGAATATAGCCGAGAGCTCAAGCAACAGATTGTAAGTGGAGCAGGAGAAGTTCATATCAACACCATGAAGTGGTACCTGGACAATAACTATAAAATTGAGGTGGAACTCTTCCCCCCCAAGATTCCTTACCGCGAGACCATTACCAAGATTGCCAATGCAAGCTATCGCCACAAGAAGCAATCCGGTGGTTCCGGCCAGTTTGGAGAGGTTCACATGCGCGTACAACCCTACGTAGAGGATTATGCCAAGCCCACTGATATTCCTGTTCGGGATACGCAAGAGTATCCAATGGACTGGGGTGGAAAGCTGATCTTCAACAACTGTATCGTAGGAGGAGCCATCGACGCACGGTTTATGCCTGCGATCCTCAAAGGGATCATGGAGCGAATGGAGACCGGCCCTCTCACCGGTTCTTACGCTCGTGACATTGTAGTTTACGTTTATGACGGAAAGATGCACCCGGTAGACTCCAACGAGATCTCCTTTAAATTAGCAGGAAAGTACTCCTTTGCCGATGCCTTCAAACAAGCAGGGCCCAAAATTATGGAGCCCATCTACGACGTAGAGGTACTTGTTCCTGAAGATATGATGGGTGGGGTTATGACCGACCTTCAGAACCGCCGTGCCATCATCATGGGAATGGATCCCGATGGAAAATACCAAAAACTTCGTGCACAGGTGCCACAGGCAGAGATGAACCGATACAGCACAACACTCAGTTCGTTGACCTCCGGCCGTGCTACTTATACCATGACATTCAATGAGTATCGTCAGGTACCTTCGGATGTACAGGATAAGCTTCTTAAAGAGTACGCTGCACAACAGGAAGAGGAAGATTAACACATTCTCTTATGCTAAAAAGAAAGGCTGTCTCTTTTTGAGACAGCCTTTTTTCATAGGTTTATATCATATAGCCTTTGGATTCGTTCAATCCGCAAACCTTATTTCAACACCTTCATCTCCCTACCGATCTTCTCAAAGGCCACAATGGCTTTATCCAGATCAGCCTTTTCATGAGCGGCGGAGAGTTGAACCCTAATTCGGGCTTCTCCCTTAGGCACCACGGGGAAGCTAAATCCGATCACATAGATTCCTTCATCTAACAATCTCGTGGCAAAATCGGAAGCCAACTTAGAGTCATAAAGCATCACGGCACAAATGGCAGATTTTGTGGGCTTAATATCAAAACCTATGGCACTCATCTTCTCCATGAAGTAATCCGTATTGGCATGGAGGCGATCCTGAAGTTCATTGGTAGAACTCATCATCTCCACCATTTTAACACCAGCGGCAGCCACCAGGGGGGGGATGGAATTGGAGAAGAGATAGGGCCTTGAACGCTGGCGAAGCATATCAATAATCTCCTTCTTTCCAGTGGTAAAACCGCCAATGGCACCGCCAAAAGCCTTTCCAAGGGTTCCGGTAATAATCTCACACTTTCCCTTACAGTCGTACAATTCGGTAACACCACGCCCAGTCTTACCCACCACGCCGGCAGAGTGGGACTCATCCACCATGACCATGGCGTCATACTTTTCAGCAAGGGCCAGAATCTTATCCAATGGAGCCACATTTCCGTCCATGGAGAAGACACCATCGGTTACAATCAAGCGAAAACGATGCTTTTGTGCTTCCTGGAGTTGCACTTCGAGGTCCGCCATATCCGCATTCTTAAAACGATAACGGGCCGCTTTACAGAGACGAACCCCATCAATGATGGAAGCGTGGTTCAGCGAATCGGAGATGATCGCATCCTCCGCCGTCAGGAGCGGCTCAAAAACACCTCCGTTGGCATCAAAACAGGCCGCATAGAGGATGGTATCCTCCGTACCGAAGAACTCGGCAATTTTCTGCTCAAGCTCCTTATGAATATCGGTGGTTCCACAAATAAACCGTACCGAAGACATGCCATAGCCGTGGGAGTCCATAGCCTTTTTAGCCGCTTCTATGAGTTGCGGATTATTGGAGAGGCCAAGGTAGTTATTCGCACAGAAGTTGAGTACTTTTTTTCCGGTACTCACCTCTATCTCGGCTCCTTGAGGAGAAATAATAATCCGTTCGTTTTTGTACGTGCCCGCTGCCTCGATGGCATGAAGTTCACGCTGAAGGTGTTCTTGAAATTTTGTATACATGATCAATCGATTTTTATGAATTGCTTTTGCACAAAGATAAACTATTTCGTCTTCGCAAGAAAACACCCACCATTTCATTATACACTCCTTTTGTAAAGAGCTGTCCCAGCCTCACACAACACAGGGCTATAGACCCATAAAACCATTGACTATAAATAAGTTATCACAATTACCTTTAAAATCTCAACCTCAAAAAGTTAGAAAATCGGATTTATCCCATGGATACTACTCCTCTCTTTCCATCAGGGAATCTCTGGCAAAAGCGTCACAGAATGAACACTTTTCATACAAACACGAAGAGAGAGATCGCTACAAGTTAAAAAACTTATTAAATTTGCTGAGTTGACTGGATTCCAAAAACTTTAATTCATATAACCGATGAAAAATATACTGGTAATAGGCTCTGCAGGACAGATTGGCTCAGAGCTCACCCTGGAACTGAGAAAACGCTATGGAGATGATCATGTGGTCGCCACCGATCTGGATCCTTCTAAGTTGACGGAAAATCTCCGGGCAGGCATCACGGAGACGCTTGACGTTTGTGATACGAAAAAACTTGACGAGATCGTCAAGAGGTTCAAGATTGATACCATCTACAATCTTGCAGCACTGCTCTCTGCGGTGGCGGAGCAGAAACCCCAGCTGGCATGGAAGGTGGGACTAAATGGCCATTTTGGCGTATTGGAAGTGGCAAGAGAGAACCACTGTGCAGTTTTCTTTCCCAGCTCTATCGGTGCATTTGGTGCCAGCACACCTCGAAAAAATACCCCTCAGGATACGCTTCAACGCCCCTCTACCATGTACGGTGTTACCAAAGTGAGTGGAGAGCTACTAAGTGACTACTATTTCAAACGATTCGGAGTGGATACCCGTGGTTTACGTTATCCGGGGATTATCTCAAATGTGACACTGCCCGGTGGTGGCACCACCGACTACGCGGTAGAGATCTATTACGAAGCCATAAAATCAGGGAAGTTTGAGTGTCCTTTGGACAAGGGAACCTTTCTGGACATGATGTATATGCCCGATGCGATCAGTGCAGCCATTGACTTGATGGAAGCGGATCCCACACGTCTCGTACACCGAAACTGTTTCAATGTTTCTGCCATGAGTTTCGATCCGGAAATGATCGCCAATGCCATCAAAAAACACCTCCCCAACTTTGAAATGAGCTACAACGTAGAACCGGTTAAACAAGCCATTGCCAACAGTTGGCCGGACAATCTGGATGACTCAGCGGCACGCGAAGAGTGGGGTTGGACCCCTCAATGGAACCTCAACACGATGACAGAGGATATGCTAAAGGCTATCTCTGCTCGCCACCAAAAAGGAGAACTATAACCCCCATCCCGCCATAAAGATACCGCCTTATATAAAATAGGGCGGTATTTTTTTAGCTAACGTTATATCTTTGGCCTGCTCTTTGAAGACTATTCTTTCCTATAAGGTACTACTTATGAAATTATTCAAACTATTCCCCCTCCTCATCCTATTGCTATACGGCCTAAAAAGCCATGGGGAAGAATTTCCTTTTGAAATCTCAGAAATCTACTCTTCCAGTTCCATTGTAAACTATAGCAACCAAAAACTTATCCTTATTGATTTTTGGGCCACTTGGTGTGGCCCCTGCAAAGCAGCTACAAAACAGTTGGAAATTCTTCAAGAGGAGTTAAAAGAGGAGGTTTTTATGGTTTCGGTAACCGATGAGTCCCATAAAGCAGTAGATAACTACATGAAACGAAGCCCCATACAACTTATGGTATTGCGGGATGAAAAAGGAACTCTTATTCGGAAGTTTAACGTTCAAAGTCGCCCCTATGCCGTACTGTTATCCTATCAAGGGGAGGTACTATGGAGTGGCCATCCTTCGGGTCTCTCTCTTGATAAGCTCAAACGATTTGCCCGGAGCTATCAACACAGCCATAACCCCCTATCCCGCCTTGACGACCTCTTCTCCGTATCACAGCCCTCCCCCCCCTCTCAAGAGGTCTTCCCGCTGGAGGAGGACTCTGAGATCACCATAGAGCGGATTCACACGCCCCTATCACTGTTCAGCAGAACTCCCGGAACGGTTCAGTATGACGGACTTCTTTTCAATCTCATCGCCAAAATATACCGCGTACCCAAACACTTAGTAACATCTGATAAACACGATGATTTCTATATCCAGATGAAGAGTCCTGCCAGGATATGGGATACAAACCCCGATACCCTCATCGCACTGCTGAGTCAACAGTTTAATATTCAGATTATACCACAAGCAAATCCCGAAGAGGTATTTATTCTGAAGGTGATTGACAAGGAGAAGCTATGGAACAGCCGTCAAATTAATTGGGGAGAGGAGAATACGGCCAACCACCTCATCAGTGAAAACAGAATACAGGCCGACAACCTCACAATCGCCGAGTTTTGCATCCTGCTCAGCGACACCAAGAAGGAGGTCTATAAGTACTTTGGAGAAGATTACACACGCCACGACTGGGATGTCCATATTCACTTCAACGATCTAATGGAGGGAGAGTTACTTAATGAGTTTGGCATTGTGCGACAAAAGCGAAAATTGATTATTACCCGCTTTCTTATCCAATAAAAACAAAAAAGTTGATACACAGAGGGTGTATCAACTTTTTTGCTTAAAGAGTCCTATTTTCCGTTACTGAATAATGCGGAACTCTGTTCTACGATTTTGCTGGTGTTCCGACTCTGTACACTTCACACCATTGCCACAACGGTTAACCAGACGTGACTCACCATATCCCTTAGCCACCAATCGACTACGGCTTATTCCTTTATTAACAAGATAGTTAACTACAGACTGGGCGCGCTGTTGCGATAGGGCCTGGTTATACTCATCATTTCCTCTTGAATCCGTGTGGGACATAATCTCAATACGGATACCGGGTTTTTCACGCATCAGGCTCAAAAGGTACTCGTCAATAATTTTCCCTGAACCAGCGGTAATCTGCGCACTGTTGTACTCATAAAAAATCGGAAGGATATTAGGATTTCCGGTAACCAGATTACAGTCGATCTCTTCCCATACGGTCATGCCTCCTTTTTTGGCAAGGATGGTTCGGGTCACTGTTTTTGTAACTGCGGGAACCACCTCTTCTACGGTACGGGCAGGTTGATCCACAACTTTACGCTTGATCACATCATAAACTGCGGGAATCTCAATCTCTTCCACTCTTGCCGGAACCTTTACGACCTGTTTTTTGTACGTAGCAGGAATTTCAGGTACAGGCACAGGACGCGTAAAGGCATCCTTTGTGAGAGTTGTAAAAGGAACAACCTGGTTTTTAGCAGGAT
The DNA here is from genome assembly GCA_002748065.1 of Bacteroidota bacterium. Lineage (GTDB taxonomy): Bacteria > Bacteroidota > Bacteroidia > Bacteroidales > BM520 > BM520. The sequence goes on from PDRJ01000036.1 coordinate 16,199, forward strand.
ACTCTACAAAACAGGCTACCATACAGTCCTCTTTATTTGCAGAGGGACAATCTTCCAATTTTGTATACTCCCAACGACCCACCTTAGGATATATCTCAAAGGTCTTGCTATCTTGGCCAAAGGTTGCGGGGACAACTTCCAGGTTTTCGGTTGCAGCCTTTTTGATATAGGGCACCTCAACGGTTTCATACACGGCGGGTACATAAACCAATTTTTTAGAAGCTTCTTTTACTAACACGCGCTCTTCCACTGTTTTAAAGGTTGCGGGATAGGTTACCAACTTCTTATATTCAGGATATACTACAATGGTCTCAGTAACATCCTTAAATTCATCAGCGGTGATACACTTCACATAGCACTTTCCAGGCTCTGGATTTGGAGGTAATTCTTGTGCAGAAACACTAACCCCCATTAAAAACAAAATAATTGCTGGTAAATAGATTTTTTTCATGGTCATTTTCTTTAATGAATACTCTACTAACACTCAAAGATAAACAATTCTATCCAATAAAAGGATAAATAAGATCTTTTATTGCATAATTTATGCTCTCTCCCAAGGGCTTAAAAGGTCATAAAAAACAGATTATGAAAGAAAAACAACGTATCTCTCTTCCATCAAAAAAGGTTTCCTCAAACCATTTATCTTAAATAGGAAAAAGAAAAAAACCACACCATCCCGGGATTATTGTAACTTAGCCTGATTTTAATCCACCACAAAACGGCGAATATGAAAAGATTGTTATTGTTTTGTCTTTTGATTCTTGCCATGGAGCTTCATGCGCAAGATATTAAATCCCTAATTGCCAATGCAGGAGATCATGAAACCTTTCCTTCCTCGGGAAAGATCACCCTTTTTGATTCCACCCTTGTGAGGGTACAAGAAACGGGACTGAGTTATGTAGATAATCACGTATTATACAAAGTGTTAACACCTCAGGGAGCTCTTGGGCTCAGTGTGATCAAATATGGCTATGACCCTCTATCTGCGTATGTGGATATCAAATCTGTCACCATTCATCATAGGGATGGGCGGACGACCTCTTTGGACGTTTCAAAAACCATGGACTATCCAGCTCCTGCAAGGGCTATCTACTGGGGAGCCAGGGAGAAGATGATCGAAATAGGACGCCTTAATCCCGGAGATGCGGTGGAGGTTTCCTTTTTTAAAAAAGGATTCACCTACGCCTTGCTTGCCGAGAATCAAGACGACGAAAAATATATTCCTCCCATGCGGGGACATTACTATGACATCGTAACATTTTTTAGCCGGGAACCCATTTTAGAGAAGGTCTACCAGGTTCAAGTGCCCAATACGAAGCATTTACAGTACAAATTCTATCATGGAACCGTGGACAGCACCATCATCAAAGAAAAAGACTACACCACCTATAGCTTTACCAAACGGGACATTCTTCCCGAAGAGCACGAATCGGGCATGGTTGCATGGTCGGATGTGGCCCCCAAGTTGCTCCTCTCCACCAGTCCTGACTGGTATGCCAAATCCATGTGGTTTTACGGAGTTAATGAGGACTACGGCAGCTTTGAGTCCACCCCGGAGATCGATCAGAAAGTAGCGGAGATTCTCACAGGAGCAACCGACGAGATGGATAGTATTGCCAAATTAACCCACTGGTGTGCCGACGAGATCCGCTATTCGGGAATCAGCATGGGTGAAGGCGAGGGCTATACACTGCATACCGGAGAGATGACTTTCCGAGACCGATGCGGCGTTTGTAAGGATAAGGCCGGCATGCTCATCACCATGCTGCGTGCTGCAGGATTCAAGGCCTATGCGGCCATGACTATGGCCGGCTCAAGAATCGATTATATCCCCGCCGATCAGTTTAACCATAGTGTTAGCGTGGTACAACTGCATGATGGAACCTATAAGATCCTGGATCCCACTTGGGTTCCCAATGTACGGGAGTTATGGTCAAGCCGGGAACAGCAGCAAAACTATCTTATGGGGCTTCCGCAAGGGGCGGATCTGATGGAAACCCCCATCTCTCCGCCCAAGGAACACTACCTCCATATCCATGGAAGTTCCGAGATTCACGAAAACGGTACGCTTAGTGGTACACTCACCATCGAAGCGGAGGGCCAGTCGGATGCCTCGGTACGAGGTATTTTCTCCTACTACCCCATTGCTACCTGGGAAGATAACGTGGAAAAAGAGTTCCTCAAAGTGGCTCCTAATGCCCTCCTTAAAGAGGTGACTCACACCAAGCAACAGGACTACCTTAAAACACCGGTCAAGATCACCTATACCTACGAAATCCCCCACTATGCCATCGTTACAGAGGAGGAGATTATCTTTACCCCCCTGACAGCCAAGGGAATCTTCCGTCGTGCCATGGGGCATCTTTACACCAACACCTCTTACGAGACAAGAGCCTATCCCTTCAGAGATGGTTTCTCACGATGGGTAACCATGGACGAAGAGGTCACACTCCCCAAATATAAAAAGGCAGTCTTTATCCCTGAGCGAGAAGCTATTTCGGGAACAGGAGCAGCCTACGAAGGTTCGTACAACGTTAAACGGAGAACGCTTACATTCCATCAAGAGATCACCATCAAGAAACGCATCTTCCAACCGGAGGAGTGGCCAAACTACAAACTCGCCGTTGAGAGCCAGCGTTACATGATGCAGGAACCAGTTATATTCACACGTTAATTCCAAAATCAAACCCGATGAATAAAAAAAGATATTATATATGGGCACTATGGCTTGTGGGATTGTTCGCCTCGTCACCCACCATCGCCCAAAAGAGTGATGCCATCATCAACCGATTAGAAAAACATTATACCCTCTTCCCTGATGGCAGGATGCAATACCGAGAGGTCAAAAACCTCACGTTGAAAACCCATTATGCTTTTCACCGAAGCTACGGCGAGAGCTTTATCCTTTTCAACCCCGAGGCACAGACCCTATCCATTGATAAGGCCTATACCCTTATGGCCGACGGGAAAAAGGTAGAGACCCCTAAAAATGCATTCAACGCGGTTCTCCCCCGTACATGCAGTAACTTTCCCCGTGCTGCACACCTGCGAGAGATGGTGGTAACACATACCGGACTTGAGGTCGGAGCCACCATCCACCTGGACTATGTGATCGACACCCGGGCAGGGTTCTTTCCTGCGCTAATGGGCAACCTCACCCTCCCCCAGGAAGACCCGGTCAAGGAGATGAAGGTTGTGGTTCGTCTTCCGGAGGGGACTCCCCTTAACTACCATATCACCAAACTAAGAACAGCTCCTGAGATTATGCAAGAGGATGGGTTCACCGTCTATACATTTACCTTCCCCAACCTTGCCCCCCGCTCGCACGATCAGTGGCAACCGACGGAAGGAGAGGAGTATCCCACACTCACCTTCTCCTCCTCCAAGGACTTACACCGGCTCATTGACCGCTATGTCAACCAAGAGGCCTTTCAGTTGAAATGCTCACCCGCTATGCTTCAGGCAGCGACAGAGAAAACCAAAGAGGCCACCACGGAAAAGGAAAAGATCAGTGCCATCCAGTCTCTGGTGGCCAACGAGATTCGCCACTTCAATATCGCGGAAAAACACTTGGGGTATCAGCTAAGAACCCCGGAGCAGGTTTGGCAAAGTAATGGGGGGACGAAGGCTGAGAATGCCCTCCTGCTCACCACACTGCTTCGTGCTGTAGACCTGCGAGCCACACCGGTAGCCCTATTCGCGCCGGGAACACCCCACAAGAGAGCGGGAAACCTCAACGAAATCATAAACTATCTTGTTGAAGTAAAGACCAAGGATGGGCAGACATCCTATCTCGCCACCAATCGTGAGCATCATACCGATGCCTCGGAGGAGTATCCCGGATACCACACCCTCACCCTGGACGCAGCCATCGAAAGCCTTCGTTTCACCACCCTACCCCGGACAAGTCTCAAAAGAGAATTGCAACTTACCCTTCACTTCACCCCCGAAGAGCTGACCACCCAGGGCACCCTATTCCTATCGGGAAAGCACGGACCAAGCTTCAAGGAGAATGATACCACCGAATATCTCGACAAGCTCAAAGAGTTATCGATAAAACCTGCGGATGTCACCCAACTGGAAAAGATAGAACCCAAAGGTGTAAAGGTAACCTTCAGAACTTCGGGAGAGCATCCGGAAGAAGGAAGAAACGGATATTACCTGCTCTCTCTGCCCCATCTCGACAGCGACCCCATTGATCTCCAGCCCTCCACGCTACAGGAGAGCCGAACCTCTGACATCGACTTGGGTAATCCTCTATTGATCAGCTACTCCTTCGAAGTGAACATCCCGGAAGGGTACCGCTTCGTAATCCCACAAACGGATATCAGGGCAAAGAATTCGTTTGGTAGCGTGGAGATCAAATATCGGCAACGGGAACAGCGATTAAACATCAGCAAGAGGTTTATGGTTCCTTCTCCCACGGCAAAAAAAGAGCACTGGAAAGAGGTAAAAACACTTTTCGATCTTTGGCGTACAGGCACTCACCATCAGCTTTTCATAAAAGAGGAGAGGATGTAGGAGGTCTCTTTTCATTCCGCAAAAAACCTTTTACATTTGCACTACCATGGGAATACGATTCAAAAGGATTTATCGGCGGTTTTTAGTTTGGCGGTTGCGGCACGTCTCTGACCGTACGTTTATGATTATACTAAGTATCCTCACCGGCTTTGCCTCGGGCATTGCGGCGGTTTTAATCAAGAGGAGTGTACATTTCATTGCAGACTTGTTGCGCAACAACCGGATTGTGGAGGATTATCACATTGCCTATATCATCTTACCACCCATTGGCCTCCTGTTGGTGGTTCTCTTCATCCGCTACGTTCTTCGCCGGCCGGTGGGACATGGTATTCCCAACGTACTCTACAGTATTTCCAGAGCCAACGGGCGTATCAGTCCACACAACATGTTCTCTTCCATTATCACCAGTGCCATCACGGTTGGTTTTGGAGGGTCTGTGGGGCTAGAGGGGCCTACGGTAGCCACGGGAGCTGCCTATGGTTCCAACATTGGACGGCTGATGCACCTTAACTACAAGCAGAAGACCCTTCTACTGGGCTGTGCTTGTTCCGGAGCCATGGCGGCTATCTTTAAGGCGCCGGTGGCAGCCATCGTATTTGCGTTGGAGGTGATCATGCTTGATCTTACCATGGCGGCTCTCATTCCTCTTTTGTTAGCCTCTTCCACCGCCATACTCACCAGCTACCTTTTTTTGGGACAGAACGTCCTCTATCCCTTTGAGGTGACTACCGCCTTTGATTTTTCACAGATTCATTACTATATTCTTTTGGGCATCATCGCCGGGCTCTTTTCTGTCTATTTCACCAAGATCTACATACGCATACACCACTTCTTCGAGAAGCTCCACAACGCCTATACAAAATGGATTGTGGGAGCGCTATCGCTAGGCTTGCTAATCTTGCTCTTCCCGGCGCTGTATGGGGAGGGGTATGAAATCACCAACGCCTTCCTGAAGGGGGAGGCCACCGCAGGATTATTTGAGGACACCCTCTTTGCCCATATGGCACATGACCCCTACCTGCTGATGTTATTGATCCTCGCCCTTATCCTCTTGAAAGTTGTTGCGGCTTCCATCACCTTTGGTGCCGGTGGGGTAGGAGGAATTTTCGCTCCTACGCTCTTCATGGGTGCCAGCATTGGTGTACTCTTCACTCTGGGCACCAAGATGCTAGGAGGAACCGTATTCTTCCCGGAAAACATGTCACTGCTGGGGATGGCGGGAATGATTGCCGGTGTACTCCATGCCCCGCTCACCGGAATCTTCCTGATTGCCGATATCACGGGAGGCTACCGGATGTTTCTTCCCCTAATGATTACGGCAACTTTTAGCTATGCCACCGTCCGCATCTTTGTCTCCAACTCCGTCTACACCTTCCAATTGGCAAAGCGCAAAGAGCTCATCACCCACCACAAGGATAAGGCTGTCTTATCCATGATGGCAACCCACAAACTGGTGGAAAAAAACTTTATCTCGGTACACCCGGAAGATACGTTGGGCCAACTTTGCGAAGCGATCTCCAACAGTACCCGCAACATCTATCCCGTCATTGACCACGAAGATAACTTTCATGGCATTGTTTTTCTTGACGACGTACGAAAGATAATGTTTAAGCCTGAACTTTATAAAACCCATAAAGTCAAGGAGTTTACCTTTATGCCTGAACCGATTATCGATATCAATGAGCCGGTGGAGGATGTAGCCAACAAATTCCGCCTTTCGGAAAACTATAACCTTCCGGTAGTGCGCGATGGAAAGTATGTGGGCTTCGTCTCCAGGGCGAAAGTCTTCTCCACCTATCGCCGCATGATGCGCCTTTACTCAGAAGATTAACTTTTTTTACCGAGGGGGATATCGCTTTATTCGTTAACTTAGCCGAAAAATCGTCATGAAACGGCTACTTCTCCTTCTCTTTATGGCAACAGGGTTTGTCTCGTCGGCCCAATTTGATACCCACTTTCACCCCCAAAGCCTCCGCCTTGACTATGTGCATGCCGGTAACCATTCGTCGCATCACTATTATTTCGAGGGGTTTCGTATTGAACCCCACTGGGGAGGGAACAAAAACAACCTTATTGACACCCTTTATTACGGAAAATATTTCGTCAAGGTCTTTGACAAAGAGAGTGAAGCATTGCTCTTCAGTCGGGGCTTTAGCTCCCTATTTGGAGAGTGGCAAACCACCGTGGAAGCCAAAGAGACCGACCGAAGTTTCTACGAGTCCGTAGTGATGCCCCTCCCCAAAAAAGAGGCGGAAGTTGTACTCTATTGCCGCTCTAAACAGGGCCATTTTATGGAGGTATTCCGTAAAACATACCATCCTAACGACTACTTTGTAACCACGGAGATGCGAAAGCCCTATCCCGTAGAAGCGATTCACACGGGAAACGAGGATCCCTCAAAAGCAGTAGACATTGTGATTCTCCCCGATGGATACACCAAGGAGGAGATGGAGAAGTTTGAGAAAGACTGCCATCGTTTCAAGGAAGCACTCTTCTCCTTCGAACCCTATGCCTCCTGCAAAAAGGCCTTCAATATTCATGCAATTATGGCACCCTCTTTGGAGTCAGGAACGGATATTCCCGCCGACAGCATCTATGTGAATACCCTCCTGGGCTCTTCGTTTTACACCTTCGATTCAGAACGGTATAATATGGTAATGGATCATTATACGGTACGCGATCTGGCAGCCAACGCCCCCTACGATCAGATCTACATTCTGGTCAACACAACAAAGTATGGCGGGGGTGCCATTTACAACTTCTACTCTGTAAGTGCAAGTAGCCATCCTGCTTCCCAAAAAGTGTTCATCCATGAGTTTGGCCATGCCTTTGCAGGCCTTGCCGATGAATATTATGACAGCGAAACCAGCTATAACGACTTTTATACAGAGGGGATAGAACCCTGGGAGCCCAATATTACCACATTGACAAACTTTGAAAAAAAGTGGAAACACCAGGTGAAGGCCGGTACCCCCATCCCCACGCCCCCCACCAAAGAGTATCTGCACACTGTTGGAGCTTTTGAAGGAGCCGGGTACGTGGAAAAAGGAATCTACCGACCCATGCAGGACTGTATGATGAACACCTTCAAGGGGGATCTCTTCTGTCCTGTGTGTGTGGAAGCCATCCATCGTGTTATTGACTTCCACACAAAATAATTTTTACGTAAAAACGGGGAGAGAAAAGGAAAGAAAGAGTGGTTCTTCCTACCTTTACAGCAGAAAAGTTTATAAACCTCATAAAATCTATTTATTGTTATGACCATAACCAAACTTGATTCCATGTTTGAAAGGCTGAAAAGCCAACCCAAAAAGCGTCTTGTGGGCGCTTATGCCTGTGACTCACACTCTATCGGAGCCATCAACGAGGCCGTCGATAAGGGGCTCATTGAGGGAACGCTTGTGGGAGATGAAGCAGCCATCCTCCGCGTATGCAAAGAGGAGGGGATAGCACCCACGAAGTTCACCATTGTCAACGAGCCCGATGAGATGAAAGCGGCATCAAAGGCCGTAGAGTTGATCCGCAACGGAGAGGGCGACATCCTGATGAAGGGACTTGTAAGTACGGACAAATATATGCGGGCTATCCTCAACAAGGAGCATGGGTTGATGCCTCCCAAAGCGGTACTGAGCCATGTAACCGTAATGGAGAACCCCAACTACCACAAGTTGATGATCGTGGGAGATGTGGCCATTATCCCCGCCCCGGACTTAAAGCAAAAAATTGCCATCACCAACTATCTCATTAAGACAGCGCGGGCTTTGGGTATTGAGAAACCCAAGGTGGCGATCCTTGCAGCCACGGAACAGGTGTCTCCGGGGATGGAAGCCTGTGTGGATGCCGCGATCCTCGCCAAAATGGGCGATCGGGGACAGATTAAAAATGCCTATATCGATGGTCCCCTCGCTCTTGACGTCGCCATTGATAAGGAGAGTGCCCAAATTAAGAAACTCCACGGAGAAGTGGCCGGTGATGCAGATTGTATCCTCTTCCCCAATATCGAATCGGGAAATGTGTTCTATAAAGTCAATACCAAACTGGCTAAGGCAGAGCTTGGAGCTATTGTAATGGGAGCCAAAGTGCCCTGTGTACTCTCCTCGCGAGGCGACTCTACGCAAACCAAACTTTACTCTATTGCCCTTGCAGCAATGAACGCATAAAACCCTTTTAGTCGATGCAACAACACCCCATACAATCGTTAGATCAGCTTGCAGAACACCTGATCAATCAGGGCATAAAGAAACGTATTGCCGTGGCTTATGCTCAGGATCCCAACACCATTGGTGCCATTGCCAAGGCCATTCAAGAAGGGTTTGTGGAGGCGTTGATGATTGGTGACCAAGCAGAGATTATCCGGCGTGCCCGGGAAGCTTCCATCTCCCCGGATATGTTCACGCTCATCCACGAACCCGATGCCCAAAAGGCCATCGATACTGCCGTGCGAATGGTGAAGGAGGACGAAGCTGATGTGCTGATGAAGGGGCTCGTGGATACGAATAAATTTCTGAAGGCCGTCCTCCACAAAGAGAAGGGCCTTATGAAACCCAAGGCCACCATGAGTTACGTATGTGCTCTTCAACTGCCTCAATATCACAAACTGCTCTTTATCACCGATACGGCAGTTCTTCCCTTTCCCGACCTAAAAGAAAAACTGGCCATGCTCCGCTACGCACGGGATATGGCACACGCCTTTGGCATTACCAAACCCAAGATTGCCTTGATTGGTGCCTCGGAAAAGGTCAACGCCAACTTTCCCAACTCGGTGGATTACGCACTTATAACTGCCATGGCAGAGCGAGGACAACTCACTGATTGTATCGTTGATGGGCCCTTGGATGTGTTCCTCGCCTGTGACAAAGAGAGTGTGACGATCAAGGGCGTTGAGACCCCGGTGGGAGGCGATGCCGATATCCTTCTCTTTCCAACACTCGAAGCCTGTAACAGCTTTTACAAAGGCTTGATGCTGTTTGGAGGGGGGGAACTGGCAGGGCTCATCCAAGGCACCGAGAAACCAGTGGTAGTCATGTCAAGAAGCGAAAGCGAGGCGTCCAAATACTACTGCATTGCACTATCCTGTTTAATGGCTTAATAATCACCTATAAAAAAATTAATTATGAAAGTATTAGCAATAAACCCCGGTTCCACCTCCACCAAAATAGCGGTCTATGAAGACAAAAAAGAACACTTCATAAAAACGCTACGGCACACAGCGGAGGAGCTCAAAGACTTTGAAAAGATCACCGATGAATTTTCGTTTCGTAAAAACATTATCATCCAGGAATTAAAAGATGCCGGTATTGATCTCAATACATTGGATGCTATCATAGGACGTGGGGGCTTAATAAAGCCCATTCCCAGTGGTATCTATGAGGTAAACGATGCCATGAAGGCCGACCTTATAGACAGCCCCCTGGGAGAACATGCCTCCAACCTTGGTGGGCTCATCGCCGATGACATCGCCAAGGAGCTTAGCGGAAAGGTTAAAGCGTACATCGTAGATCCCGTGGTGGTAGATGAGCTTCAGGATGTGGCGCGTGTTTCCGGGCATCCTCTCTTTGAACGCCTCTCCATCTTTCACGCGTTAAATCAAAAAGCAGTGGCACGGACACACGCCGAAAAGGTGGGCAAGAAATATGAAGAGATGAATCTCATCGTGGCTCACCTGGGAGGCGGAATCTCTGTAGGTGCTCATGAAAAGGGTCAGGTTATTGATGTAAACAATGCCCTTGATGGCGAAGGTCCCCTCTCGCCCGAACGCTCGGGAAGCCTCCCCACCGGACAGCTTGTGAATATCTGTTTCAGTAAAAAATACACGAAAAAAGAGGTAAAGGCAATGCTTAAGGGCAAAGGAGGACTCATGGCTCATTGCGGAACCAACAGTGCTTACGAAGTACAAAAAAAAGCTGAGGAGGGTGATCCCAAAGCTATTCTGGTACAAAATGCCATGGCTTACCAAATTGCCAAAGCATGCGGTGCCATGGCCACGGCACTAAAAGGGAAGGTAGACGCCATCATCCTGACAGGAGGCATTGCCCACAATAAAATCCTGACAGCCTACGTAAAAGAACGAGTCGAATTTATCGCCCCCCTCGCCGTCTATCCCGGTGAAGATGAGATGGGAGCCCTGGCCATGAATGGTCTGCTCGTACTCAACGGCGAAATCGAGCCCAAGGTCTATCACGGATAAAATAGCGAATCGTACAGGCTCTCTCTATAAGAAGAGCTTGTACGATCACTCACCCACCCCCATCACACAGAACGATGAACAGTGCCTTCACCAACATTCATGTTCGAAAAAACAATGGCGATTTGGTCACTTTTGAGCCACAGAAGTTGCAGGATGCCCTCTACCGAACAGGGGCCTCAGATCAGGAAATCGGCTCCGTACTAAGAGAGGTGCAACGACAAGCCTATGACGGTATCTCCACAAAAAAAATCTACCAGATCGCCTATAAGATCCTCTACCGCAACAACCACCGCTCAGCGGGTCGCTATCGGCTGAAGAAGGCTCTGCAGCAGATGGGACCCACGGGCTATCCCTTCGAACACTTTGTCTCTCGCCTTTTGGAGGCGCAAGGTTACCGTGTGGAGACCAGCAAAGTGGTACAGGGCCTATGCGTAACACACGAAGTGGATGTAGTAGGAAGAGGGAAGGGAAAAATCCTTATGGTAGAGTGTAAATTCCACCGCTCAGAAAGTGCCAAGAACGACGTAAAAATCAGCCTATATGTGCACTCCCGAATGCAGGATATCAAAGCGCAACTCGCCGCCAACAACCAACTGCAAGGAGTCTCGTTTGAACCCATGCTGGTCACCAACACCCGCTTTACGGAAGACGCCGAAAAGTATGGTGTCTGTGCAGGGTTGACGCTAATCTCATGGGATTTCCCTCGGGGAAACAGCCTGAAAGAGATGATCGACCGAAGTGGATTCCATCCCATCACCAGCTTAAAAGCGTTGACACAAAAAGAGAAAGAGCTACTGATGGCAGAGGGAACCGTCCTCTGCAAAGAGATCGCAGAAAATCCGGAGAAGCTCACCCCCCTCCACATCCCCCATAAAAGAGCCCAAAGGATCCTTATGGAAGCAAAGGCAATGCTCTAATCCCTACGTGCTCTTATAAAGCCTGCGGACGAATGCGCTCTGCAATGATGGAAGAGACCTGATCCACAGAGACACGCTCTTGTTTCATGGTATCACGCTCGCGGATGGTCACGGTATTATCTTCCAACGTTTGGTGATCAATGGTGATGCAATAGGGGGTTCCGATGGCATCCTGGCGACGATAGCGACGGCCAATGGCATCCTTCTCATCATACTGACACATATAGTCCATCTTCAAGGTATCAAAGATGGCCTTCCCCTTTTCAGGAAGTCCATCCTTCTTCACCAATGGCAGAACAGCCACTTTCACCGGAGCAATTACCGGAGGAATATTCATTACCACCCGTTCGGAGCCATCTTCCAACTTCTCCTCCTTATAGGCGTAAGAGAGGATACTCAAGAACATCCGATCAACACCAATGGAGGTCTCCACCACATAAGGCACATAACTCTCCTCCATCTCAGGATCAAAGTAACGCAGTTTCTTGCCACTGAACTTCTCATGGGAGGCAAGGTCAAAGTCCGTACGGCTATGAATTCCTTCCAACTCTTTAAAGCCAAAGGGAAATTTAAACTCAATATCTGCTGCTGCATTCGCATAGTGAGCCAGTTTCTCATGGTCATGGAAGCGATAGCTCTCCTCCGGAATTCCGAGGGATTGGTGCCACTTCATGCGCGTCTCCTTCCAGTAGTTATACCACTCCATCTCTGTGCCAGGGCGGACAAAGAATTGCATCTCCATCTGTTCAAACTCCCGCATACGGAAGATAAACTGACGCGCCACGATCTCATTTCGGAAGGCCTTTCCAATTTGGGCAATTCCAAAGGGGATCTTCATACGGCCGGTCTTTTGTACATTGAGGTAGTTGACAAAGATTCCCTGAGCCGTCTCCGGGCGAAGGTAAATCGCGCTAGCCTCATCGCTCAAAGAGCCCATCTGGGTGGAGAACATCAGGTTAAACTGACGCACATCCGTCCAGTTCCGCGATCCGGAGAGGGGACACACCACACCCAACTCTTCGATAAGAGCCTTAATATCTGCCAGATCATTCTCTTCCATCGCCTTATAGAGTCGGGTACCGATGGTTTTTATCTGCTCCTTATACCCCAATACCCGGGGATTTGTTGCCACAAACTGTTCATAATCGAAACGCTCTCCAAACCGCTTCCGGGCCTTCTTCACCTCCTTCTCAATTTTGCCTTCAATCTTCGCTATATGATCTTCCACCAACACGTCGGCGCGATAACGTTTTTTGGAGTCCTTGTTGTCAATCATGGGATCGTTAAATGCATCTACATGGCCTGACGCCTTCCAAATGGTAGGGTGCATAAAGATGGCGGAGTCAATCCCCACAATATTTGTATGGTGCTGTACCATAGCTTTCCACCAATAACTCTTGATGTTATTCTTCAACTCCGAACCCAACTGTCCGTAGTCATATACCGCTCCCAATCCATCATAAATCTCACTGGAGGGAAAGACGAACCCATACTCTTTGGCATGGGATATAATCTTTTTAAAAAGGTCTTCTTGATTTGTCATTTGGCAAATGTAAGATATTTTTTCGTTACCCATTTTTGGTTACTATCTTTGTAAAAAATTATTCCGGATGCGTAAAGATCAGTTTAGCATAAGACGCTATTTTATCATAGGGACTTTTATCCTTGTTGGATTGATTCTCTGGGTAAAGCTTATGATCTTACAAGTTTTTGATGACACCTATAAGGTGTATGCAGAGAGGATTTCAACCCGTGAGGTCACCCAATATCCGGCCCGCGGACTCATCTACGACCGGAATGGAAAGCTATTGGTGGTGAACGAAGCAGTATATGATTTAATTATCATTCCGCGGGAGGCTAAAAATATCGACACGGCCGCCTTTTGTGCACTGTTGAACATCACCAAAGAGCAATACCTGAAATACTACCAGCGAGCCAAGGAGTTCTCGACCTATAAACCCTCCGTATTTATGGGGCAGATTTCCAAAATGGACTACGCCTATTTGGAGGAGAAGCTCTTCAAATTTCCTGGTTTCTTCGTACAACCGCGTACGGTGAGAAAATACCCTTACGCAGCGGCGGCCCAAACGTTGGGCTATGTGGGCGAGGTGAGCCCCCACCATATCGAAAAAGACCAGTGGTATAAATCGGGAGACTACATCGGCATCAGTGGGCTGGAGAACACTTATGAGGAGGAGCTACGGGGAGAGAAGGGGAAAAAGATTATCCTTGTGGATGTGCATAATAGGGCCAAGGGAGCCTATCGTGACGGAGCCTATGACACCGTAGCCACGAAAGGGAATAACCTCACTACCACCCTGGACATCGACCTACAGGTTTATGGAGAGTTTCTTATGCAGCACAAAAAAGGGAGTGCCGTAGCCATTGAGCCCCAAACAGGGGAGATTCTCTGCGCGGTCTCTACCCCCACCTACGACCCCAACCTTCTGGTAGGACGGATTCGCAACCAAAACTATAAGGTGCTGAGCAACGATGAGCACAAACCGCTTTACAATCGTACAAGCATGGCCACCTACCCTCCTGGATCCACCTTCAAGCTGCTCAATGCCGCCATTGCCATTGAAGAGGGGGTTCTCACTCCGTACAGCCGATATAGTTGCAATGGCCCGGAGTCAAAACCCATTCGATGCACCCACCATCACGAAACCCCATTGGGATGCGTCAATGCCATCAAGGAGTCGTGCAACCCCTTTTTCTGGAATACATTCAAAGGGATCATCAACAAATATGAGGAGCCTCAGATTGGATTCAATAAGTGGAAGGAGTATGTGATCAGTTTCGGATTAGGTCACAAGTTCCAGACGGATCTCTTCAGTGAACGAGCAGGGAATGTTCCCAACGATGCCTACTATAACCGCTACTATGGCGAGGGGCATTGGAATGCGTTGACGGTACGTTCTTTAGCCATAGGCCAGGGAGAACTGCTCCTCACCCCCTTACAGATGGCTAACCTCACAGCCACCATTGCCAACCGAGGCTATTATATTAAGCCGCATTTCATCAAGCAGATACAACAACAAGACGGTATCACCTCCCCCACCCTCCCCTCCCATGAGCGCGTAGAGACGGGGATTTCAAGAAAAAGTTTTAAAATGGTTATTGACGGCATGGAACAAGTGGTGGAAAACGGAACAGGCCGGTATTATGCCCGTGTAGACAGTATTTCCATCTGCGGCAAGACGGGAACAGTACAAAATCCCCATGGAGAGGATCACTCCATCTTCATTGCCTTTGCTCCCAAGGAGAATCCGAAAATTGCCATTGCCGTGGTGGTAGAGAACAGTGGATTCGGGTCGACCTGGGCGGCTCCCATCGCCTCACTGATGATTGAGAAATACCTCACGGGGGGAACCACACGAACCGCATTGGAGGAGAAGATGTCCAATGCCATATTTATCCAAACCCAACCTACGGAGGAGAGCCCATGAAACGAAGAGGCGCCATTTTTTCAAATATAGACCCCGTGCTGGTCATTTTGTACCTGATCCTGGTTTTTCTGGGCTGGATAAACATCTATACCACGACCTACTCTCCAGAGAAACACCAACTCATTGATCTCTCCGTAAACCACGGGAAACAGTTGTTATGGATTGGCACCTCCTTTTTTCTCATCGCTTTGATTCTTCTAACGGACTCCAAGTTTTTCAGCTCCTTCTCCTACGCCATCTACGTGTTGCTTATGGGCATGCTCTTGGTGGTCTTAGTGGTGGGGAAGGAGGTTGCCGGCTCACGGTCCTGGTTTCAGATCGGTTCATTTGCCATACAGCCCTCGGAGTTTGCCAAAGTGGCCACCTGCCTTGCCCTGGCCAAATATCTCTCCTCCCAGACCACCAGCCTTGAGAAATTCCGCCATACCGCCACAGCGTTCACCATCATGCTCCTGCCGGCTGCATTCATCTTTCTACAAAATGACACCGGATCAGCTTTGGTGTATGCCTCCCTGATTTTAGTCCTCTATCGGGAAGGATTCTCCCCCGCGATCTTTATATTGGCCGTCCTCGTAGTTCTCCTTTTCATCCTCACCCTGTTACTGGGTAAATACTACGTGTTGGGAGGGGTGCTGATCCTTATCATCGGGATTATATGGCTCGTCAGGAAGAATCGAAAGGCCCTCTTAACGCTTATTGCCGGGGGAGTTATGGCCATCGGTTTTATCTTTACCGTTGACTACACCTTTGAGCATATCCTTGAGCCACACCAAAAAACCAGGATCAATGTACTGCTGGGGATTGAAGACGACCTCTACGGAGCGGGATACAACGTTCATCAGTCCAAGATTGCCATCGGTTCGGGGGGACTTTGGGGCAAAGGATTTCTACAAGGCACACAGACAAAATTCAACTTCGTACCGGAACAGAGTACCGATTTTATCTTCTGTACCTTAGGAGAAGAGTGGGGATTCTTGGGAACCACTACCCTCATTGCCCTCTTCCTGGGGCTACTCATTCGGATTATTTACATTGCGGAACGGCAACGCTCCTCCTTTTCCAGAATCTATGGGTACGGAGTAGCCTCTATCCTCTTTTTTCACTTTGCCATCAACATCGGGATGACCATCGGTCTAGTTCCTGTCATCGGTATCCCCCTCCCGTTCTTTAGCTATGGGGGCTCCTCTTTATGGGCTTTTTCTATCCTGCTCTTTATCTTTATCAAGATGGATTCTTACCGGCTGGATATCCTGTAAAGGGTCAGGGATAGGGAGAGGTTAAGGAAGCTCTCCAACGGCTTTCACCAACTTATCATACCAGGCTTTCCCATACTTCCTGACCAAGGGCTCTTTAAGAAACTTATAGAGGGGAACTCCCTGCTTTCGCCCCTTGCGCAGTGCCTCCTTACAGATGGGCCATTTGTGATAGTTGAGGGCATCAAACGATTCGTGAGAGGTAATACGAATGGGGTAGAGACTACAGGAGATGGGTTTCTGAAATGGCTGTTTCTTCTCTTCCCATGCTTTTTCTATGGCACATCGGGTAACTCCCTCTTCAAAATAGACAAAGGCACACTCCCGATCCTTTACCAAAGGCGTTACAAAACATCCCTCCACATCATAATCAAAAACCCCCATCGACTCAACCACTGCGATTCCCTCCTCTGTCATATAGGGTTTTACCTCCTCCAGATAGTCTTCCATCAAACCAATCTCCTCCATTTCCAAAGGCGCTCCGGCATCCCCCTCAACGCAGCAAGCACCCCTGCATTTCTTCACATCACAGACAAAACAGACCTCACAGATATCATCACTTATGTAACAATTCTCAACTATAATCATCACTATTGTTCTTTAACGAAGAGCACACCTCCTCCCAAAAAATCCACAACAAAAATAGGACAACATAAAATGCAAAACGAAAAATTGTGGTATGAAAAAAAGACCAATGAGTCGGGAAAACCTGCACGAAAAAGCACAACAAACTTATTCTCAACATATTAAAATTCTGAAGAAGGATCGCTCCAAAGAGGATAAAACCGACCTTACGCCCAAAACCGCCTCCGGAAAGAGAGGTAATCATAAGAACAAGAAAATGAAAGAGCTGCTTGGTGCCGGTACACCCCGAAGTGATCCGGACAAAGCCCCCCCCGCAGAAATAGAAGGTATCCCCGACCCGCATAAACTCACCCGAAGAGAAACCCTCAAGAATCGCCTCCACGTGAGCACAGAGGAGGGAAATAGTATGGCGATCCACAAAAGCGACCACCGGTGCAAAAAGAGCCTCCTCCGATGATGCGACCCCATACTTCCACACCAGTTGGGAAGCACACATGGCCGCCAATGCCACCCCCGAAACCACAAAAACCCTCCCTTTCATCACCCTTTAATGTCCCCAAAAGGAAAAATATAACCCACAACAGGAGGAAATCGCCATGAAAAAAAGGGTAAGAGGTAAAGCAGGCCCCCTACAACCGAGGCTTTACAAAAATGGGGGTTACCACGGTATTGCTCTCGTGCAGCGCACGGTCTCTAATGTATATTTCGTAACGGAAGGTGTCGTGATCATGTTGCGGATTGATAAACAGCGTATCCTCGATGAGGCCACTGATATTCTTATTCTTCCCCTGAGGGGTGAGATAGGGAAGCGTACCATGGAACACAAGAGTGTCTCCCTCCGCATTGACAAGCTGCTTCCACACACCCTCTTGCAACTCAAAATAGTCGATAAAAAGATTGAAAGGGGGCGGCGGAAGGTTAGTCCCATCCACGCTCTTTTCTCCCAAATCGCCATCCCCATCGGTAAAAGAGAGGGTCAACACCCCCTTCTCTATGGTACTATCCGCCCCAAAAAGCATCGTAAAATCTTCAAATTCAATATGAGGTATAATAGGATAGGTAATCTTCTCTCGACAAGAGGGAAGCATCAAGGCCAAAAACCCCAAAGAGACAAGAACCCATGCCACATCTCGCTTCTTCATCATATATATCTAAAAAACATTAACTAGAGACTGTCTATAACGTCCGACTTCTTCGTTACGCTTGTCTTCCAAATGATCATTTACCCTGGTAAACTCGCATTTTTCAGCCTTCGCAAGCCTTGAATTCAACCTTTCTACACAGACGCTGCTCAAAAACTATGGCGTTATGAACAGACACCACTTACCCTTTAAATCCGTCAATTCATGACGACTAACCACGACAATTTACATCCATCTTCGGCCCTTTTTAAACCGTCGATCGAAAATAAGGTATGTCAGGTACAAAAATAGTGTATCTTCGAATAAAATAACAACCTTTTTTCATGGAGAGGAGACAAGACAGGCTGATAGTGGTGGATTATCGGGTCGATAACGCGATTGCGTCCTCTTTGGCGGAGATGGGCGAGCTTGTTTTATTCCGCCACCCTTTGGAGGAGGGGGCGCTATCGGGGCATCCGGATACGGCTCTATTCTACGATGGGACCACCCTCATTATAGCACCCAACACACCCCGGGAAGTGGTCGCCGCTCTTCAGAAACACCACGTTGCCTACACCGTCGGGAAAAGGCCATCCACTGCAGGACATCCCCATCTGGCCGCATACAATGCCGCAGGAACAGGAACCCTATTGATCCACCACACCCCCTTCTCTGAGGAAACCATCCTTCAACACTATCGGGGTCAAGAGATTATTGACGTCACACAGGGGTATACACGTTGTAGCACCCTCCTTTTGGATTCGACACACCTGATTACCTCCGATGAAGGGATTGCCACACGGTGCAGGAAGGCAGGGAAACAGGTGTGCACAGTACTCCCCCAGGAGATTGTATTACCCGGGCTCCCCTACGGCCTCTTCGGAGGTTGTTGTGGATTATCAGGAAAAACCGTACTGATCGCAGGCTCCTTGAAATACCTTGCAGAGGGCGAAAAAATACGACACTTCATTGCAAATGCAGGATTTCAGATACGAGAGTTGAAAGAGGCTGTACCCCAAGATTTGGGAGGGATCTTCCTTTGGGGATCCCCCCTGTAAACAGCAACGTTCATCCCTTCCTCCCGTGACACCGTTGTTTTTAATGAGGTTGTGTGTGCATTAAAAATTATCACGTACATTTGTCTACCGTTTTTTGTGATAAAGCAAGATAAAATACAGGAGATTATGGAGGCCACCCGCATCGAAGAGGTGGTAGGGGAGTTTGTATCGTTAAAAAAGCGAGGCGTAAACCTGTTGGGTCTCTGTCCCTTTCACAACGAAAAAACGCCCTCCTTTACCGTATCAGCGGCAAAGGGGATCTTCAAGTGTTTTGGCTGTGGGAAGGCCGGCAATGCGGTGGGATTCCTCATGGAGCATGAACATTTCTCCTACCCCGAAGCCCTCAAATACCTGGCCAGGAAATACAACATCGAGGTGGAAGAGGAGGCCTTCTCAGAGGAGGAGAGGCAGTTTCAAGATGAGCGGGATGCGCTGATGACCGTATCACTTTTTGCACAGCGATACTACACCCGGTTGCTGCACGAATCCGACATGGGGAAGAGTGTGGGGTTAAGCTATTTTAAAGAACGGGGATTTCGTGGGGAGACCATTGAGAAATTTCAGTTGGGATACGCTTCCGAGGAGTGGAGCGCTTTTACGGAAGAGGCATTAGGCGAAGGTTATAAGCTCGAATATCTCGAGAAAACCGGGCTAACCATTCTCAAGGAACAGAAAAAATACGATCGGTTTCGCGGACGGGTGATGTTCCCTATCCATAACCTCTCGGGAAAAATTATCGGTTTTGGGGGGCGTATTCTCTCTAACGATAAAAACAAGCCCAAGTACCTCAACAGCCCGGAGTCGGTTATCTATAACAAAAGCAAGGTTCTTTACGGAATCTATTTTGCCCGTACGGAGATGGTTCGCCAGGACAACTGCTATTTGGTGGAGGGCTACACCGACGTTCTCTCGCTTCACCAGGCGGGAATCACCAATGTGGTAGCTTCTTCGGGAACCTCCCTCACCACCGATCAGATCAAGCTAATCAAACGTTACACTCCCAACATCACCATCCTCTACGACGGCGATACCGCGGGGATCAAGGCCTCCTTCCGGGGAATTGATATGATTCTGGAGGAGGGAATGAACGTGCGCATCGTACTTTTCCCCGATGGCGAAGATCCCGACAGCTACGCCCGAAGCCACCGTACTTCGGAACTTGAAGCATATATCACCCAAGAAGCGAAAGACTTCATCCTCTTCAAGACCGCGATTTTACAAAAGGATGCAGGGAATGATCCCATCCGCAAATCTGCCCTTATTCGTGATATCGTCACCTCCGTATCGCTGATTCCCGACCGTATCACCCGCTCGGTCTATGTAAAAGAGTGCTCCACCCTGCTTGATATTCCAGAGCAGACCTTAGTCACCGAGATCAACAAGCTCTACCGAAAGAAATTCACCGGGAAATATGGGAAAGGCATTCCGGATCCCGTAGAGCCCCCCAAGAGCCCCTCTCTCTTAAAGAAAGAGGAGGATATTCTTACCGTTGGAGAGGATCAGGAGCGAGCCCTCCTGCGGTTGCTCTTGCTCTTTCCCGAGACACAAATCACCCTTGCTCAGGAAGATCCGGAGGAGGAAGAGGGAGAACCGGAACAGATCGATGTGGCAAGTTTTATCTTAACAGAGATTGCCAACGATGAATTGAAGTTTGAGAATACCCTCTACCAAGCCATTTACGACTTGGTGTTGGAACGGCTGGAACAGGGGATGTTCACTTCGGGAGAATACCTTATCAACTACACAGACCCGGCCATCAGCCAAGCAGTCATCGACATGATTACCACCCCTCATAACCTGAGTGAAAACTGGGCCAAAAACCAGATCTTTATCAAAAAAGAGGAAGATATCCTGGCAGAGGCCGTTCTACGGAGTATGTTATCTTTCAAATCCAGCAAAGTCAATCAAGAACTCACACAGCTATTAAAAGCATTAAAAGAGACAACTGATGAGGAACAGAACCTGGCAATGATGGATCGTATCAAAGCACTTCAAGCCATACAAAAACGAATTAATACCCGGCTGGGGCGGACACTAATCGGTTAGCCAAAGGCCTTTCCCAATGGGGGATTCAGAGAAAAAAATCGATTTCTCAACTCTTTACCGTACCTTTGGCGCCTGAAAACCAATGCGCGGAGAACCGCACAATAGCTATGGAAGAGGACTTCCATGCTTTTTACCCATCATCTAATCTTAAAAAGGATCGATAACAATTATGACAACATTTAACCAAACAGGCTTGAGCGAATCGATCCTGAAAACCGTGGAGGCATTGGGCTTTACACAGCCAACCCCCATCCAACAAGAGGTCATCCCCTTTCTTTTACAAACTGACTGTGACCTTATTGGCTTGGCACAAACCGGAACGGGAAAGACCGCAGCTTTTGGATTGCCCATTATTGAAAAGTGCAACCCTGAGGAGGCCATCATACAAGCTCTTATCCTCTCACCAACGCGGGAATTATGCATTCAGATCACCAAAGAGATGGAACGCTATGCCCAGGAAAACAGCATGCTTCGTATCATGGCCGTTTACGGCGGAGCGGGTATTGTTGGGCAGATGGATGAGTTGAAAAGGGGCGCACACATTGTGGTGGCCACCCCCGGACGAGCCCTTGACCTCATCAAACGAAAAGTACTAAAGGTAGAGTCCATACGTTACTTGGTGCTGGATGAAGCCGATGAGATGCTAAACATGGGGTTTAAGGAGGAGTTGGACGCCATCCTCTCGCACACCCCGGAAGAGAAGCAGACCCTTCTCTTCTCTGCCACCATGCCCAAAGAGGTGCAACGCATCGCCGATCACTATCTGAAAGAGCCGAAAGAGATCGCCGCAGGCGAAAAGAACCGCGGAGCTGAAAACGTATCCCATGAATTTTATATGGGGTTGGCTAAAAATCGCTACGAAATTCTGAAACGGGTGGTGGATGTGAATCCGGATATCTACGGAATCATCTTCTGTCGTACACGGCGCGAGACCAAAGAAGTGGCCGATAAATTGATGGCTGATGGCTATAATGCTGATGCTCTCCATGGCGACCTAACCCAATCGGCCCGCGAAACCGTGATGAAACATTTCCGTTCACGACACCTGCAGCTGCTAGTAGCCACCGACGTGGCGGCTCGGGGGCTCGATGTGAACGACCTATCTCATGTGATCAACTACAACCTACCCGATGAAACGGAAGCCTACATCCATCGAAGTGGCAGAACAGGGAGAGCTGGAAAAAAAGGGATCTCCATCACCCTTATACATACACGTGAAACACGCAAAATTCGGGAACTGGAAAAGATAACAGGGAAGAAATTTGTCAAAAAAATGATTCCCAATGGCGAAGAGATATGCGCCAAACAACTCTACAAACTCATTGACAGAATGGAAAAGGTGGAGGTGAATGAGGAGCGTATTGAGCCCTTTATGCCCACCATTTATAAAAAATTGGAATGGCTTGATAAAGAGCAACTGATCAAACATTTTGTCTCTGTGGAGTTCAACCGGTTTCTGGAGTATTATAAAAACCGGGGAGACCTGAATGTGGCGGCCAAAAAGGAGAAGAACAGTGACCGGGAGAAGTTCCAAAAATCAGGGAAAAAGATCACTTTTGAGCGGTTTTTCATCAACCAGGGCAGTAAAAACGGACTTACCAAGCCCAAACTCATCGGATTAATCAATGACACCACGGAGAAACGCAATATTGAGATCGGAAAGATTGACTTGATGAAGAACTTCAGCTTCTTTGAGATTGACCAGGACTTTTCCGAACTATTGCTAAAGAAATCCAATGGGGCTGTTTATCAGGGGGAGCCCTTGGTGGTGGAGAAATCCAAGCCGGATCAGTTGGCTCAGAAGAAAGAGCGCCGCAAAAAGGATGGTTATCACAAGAAAAAGGAGAAGAATGCCGCAAGGGCCAAGGCGAAAAGAAACACCAAAAAGCCCAAACGAAACCGATAACGTAACGATTGAGGCATTATCTTCTGCAGAAGTTACGGACGATGAGTGATGAATAAAAAAAGATCGGAGGCGGAAGTCCAACGCAACTTGTAACCGTGAAGAACCACTAATATACCTCCTCGGGAAAGGGGGAAATTTACCCTTCTATCTTCCTTAGGAGTTCGTCGTATCCCTTCAGTTCCAACTCACCGATCAGTTGTTTGATCTCCTTTTGGAGCGTTTCATTCACCGGTATACCGCTTTTCTCCCTTTCAAGCGCAACAAGGTACTCTTTCTCCCCTGCGGTAAAGATACGTTCAGAGCCGGGAGCCACTTTGCTCTCTCTCAGCCCACGAAGGATATCACCGGTGCTCTTTTTAAACTCCTCCAGGTCGGTAAAGGAGGCAATGTTAATGGCCATAAAGAAGTGTCCTAAATTATACGGCACCTTCTTCCCGTCACGCATTCCGGTAAGCATCTGAAGGAAGGCTCCTCCCTGAAGAGCAGCAGAAAGAATCTCCACCACGGTAGCATATCCATACCCTTTGTAGCCCCCGTTATCCTCTCCTACTCCCCCAAGGGGTGCCAGAGCTGCCGCACCCCGGGAAAAAGCTTCCACAATCTCTTGAGAACGGGTGAGCGTCTTGCCATCATGGCCTATGACCACGCCATCGGGAATGTCCTTCCCCTGCCGGGCATAATATTCGATCTTACCCCGCTGTATCACCGAAGTGGCACAGTCAAGAAAAAAGGGGAACGCCTCATCGGAAGGCATCACAAAGGAGAGAGGGTTGGTTCCCAGCATGTTTTCCACCCCAAAGGTAGGGGCAATGGAGGGTCGCGCATTGGTTCCCGAGATGCCGATCATCCCCTGCTGCTCCGCCATCAATCCATAGTATCCGGCAATACCATAGTGGGACGAGTTCCGCACAGCCACCATCCCCAGCCCGTAGATCCTGGCCTTATCGATGGCCATCTGCATGGCTCTTTGGGCAATCACATGCCCCATCCCGTCATGTCCATCAAGCACGGCCGTAGCAGGCCCCTCTTTCACAACCTCAATGTGGGTGATCGGGTTTAAAATACCCTCCTTAATACGATTATAATAGATGGGCACTAACCTGTTGATACCGTGAGAGTCGATTCCTCTCTTATCTGCGGCAATAAGGACCTCCGCACACATCTTAGCCTCCTCTTTCGGCACACCGGCGCCCGCAAAAACATCGGTGGTGAAGCGTTGTAATGTTTCACTATCTACATATAGGGTCTTTTTCATCGGTTTATCTTTTTATCCTATCGTCAACACAATTTCATTTTCATTTCATCAACACAATTTCTTCTCAGCGATCACACACAGAATCCATCAACCAAAGAAGAGATATGCCATGAATATGGCGGCGATAATGCCCGCAAGATCAGCCACCAGGCCACACCATACCGCATGACGTGTTTTACGGATTCCCACGGAGCCAAAATAGACCGCAATAATGTAAAAGGTGGTATCCGTTGCCCCTTGAAAGGTGCAGGCAAGGCGCCCTGCAAAGGAGTCCACGCCATAGGTCGTCATGGTTTCTATCATCATCCCCCTGGCACCACTGCCACTTAGGGGCTTCATCAATGCAGTGGGCAAGGCATCCACAAAAGCGCTATCAACACCCAAGTGAGAAAAGCACCACGCCATGCCGTGCACCAGGTAATCCAAGGCTCCGGAGGCACGGAATACGCCAATGGCCACAAGAATCGCCACCAAATAGGGAATAATCTTTACAGCCACGGTAAACCCCTCCTTTGCCCCCTCAATAAAGGCCTCATACACATTGACTCGGTTTTTTACTCCCAAAAGAATAAATAGCATGATGATGCCGAAAAGGATCACGTTGCTCACAACCGAAGAGAGGGTGCCCAGTTGCTTCTGGGGGAGCGTAGTGAAGAGCCAGATCATGGCCGCAACAAAGAGGGTAAAGCCTCCCAGGTAGAAGAAAACCTCCTTTTTTAACAGATTGATCTTCTGCACCAAAGAAACAGTAAGAATCCCCACTAGTGTGGAGATGAAGGTTGAGATCAAGATGGGCAAAAAGATATCTGCAGGGTCGGCAGCCTTCAGTTGAGCTCGGTAAACCATCACACTGATGGGAATCAGGGTAAGCCCTGAGGTGTTCAACACAAGGAACATAATCATGGCGTTAGAGGCACTATCCTTGGTTTTATTCAGGGCTTGCATCTGAGACATGGCCTTAAGCCCCATGGGTGTTGCGGCGTTGTCCAAACCCAGCATATTCGCCGCCACATTCATCATAATGGAGCCCTGCACGGGATGGTTCTCCGGGATTTCAGGAAAGAAACGCCGGAACAGGGGATTCACAGCGCGGGCAATAAGATCTACCATACCTCCCCGCTCTCCCACTTTCATCAGTCCCAACCAGAGGGTCATCACTCCGGTTAGCCCCAAAGAGAGTTTAAAACCCGACTCCGCCATGTCGAAGGTAGCCTGTACCATCTCCGGAAAGATCGCCATATCCCCGAAGAAGAGCAGTTTTATCAAAGCGATCACAAAGGCAATGACAAAGAAGGCTACCCATATTACATTTAAGGCCATAAGAATCTATTCACGTTTATCATCTTCTTGCACGCGCGGAGTCCAAACCACCTTTCCACGACACAGCTCTCCACCATCTTCTTCCCGAAAGATTGCATATTTCCGCACCATTCCATCAACCACTCTCCCCACACGTACGGAGGCCTCAGCGGTGACCTCTTTAAAGAAGTTAAGTTCCGCCCCGGACACCCGATAATCGGCTCGAAATGCCGCACTCTCTTCATCCAGAAAACGAACCAGATAACTCACATTATTCATGTGTTTATTCACATCCATCTCACTATACCTTATGGGAGAATAGTCGGAGAATAGAGGCTCAACAAGGGGTTTTATCTTTTTTAATACGCCCGGAAACACCTGCTCTCCTTGCAGCGGGAATTGTAATGCCAAATCGCTATTACGCTGCACTTGTCGACTATCTGCCCCCACAATCACCCAGGTACCTGTTCCAATGGCACGCAACACTCCTTTCTGATCAAACACCTGCCAATCGCGAAAAAACTGTATCCCATCCGTGCCCCTCGACCAAGTGGTTACCGTAAGGCGTTCGCCCCACTTCACAGGAGAGCCGAGAACCTCCACTTTCAAGCGGGTAAGTGCCCAAAAACTATTCCGGGACGCCATAAGATGATCCCAACCAATCCCCATACGATGGCTATGAAACCACGCGGACTCCTGCATAAGAAAAAACAGGGAAGAGACCCGCAGTTGGGAATAGGGGTCACAATGGTAACTTAACACCTCATAATCACGGGTGTAAGAAGGTATTACTCCGTTGTTTGTTCTTTCCACAAAACAAAGATAACAGATCGCGGGAAAACAAAAAACCCCCGACGGAAATCGGGGGTTAGAAAATGATCATTTCTAATGAGAGAGAACAAACTTGCCAGACAGGGTATGGGTACCGGAAGTCAAGGTGTAGCAATAGATTCCCGAAGGTAGGTCGCCCACAAAGAATCGCAAATTATGTCTTCCTGCGCTATAATGTGCCTTCACCGGCGACTGCACCACCTCTCCCAAAGGGTTGCTCAACACCACAGAGACCGTGGATGACGCATCCAACATAAAGGCGATATTGACCATCTCATGTGCCGGGTTCGGATAACATAAAACGCCTCCCTCAAAGATTTCATGGGAGCCAATTCCCACGGGATCTCCCGCATAAAACTTATGGGGATCCGAAGCGCCAATATAGGGATGCTCTTCACTTCGTCCCGACATATCAGCGGCATGGATAAAATACTCCACCTTCGTTCCCTCTTCGCCAACGGGAAGCGTCACCGCATAGCGACGATCCCCCTGAAATACCATTGCAAGGGTATCCCACGCACCTCCATTGGTACGGTACACAGCGTAGACAGAGTCAGCATATACTTCATGATCACCATAAGAGGTGATATCAACAGCCACCTCATAGCCACCTTGAAGAGGCTGTACGCCAACCACCGGCAAATGGTGAAGGTAAAGCATCTCTCTATCGGCAATCTCATGAGTACGACAGTGCAACGCATCCGTATTCTCCCAAGAACCAAAAGACACCCCAATGATCTCATAACCGGGCATAGCTGCCTCATAAGTGGCAATGGCATCGTCGTCCCACTGGCTACCACTCATGGGAATAAAGACCTTTCTATTCACAATCAAACAGTTGGTATAGGGTGTTGCAGGAGAACCTCCCGGCGTATAGACACGATACACCCGATAGGGCTCTCCATAGGGACTATCGGTATTGGCAAAATACTCAGCAACCGCCTCAAAATCTTCATAACGATAATCGGTCTCAGGAACTTGGCCTATCATAATCTTATCGGGTGCCAAATACTTCCCCCAACAATCAATATGTTTAATATAATCTCCCAATGGATCGGAAGTTACATGGTACTGCTCGATACCCAGGTACTCCATCATCAAATCATCGATATCCTGATGCGACAGCGAGGGGTTCTCTTCCCATATCAAATCGGTAGAAGCCGCATTCCCGTAACCGTCACACATGTAGTTTCCTCCGGTATGTGCAAGGTTCATATTATAGTAGGAGACCCCCAAATGAGCGGCCACATGAATAGGAATTTGATTATCGTTGGGACGGGGACGGTTATAGGTAAAATTCACAATACCCACCTCATCGTTACCATCAGCGATAAACCAAGGGCCATAGTCACGAGTCCAGTAGCTATCGGAATTGGCATGGATAAACTCACAATGTTCTAAGTTCACGCCATTGGAAGTATATTCCGTACGAACATTATCCTCTTGTGTTGCATTTTGGACCACCGTAATCACCTTACAATCATCCGCAATCTCTTTGATTAAGGTCACAGGAATCCCAAAGGGATAGCGCACCAGAATCGCCTCCGTAGGCTCAAACTCAGCAATATTCCTCACCGGAGCTGTAGGCGCTTCCGTGGGAACAAAATCTTTCCCTATCTCATGCCAACGGGCACGCTCCTCGGGAGAGGGGATATGGGTCAACTTACTCTTCTCCTGAGCATTCACGAAAAGAGAGAACAACAAAAGGAGGGAGAGGAGACTCCCCAAAGAAATTTTCATAACATCTACTATTTTGGGATCAACCACACTGCCCCGATTAGTCTTAATCCACACCATAACCTGCGAAGAGGGGGGAAGGATGAACCATGCGGATTAATACAAAGGCGTGATTACGTTTATCTTTTTATGTACTTTGTTGTAAACTTACCTAACTTCGACTCCTCTTTGAGGATCAAAACCTCCTCGGAGATCTCTTCAAACTTAATCTGACTCTCCTGCTTGGTATCGATAAAGGTAGCCTTCAAGATCAAACTATCATTATCCATCACCCAGTTTGCACTTCGCGCGCCAACAGGCGAGACAATATCCATTTGGCCATTATCACTCACGATAAAATAGACCTGTTTTTGCACATTTAAAGCCTGCTCTATAAGCTCTTTCTGCTCTTGGTCAAAAATCTCTGAGATAATGGTGTCCACTTTCCATGTACCCACGATCATCTCTTCCGGTTTGGGGCGCATGCAGGAGACAACAGCCATGAAAGCCACCGCAAGAACCCCCCATAGTAGCAGGGTACTGTATTTGCTTTGCATCATTTTCAATCTTTAAATAGGAAACACTTATTTTATACACAAAAAGGACCCCGGTAAACCAATGGGTACCGGGGTTCCTCTAATCGAATTAACGATTTATTACGATTTTTACAGGGTAGGTGTTCTCCGCAGTTTTCAGGGTCAACAGATATACACCATCCACCAAATGGGTAAGATCCAGTTTTTCATGGTAGGATCCCCGTATGGTTCCCAGGCCTATCTCTTGTATCAGCACATTTCGGTTATCCCTAATCTCCACGCGATAGTCTTCTGCCTTTTTCGCATTAAGGCTAATGTTTAATATACCATTTGTGGGGTTAGGATAGATCTTCAAACCGATGGCTTCGGCAAAATCATCCAAACCACTACAATCCTTGATGGTGATCACGATCTCATCCTCGGTTACACAGGAGAACTCATTGGTCACAGTCACGGTAATGGTCTTCATACCGCTGAAGCCCACTCCGGTGGAGTCCACCTCGATGGTCTGTGTGGTTTCTCCTGTAGACCAACTGTAGGTACTTCCTTCACTTCCCGCATCCAATAGGATCGTATGGTTATGGCAGATGGTCTGATCTTCCCCGAGCTCTACCTGGGGACGTGGATTTACGGTCAACTGTACCACACCTTCACCTTCGTTTGTACAACCCTGAGCATCAACCACCTCTGAGATAGCATAATCAAGCGTTTCTGTAGGTGTATAATAGTAACTAAATGAACTCTCCGTAACCTCAACGATCTCCCCATCAGTGGTAGAAAGTGTCCAGGGAGCCACACCGGTCAATTCGATAGAAAGAGAAAGGCTATCGCCAATACAGAGCTCGCTATCTGCTCCAGAGAGCAGTGCAGTAGGTAATGCATGAATAGAGAGCAACTGGCTCAACGTAAGATCCTCACAACCCTCCAGAGCCACAAATGTTGCGGTAAGCGTTACTTCGCCATTCTCCTGATCCATGGTTCCGGGCGTATACTGAGGCATCAAGATAGAGGCATCATCAAAGGCACCATCTCCATCGGTACTCCACAACACCTCAGCATAGTGCATAGCATCCACATCACTCACAGTGTATACGTCACCGGCACAGATGTTACCCTCTTCGGGCATAAGAGCCTCCAGAGCCGGGCTAATGGTAAGAACCGCCACATCAGAAGCCGTAATTGCAGGGCCAATAACCGTCATGGTAAGTGTCACCATACCGGCGTCCATATCTTCCTGAGAAGGCGTATAAGTGGGATTCACCAGGGTCGCATCATCAAACATACCGGTACCGGTGGTCTCCCAAAGAATCTCATCGAAATAAGTGGCGTTGGCCCCTTCCAGGATCACCGAAGTGAGCTCACAAGTCCCCAAATCTTCTCCCGCATAAGCACTGGTCACCCGCAAGGGGGGAAGGATAATATAATCAATCCAGGCACAATCCATACCACCGGATACAGACATGTCCTTTTCATAGGTCCACCTAAAATTATGCTCTCCTTCGGTCACAGGGAAGGTAGCTTCACTCCAGTCTTCCTCTCCGGACCATTGTCCTACCACTTGGCCATCGATATAGAATTTCAGATGGTCATAAGATTGCTCACTACTTACCTTATAGAAGAAGGATATTTCATCATCGCGGGCTACCGCATAATCTAAAGAGAGCTCTGCGGACTGCTGATCATTAATGGCGTCGGATTTAAGCGCATAGATTCCTTCATAAACAGGATCTTCCACCAAACTCCACTCTCCTTGCCCGGAGAACTGCCAATCGAAGCTGGAGAAATCACCGGATTCCCAGTCTTCAACCACCAGGCCGATAAGGTGGAGATACGATTTTTCAACCTCATAAGCACCGCCTTCCAGATGAAGGATAAACTCAGCAGAGGTCCCAACAGGTGTAGCGGGGTCGGCCGTTACGGAGTAGATCACAGAAACCACCTCTCCAGCATCCAACAGCTCGATCTCCGCCTCATCCGTATTCAGGGTGACGAAATTAGAAGGACACACAAGAGAAGCCACCACATTTTCAAGGGAGAAGGCTCCTTCGTTGGAGACCTCAAAAGCGATCTCTACGGTCTCTCCTGCATCAAGTCTTCCGTTACCGTTACCGGTAGGGTCATCTATCGACATCCCACCTGCCACCATCTCCGGTGCAGAAACAGGAAGGGAGAAGTTACTAACCATGGTCGTATCATTATCATCCACCGCAGTAAGAGTGAATATAATTCGTTCTTCATTGGGCACATTGTCGGCCAATGAAACAGAAAATGCATCGGTCACCGTAAGTTCATCACCCGATTCCAAGTCACCAAAAGAGGCCTCTGCCTGAAGAATTTCCACGTAGGGGTTCTCCGAAGAGAGCGTCACGTTCACCCCATAACCAGGTGTATCCCCAATATTTTTCATGGTCATGTGCAGAGAGGCAGACTCCTCATAGTCGAGATGACCATTACCATTTCCTTCAACGGTATCATTAACCAATACATCCACGTAGGTCACCCAGGGTTGATCCGGCGGAGGACCCAACTCAAAAGGAGAAACAAAGGTCATATGGTAGCCAAGACGGTTATCAGGCCATACAGGATAAACCATTCGGTCGCGCGAAGCAATTCCCAGATAGTCTCCCATATATTCGGCGGCAAGACCAGGGATAGGGGTGGGTGTAAAAGCCACATCACTCACCCTAAAATCTTCCCAATTCTGGCCACCGTCAACGGAAGTCGCACAAAAAGTCTCCACCTCTGATGATCCCACATTGCGATCATCATAGAAAATTACGGCAACATTCCCGTACACAGGGTCGGAAGTAATCCATGGCAGGTAGTGCTCTTTTCCCTGTCCCATCTCATCCTGGTTAACACGAATGGGGGTTCCAAAGGTCTCTCCCTGATCCGTTGAAATGGCCACATATACATCAATGTCAGGACCATTATTTACACCGGGAACACCAATATTGGCCCAACAGATATAAATATTTCCACTGTTGGTACCATTGGAAATATCCACAGCCATTACCGGGAATGAGTTCACCCTCATCTCTTTGGATGTTTCCGTAGTACGAATACCTCTGATATTGCTAATGATCCTACGAGGCGCATCCCAAGTCTCTCCTCCATCAAAAGAGCGTGCCATGGCGATGGCGCTCTCGTCACTCGGCCAAGAATCATAGATTGCCCATACGGCATAAACCTCACCATTGGGACCAGTCTGTATGTTGACTCCTTGGTTATGGCTTCCGGCGTTCACTCCATTGGAGATATTGATGGCGGCCTCCCAGGATTCACCATTGGTCGTCGATCGCGAGATCTCAATCTCCCGGTCGTTAGCACCACCAAAATTTGTCCAGGCGTTGTAAAGGTTTCCTTCGTAAGGACTTGACAAGCTATTGTCAATCCACATGTGGTTTTTATCCAACATGGATCCCCATCCACCGGGAGAAGAGGCTACCAACACCGGTATCCATGTCATCCCTCCATCATCGCTATAGGAGATTCCTTGTCCTCCACTGGAGTGAATGAATCCAACGAACATCCGTCCGTCACGATTGATGGCAGTGGTAGGGTCACCCGTATTTCCTCCTCCGGCACCCTGAATGGATCCACCCCAGGTAACGGCCCCGTCCAACGAATAGAAGTAGTTGGCACCAAAGAGGCTTCCCACGGGATTCTCTGTGGAGTTATTAGACTGGAGTATCCGGTTTTTATCGTTAGGATCCACAAAGATGGAGTTCTCTGTCTGTGTACTGTTCTCACTCGTTACCGGCACATCAGGCGAATCATCCACCACCAACCGTGATCCGGTAATCATGGATCCCCGGCGGGTCGCCTTAGGAATACGCGTTTCCGGAGCTACTGGAACCAGCCCCTCATGGGCCAGACGACGCCAATAACTCATATTATCGATACGCGTATCGATGGTCGGCTTGTCAGGAATCCCCGACTCAGGGGTATACATAGTCTTCTTTTTCTTACTCTGCGCCTGCACTTGCAGAGCAGCTGACGTAATTGCCACCGTAGCTACGCACAGCAGCACTATTCTAAATAATCTCATCGTGTATAGGGTTTAATTCAAAAATACAACACTACAATAAAGCGCGCAGCCGCACGTAACCCGATATTAGGATGCGACACACCACGCCCACTTGTTCTCAAATGGACGGTAAAAGTAAGAAAAGTATTTGATACGCAATAAAAAAAGAAGAAATATCACTGCTTCTACGCTGGATCCGTGATTTTAAGCGTGTAAAGAATGGCCTCAAGCTGTAAAAGTTCATTTCGTTTATTTTGCCCAGGAGCATACAAGAAAGCATCCAGGTGGATAATACGATTATTCTTCTCATCCACAATAGCATAGTGCAAGAAGGGGCCTCCCATGTAGTCTTTCACCGTCTCCCAAAGTCCACGCAACTCCATCGCATAGAATCCGTTAAACGCAATGGGATACGACGACACAGGGAACTTATCCGTCACCACCTGCATATAACTCTCCGGAAGATCTCCCGGAATGTGGTCAAAAGTAATGATATCCCTAAGCCGCACAATTGCCTGTTTATCAAGCTGAACCGTATCCTCATATGGTTCGGTATAGACTAATATGCCATAGTCTATCTTCGGTGTTTTACGCCATAACCAGGCAAAGTTTTCAGCCTCTTTTGCCACCTGAAAACCGTTGGGTAGCGTCAATGTAAGACCAAACTTCTCTTGAAGAAAATGCGCCATTTTGCCATCTCGCTGCCCATAAAAGAAGCGGTTGATCCGGATGCGCTCAGCCTCCACATAAGCCTTATATATCAACTCTTTATGTGTATCAAACAGTGTCATAAAATCGGCCTCATTGCGTATCCTAAAACGAAAAATCCGCTGTGGTTTTGAATACTTATCCTCCACCCGCTCCAACTTAGACGTATTGGTAGGGTCCACCACCACCTGAAGCACATTACGATGATTTTGAAACATGGAATTTTTATCAAATGTCTCCTGCGTAATATGAGGGGTCGTGTAAAGGGGTTCTCCCTGATTAATGGTACTATCAAGCTGACTAAAATGGGTACGGATAGTCTCTCCGATAGCCCCCTCCCAGACCTTTGTTCCACAAACCACAAGCATCTCATAGGTAGCGCCCGAAGAGCCCGGCTTCTCAAGCAGTTTATTGCGCCTCTCTTTGCCCACCTCTCCACAAGAAGAGAGCATAACAAGCAATGATAACGCCATGAAAAAAGGAATAAATCTCTTCATTATTCAACAGTTCTATAATTTATATTGCAATTTTTAACTTTTGACCGGGCGTCAATCTATGTGCATTACGAATGTTATTCCAATCACGGATTTGACGAACAGTCACATTATACTTTTGGGCAATTTCCCACAAAGTGTCACCCGATTCCACGGTGTAATAAGCAAACTTCCCCGAGCCCTTTCCCTTTGAAGAGGGGGCAGCTACCACCAACCTTTCTCCAGGATGGATGGTATTTCCTCTCAGATTGTTCCATGCTTTTAGCTGTGCAATGGAGACCCCGTTGGCAGCGGCAATCTTCCCTAAGTTATCCCCTCTTTTCACCACGTAAGAACCATTGGTGGATTTGGCAGTGGAGGAGGTCCTCGTGGTAGAGGGCGCAGCGGGATAATAGGCTCCCCTCGGGTAGACGATAAGCCGTTGTCCCGGACGAATCATCGTACCTTTCAAGCGGTTCCAACGCTTGATATTATTCACACTACAATGGTATTTCCGTGCGATCAGTCCCAGGTTCTCTCCGCTTCGAACCACGTGAACCGTACGTTCTTGCGCCTTTTTAATCTGGGCAAGCATCTTCTCTCGCTCCAATCCTTTGGCCGTCTTATAATTATAAATTGCCTGCTCATTATTCAGGAAGTCGCCCATATAGAGCTGAGGAAGGCGAAGGAGATAGTTTTTCCCTCCGGTAGCGGGAATCACCTTTAGCTTATAGGCCGGATTGAGAAAGGACAATGCCTCCATGGGAATACCCAACACCTCATGCAACTGCTCAAAGGCTAACACATCCCTAACGGTCACCGTATCCACCTGCGAAAAGTTAAAAAAGGATTTCTCCGGGTATATCTCATACGCACTGGCATAGTTCATCACGTAGTTTACGGCTATAAATGCCGGTACATATCCCCGGGTTTCACGGGGGAGAAACGGTTGAATAACCCAGTAATTTCTCACTCCCCCGGCCTTCCGAATGGCACGATTCACATTTCCTGCCCCACTATTGTAGGCGGCTAAGGCAAGGGACCAATTCCCATACATATCGTACAAATCGGTGAGATGCTCACAGGCTGCAACGGTAGCTTTATAAGGGTCAAACCGATCATCCACATAAGACGAAACCTTTAAACCATATACTTTCCCCGTACCATACATGAACTGCCATAATCCTTTGGCTCCCGCTCGTGATCCCGCCGTAGGATTCAACGCACTCTCCACCACAGCCAAATATTTCAACTCCAATGGCATATCGTAACGATCCAACACCTCCTCAAAGAGCGGAAAATAGAGATCGGCCAACCCCAAAATTCGGGAAGTCAGCATGGGTTTTTTCTCCACATACACTCGAATAAACTTCTGCACATCACGGTTGAACACCAGGTCTATGGGGGTCTCCGCATTGAGCCGTTCGATACGGCTGGACACAATCGTATCATGAAACTTCACCGGTTTTTTCGGATACAACTCGTCAGAAGGACCCCCCTCCCCTCCACCATAGGCCAAAGGATACTGACTAAAAATATTACCATAAGCTAAACTGTCAAGCATTGCCATCACACGACTGTCACGGGTCAACACAAGATCAGCGGAGAGCGTATCCAATACGGGTTCTTTCGACAGGCTATCCAACATCGAGTCATAAGCCGGCTCAATATAGTGCTTCTCCAGCACCACCGGCTCCACAGCCATCAAAGCCATCTCCTGAGGAGCCGGCACTTCCGGCACGAAAACAGCGGCACAAAACAGCGATAAAAAATTTAGTATTGAATTGATCATAAATTAAATAGTCTTTCTAAATTATCTCCCCATAATATTAACGCACAAAATTAAAATATTGTATCACATCACTGCAAAAGTATTATCAAGCTTTCCAAAAATAACGGAACTTTCGACACATCAGAGGGATACGGTTTATGTTATACCTTGTCAGTTCGATCTTTTTTAATAGTTTTGCACTTCTATTTCAATTGGTAAGATACAAAGATTTAATAACGATGGGAAAATATCCTGATTATAGTCAGCTCAACCTTCCGAAGACAAGTACCGAGATTCAACAGTTCTGGGAAGAACAAAACATTTTCGAAAAATCACTAGAAAAAACGGAGGGAAAGGAGCCCTTTATCTTCTTTGAAGGGCCGCCTTCAGCCAATGGTATGCCAGGGATTCACCACATGATGGCACGAACCATCAAGGATATTTTCTGTCGCTATAAAACCCTCAAAGGGTACTATGTAAAACGTAAAGCCGGTTGGGATACCCACGGTCTTCCCGTAGAGATGGGTGTTGAGAAAAAACTGGGAATCACCAAGGAAGATATTGGAAAAAGCATCACTGTTGCGGAATACAATGCTTCCTGTCGTACCGAGGTGATGAAGTACAAGGATGAGTGGGACAAGCTCACCAAACAGATGGGTTATTGGGTCGATCTCGACGATCCTTACATCACCTTTGAGAACAAGTACATTGAGACCCTATGGTACCTGTTAAAAGAGCTCTACAAAAAGGGGCTTCTCTACAAAGGATATACCATCCAGCCCTACTCGCCTGCTGCGGGCACAGGACTCTCAACGCATGAGCTTAATCAACCGGGATGCTACCGCGATGTAAAGGACACCACGGTCACAGCACAGTTTGAGGTGGTACGAGATGAGAAATCCGAGTTCCTTTTTGAGGAGGCTCACGGCACAGTGACTTTTCTGGCCTGGACCACCACTCCATGGACACTCCCTTCCAACACGGCCCTTGCCGTGGGAGACAACATCTCCTACGTGGTGGTACAAACCTTCAACCAGTATACAGGAAAACCGATCACCGTGCTGCTGGCCAAAGATCTCATGAATGCGCACTTCAACCCCAAAAATGCCGACTTACCCCTGGATGCCTATAAGGAGGGGGATAAGAAAGTTCCGTTCAAAATAGTCAAAGAGCTGAAAGGAAAAGCGTTAATAGGTCTTCGTTACCAGCAACTTATTTCGTGGGTCCAACCCGACGGTGATGCATTTCGGGTGATCAGTGGAGACTACGTCACCACCGAGGATGGTACGGGAATCGTACATATTGCGCCCACTTTCGGTGCTGATGATAAGCGCGTTGCCCTGGAGGCCGGTATTGCGCCCCTACTGCTCATCGACAAAGATGGACAGCCCCGCCCCATGGTAGATCTGCGTGGCCGCCTCTATCCGTTGGAAGCCCTTCAGGACGACTTTATCACCCGCTTTGTGAATGAGGAAGCCTATAAGGCGTATGCAGGACGTTTTGTGAAAAACGATTACGACCCGGAGGCCTCAGACCCCAAAACATCCCTTGATATCGACTTGGCCATAATGCTGAAATATGAGAATAAGGCCTTTAAAGTCGAAAAATACACCCACAATTACCCCCACTGTTGGCGAACCGACAAACCGGTACTGTACTACCCGCTGGACTCTTGGTTTATCCGTACAACGGCTGTCAAAGAGCGCATGATCGCCCTTAACAAGACCATCAACTGGAAACCTAAAGCTACGGGAACAGGACGTTTTGGCAACTGGCTGGAGAACCTGCAGGATTGGAACCTGAGCCGCTCACGTTTCTGGGGAACCCCGCTCCCCATATGGAGAACGGAAGATGGAAAAGAGGAACGCTGCATCGGTTCCGTGAAAGAACTTTATGAGGAAATTGAGAAGTCCGTGGCAGCAGGCATTATGACGAAAAACCCCATGGCCGACTTCACCCCCGGAGATTATAGTGCGGAGAATTATCAAAAGATCGACCTGCACCGCCCCTACATGGATGAGATTGTACTGGTGGCGCCCTCGGGAAAAACGATGCATCGGGAGAGCGACCTCATTGACGTTTGGTTTGACTCGGGTGCCATGCCCTATGCCCAATATCACTATCCCTTTGAGCACAAGGAAGACTTAGATACCTACTTCCCCGCAGACTTTATTGCAGAGGGCGTTGACCAAACCCGGGGATGGTTCTATACCCTCCATGCCATCGCCACCATGACCTTCGACTCGGTGGCGTACAAAACATGCGTCAGCAACGGACTCGTATTGGATAAGAATGGGAACAAGATGTCCAAACGTTTGGGCAATGCTGTCGATCCTTTCCAAACCATTGCCCAGTACGGCCCCGATGCTACACGATGGTATATGATCACCAACGCACAGCCTTGGGATAACCTGAAGTTTAACCTGGAGGGCATCGCAGAGGTACAACGAAAGTTCTTCGGAACCCTGTACAACACCTACTCCTTCTTTGCCCTCTACGCCAACATCGACGGATTTACGTACAAAGAGGCAGAGATCCCCATCCAGGAGCGCCCGGAGATCGATCGCTGGATTCTCTCGGAACTCAATACATTGATAAAAGTAACCGACGAGGCCTACGAAAATTACGAGCCCACCCGCGCCGGTCGGGCCATCAGCACCTTCGTGAGCGACCACCTCTCCAACTGGTTCGTGCGACTCTCCAGAAGAAGATTTTGGAAAGGAGACTATAGTGCCAACAAGATCTCGGCCTACCAGACCCTCTACACCTGCATGGAGACCGTGGCGAAACTGATTGCCCCCATTGCCCCCTTCTTTGCCGAACGCCTCTTCTTAGACCTCAACGAAACCTCACAAAAAGAGCATGTAGCATCTGTACACCTCACAGATTTCCCAACAGCACAAGAGACGCTGATCGATAAGAAACTGGAAGAGCGAATGCAACTGGCCCAACAGATTAGCTCCATGGTTCTCTCCTTGCGGAAAAAAACCAACATCCGGGTGCGTCAACCCCTGGCAAAGATCATGATTCCGGTAAACAGTGACGAGTTCACCGAACAAGTCGAGAAGGTGAAGAACCTTATCCTTTCGGAGGTGAATGTGAAGGAGATTGAATACCTAACGGAATCGGGAATT
>PDRJ01000051.1 GCA_002748065.1 Bacteroidota bacterium
ATTCAAAGGTCGCACTCTTCTTTTTTGACGATTTACTTTTGCCAAAATTTGATGATTTCCATTTGCGAAAATTTGATGATTGCAAGTTACTGCTTACATGTGATTTCCTTTCAAGTATTGTATTTTTGGAGATGAGTCTCAACGCTTCCTTGATCAGTGGGCACTACGTTACTGTTGTGATTTCCTTTCAAGTATTGTATTTTTGGAGATGAGTCTCAACGCCTCCATTATACGGATGAACTCCGGGGGCGTTGTGATTTCCTTTCAAGTATTGTATTTTTGGAGATGAGTCTCAACTCAAACGACAGAAGGAAAAACTCACGGATCGTTGTGATTTCCTTTCAAGTATTGTATTTTTGGAGATGAGTCTCAACGCATCCGCAAGGGTTTTGACTTCTTCGGGAGTTGTGATTTCCTTTCAAGTATTGTATTTTTGGAGATGAGTCTCAACCTTTTTCTTTTTTTGAGAGGCGAGAGTATAGTTGTGATTTCCTTTCAAGTATTGTATTTTTGGAGATGAGTCTCAACTCTGCGGAAATTCTTTTGAAAATCGGGCAAGTTGTGATTTCCTTTCAAGTATTGTATTTTTGGAGATGAGTCTCAACGTTGGAGGAATTGACAAAAAAGATTTCTTTGTTGTGATTTCCTTTCAAGTATTGTATTTTTGGAGATGAGTCTCAACAATGGAATCAAAGAGAATGACGGAATTGGTGTTGTGATTTCCTTTCAAGTATTGTATTTTTGGAGATGAGTCTCAACCTTATCAGATCGTAAAGATAGTCTAGGTTGGTTGTGATTTCCTTTCAAGTATTGTATTTTTGGAGATGAGTCTCAACTTTCTCTTTTGCCGCTATTCTTTGCAGCACGTTGTGATTTCCTTTCAAGTATTGTATTTTTGGAGATGAGTCTCAACCTAAATCTAAAAGTATCTGATCATCAGATACTTTTAGATTTCCTTAGAGAGACAATTTTTAAAACAATTCCAGCTGCTGAACCGTCTTGGGCTTCGCTATTTCTTTCCTGCAATCAAAGATCTCTATCTGCCCAAATTGCCGATCGGTAATCTCAAAGATGCAGACTTTGCCGTAGGAGGGCAACATTCCCCGAACCCGCTTCTTGTGCACTTCAGCATTCTCCCGACTGGGGCAATGCCGCAGATAGATGGAAAATTGAAACATGGTAAAACCATCGTCCAACAAGCTTTTCCGAAACTTCGTGGCCGCTTTTCGGTCGGCCTTGGTCTCCGTCGGAAGGTCGAAAAGTACGAGAATCCACATAATTCGATAAGCATTATAACGGTCTTGCAGCATCATTTTTAACATTAGGTAATCACAAGCGGATAGAGAATGGTGCGCCGCTCCCCCGTAAAGCATTTGTAAAGACTGGCAGTAGTGGTACTCACAGCCACCATCAGAGGGCGCACCTTATGGTCGATAAACACATCTTGCGTGGCAATCTGTAACAGATACCCCTTCTCTTGGGTGGAGAGCTCCATCTCCGGGGTGTGTTCCTCCAAGTACGCCATAATCAACTGATCCACAAAGGGGCGGTAAGGTTCCATCACATCATCCGCCAAACAGTAGGGATTGTATTTATTTTTATGGAACAGGCCTTGAGCCGGAAGCAATCCGCTACTGACCAAAGCCCGGGCCACAATGCTACGAAGGATGGCATACCCAAAATTGAAATAGTTGTTGGGGGGATGCCCAAAGCGGTGCCGTTGAAAATTCTCAAACAGCTGTTTCCAATAGTGGTTAGCCGCTTTCCCCTCCATATTCTCTTCATCCCCCGAAGTGGTGCGAGCCATATATTGCTCCATGGGAGCAGTCGCCCCGCCATAGCGTTGTAGGATCCGTTTTTGATTCTCTATTTTGGCCAGCACCGTCTGTTTCCAAAGTTGTTTCTTTAAGGGCATGGAGGCGCCAAGCTGCACATTCCAGCGTTGGGTAAGCTCCGAGTGCCCCACCAATGGAAGAAGCAGACCATTGGGAAGGTGATGGGTATCACAATGGACAACCCCTACCCCATGGCTCATCAACCGATCAATTAGTAATGAAGAGAGGGTGATCTGTGGATGGTCCAGCAGCAATAACGCCATATCCTCTATGGGCACCGTTCCCCGAACATCCTTGGTCTCCGGGTTGACAATTACCAGCTGCTTATGCTTCAGCTTTAGGTAAGAAGGATTCCCAATATAGATCGTACGTTTTAGCATCGGTTTATCGTTTTTAATACTCCCCCACCTGAACAATACGCCCCAAATGGTCAATACGAACTTTTTTAATGCTTCTTAACGATTCCGTATTTTGGAGAAAATAATAAGAATGCCTGAAAAGCATTTTTCTATGTTTGAGATCATCGCTACCAATAGCTTTTGTCTCCAGGTGATGAGTAAACATATAATTCTTAGTAGATATTTTCTGCACCCTAAACAGATGTTTACTAATCAATCGTGCATTATCTTGATCCAAAAAGTCTATGTGCTGAATATCAAAATCATCATTGGGAAAGACAAACATCTCATTTTGTTTCATGGTAAATAAAAACTTCCACCCTTTGTCTTTATTGAAGGCCTTATCGATCACCGGCAATCCCTCATTGATACGTGCTACGGCCTCATAAAAAGAGATCACCTTCTCTTGTAGTTTTCCCTCGCTATCTTCATAAATAGCCACGTGATGATTATTTCCGGTACTGACAAAATCCGCCGCTTGAGGATGGCCTTTCTCATCCAGTACCACACGCCCCAAATGATCTTTTTTGTGGTGTAGCGCTTCCGCATTACTAACCCCTGTTATGGTCACGCGCTTAATGGCTATTCCCTTCTCTTTATTTAACCAAATGGGGTTTTGCTCTAAGTCAGAAAAGGCTTTTTTAGCATCGCCACCAAACTCAGCTAAGCGCTTTTGCAGAATAGCCTTGACCTTTTCATCGATTACCTTTTCAATCTTTAAACCGGGACTGACCTCCTTTCTAATGGTAAAGATCTCTTCATAGCAGAGTACCTCTTTCAAGATCGCCCCCTGATACATGAGGGGCATTTTCTTGATAGATTTACGATCAAATGCGATATCCGGATTATTCGAAAACTTATTTAGATGACTTATAACCAACTCTTTTTGAAGAGGATTTGCAATCAAAGAAGCTTGCGCTAACGTAAACCCTTTGTTCAGTTTTGTGGGCTTTTTCATCAAACGTTTACTCCTACCATACACGGTCTCTTTATGCAACTGTCCCCTTGGTGTTAGTTGTTCTTTGATATGATACTTATCTTTCCCGGCTTTTCTACTTTTGTTACTATTTTTAGTAACAACCTTATTCTTGGTCTTTATGGAAATCAAAATAGCTTCAATATGTTTTTTTGCCTCCCCTCGAAAGTCCTCCATTGGCGGGATAAACTTGCGTTTCCCCTTTCCATTCTTCTGCTCATAGGTTTCTGTAATTTTCTGCTCAATACCCATAATGTTGGCATATTCACTATGGTGTTGATCTCTACGGGCATTTAGAAAATTCAAATACTGAATATGGCTATGTGTAGTAAAGGCAACGGTTAGTGCATCCATGGCATGATGACGATGGTCGTTACGTTTTGTCCAATCTTTAATCACCTCATGTTTAACCAGCTCTCCTGTTTGCTTGTTAAGGCGTTGTTCAAACTCGGTTAAGCCTAACGCTCTGTATTTGGGCATATTCAACTCTTTCATCACATTGATTAAATCCCAATCTTCACGTAGTCTATCGGTAATTGTTCCCGATGTCGCAACAACAGGGTTGCGAACCAACGCTTGTAAAATATCTTTCGCTTTCTTGGCAATATACTGGCTGTTACGCAAGTCGCGTTCAATAAACCCATCGGGTAAATCTTCTTGACACATTAATAGTTTGTTGCGTTTAGCTTTGCTAATACTCCCCTTTCCATTATCGTACAGCATTTCAACTCGCGACTTGAAATCCTCCAAATCAGAAAGATAATCCTGCGTAATAAAATCTATGGCTGTTCTGTCAGCTTTTTGCAGGTTGACCTGTTTAAAAGCCAGTGTTTTATTGGAGAAAGAGTCATCAAAGCGCAATGCTTTGGGTATAATATGTTCTATTTCAATAAGGCCTGTAAACAAATCTTTAGGGCTAATCTCTTTTCCTCTAAAGAGGTCTTTATGAGCATTCATGGCTAACTCATCCCATAAGCGCCAACGAACAACATCACTCTTTGTGGGGTTGGGGATACCAAATTCTTTGGTAATTTTCTTCTTAATCTCTTCATTTCTACGGGTGGCCTCGTTAATTTGCTTGGTCATATCCCCTCGCTCTTTGGCATTTTTCTTTAGCTCACGCGCCAACTCTATACGGATTTCATCGGGTTTACCATATTCATCCACTACCTGATTTACCAAATTGATCATTTGATTAAGAATCTTCTCAACCACGGGGTTTCGCATGCTATTTTTGGGAAGCAATTCCAATCTTTCTACCAAGTCTCGAGCTTCATTTTCCTCTTTTGTTAAACTCTTGGAATGG
Source organism: Bacteroidota bacterium (assembly GCA_002748065.1). Lineage (GTDB taxonomy): Bacteria > Bacteroidota > Bacteroidia > Bacteroidales > BM520 > BM520. Next base: position 4,516 of record PDRJ01000051.1, read on the forward strand.
TTGTATCCTGCCAATTGACAAGCCTCATAATAGTTATGTCCCTCTTGCAAATAGGGAATAATCTTGCGAATCGCCTTACTTGATAAATGGCCATAATCTTGTGGCAAAGCTACGCCAGATAGTAGTTTGGCATAATCCGGCTTGAAACCAAATTTCTCAACCAACTTTTTCTTTAGCACAACCTGAGAGTTCCCATACAGCAACCTATCCTCTTCCGTAATCTTCTCATCTTCTTCGGTAGCGTACAACAGGTGCCACAAGGCATAAGCAGGTTGTTTATCAAACTCCTCCCCCTCCACATTCGCATCAAAATCCAGTATTGCGGCATTGATTCCTGTAGCAGAGAAAATAGCTTTTAACTCTTCTTTGATTTCGTTGGCTGATTTTCTTGCCCAATCAAAGCCATACCCCTCTTGTTCTGCTATACTCTGATATACCTCATACAACGCCTGATTAGTTCTATTACCCTCTAACCCTTCGGGATAATTGGTTTTCCACTCTTTTGATGATAAACCCAATACTTTCAACACCTGCTTTTCACTAAACTTTCCCCTTAAATTGAGTTCTTCAAACAATAATGTTCGCTCCACATTCCCTAAGATGTAAGAACCTTCCCCATCCTGATTACCTAAACCTCTCTTTTTTACGGAATCCTTTCGTTGAAACGCTAAGTTATTGATCGCTTGCCAAATTTTAAATTCTTGAAACAAGGGCGACGATTTAGGAACCACACGCCTTCCAATACGCTGTTTTTTGGGTTGCCCGGTAAGCTTATTAATAATCCTATTTCCCGCTTTATCCCTTTTGTCCACTTCCCAACTTTCAAATTGACAAAATGCAAGCAAGCCCTTTTGTGATTTTAACTTTCGTTGATAGAAGATAATCACATCCCGAATCTCCTCTTTAAGGTCATCGGTTAACTCCTTATGATAGGAAGCCTGTGTGTTCCATATTTGCTCAAATTCATCCAAATAATCCTGACGATAAAAGACCTGATTCTTCAAAGAGGTATGGCGATCCTCTTTTACCTGCTTCCACAAATACTCACCTACCGTCTCTTTACGAAAATACAACTCCTTACTTCTATCGGAAATAGCTCCTAAATAACCGCTTGATTGATTAAGGTTATTGTTAATTTCTTGCAGAACAATCGCTAACAATTCCAAATCCAATAACTCAGAAAGTCCTTTAGAACGCAATTCATAATGCTTCTTTTTTAAGTCACCCCCTTTTAATTCCTTTCCATTCTCCTTGATTTTAATCCCTACTAACTGAAATGGCTCTTTACAAATGGCCCAAGTTTGGGTTTTATTTTTCCCCTGTAAACGTTCATACAAGGCATCGGTTAGCGTATCGGCATAAAACTGTCGTTGGAATCTCCATATTTTATCAAATTCATTCTGTAAATCAGAGCGGTAAAAATCAGGAATATATTTTTTATGCTGGCTCAGCAATTGAAATACATATTGCCCCGGTGTTAAATCTTCATCATATAACTCTTTGGCCACAGCCATCCCATCAATCGATTGTCCCTCGTCTTCACTCTTCGCCTTTCGACTACTTTTATACCCCCGTTTCTTGTTAATCAAAAGAAGAATCTTAGCTAAATCTTCCAACGAAACTTGTTCTCTAGCCGATTTAGCCCTCAACGCTAAGGTTTGATGCGTCGTATTTTTCCCTATTTCCGTTAAAGGCGTTGTATCGGTAATCAACCCATTCTCCTTTAAAATTTCAATCAATGCCGCTCGCCTTAACTTATAACGTTGTAAGTTTCTTCTTGCCCCACGTTTTTGCGTTCTTTCCGCATTTGTAGAGAGGGGTTCTCCTTTTTCAAATTTGTTCTTTTCATCCACCGTTAAGGGATTTACCCTTACTCCTAACTTTACAATTCCTGACTGCTCCCCATGATTTTCTGCCTCTTCTACCAATGCCCAACCAATACTGTTGGTCCCCAAATCCAATCCTAATATCCTTTTCATATGACCTCCTGTTTTATGATTTTCCTCTTAGCTTTTATAAAACATCCCCACAAATATAGGATTTATTCCCCTGTTTATCAAACGAATTCAGACGGTTCTTCCGCACCTTATGGAGAAACTACGTTTGTAAAAAGTCAGCTTTTGCTTTATCACCCAAAAAAGTGTACCTTTGTGACACAATACTTGAAGGAACTCACAATAAGGATTATTCCGTTGTGAAAACATTGAAAGCGGCAACCAAGCGTTGTCGCTTTACTTTTTCCCGAGAAGAGAACGAGCTACCCAAGACAAAATATCCCTATCTTTGTCAGGGAAACAGGGGGTGTTGTTTCCGCTGTAACAATCCGCAACAATTGATAAAGCCCATGAGTGAAACATATTCAAATGAGAGCATAAAGACCTTAGAGTGGAACGAGCATATTCGGCTCCGCCCCGGGATGTATATTGGCAAACTGGGCGACGGAGCTTCACAGGATGATGGCATCTATGTGCTGATCAAAGAGATCCTCGACAACTCCATCGATGAGTTTATGATGGGCTATGGCAAGGAGATCACCCTGAACATTGAAAATAACCAGGTCACCATCAGGGATTATGGCCGCGGCATCCCACTGGGGAAGCTGGCTGCCTGTGTGAGCCGGATCAATACCGGAGCCAAGTACGACTCCAAGGTCTTTAAAAAATCGGTGGGCCTCAACGGGGTAGGCTCCAAAGCCGTGAATGCCCTCTCCTCCTATTTCAAAGCACAATCGGTTCGCGATGGGGAGACTTGCACCGTCGCCTATGCCCAGGGAAACCTCACCCAGGAGGAGACCATTACCCTCTCACCCGAGCCCAACGGCACATGCATCACCTTCGTTCCCGACCAGGAGATCTTTGGAGAGTACCGCTTTATCCCCGAATATATTGAGAAACTACTTTGGAACTACTGCTACCTCAACACCGGGCTGACCATCACCTTCAACGGAAAGAAATTCCACAGCAAAAATGGCCTTTACGACCTGCTCTCCAACAATATCACCGAAAGCGAAGCCCTCTACCCCATCATTCACATCATAGAGGATGATTTTGAATTTGCCCTTACCCACTCCTCCCGGCAATATGGAGAAGAGTATTACTCCTTCGTCAACGGACAGCACACCACCTCCGGGGGCACCCACCTCTCCGCCTTTAAGGAGGCCTTTGCCCGAACCGTAAAGGATTTCTATAAAAAGGATTTTGACACCCACGATATCCGACAGTCACTGATTGCCGTCATCAGTATCAAGGTGTCGGAACCGGTTTTTGAGTCCCAAACCAAAACAAAGTTGGGCTCTCTCCATATGGAGCCCAAAGGACAAACCATCCGCAGCTATGTGGGCGCTTTAGTACAAAAACACCTAGACAACTACCTGCATATCAACCAAGAGACCGCAGAGATCCTCCAAAAGAAGATTGTCCAATCGGAGAAAGAGCGCAAAGAGATTGCCGGCATCAAAAAACTGGCCAAGGAGAGCGTAAAAAAGGCCAGCCTGCACAACAAGAAACTTCGTGACTGCCGGGTTCACTACCACACCAACCATGAGAAACGGCTCGAATCCACCCTCTTTATCACCGAGGGAGACTCCGCCTCCGGTTCCATCACCAAGTCGAGGGATGTCAATACCCAAGCCGTCTTCAGCCTTAAGGGGAAACCCCTAAACAGTTACGGAAAGTCCAAGAAGATTGTCTATCAAAACGATGAGTTCAACCTGCTTCAGACAGCTCTCAACATCGAGGAGGGGTTGGACAACCTGCGCTACAACAACATTATCATCGCCACCGATGCCGATGTAGACGGCATGCATATCCGACTTCTTCTGCTCACCTTCTTCCTCGAATTTTACCCTGACCTGGTCAAAAGTGGGCACATCTATATCTTACAAACACCCCTATTCCGGGTACGAAACAAAAAAGAGACACGCTACTGTTACTCTGAGAAAGAGCGTATTGAAGCGATCTCAAAGCTAGGGAAAAATCCGGAAATCACCCGTTTTAAAGGATTGGGAGAGATCTCTCCCGGAGAGTTCAAGCACTTTATAGGCCCCAAGATGCGGTTAGAACCTGTACTGTTACAATCTTCTTCCCAGATTTCAGAAATTCTGGCCTTCTATATGGGGAAAAATACGCCTGAGCGACAACTCTTTATCATTGATAACCTCCGGGTAGAGGAGAATCAACTGGAGGAAGCCATCCCTCTTTAGCCGCTAGCCCCCTACAACGAGAAACGGTTTGCAAAGCGTTGAGGCCGATAGTCTCACAAAATAATTGCGAACATCCCTCTCGCTAAAATTTCACGCCATCCCTTCCTTCTGGGGTAACCCGGTGTCGAAGTCAGAGTGGCATAGCCCATCTATTGATCGGTAATCTAAAAGGGTTTGCCCAAAAGTTCCGAGACGGTAAATTGAGGAAACCCCTACCCTATTTCGACATTTTTTATAGCTTTGTAGCACGTGAAATATTGATCAATTGCATAAATACTAAAGGACTAAAATATGAAAAAACATCTCTCTTTATTGACAATTCTTGTGGCAGGTTTATGGATAAATAGCTTGGCCTGTACCAACTTCCTCGTTACCAAAGGAGCCTCTGCCGACGGCTCTACCATGATCTCCTATGCGGCTGATAGCCACGTATTGTATGGGGAACTTTACTACTGGCCAGCAGCAGACTGGGCCCCCAACACCATGCTCGACATTTGGGAGTGGGATACCGGGAAATACATGGGACAGATTCCGCAAGTATCCCACACCTACAATGTGGTGGGCAACATGAACGAACATCAACTTGCCATTGGTGAAACCACCTATGGGGGGCGCAAAGAGCTGGGCTCTCAGAAAGGAGCGATCATGGACTACGGCTCCCTGATATACGTTACGTTGCAACGTGCTAAGAATGCCCGTGAAGCCATCAAGGTAATGGCAGAGTTAATGGAGACCTACGGTTATGCCAGCTCCGGCGAATCCTTCTCCATTGCCGACCCCAATGAGGTTTGGATTATGGAGGTCATTGGCAAAGGGAATGGCCATAAAGGAGCCGTATGGGTTGCACGAATGATCCCCGACGGAATGGTCTCTGGACATGCCAACCAGGCACGCATCACCACCTTCCCCCTCGACAACAACAAAAGTTCCCTCTCCTCAAAGAATATTCAGGATATCTTCAACAAAGGTATCACTACCGTATACGCAGACGATGTGATCTCCTTTGCCCGTGAAATGAAATACTTCAATGGAAAAGACAGAAAGTTTAGTTTCAGCGACACCTATGCTCCTGTGGATTTTGGAGGAGCTCGTTTCTGCGAAGCACGCGTATGGAGTATGTTCCGGAAGGTCAACAAGAAAATGGAGAAATATGAGGATTATGCCACCGGCCATAACCTAAAAAAACGGATGCCCCTCTGGATCGAACCGGATCACAAGATCACCGTGGAGGAGATGATGGACTTTATGCGCGACCATTTTGAAGGAACCGTATTGGATATGACCAAAGACCTTGGTGCCGGTCCCTTTGAGAACCCCTACCGTTGGAGACCTTTAACATGGAAAGTGAACGGAACCACCTACTGCAACGAACGGGCCGTAGCTACACAACAGTCTGGATTTGTTTTTGTAACACAAAGCCGCAACTGGTTACCCAACCCCATTGGAGGAATCTTTTGGTTCGGTGTGGATGATGCTGCTACCACCGTCTTTACCCCCATGTACTGCGGAATCACCAAGGTACCGCACGTCTATGAGGTGGGCAATGGAAGCATCATGGAGTGGAGCGACGATGCTGCCTTCTGGGTCTTCAACCAGGTTTCCAACTTAGCCTATACACGCTATAACACCATCTTCCCCGAGATACAAAAGGCACAAAAGAGCCTTGAGCACAAATATATCGACTATACAAAGACCATCGACAAAGCTGCTACGGCTCTTTACAACACCCACAAAGAGATGGGAATCGATTATCTTACGGACTACAGCAATGAGGTAGCAGTTCACACCTTTGACACATGGAAGACCCTTTACCGAGAGCTTTTTGTAAAGTATATGGATGGAAACATCAAGGTTCGAAAGGAGTTACCAAAGAATCACAAATACGTAGCGCCCAGCGTGTCTCAACCGGGATATGGAGAAGCATGGTACAAGCGAATTGTTGAGGAGACCGATGACCACTTTAAGATGGAGGGTGGCGGCCACTAAATCTTATCGAACCATGAGAACCCTTTTTTTACTAAGCATTACCCTGCTATGGAGTGTTGGGAGCTATGCCTGTACCAACTTTATTGTTACACCGGGAGCTTCCGCTAATGGGAGCACCCTTTTGGTCTATACCAACGATGGAGAGTGGCTCTATACTCCGGAGATCACACCTGCCATGGATCACCTACCGGGCGACTCTTTAACCTTTGTCGCCCGTAGCGGTGCTGAAGGAAAGATCCACCAGGTTCCCCACACCTACAAGGTGATCGGCTTTCAAATGAACGAACACCAGGTGGCGGTGGGAGAAACCACCTTTATGGGGAGAGAAGAGTTGTGGAACCACAGCAAATATTTAGAGTATTGGCACTTGATGAAGTTGGCCCTGCTCCGTGCTCGCACTGCTCGCGAAGCCATCACGGTGATGACCTCCCTGGCCGAGCAGTATGGATATGGCGCCGAAGGGGAATCTTTCTCTATTATTGATAAACACGAGGCCTGGATTTTGGAGATGGTCGGCACGGGCGATGGTGGCGAAGGGGCCATCTGGGTTGCCGTACGGATTCCCGATGGTATGATCTCAGCCCACGCCAATATGGCTCGTATCGGCGAGTTTCCCCTTGATGATCCGGAAAACTGCCTCTATTCCGACAATGTAATCTCTTTCGCCATTGAAAAAGGCTACTACGACCCCCAATCGGGAGAGCCATTCCGTTTTAATGAAGCCTATAATCCCGTAGGAGCGGATGAATTAAAATACTGTGCCACACGCGTATGGCACCTATTTAGCGAATCTGCACCCTCCCAACACTTCTCTCCGGAATATCACCGTGGAAAGCCGGGAGCTAAGCGCTACCCCCTCTGTATCAAACCCGATCACAAGCTTACCCTCAGGGAGGTGATGCAGATGGTGCGCGACCACTATGAGGAGACCCCTTGGGATATGACCAAAGGAATTGCTGCCGGAGATTTTGGAAGTCCCAACCGTTGCCCTCCTCTGGTACTTAAAACCGATAGTGCAACCTACAGTTGGGAGCGCCCCATCTCCACCTACAATAGCGCCTTTTCCATTCTGGCTGAAGCCAATGCCGAACTTCCCGATGACATGGGCACCCTCTGGTTTGGCGAAGACGACACCTACTTCACCTGTTACGTACCCTTTTTTATGGGAGTCACCAAACTCCCGAAACCATACGTTACAGGGGATATCAATCGATACGACAGAAGATCGGCTTGGTGGGCCTTTAACTTTGTAGCCAACTTCGCCAACATCAAGTATGAACGGATGAAGCAGGATATCCAGAAGGTTCAAAATGAACTTGAACAATCCATCGTTGACAAAGTAGTCATTCTCCGGAATATCTATAAGGATATTCCAACAACACATCGCACGGAACTGCTTACCAGTCTCTCCTCTCAGATAGGCGAGAAAGTGCATAAAAGCTATGTGGAGTTGGGTGACTTTTTGGTAATGAAGTACAACGACGGATATGAGAAAGATGAGAATTACCGCATCAAAGCTCCCGGATATCCCCAGGAATATCTTGATTACATCTTACGAAACGAAGGTGACAAAATGCGTATTCGTGATTAAGAGAAAGCAAAAGAACTATGAAAACCCATCTACTCTACCTACTGGTACTCACAAGCCTCTTTTTAGGAGCCTGTAGTAGCGGAAGATCAGCCCTCAAGAAGGGCAACTACTATGAAGCCACGCTACAAGCCACCAAGAGGCTACGACAAGCGCCGGAGCACGAGAAGGCCAGCAACGTCTTAAAAGAGGCTTACCCCTTGGCCATCGATGATCTTAAAAAAAGTATTGAGCGCACAAAGGCCTCCTCCGCCATTCAGAAGTGGAATACCATTTACGATTACATGATACAGGCCAACCACCTGGCTCATGAGATCCTGCATTGTCCCGGAGCCAGGAAACTAATTCCAACCCCCTTTGAGTATAGTGTCTCGACCTTGGAGAACATAAAGGAAGAAGCGGTGAAAGAGCGCTACCAGAATGCCCTATCCCTCTACCAATCTGGAGGACGTAAAAATGCCAAAAGAGCCATTGAGGAATTGGAAAAACTTCTGGAAATGGCACCTCAACATCAAGCGGCAAAAAAGTTACTCAATGACGCAGAGAAAGTAGCCATGCTCCATATTGTGGTAGAGATGCTCCCCTACAAACATAAGAGCTACGAACTATCCGACGAGGCATTTCGCAGTAACATCAATCGCCATATAAGATCGTTGGACAAAAAGTATAAATACATCAAGGTCTATACCCCGGAACAAGCGGAGAGACTCCCCTTCAACCCTGACCAAGTAATCACAGTGGACTGGAAAAGCTTCACGGTAGGCAACACCCGTCAAAAACAGATTGAGCGGGAAGTTACTAGTCAGGATAGTGTAAAAATTGGAGAAACAACCATTGAGGGGATCATCTATCCGGTATATGATAAGGTAAAAGCTCAACTCAATATCAATATTATGGAAATCATTTCCACAGGCACCATGATTATTGAGGCAAAAGATTTTAGCGATTACCATGTGTTAGATTCCCATAGCCCTTCCGGAAGTTATACCTGGCACTACGAATGGGGTAGTTTCAACGGAGATGAAAGAGCCCTATCGGAAGAGGAGCTTGTGCTATGCAAAAACAAGCCCCCCATCATGCCCTCACCGCAATTTCTCTTCACAGAGCTCACCAAACCACTCTATAAACAAACGGAGCGGTGGTTTGACCGATACTTCAGAAAGTGTCAGTAAGAGGAGAACCCTTTGATTAAAAAAACCAAAGGCAGAGGTGTTGTCATAACGTCTCTGCCTTTGCTCTTATGATCGCACCATTTCCCACTCCGGAAGGGCAGAAAATTCTTGCGGACACAACGGAAGAAGTAGGGTCTAATTTTCTCCTGAAGGGCCATTATAAGTGGCATTACCAAAGCCCAATATGGGGTAGAATACTATCGGTAATAAGATTAACCGATAGTGTTTCAAAAAGTGTGTCTGAATAGGGAATAAAAAGGTCTTCTTAAATTAGTTTTGCATGAATAACAACAAACATGTTTAACCAAAATAAAAAG
>PDRJ01000052.1 GCA_002748065.1 Bacteroidota bacterium
TTACGTTCTGAAATATGCGTGTTTTTTATATACTTGTTTTTCATTGATACAAAATAACTTACAAAGATAATTAATCTCTAAAGTTATCTTGAACCTTCTTTAATACAAATGATTTATTGAGTTTCATAGAAAAAGGTTATTCCTTTCATCAAGAAACTTCATGGGTGAATATCCTTTCCGTTTATAATAAAAATATGAATAGTAAAAATCCATTTAAAGAAGAGAAACAGATTATTTCTAAATACACTACGTGTAAATATAACAGCAAAGAACCTAAAAATGAATATGATAATGACGATTTTGACAAAAATAAATCAAATTTAGACAAACTTAATAACATTGAAATTAGTATTACACCATCAGGGTATTCACTTATTAAGTTCATATTAATTCATTTTGAATATTATTCAAATAGAATTAGAAATGATAATGAATCGCTTAAACATCCTCTTTTCTACCTTGGATTAAAAAAAGCAAAAGATGGCAAATATCTTTTTGAACATAAGATTGATAGTGTATTAGAACTTATTAAGAAAGAAGCTAAGGATAATTTCTTTTTTTTTAGTAAGATTTTCCGGGAAAAAAATCGTATTACACCAGAAGAGTTTGAAGAATCAAATATGGCTTTTAAATATTTTTCTGAAAACAGGAAATCGAATAAAGGTTGTTTTCATCTTACTCGTATTATTTCATCTCAAATTGCATATATTGACAAATTTAGACTTTACTTAATAAATAAAGATTCTCTAATAGACATGCAACAAATCACCAACATCAATAATCTTTTGATTAAATATATAAAAAACTACCTTAGTATTCTAGAGAAATATTCACTTGATTCAAGAAAATCAATCATACTTGGGGAAATCGCCAAACAGATACAAATAATTGAAAATACATTTGATAAAAACTCAGGTATTTTAGTCCCAAATCATGAAGAATAATAAATTCTTACTATAATCGAGTAGACGGATGACGAACCTCGACCGCTAGTGCACCTCTCACACCACCGTACGTACAGGTCTCGTTAAATACTCCCGCCTGTAAGGGAGTTTCACCCTCTTGGAAAAAGGACATACGGCCTTCCGTTATTGAAATGAACGTTGTATCTTCGACCTATTTTCAGTTGCCTGCGAGCATTACAGGCAATTGGAATAACTAAACAACATAAAAAAATGAGAAAAAAAGGAATATCAGTTTTATTTCTAGGGATAGGGGCATTCTGGCTGTTTTTTGCAGGGATAATTAGACACGATGTTTCAAAGGATAGGTACATAGAGTTAGCAAACCAAAAGCAATTTGACTGTGTAGGAAGAATCTTTGTGGATAAGGAACCACAGGGATCATGTGTTTTAGTAAATGATAGGTATGTTTTGACTGCTGCTCATTGCCTTGTTGAGTCTATAGGTGATCGAGATACTGTAATTGAATACAATGGTCAAACTATTTCAACCTATGTTGAGGGCAAAAATATTCCGGTAGAAGCAAAAGACGTTTTTGTATCAATTCTTGACAAAAAAATTGGAGCAAAACAGTTGATTATTCATCCGGATTATCTAAACAAAAAGGGTTTCGATATTGCCTTAATAGAACTTAATGAACCTGTTAAGGACGTATTGTTCCCCAAAATAAATTCTAAATATGATGAATTGAATTCAGAGGTAGTTGGAGTAGGATATGGTGTGTTTTGCATTTCTGACAACCCTGGAAAAGAAACTTTAGGCTTAAAGATTGCTGGTCAAAATGTGATTGACAGTCTTTCGGGTGCAGAATACAATGGGCATAAAACAAGGATGCTATTTGATTTCGACCATCCAACTGACAATACACTAAACAGAATGGGATCTTCAATTCCTCAACCATTAGAATATCAAGCTAGTGGAGGTGACAGTGGAGGAGGATTATTCAGAGAACGAAATGGAGTTTTGGAATTAATTGGCATTTGTGCAGGTGGCGGATTAGATTTGAATTACTTCATAAGAACTAAAACATATTATGGACAGATAAGTGAATTTACGAGAACATCCGTTTATTTTGATTGGATAGAAGAAAATTTGGAATAACTGCCTGTAATATACAGCTATAATGTAACCCTTCTACCAACCCCGTCCTGAGGAATCCAGCAAAGCGGCCTGATTTTGCCTATGCCTAAGGAATGTTCTTTGGAGGCTTATGCCCGTTTTAAGGCAGCAATTCATCGAGTTGGTTAAAACACTATCACGGTACGTCAAAGGATTGCATTATCCAAGGGATGGCTTTTTTGGTGAATGCTCTTTTTCCCTACCTTTGTGCAGAGCAAGAAGATAACAATACGCTTTTCAATATTTCTGACGTATGCAATCGGTCATAGAGTGGTTAAATCGCAACGGGCGCATCCTCAACCGGATCATCTGGTTTGTGATGAGTACGGCCATCCTGGTATTTCTCTTTCCCAAAGAGGGCAAGTTTAAGTATAGCTTCCAACAGGGAAGGCCTTGGCTTCACCAGAACCTCATTGCCCCTTACGATTTCCCCATCTATAAAACCACCGCTGAACGAGAGAACGAAAAGAGTAGCATATTAGCGGAATATACCCCCATCTTTGAGTATAAAGAGGAGATCACCAAACATGCAATCAGCACATTTCGATCCTCCTACTACACAAAAATAACCACACTCCCCCCCTCGCAGCACAAAGACTCCATCCTTTTAAGGGAAGAGGAAAAACAGTTGGAAAAGGTACTGCATGAGATTCTCACTACGGGAATCATTGAAAGGGTCTCCGTGATAGAGAAGGGAACCTTTTCGGGAAATGTGCTGCTAAAAAAGGGAAACGAGGCCGTATTACGCCCCGTCACCTCCTTTTTTACCATTACACAAGCGCGTGACCAGCTCTACTCCTCCCTTGCTCAGCGGGAAGACGGACAAGAATTCATCCCCTTATTGGTCAATAACTTAGCACAGAACATCATCTACAACAAAGAGGCTTCAGAGTACACTATGGACGAAGCACTCAACAAGATATCCCCCACCAGAGGCATGGTACAGAAGGGGGAACGCATCATCTCGCGCGGAGACCTGATCACCCCAAAAAGTTACCAAATCCTAAATTCCTTAAAGATAGAACATGAGAAGAGAACCATCGATAAACGTGATAGAAATCAACTGCTTCTGGGACAGATCCTGTTGGCGACCATTCTCATGCTCACCCTCTTTGGCTTTCTTTTCTTTTTCAAAAGAACACTATTCATGGAGGGAAAAGATTTTCTCTTGATCTTGCTCACCCTCTTTATGATGGTTGGGATCACCAGCCTGGTGCTGAATATCCAACCCGAGTACATCTACGTAATCCCTCTGTGCCTCGTTCCCATTATCCTGCGGGTATTTTATGACCATGAGGTGGCACTGTTCACGCTCTTTATGGTCTTGCTAATTTTAGGATTCCTGGTTCCCAATACGTTGGAGTATTTTTTTCTTCATCTTATTACCGGTATAACAGCCATCATATCCATCACCTCTCTTCTGCGAAGGTCACAATTCATACGCACGTCTATCATTGTAATGATGACTTACTCCGTTAGTTACTTCACCTTGCAATTGATTCAGGGAACCCCCATTGGCGAGATTGACTATGCGGTACTGCTACAGTTTCTCATCAACGGCGCACTTTTGTCCCTCTCTTTCCCCATCATCTTTTTTTACGAAAAGCTCTTCCGCAAGGTCACAGATATCACCCTGATGGAGCTTGCTGACACCAACAACCGGTTATTACGCCTGTTGGCCGATGAGGCTCCGGGCACCTTCCATCACAGCATCATGGTAGCCAATCTGGCCGAAGAGGCGGTCAGGGCGGTGGGCGGCAATTCGCTTCTGGTTCGTGCGGGAGCGTTATACCACGACATTGGAAAGCTCAACGATCCCCATTTTTTCGTGGAGAATCAGATTGGAAACGTAAGTCCCCACGACGAGCTCAGCTACGAGGAGAGTGCAAGAATCATCAAGAGTCATGTGTCGGATGGGGTAACACGAGCCCGCAGGTACAAACTTCCCGATCAGGTGATCGACTTCATCCGCACACACCATGGCACCAGCAAGATCGGTTACTTCTATGCCATGGCCCAAAGGGAGAGCGGAGAGGTACCTCCGGATGAAAAACTCTACACCTACCCCGGCCCGGCTCCCTTCTCCAAAGAGACCTGCATCCTGATGATGTCCGATGCGGTGGAAGCGGCTTCCCGCACCCTAAAGAATCCCACGGATACCAGTATCAACGACTTGGTAGAGAAGATCATTGACAAGCAGATTGCGCTAAAACAGTACGAAAATGCAAACATTACCTACAAAGATATTACCACGGTAAAGAGCGTCTTGAAGCGAAAGCTAAAGAATGTGTATCATGTACGTATCGACTACCCGGCAGAGGCGCTACGATAATCGCGAATCACCTTTCGCAACCAACCTTCTGCTTCCGGCCCCATGTTAAAAAGAAGATCCAACAGACTCAGATCGGCCAGGTACCCCTGTTTTTCTTCAAACACCTGATGATAAAAACAGGTTTGCAGAAAACGTGCAACGGGGGTCTCCTGCTTGGGTGTAATGGTATTGCGCATATCAACAGCCCCCTCCCCTTGACAATAGAGCTCCGAAAAGGAATAGGACACAGACACCTCCAATAATTCGCAGATGCCCTGAAAACAGTGTTGGTTATAAACTGCCAATTTGTCGGTCGAGGCAAAAACCAGCCGCCTCACTTCGTCAGCATAATGGATATAGTAGGGTGATTTCTTATAGGCGGCTTCCAGGGTTCTCCAATGGGTACGCTGCCAAGGCTCATGATCCGAAAGCAGCACCCGATGTACCGGAGTATGGTTTCCGTCGGGCTTGGAAACGGGAATGGACAGGGGCACCCTCCCTGAAGCAGCATAAAGGTAATAACGGTTTCGGTAAGACTGTTTCTGGTAATCTTCACCAAGGTCTATAACCACGTTTTCCGCCAAAAGCATATAAACGAGATAGCTTATGGGCGGAAAACAGGAAGTGGAAAATAGGGTACTCATGCTCTTCTTTTTCAACGAGAGCAAAGATAGGCTATTTCTTCAGAAGGGTCTTGTTGATAATCTCCTCAAAAGAGGCTTTGGGTAAAGCACCGGTAGTCATCTGAGGCTTTTCTCCCATGGGAACCAATAAGATAGAGGGAATACTACGGATATTAAAGATCCGGGCGACCTCTTTCTCTTTCTCGGTATTCACCTTATAGATTCGAATCTCTCCCTTATATTCTTCAGCCAATTCATCCATGATCGGTGCAATCATCTTACAAGGACGACACCAATCCGCATAGAAATCAACCATACAGGGAACATCACCCTTGTAGACCCACTCATCGGGATTTTTTTCATAATCCCATACCAACTCCTTAAACTGGGCAGTAGTCAGGTGGATCACTTTTCCATCATGCTTCTTTGAGGGAACCTCTTTAGGGTTTCCATCGTTCATGGCAAACAAGGGTAATACAAAAATCATTGCCATCAAAAAGGTTGTAACTTTTCTCATAATCATTAAAAATTTATAGGGCCTCTCGCAAAGGCTCAGCATATTAATACTCTTCTTGCAACAAGTGCCACCTCCATAATTCCTATTTCCGCGGCAACATTATTTCCAAACAACACCCTACTGAACAAAAACCTTACCAAACAACACCCTCTCTTTTCCCGGTATTCGAACAATATAGAGTCCCGCTTTCAGCGTAGAAACAGGAAGCTGTACCTTTTGTTGCAATTTTGCAATGTTAAAAGATGTTAATAACCCCCGAACATCGATCAACTCCACCACCCCTTTATGAGAAAATGTAGATGGAATGAGCAGGTTCACCACCTCGTCTGCCGGCTGAGGAAACAGCAGCAATTCCAAATCATCCTCCGCCTGGGCTACCCCTACCATAGAGCGGCTAAAGCCCCCTTCAAAGCCATCTGCATTGCCCCGGTTATCAGAGAAAAAATAGAGATAAGCCTGGTTATTTTCTGCCTCTACCAGCTGATCGGTAAGCAAAAGAGGGCCCCTGAAAGAGGCTAATAAATCAGAGGTGGAGGGGTCATAGATATCTAAGATATCATGCTCATCAGCAAGATCAATCAGATCGAAATAGAGATAGAGTTTATCCCACTCCCCCACATCTTTGATCCAAAAACGGCAGGAATTGTTCCCCACATACAATTTGTCGCCGGAGCCATCGGACAAGAGGCCGGTCTCTTCGGTGAAAGAGAGGGTACCGCTACAGTAGAGCGGAAATTGGGAGGAGTAGCTGAGTTTCCATCCCTCTGCTGAGGCCGCACCGGCAGCAAAAACAATCAGGAGAGTATCCTTGGTTGAAGATACCTCTTCCGGAAGCACACTTCCGGTATATTCGGCCAACAAGGGAGCCTCTTCCGATGCGCCATCGTACAGACGAAGGTAACTTTCACCCTCCGCAAGATCCAGTTGGATCATCGCAATGGTAATGGATGAGATGCTGTCGTAATCTTCCGAGGAGGGGGTAAGCAACCAGGACTTCACCGTACCGGGCTGATATAACTCCGGGCCACTACCGTCGGTAAGGGTTCCATGAATATGGGAAATGGGATTAAACTCCGGCACTTGATAGGGATAATCATAAGAGAGGGTATCCGGCCACATGTTGGTGATCAGCTCCTGTCCATAGTTAAAGTTTGTACCCGGAGTAAGGTCATCCAGGTAAAAATAGCCGTCGTAAGAGCCACCCCACCCCCAGTTAAAGTGAAAATAATCCTCGGTCTCGTATCCGTCACACACAAAGGCGTGGCCATAGATACCAATGGTTGAATCGGAGGTCCAGCCGGCGTAATACATGGGGCGTTTCAGATTAAGATTAGAGAGCACGATGGAGTCCCAATCCAGCGAAGTACTATCCCGGAAGACATACTGGGTCTCCGGCACATACTTGAAATAGGTTCGCAACACATAAGCGGCAGAGTGGTTATACATACCGGAGCCATTGGGTCCATACTGCATGTCAACGCCCACTCCCGCATGAAAAAGAAGCTCTGCCACAGCCATATTATAACCGTTTAGGTGATCGTCCATGGCATCCCAAAGGTAGTTCGCCTCTTCATAGTTTGCACTGATGGTGCCATATTCCGGATGCACATAAGAGTAGCTTCCCGTTCCTGAGAGGGGCCAGCGGAAGTAGTTCATCAGTTGTCCCATGGCGGTAGCCACACAACCGGTATAACATCGTCCATCGGGGCCATCCGGATCTTCCGGACACATGGCGTTATAATAAAGGCCTTGATTCCAGGTGGTGGTAAGCATTGGTTCCACGGCACGATAGGGCTCCCGGGGCAACGTTCCCTGCTGTAAACGCTCCCACCTCTCGGTCACCTCTTTGCGGGGTGGCTCATTGCTCTGCTGAAGGGAACGAATGGCTTTCGCATACTGGTCAATCCAAAAGTCATACCCTTCGGGATGTTCAGTGTCGGGTAAGGTTCCCTCATAGGCATAGGCCAACACGGGAACCACCCGCCTATCCGCGCTCACCATCACAAACCCTCCCGATTCCAGAAAATGGACATAAAACAGCGGAAAGCCCTCTGCGGAGACCGTCTCCACATCCGAAAAGACAAAAGTTCTTTCGGATAAACGGGGATTCTGTTGCTGCCGTTGCGCTAAAAACTCTCCGGCAATCTGTTTCGACTGGAAGATATCCACCAACTGGGCGAAATTCAACAAAGGAAGAAGGCACAAAGCCAGAAACAAAAGACGTCTCATAATAAAGGTATTGATATTTCTGTAAAAGTAACGAAAATACCGGTAACAGAAAGCCTCTTTACAAAAGATAGCGGGAAACGCCCTGCTTACATCGCTACATTTTCCGACAGAGGCTAAAGAGGGAAGCCTCTCGATGGGCATGGGTTAGATTATCTGATTTATTGGTGATGATGTAGTGGAGGGCATTGTCGGCGAACCTATCGCCCTGCTCGGTGAGTTGAACCGTATCCCCCTGAAGCCGGATAAAGGCAAACTGTGCGGCCAGCTTCAAAATCTTTTGAGCGTATCTCCGTTCCCAGTTAAAATGGCCCGTTAACTGATACACCTTGTACTCATCGATCTCGGTCTCCCTGTTATGGCTCTGCAAATGGATCAGGAAGGCCAACACCGAATACTCTATTTTAAGTCGTCTCCGGTGCAACAACACCGAAATCAGCCCACGAGAAGGTTCGAGGAGAAATACCAAAAAGAAGATCCCCCCCAGCACCACGGCCATGGAACCTCCGATGGAGGCATCTACGAGATGGGCAAGCCAATAACCGGAAAGAGCCGAGAAAGCCCCTATGCCGGAAGATAATAACAGCATCGTTTTCAAGCTCCTGGTGATCAGATAGGCAGTGGCTGCCGGCACAATGATAAGCGCTACCACCAGAATGGCTCCCACCGCATCAAATGCCCCTACCGTAGTGAGAGAGGTCATGGTCATCAATCCATAATGGATAAGAACCGGAGAAAAACCGAGGGAGGCTGCAAGATGCTTATCAAATGTACTTATTTTCAATTCCTTATAAAAAATAACCAACAAAAGAAGGGAAGTCAGAAGGATTCCCGACATCACCCAGATGGCCTTGGGGCCCCAGTCCACACCATGGATATAGAGCCTATTGAAGGGAGCAAAGGCCAACTCACCCACAAGCACTGCATCGGTATCCAAATGCACATCCCCGGAGAAGCGGGATATCAAAATTACGCCAATGCTAAAGAATGCAGGAAAGATAATCCCGATAGAGGCATCCTCCTTCACCAGTTTGGTGCTGTTGATAAGTTCCACCAGGTAGACGGTAACAACACCGGTAAAGGCCGCTAAGAAAAGGAGCCAGGGGGAGGATAGGTTGTGGGTGAGGAAAAAGCCCACTACGATGCCGGGCAGGATGGAATGGCTGATGGCATCACTGATCATGGCCATTTTCCGTAATACCAAAAAGGTACCCGGAATGGCACAGGCGAGGGCCACTAAAACAGCTATAATTTGTATCTCCAATTGGGGTGATGTCATGGTGGTCGCAGTTATAGACGGTTCATCTTATGCAGCAGGAGGCGCCGCTGTTGCTTTCGTAGACGGTATTTGGCCAGGAAACCCCGTTCCGGGGCAAACACAAAGGAGATCAGGGTAAAGGAGACACAGATCAATACAATCACAGGCCCGGTGGCAATGTGGTTGGAGAGGGAGCTCACAAGGGTTCCCAGAAACCCCGACAGGCCGCCAAAGCAGGCGGAGAGCAGCACCATAGCCTCCAACCGGTTGGTCCACTGACGAGCCGCTGCTGCCGGCGCAATAAGCAGGGCACTCATAAGCACCACCCCCACCGCTTGAAGCCCCAGCACAATGGTACAGACGATCAAAAATGTTAACCCAATGTCCATCCATTGGGTCTTCACCCCTTGGGTAGAAGCGTATTGGATATCGAACGTGATAATTTTCAGCTCTTTCCAAAAGAGAAACACCAACAGAAAGATCACTACCGCCGCGACTCCCATCACCACCACATCCCCTATAAGCAGGGTCGCCGCCTGACCAAACAGGTAGGTCTCCAACCCCGCCTGGTTGGCATTGGGACGCTTTTGAATAAAGGTCAACAGCATAATTCCAAAGCCGAAGAAGACCGAAAGGACGACACCCAACGCTGTATCAGTTTTTATCTTCGTATTTCTTACAATGCTGGTAATCCACAGCGCTCCCAACAATCCACTCGCTGCCGCCCCCACAAGAAACAGGGTGGAATCTTTAATCCCGGTGAATAAGAAGATCAGGGCAATACCGGGCAGGGCCGCATGAGAAATGGCATCCCCCAACAAGCTCTGCCCGCGTAAAACGGCAAAGGAGCCCAACACCCCACTTAGCAAGCCAATGAGCGTGGTGCCTACGGCAATCACCTGAAAGGTGTAATCATGCAGTAAATCAACAAGAGAAAGGGTCATCGCTATGGTCGCAGTTTAGGGTTGTTTTTTCACACTTTTATTCACACTTCCCTGACGATGAAGGGATTCCAGGATACCACTAACACCGTAGGTTTGGGAAAGATTTTCATCGCAAAAGGTCTCAGAGACAGGCCCCACATCCACCAGCTTCACATTCAAAAAGGCGACCCAGTCGAAATACTCGGACACCGTTTGCAGGTCGTGATGGACCACCACCACGGTTTTTCCTTCAGAGCGAAGCTCTTTAAGCAGCTCCACCACCGCCCGTTCTGTCGTGGCATCCACCCCTTGAAAGGGTTCATCCATAAGGTAGAGATCCGCCTTTTCCATCAGGGCTCTTGCCAAGAAGACCCGTTGCTGTTGTCCTCCCGAAAGTTGACTGATCTGCCGATGTTTAAACTCCCACATCCCCACTTTTTTCAGGGCGCTCTCCGTCTCCTTTCGTTCCCGCTTTCCGGGGCGGACAATCCATCCCAACTTGCCGTATGCCCCCATCATCACCACATCAAAAACGGTGGTGGGAAAGTCCCAATCCACACTCCCTTTCTGGGGCACATAGGCCACCCTTGAACGGCTCTTCCCATAGGGCTCTCCAAAAATCCTAACCGACCCCGAGATGGGTTTGATCAGGCCAAGGATCGTCTTTATCAAGGTTGTTTTCCCGGCTCCATTGGGGCCCACAATGCCCAACACCACCCCCTCAGGGATCTTCATATCGATATCCCACAACACCGGCTTATATTTATAGGCAACGGTAAGATCATCGATTTCCAAAGCACTCTTTACAGCTGTTACATGATGCATAACCCCTATTTTAATGCGTTGACAATGGTTCCCACATTGTATAAAAACATGCCTTCATAAGTGGCTTCGGGGGTATTGGCGGATCCCAGCGCATCGGAGAACAACTCGCCCCCGATCAGCACCTCAAACCCCTTGGCTTTCAAGGCCTCTTGTAGTGCCTTAATGTTCTTCTTGGGCACTGAAGACTCCACAAAGATCGCTTTAACCCCATGAGCAATGATAAACTGTGTAAGGTTTTGTACATCCTTCACCCCAGCCTCAGAGACCGTACTAATCCCCTGTAAACCGACCACTTCAAAACCATAAGCCTGTCCAAAATAGTTAAAGGCATCGTGGGCCGTAACCAATATCCGTTGCGAAGGGGCAAGGTTTTCAATCAGTGCTTTCAATTTTTCATCCAAAGAACCCAGCCGCTTCACATAGGCACTGTAATTCTCAAAAAAATAGGCTTGATTATCCGGGTCGTGCTCCACCAGACGGTCGTAAACGGCCCTGGCAGCCCGTTGCCAGAGGGCAATATCAAACCAGATATGGGGATCGTAGTTTCCCGAAAAAGCCTCAGAAGAGATCAAGCTCTCCCCAGGAATCTTCTCGGAAACAGCGTAAACAGCTTTACCTCCCTTCTCCATCCGCTCAAATAGATCCACCAGTTTCCCCTCCAGGTGCAAGCCATTGTAAAAGATGATATCTGCCCGATGAAAGGCATTCACATCATTTTCGGAGGCCTTATAAAGATGGGGATCCACACCGGCACCCATGATCACCTCAGCCTCGACCTTGTCCCCCCCAATATTCGTCACCATATCATCAATCATCGTGGTCGTACTCACCACCTTTAGTATCCCCCCCTTCTTTACACCGGGATGGCAAGCTGTTACTAAAAACAGAAGCCCCATTACCCCAATCCATACGTTCAATTTCTTCATTTTTTTTGATCTCCTAACATTAAGGCATTTCTAACATACACTCTTCTCTTCCAAATTATGAGTAGGCTCCTCCACACACTCCTCCATTGATTTCACATAAACCTGATTGGCAAAGGCCCGAGGAAGGACAATGGACTTCCCCTCAACCTCCATGGAGATGGCCTCCATTTTTTCATAATGGTGCACTATCTCCACCCTAGCAGATAATGTAATATGGTGATCCTTGCAGAATTGAAAGAAATCGTGATCTGAACTGGCAATGCGAACCACCTCATACCTCCCCTTGGGCACATGCGACAACAGAAGAACACCCTCCTCGTGGGCAATATTGCCATCAGAATCCGGGATGGGATCTCCATGAGGATCGTATTGAGGATGCCCCAGGTAAGCACTTATCCGCTCTGCCAAAAGATCCGATGTGGCATGTTCCAGATCCTCCGCTTCCACATGAATTTCACGCATATCAAGGTCAAAGAGGCGATGGAGCAATGTCTCCCAGAGGCGATGCTTCCGAATCAAGGTAACGGCAATTCGTTCTCCCTCATCCGTCAACGAGAGTTGTTTATACTTCTCATAATTCACCAACCCTTTTTTCTCCAACTTCTTGGCCATATCGGTTATGGCGGCATTGGAGATCCCCAGCAAATCGGCCATAGCCTTGGACTTCACATCAGCGGACGGGTTGCGTTCCAACTGGTACAATATCTTCAGAAAATCTTCAACGGATGTGGAGACCCTATTCATAATTTAAGTAAGCTTAAAAAGATATGCAAAGTTACTTAAAATACATTTACAAAAAAAGCGTAAAAAAAGAGGGCCCCTCACAATGAGGACCCTCTTTGTAGAAGGAGTATACGAACCTTCCCAAATCCTGACCTGGCATGGCTGTGAGAAAAGAGCAGCCTACCAAGCATTCAGGTAAGGGATCTTTTTTACTTCTTATCCTTATCCCGATCCAAATGTTGGCCCTGCGAAGGGGATGGATGTTGAGGTTCTGCAATGCTATCACGCATGCGCGTATCTGCCTGAATGTTTTGGAACTTATAGTAATCCATAATTCCCAGGTTTCCACTGCGGAAAGCATCAGAGATGGCGATAGGAATTTGGGCTTCTGCTTCGATCACCTTGGCGCGAGCCTCCTGAGCCTTGGCCTTCATCTCCTGTTCGGAGGCCACAGCCATAGCGCGACGCTCTTCGGCTTTAGCCTGGGCAATATTTTTATCGGCATTGGCTTGATCCATTTGAAGCACGGCACCGATATTTTTCCCGATGTCGATATCGGCAATATCGATGGAGAGGATTTCAAAGGCTGTACCGGAGTCCAGACCTTTTTCCAATACCACTTTAGAGATGGAGTCGGGATTTTCGAGCACCTCTTTATGCGAATTTGCGGAACCGATGGAAGAGACGACCCCTTCACCCACACGAGCGAGAACGGTCTCTTCGCCGGCACCTCCCACCAGTTGACGGATATTGGCGCGCACGGTCACACGGGCACGGGCAATCAGCTGGATTCCATCTTTGGCCACGGCGGTCACCGGCGGCGTATCGATCACCTTGGGGTTCACCGACATCTGTAC
>PDRJ01000053.1 GCA_002748065.1 Bacteroidota bacterium
TTTATCCTTCAAGAGGCACACCGGCAATTCATCGACGACTATGCACACCATCCCGAGGAGATGGAGGTGACCATCAGGACCACCAAAGAGCTCTTTCCGGGAAAGAAGATCACAGGCGTCTTCCAACCGCACCTCTACTCAAGAACCCAAACACACGCCAAGGCATTTGCCTCAGTGCTAAGCCTCCTCGACGAGGTGATCCTGTTGGACATCTACCCGGCACGGGAAGCACCCATCCCGGGAGTCACGTCCCAACTCATCCTGCAAGAGGTTAAGGGAACGAAGGCCTCGCTCGTAGCATACCATCAACTAACCACATACCTCGCGGCCATCAACCCGGAGGTCTTATTAACCATGGGAGCGGGAGACATTGACAAACTGATCCCACAAATCAAAGAGCGATTAAAGGAGATTGCATGAAAAAGAGTTATAAAAGGCATATTATCATCACACTAGGGATTCTCGCTATTGTAGCGGCGGGCCTCTTTTCCGGGTTACAGCACCAGAAACGCCCCTGCTCAGCCATGCGGATACACTATCTCAATGCAGAAAGGGATACCCTTCTCATGCCCGAGGAGATCACAAGCCTTATAACAGCCCACACTCCGGTAATCAATACGCCCATCAAGGAGCTAAATACAACCGCCATCAGGAAATTTCTTTGCGCCTCCCCTTACATTCTGGATGCGGAAATGTCATTCAGTTTATCGGGAATTTTAACGATCTACATCACGCAACAGGAGATTATTGCGCGCATCATTGACCGTGCCAACGATCACCGATACCTCACCCTCACGGGATACTACATTCCCACAGGAGATGTCACGGTAAGAGTGCCTGTTTTCAACGGCCATATTGCCCCTATCCCCACAAAGGATACGACGCTGTCTGTGGAAGAGCTGAAAGACTCCACCTATCGTGAGATCTACACTTTGGCCCGAACCATCAGGGAAAGGCCTTTCATGAATGCGCTCACGGAACAGGTTTTCCGCAGCCCATCGGGGAAGTATAGCATCACGCCCAAGATAGGCGTCCAACGAATCCTCATCGGAAAGGGCACCCAGCTCGAAGCGCATTTCGACCATCTACAGCTCTTCTATGAACAAGAGCTCCCCTTTATTCCTCCATCCAGGTACAAGGAACTGGATATATCATATAAAAATCAAATTGTCGCAAAAAAATAAGAGCCATGAAACCATCAGATATTATTGTAGGATTAGATGTTGGAACCACCAAAATAGCTGCTATTGTTGGACGAAGGAACGAGTATGGGAAAGTTGAGATCCTTGGATATGGAAAAACAGAATCTATTGGCGTTAAACGAGGGGTTGTTTCCAACATTGAGCACACCGTACAATCCATCAAAACGGCCATTCAACAAGCCGAAGAGACCTCTGGGGTAGAAATCAACAAGGTACATGTGGGTATTGCCGGACAACATATTAAGAGCCTACAACACCGCGGAAGTTATATCCGCAACAACAACGATGAAGAGATCAGTCAACATGACATTGACACGCTCACGGAAAACATGTACAAGTTGACCACCAATCCGGGCGAGGAGATTATTGATGTCATTCCTCAGGAATATACCGTTGATGGGGAGCAAGGCATCAAACAACCCATTGGCATGTCAGGGATCAATTTGGAGGCCAACTTTCATATCATCACAGGACAAACCACGGCCGCAAAAAACATCTACAAATGCATCCATAAAGCGGGACTAGAGATGGAAGCCCTCATTTTAGAACCCATTGCCAGCGCCAATGCGGTATTGAGTGAAGAGGAGAAAGAGGCTGGCGTAGTGCTGGTAGATATTGGAGGAGGAACCACCGATATTGCGATCTTCCAAGACGGGATTATTCGACATACAGCCGTGATTCCTTTTGGAGGAGACATCATTACGGAGGATGTCAAAGAGGGATGTACCATCATCAAACGATATGCGGAGGATCTCAAGATCAAATTTGGATCAGCCTTAGCCAGCGAGAACCGTGACGATGAGATTGTGGCCATTCCCGGACTGCGGGGAAGGCCCCCCAAAGAGATCTCCCTCAAAAACCTGGCATCCATCATTGAGGCACGTATGGAGGAGATCATCGAGCACATCATTTATGAGATACGCAACTCAGGTTATGAAAAAAAACTTATTGCAGGCATCGTACTCACCGGAGGTGGCGCCCAACTAAAACATCTGCTACAACTCACACAATTTAGCACAGGCATGGATGTACGCATCGGATATCCCAATGAATACCTCGCGAAAGAGTGTCCCGCCGACATGGCACTCCCCATGTATGCAACGGGGATAGGATTGGTAAGCTGTGGCATCCTCAGACATGAAGTAGAGCACAAAAAACAGGAAAAGACCCCCCCGGAAATAGAAAAAGAGAAGGTAAAGAGGCGAGAAGGCTTCCCCTTCTTTGAGAAGATAAAACGATTTTTTGAAGAAGAAGAGATAGAATAAATAGATAAAAACGTAAAACAGAAAAAGCTATGAACGACGACATTTTAGAGTTCAACTCACCCAAAGGGCAATCGTCCATCATCAAAGTAATTGGCGTAGGTGGTGGCGGAGGTAACGCCGTAAATAACATGTATAATCAAGGGATCAAGGGTGTAGACTTCATTGTCTGCAATACCGATGCCCAGGCGCTGGAGGCCAGTCCTGTACCCAATAAGATTCAATTGGGAAATACCGGTCTTGGAGCAGGTGCCGTAGCCGCAGTGGCACGGGAGGCGATCCTACAGAAAAAAGAGGAGCTAAAAAAGATCCTGGAGGTTAACACCCAGATGCTCTTTATCACCGCGGGAATGGGAGGTGGAACCGGCACGGGAGCGGCACCCATCATCGCTGAAATCGCCAAAGAACTGGGCATCCTTACCGTAGGAATTGTCACCCTACCCTTCTCCTTTGAGGGACGAAAAAGAAAACAGAAAGCCGAAGAGGGCATCAAAGCCTTACGTAGTAATGTGGATACTCTTCTTGTCATCTGCAACGACAAACTCCGTCAACTCTTTGGCAACAAAATCTTGAGTGAAGCCTTCAAAAATGCAGACAATATCGTAACCACAGCAGCCAGAGGCATTGCAGAGATCATCACAGAGACCGGATACATCAATGTGGACTTTGAAGATGTGAAGACCGTCATCAGAGAGAGTGGGGTTGCCATCATGGGAAATGCAGAAGCGGAAGGGGAAGATCGTGCTCAAGAGGTGATTAAAGAGGCTTTATCCTCCCCCCTCCTCAACGACAATGACATCAAGGGAGCACAAAACATCCTACTCTATGTCTCTTCCGGAAGAGAGGAAGAGATCTCCCTGGACGAGATCTCCGAGATCACTGACCATATTCAGGATATGGCCGGAGATAGTGCAGAAATCATCTGGGGAAATGGCTTTGATGAGAGCCTGGGTAAAAAGATTAGCGTTACACTCATTGCCACAGGTTTTCAACAAAAAGAGGAACCCCATACCGGGATAGAAAAAGAGCCACAAGAGACCCGAATTGTGCACTCTTTAGAGAAAACGACACCCTCCAACAATAACAGAGGGCGTACACCCTCTAACGAAATCAAACGAGTGTCAAAAGATCAGCCCGAGAATAAGGAGTATACGGTACCCTATAGCTCTCATTCCGCCACAAATGGCTTGAAAGAATCAGCCACGAGAGAGACGGTTCACAAACTGTATGAGGAGGAGGGAGAAGCTGAAGAGGAACCGGAACACAACGCCCCCCAAAAACAATGGGAGCAGGCCAGTTCCCCTTACCCCGTACGGAACGAAACACCGGAGCAGGCCAGGGAACGAGAAGAACGCCGAAATAAACTCAAAAAATATAGCCTCAACAATAAAAGTCTTGAAGAGTTGGAAAGGGAACCTGCTTACCAACGACGCAATGTGGAGCTAAAAGAGGTTAAACCCTCAAATGAACCGTTCTTTTCCAAATACGCACTTTTCGACCACAAAAATGAAGGAGCTGAAATCCGTTCCTCTAACTCCTTTCTACATGATAATGTAGATTAAAAAACAACTGATTATGCAGATAGAAAAACAGATTAATAACGATATAAAGCAAGCTATGCTTGCCCGTGATGCAAAGAAATTAGCCGCCCTAAGAGCCATTAAAGCCGCCATGCTCCTGGAGAAAACCAAGGGAGCCGTAGGTGAGATTCCCGATGAGGTAGAGCTCTCGATCCTTCAAAAACTGGTAAAACAGCGCAAAGAAGCGGCAGCGTTGTATACCCATCAAGACCGTCCCGACCTGGCGGAGGAGGAGTCCTTTCAAGCGGAGATCATCGGAGCCTATCTCCCCCAGCAAATGAGTGAAGAGGAGATCACCCAAAAGGTGAAGGAGATCATCACCCAAACCAATGCAAAGAGCATGAAAGAGATGGGGAAAGTAATGGGTCTTGCGACGAAAGCCATGCAGGGTGTCGCCGACAACAAGCTGATCTCAAGCATTGTCCGAAAACACCTTTCGTAATATTCTTACGGTTTCTGTCTTTACGTGAAGAGGAGGTTGCTCGCTTAAAGAGCAGCCTCTCTCTTTCTCTCTTCTTGCGAAAAGCCCATTAACGGCGCCGTTGCAACACCAGGGCCACCCGACTGGGGAGATACAGTGTTAACACATGCGGATCATAATACTCCCGCCCATCCTTCATGGTGAAATAGGTCAACGAGGTATCCACCCTATTAAATCCCCCATAACCGTCAAAATCGGAGGAGAGCAACACCTCGTACGCTCCCGGATCGGCATCTATCTTATAGTCGGAGAACGAACGAGAGGGGTTAAAGTTAAAAACAAACAACAGGCCATTGCGACGAAAAGCTAACACCTGATCGTCATGATTCTTGTAAAGCAAATAGGGCCAGGGATCCTCAAAAAGCCTTGCCCCCCGAAGCAGCGCCACCATATCCCTATCAAAGTCTCCTAGAAAGCGATACCTCAAAGAGGGGTTATCCACCAGGCTCCACTGGCGACGGGCGTAATGATACGACCAATCATTCCCCTCACGAGGAAAATCAATCCACTCGGGATGGCCAAACTCATTCCCCATAAAGGTAAGGTAGCCATGTCCTGCCGTAGCCATGGTCAACAGGCGAATCATCTTATGAAGCGCTATCCCTCGATCCACCGCCATATCCTCGTTCACCACCGCCATCCCCGTATACATGGCAGCGTCAATAAGACGGAAAATAAGCGTTTTGTCCCCTACCAGGGCCTGGTCATGCGACTCACAGTATCCAATGGTCTGCTCATCACTCCGGCGACGGGTTAACTCATAGAACATCTCCTCCACATCCCACGCTTCATCAGCTCTCTCTTTTATGACCTTGATCCAGTAGTCCGGCGTTCCCATGGCAAGGCGATAATCAAATCCGAAACCACCCTTATGAATAGGGGCCGCCATTCCAGGCATGCCGCTCATCTCCTCCGCTACCGTGAGGGCTCCGGGCTTAAATTCATGGATCATCTTATTGGCTAAGATCAGGTAGGTAAGCGCATCCTCATCCTGCCCTTGATCAAAATAGGCTGCGTAGTCACCAAAATCACGTTCCAGCCCATGATCCAGGTAGATCATGCTGGTAACCCCATCAAAACGGAAACCGTCAAAGTCGAACTCCTCCAACCAATAGCGACAGTTGGAGAGTAGAAATTGCAACACCTGTCTTTTGCCATAATCAAAACAGCGAGAGTCCCATGCCGGATGCTCTCCTCGCGCTCCTTCATGAAAAAACTGATAATCGGTACCGTCATAACGGGAAAGCCCCTCCGTCTCATTCTTCACCGCATGGGAATGCACGATGTCCATGATCACTCGCATCCCCTCAGCATGGGCTGCATCTACGAGAGCCTTCAACTCTTCCGGGGTTCCAAAACGGGAAGAGGGGGCAAAAAAGTTGGATACATGATAGCCAAAAGAGCCATAATAGGGGTGCTCCTGGATAGCCATCAATTGTAGCGTATTATACCCCCCTGCAATGATGCGGGGCAATACCTTCTCCCGAAACTCCGTATAGCTTCCCACCTTCCCCTCCTCCTGGGCCATTCCCACATGAGCCTCATAGATAAGGGGAGAGGATGATTCCCTTTGAGCCTCCCGATATTTCCAGTGATAGGGCGTTTTCGGCATCCACACCTGCGCACTAAATATCTTGGTCTCCTCATCCTGTACCGCACGACGACACCACGCGGGCATACGCTCACCAGAGCCTCCTTCCCACTCCATCAACAGACGATACAAGTCCCCGTGATGCAACCGATCCGAGGGGAGTTGTAACACCCAATGGTCATCCTGACGACGGAAAGCATACGCCTCTTGCTTCTGCCATCCGTTACAGGTTCCAATGAGATAGATCGCCGTGGCATTGGGGGCCCACTCACGCAATACCCAACCCTCAGGCTCCTTGTGTAAACCATATACCCTATGCATCTGCGAGAGGTCTGCTAAAGAGGCTACACCCTCTACTTTCAACAATAACCGTTCTTTGGCACTCGCTCGCTTCAAACGCTCCACAATCTTCTCTGCGTAAGGCTGAAGCCACGCATCACCATGAACAATCTCCGGTAATCTCATAAACATTCCCTTTTGATCCAATTAAATGCCCCATCAGATATCCCCCACACCTTGCCATCACCATCTTAGCTTTCCTGCTGCTACACTCTTCTCCCAAAGAGCAATGATCAAAGGTACAAACAATTGAATGACTTTTCGCACAAAAAAACAAAATCTTGAATCCATGGCATGAAATAACTACATTTGGGGAGTATTCAAATTAACCCAAAAAGATTCATAGGGATGAAGATTACCGGAAGTAAAAGGGCAGGCAACACACTCACTCTTTTTATGTTAGTGTGGGGAATAGTGGCTCTGTGGCAAGCCTCTAAAACGGGATTACTCAACGACGAAGCCTACTATCGGATGTATGCCCTCTACCCCGATACGGGATATTTCGATCATCCGCCCATGGCCGGATGGCTCATGCACCCCTGGTTACACCTCCTTTCCGGGAGTCTGGGAGTTCGGTTTAACTTTGTCCTCACCGGGTTACTGAGCCTCATTGCTCTCTTCTCCCTCATAAAACCCTCCGGAAAAACTCAGGTCAAACGACTGATCCTGCTGCTGGTCTCCATGCCTTTCGTCCACGCCGCCTCCTTTTTCGCCGCTCCGGATACCCCGTTGGTCCTCTTTTCCGTACTATTTTTTCTTTTGCTGAAACGATACCTCTTCGAGGACAACCTAAAAAATGCCCTTCTGCTAACCCTTCCCATCACGGGAATGCTCTATGCCAAATACCATGGAATCCTCTTGATCTTTTTCACCCTGATAGCCTTCCCCGACTTCTTCAAAAGGAAAACCTTTTACCTTACCGTTGCCGGATCTCTTCTCCTTTTCCTTCCACACATCCTTTGGCAATACCAACACGACTTTGTCACCCTGGGCTATCACCTAAGGGGAAGGGTTAAAACGTGGTCCCCCCTCTTCATTGCAGACTATCTGGGAGGCCAGCTACTCATTTTGGGTGGGCTAGCAACCATTCCCATGCTTATCGCAGCCTCACTTCCCAAAAGAAAAGATCCCTTCATACGTATTCTGCGATTCAACCTTTGGGGCACTCTCCTCTTCTTTTTGGTAGCCTCCTTCCGAATGCATATCGAAGCCAACTGGACCCTCTGTCTCATCACCCCCATAGCATACCTTTCTTATCACGGATTGGAAAACAGACCGAAGTTATGGAAAACCGTTAAAATCCTCGCCATTCCCACCCTTATTCTTCTTACGACACTCCGGGTGCTCATGGTTTATGAGGTATCGAAAGATTTCCCCAAAAGTGATGAACTCTATGGATGGGAAGAGTGGGCAGCTCAAATTGAACAACACGCTGGAGATAAACCGGTGGTCTTTATGAACTCCTATCAGAGAGCGGCCAAATTCAGTTTCCTCACCCACCGTTTTGCACATACCTTCAACTCGGTGCGCTACAGAAGAAACCAATACGACCTATGGGATCATGAAGAACGATTGCAAGGCCAGGAGGTCTTCTTTATGCCCAATAACGATATCTTCAGCCTTCCCTACATCCAAAAGGCAACCATTGATAGTTTTAAAACCCGTTGGAACGACTACGCATACTATACCACTATTCCGGATTTCAAGACCATGAACAAGATCCGTATTGCCGTTCACAACAGGAAAACAACCTACGAACCCAACGAACAGGCGACACTACAACTCACGTTCACCAATCCCTATCCCTATCCCACCACCATTACGCAACAGGGAGAAAAACCCATCTGGGTCGTCGCCACGATGTTTGACCATACCATGAAACAGGGCAAGGAGAGTTACCTCTCCACGGAAACATTCACGCTCTCCCCTCAGGAGCAACACACCCTCTCCATTTCATTAACCATGCCCCCCAAAGAGGGAACCTATTACTACGCCATCGGCTTGGCGGTAGATTGGCTCCCCCCCGCCTATAACTCCCGATTCTACAAAATTAACGTGAAGGAATGCCATTAAACCAACGGTAGAGGGGAGGCATGCCCCCCTCCGTACGCAGCATGATCCCCCCCCATTAGGGAGAGAGCAGCAGAAGAGGGAAGCAGCTGAAGGTCAAAAATTACCGTCACAAGATGCAATATGGCATCAATTAACAAAACATAATTGTAACTTTGCCCCCAAACGATCTATATTATGAGTGCTTTAGGAAGACATATTCTTGTGGAATTCCTGGGATGTACCCCGGAAATCATGAACGATGTAATGGTGATTGAAGAGGGCATGAATGCCGCAGCGGCCCGAGCGGGCGCCACCATCATTAACTCCACGTTTCATCACTTCTCGCCCTATGGCGTCTCCGGGGTCGTGGTGATCCAGGAGAGCCATTTAGCCATCCATACCTGGCCCGAGTATCAGTATGCAGCCGTAGACCTCTTTACTTGCGGTGACGGGGTTGACCCCTGGATCTCCTTTGACCACCTTAAGCAGGTCTTTGGCGCTAAAAACTACTCGGCACTGGAGATGAAACGGGGAAGCCTCAACCTCCTGAAACGAGTGGATTTTGACCTGAAGGTGATGCGGGAAGAGGCGAGAGAGCACTTGAAAAAGGAGACCCATAAACGCAACGTATGGCTCACCGACAAAGATGAAAACCAAGCTTTCTCCCTACGGCATACCGGGGAAAACCTCTATGACAAACGCAGCGACTTTCAGCATACCCGTGTTATCAACTCCTACGCCTATGGCAAAGCACTCATCATTGACAATATGGTGATGACTACGGAAAGAGACGAGTTCCACTACCATGAAATGATCGCTCATCCGGCCATGCTCTCCCATGGAGCAATCAAAAAAGCATTGGTAATTGGCGGAGGCGATGGAGGTACGGTACGTGAAGTACTCAGGCATCCCAACGTAGAGAAGGTGGTGATGATTGAAATTGACCCCAATGTGGTAGAGGCCTCCAGGCTCCACTTCCCGGCGATCTCTTCTGCTTTCAACGATCCCCGTCTGGAGCTGCACATCATGGATGGCATTCATTACGTACACGAAGCAAAAGAGAACACCTTTGATGCTATCTTTGTGGACTCCACCGACCCGGTAGGACCCGGCGAAGGGCTCTTTAACAAAACCTTCTACGAGCACTGCAAACGCATCCTCAATGAGAAAGGGATTCTCGTGGTACAAGGAGAGTCACCCCAATTTCACCGGGAGACCTTTGTGGAGATCAACCACCTTTTCAAGGCAATTTTTGGGAGAGAGCAGGTGCATACCATGCTCTTTAACGCCCCCACCTACCCCACGGGTATATGGGCTTTCCAGATTGCGACCCAACGTCCCATGGATCTGCTCAACACCGACCCCGCACAGATCGACACCTTCGCCCAACAACACCACCTTCGGTACTATAACAGCGCTATTCACCGAGCCGCCTTTGCCCTACCCACTTATGTAAAGCAACTTCTCCATGAATAATTCCCCCTACAATCCCAATGGTGTAGCGGTGGCCAATGGCAACTACTTTGGCTTCCCGGTAACCCCTGAAGAGGCCGATCTTGTCCTGTTAAGTTACCCTTGGGATGTAACCACCTCCTATCACTCCGGAGCCGCCAAAGGGCCCATGGCCATCATTGAGGCCTCCCTGCAGATGGACTTCCACAACGCCCGTGTGGAGAGCGCCTGGGAGAGCCGCATCGCCACCCTTCCCCCAAGCGCCGAAGTGATCCAACGCAACCACTACTTCCGCCCCTTCGCCAAAGAGGTAGCAGAGCAACTGGAAAAAGGAGTGAGCCCCCAAAACCACGAACTGCTACGCCTAATGCGCATCGTCAACAGGGGTTCCCAATACCTCAACAACCATGTGTATGAAAATGCCCTCACATGGATACGCAAAGGGAAAATGGTGGGAATGGTCGGAGGTGAGCATAGCGTTCCCCTGGGGCTGGTCAAAGCATTACAAGAGAAGCACCACTCCTTTGGTATCCTCCAAATTGATGCCCATGCCGACCTTCGAAAAGCTTACATGGGGTTGAAATACAGCCACGCCTCCATCATGGACAACCTCCTTCGGGAGAGGGGGGTCTCCAGGCTCGTTCAAGTGGGCATCCGCGACCTGTGCCAGGAAGAGCAACAACGGATTCAGAGCGATAAACGAATTACCACCTTCACCGACTATGCGCTAAGTAGACGCCAATACGACGGCGAATCCTGGAATACCCTCAGCGAAGAAATTGTAGAGGCGCTTCCTCAGAAGGTCTATATCTCTTTCGACATTGATGGGCTCGACCCCGCTCTATGCCCCAACACAGGAACCCCCGTACCGGGAGGACTGCAATACAACCAGGCAATACACCTGCTGCATAAGATGGCAGAAAAGGGGAAGCAGGTTGTTGGATTTGACCTCTCCGAGGTGGCTCCGGGAAAACAAGGCGACTGGGACGCCAACGTGGGAGCACGCATCCTCTACGAACTATCCCTTCTGATGATCACCCACGGAAAGTAAATGGGCTACTGGTAATTCCGAAGCTTATCGGCTGTTGGCTTTTAGTTATTAGCCTTTGGCTTGGGTTAATGCCAACCTTCACAAAAAGTTATCACTCAACTCCCGTCTCCCGTCTTCCGACTTCGGTCTTCCATCTTCGGACTTCCGACTTCGGTCTTCGGTCTTCCGTCTCCTGACTTCCGTCTCCCGACTTCCGACTTCATTACCATATCGCCGCATTGTCACATTACCACATTAAAAAAATTACTAATTCCTAATTGAAAAAAGGTGTCACCCCTACGGGGTTTTGGGGAGGGGGTGGCTATCCCTGTTACAAAGGTTTCGCTCCTACGGAGCTCTTTGGAGGTGCTTGCTATGGGACTGTTACAAAGGCGTTGCCACGGGAATAAGTGCCTTATTTAGAGTCTGCCTATAAAGTCCGACTTCTTTGTTACGCTTGTCTTCCAAAGGGTTATTTCGGCATTGCTCAACACATCGCATTTACCCTAGTAAACTCCCCTATTTCAGCCTTCGCAAGCCTCGAATTCGAACGTTCACAAAAAGTTATCACTCAACTTCCCTCTCCCGACTTCGGTCTTCCGTCTTCCATCTTCGGTCTTCCGACTTCCGACTTCGGTCTTCCGTCTTCATTATCACATTACCACATTACCACATTATCACATTAAAAAAAAAACGTACCCCCGCAAAGCGAGGGTACGTTTTCATATTTATTACGTCTTCTTGAAAAGACCCAATGGATTAATTAGCAGGAACCATATTAGAGGCCTCTTTCCAATCAGTGTAACCTGCATCAGAGGCGGACTCAAATATCAAGTGTGCATTTGCGGCCACTCTGATTCTCCATTTAACGGGGCGACCAGTAGAAGCACTAGTACCTGCAGGTTCAAAGATAATCATCTGGTCTGTACCAAGGGTAACATCGCTAGCAGAGAAGAGACCAGCATTGGCAGTAAGACGACCATCCACCACGGCAGCATTCGTTACAGACAAGGTATTCACATCTGCACTGCCAGTTACAGTAAGGTCTCTTCCAACACTTACATCGGAAGCCACATAGAGTTGTTTGCCAATGCCTACACCACCAGCAACCACCAACGCACCAGTGTGGGTTCCGGAGGAAGCAACGGTGCTGTTGATCACAAAGGATTCGGAAACGGTAAGAGAACCGAGGATATTCACACTGGCTCCGGTAATTCCGATATTCACATCAGAAGCAACCTGCGGAAGAAGATTAATCTCACCGTCCGTTTCAAGTAGAAAATCTTGACCAGCAGTAAGTTCAATAGACTCGCCGCTATTCAAAGTTATATCCCTGTTAGAAGAAGTGAGACGCAGCGAAGCATTTGTCGCAGAAAGGCTTATACCAGCAGGTCCATCGGCAGTAAATGCCATATCCTTCAGCGCATGGAAACGAATATCGCTACTTGCAGTAAGATTAAGGTGGTGAAGTGAGACCAGCTTCATATTTTCCCGGGAACGAAGATATATCTCATCTGATGATCCCATATAGAGTTCACTGTTGGTCCTCAGAGAAAGGCCTTTCATCGCAAAAAATTTCATGGCTCCGGTGGAAGCCGTCTGGAGCAGATTTCTTTCTGCATACAACGTCATATCGCTATCCGTCTTCAGGGTCATCTTGTCCTTAGCGTAGAGGTTCATTAAGCCGGTGGAAGCCGTCTGGAGCAGATTTCTTTTTGCATGCAACGTCATATCGCTATCCGTCTTCAGGGTCATCTTATCACCTGAATGGAGATTCATCAAACCGGAAGCGGTTTGCAGCACATTTTCATCTGAATGCAAGGTCATATCGCTAGCCGTCCACAGGGTCATCGGGTGATCAGAGCGAAGATCCATGGTTCCGGAAGCAGAAAGGGTCATATTACCATCTGTATGCCAGTCGAGGTCTTCCCCCATCTCAATATTGAGCGATCCCGCTATGATCAAGTCCATATCGCTATCGGTCTTCAAGGTCATCTTATCCTGCGAGTAGAGAGTCATTAAGTCGGAAGCCGTCTGGAGCAGATTTCCTCCTGTGCTCAATGCCATATCACTTTCAGTGGACAAACTCATCTTATTCAGTGAATAGAAACTCATCATACCATCAGCACCTAGATGCATATCACTTCGGGTTCCCAACTCCATCGCATCTTCTGAAGAGAGCTCCATAAAACCATCAGCG
>PDRJ01000037.1 GCA_002748065.1 Bacteroidota bacterium
GTTTTACGTTCTGAAATATGCGTGTTTTTTATATACTTGTTTTTCATTGATACAAAATAACTTACAAAGATAATTAATCTCTAAAGTTATCTTGAACCATAATAAATTACGTCTGGAAAATCCCTCTATATCGGGGAAAGTTTGTTGTAATTCTTTGGATACATTGTCAACAACCTTTGTTCCCCATCTTGCAATTGTTAATTTTTTGGAAATACCTTTTACCAATCTCCCAATACAAATTCGGCATTTCACTATTTAGTGTCTGTCCATAAAGTCAGCGTTTTGAGAAGAGGCTGTCTAGAAAGTTCGAATTCGAGGCTTGCGAAGGCTGAAATAGGGGAGTTTACTGGGGTAAATGACCATTTGGAAGAGAAGCGTAACGAAGAAGTCGGACTTTATAGACGGACTCTATGTAGTATGCACCCCATAATGATGAACCACTAAAAAAGTAGGCAGATAAAACTCTTATGACGGTAAAAAGAGACACCACATGATCGCGTCGGAAGACCGAAGTTGGAGGTTGAACGACAATTTTTACGAACTTTGCCGTTTAACCAAGCCAAAGGCTAACCGTTAAACCCCCAAGGCTACAAGATATAAACAGATGAGATATGGAATAATTATGGTCGGAGCCGCTGCACAACGAGCAATGCCCGACCATCGCTCGGAGATGGTGAACCAACTCTTGTTTGGCGAAGTTGTTGCGATGAAGACGATGGAGGGGGAGTGGATGAAGGTAGTTTCCTTTCCCGACCATTACCAAGGATATGTGATGAAGGCACATGTCCTGGAGGTGGGGGAGGAGGATCCTGACGTTATTTTGCGCTGCTGTACGGCACATACCTCCGGTCATGCCACGGCCTTTTGTGTGGATGCTTCTCTCAGCCCCATAAGCCTCCCCATAGGGGCTCGTCTCCATAACTGCACGGATGGCCTCTTCTCCCTGTTGGGGCATCAATGGCGCTTGTCGGGGGACTTCTTACTCCGGGACGGAGCCCATTCCCGGGATCAGTTGGTGGCGTTTGCCCAACGTTTTCTGAATGTGCCCTATTTGTGGGGCGGGAAAACCGAGTGGGGCATGGATTGCAGCGGATTTGTACAGGTGGTTTATCGCGTGTTTGGCCGGGAACTTCCCCGGGATGCCTGGCAACAAGCGGCCGTGGGTGTGGAGGTGCACCATCTGGAGGAGGTCCTGCCGGGCGACCTGGTTTTCTTCGGAAAAAAAGATGAGAAACCCTCCCATGTGGGGATTGTGCTGAAAAAGGGAGCGGTTATTCACTGCTCAGAAAAGGTGAAAATCGATCCATTGGATGCCCATGGTATCCTAAGCGGGACAACCTATACGCATGAGTTGAGGCGCATCCGAAGGCCGTTATAATTCATAAAAACTTAACTTGTTGAAGCGTGTTTCCGTTGCTCTTCATTGTACCTTCGTGCCGGCTTTCTTCGGGAGAGTAATCGTGACGGTTGCAAAAGAAGAGAGGGAATAAGAAGGAGAATAAAGTTAACAACTTTATTTAATTTATTGATAGATAATATTTTACTTGATAATAACTTTTGTGCTTAAGCGGTAGTTAATTTGGGGAATGTTTCTATCTTTAAAGTCTTTTTGTGGGATGTCGTATGAATCACTTTTAATAATCTATACCAACTAACTAATGCTTATGAGAAATTTTAACAAAGTTTTCGTAACGATCGTGGCTTTAATGATGCTTTCGATCGGGTCATTTGCACAGATGACCACTTCCGGAATGAATGGTCGTGTAACAGGATCGGATGGATCCCTTCCCGGTGCTACCGTGGTGGCGATCCATGAACCTACCGGAACACAGTATGGAACTATTACTGACGATAATGGTTTCTATCGTATCCAGAACATGAATGTTGGGGGACCCTATACCCTCAAGGTGACTTTTGTGGGATACCAGGAGTATCAAACTCAAGATCTCTATTTGAAATTGGGTCAAATGAAAAAGCAAAATGTCGTACTTGCGGAAAAGGCAGCTCAACTTGATGTGGTTGAGGTCGTTGGTAAATCCGGCGGAATCATTGACGGTAACCGTACCGGTGCAGAGCAAGTGGTGAATGCCCGGGAGATCTCCAAACTCCCCTCCATCAACCGTGATATCTTTGACTTTGCCCGGATGACTCCCCAGGCAAGCAGAAACGATGCCGGTGCCCTCTCCATTGCGGGGATGAACAACCGCTACAACAGCATCATGGTGGATGGTACCGTAAACAACGACGCCTTTGGTTTGGCCGCTAACGGTCAAAATGGAGGACAGACCGGTGGTACACCTTTCTCCATTGATGTGATTGACCAGCTCCAAATTGTCCTTGCTCCTTACGATGTGCGCTATAATGGTTTTGCCGGCGGGGGAATCAACGCCGTGACCAAGGCTGGTACCAACAGCTTCAAAGGGACTGCTTACTATCTTTTCCGTAATGAAAGTCTGGCGGGTCTGACTCCCGTAGACGAAGAAGAAGGGGAGCAGGTAGAGAGAGAAAAACTGCCCGAATTTAACACCAACACCTACGGTGTGAGTGTGGGAGGCCCCTTGGTGAAGAATAAATTGTTCTTCTTCCTGAATGCAGAAATCCAACGTGACCAAACCCCCAGTCCCTTCGATTTTGCTAACTATCAAGGGAATTCAGACCGCGCTAAGATCACCGAACTGGAGAACTTTGTGAAGAATGAGTATAATTACGATATGGGAGGCTTTGAGAATAATACGAGAGAACTGGAGGGTAATAAATTCTTCTGTCGTGTTGACTGGAATATTAACAAGGTGCATAAGTTGATGGCTCGTCATAGCTATACGAAGAACAGTGCCTTTAATCCAAGCCGTTCCAGCAATCGTAGTCTTAAGTACTACAATAATGGGGTGTTCTTCCCCAGTACGACCAATACTTCGGCCATAGAGTTGAAGAGCAACTGGGATAATAAATCCAATAACCTGGCTCTCAGCTTCACCGCTGTCCGTGATGATAGGGATCCTCTTGGAGACCCCTTCCCCTCTGTACGGATTTATGATGGAGGTGGAACCATCTTTTTTGGTTCTGAACCCTATTCTACGGCCAATGAGTTGAGACAGGATATCTTCAATCTTACTGATAACCTGTCGCTCTATCTCGGTTCTCATACGATAACCGTAGGAGCTAATTTCGAGTATCAGTCGGTTTACAACCTCTTCATGCGTAAGAACTTCGGGGAGTACCGTTTTGCCAGTATAGATGATTTTCTGAACAAAGCATCAGCTATTCAGTATGAGAGAGGATACTCCTTAGTAGATAATGTGATTGGCGATGGTTCTGCTGCTGCTGCCGAGTTCTCCACTATGCAAGTGGGTGTTTATGGCCAGGATGAATGGCAGATTAACGATAATTTTAAGGTAACCGCCGGTTTGCGTTTGGATGTGCCCATGTTCCCTGAAAAATCGTTGAATGACGATCAGGCAAAACAGTTGGAAGAGAGTACGTTTGAAACCATCAAGGCTGCATGGGGTAACGATGACCGTGTGGATCTCGAAAATCTCCAGTTTGGAAAGATGCCGACAGCTCAGCTGATGGTGAACCCCCGTTTAGGTTTTAACTGGGATGTGGATGGAGACCAAAGTACTCAACTCCGTGGAGGTACTGGTATCTTCACCTCTCGTCTGCCTCTCGTATGGCCCGGTGGTGCCTATACCAACAATGGCTTCACTATTGGTGGGGTCTATTACAAGTCAAAGTGGGGGCAGGATATTATCTTTTCACCGGATGTTGAGGCTCAATACGATAATGCTCACTTCGGTCAAGATGATCCTGTGCCAAGCGGACAGATTGACGTCTTTGCTTCCGATTTCAAATTCCCCCAGGTGTGGCGATCTAACTTTGCCATCGACCAAAAGCTTCCTTGGAACATGATCGGTACTCTTGAATTGCTCTATACTAAGACCCTGAATAACGTAAATTACTATAACCTAAACATTGCTCCCAATGAGGAGTTTCTGTTGACCGGGAAAGATAATCGTCCCTATTACAGCGACGAGAAGTTGGATGACCGTCTCACTCGTGTAATGTATGGAACTAACACCAATGAGGGCTATGCTTATAACCTGACTGCTCAACTCCAGAAGCCTTTTGAC
This sequence comes from Bacteroidota bacterium, assembly GCA_002748065.1. Taxonomy (GTDB): domain Bacteria; phylum Bacteroidota; class Bacteroidia; order Bacteroidales; family BM520; genus BM520. The sequence continues at coordinate 4,128 of PDRJ01000037.1, forward strand.
AATGGCTTTACAGCCAACGTGGCTTATACCTATGGTCGTTCCATGGTGCTCAATGACGGAACCTCTTCTCAGAACTCGTCTCAGTGGAGATACATGGAGACTGTAAATGGTCTGAATAACCTGGATCTTAGCTATTCCGATTTTGATCTTGGACATCGTGTTCTTGCATTCCTCTCTTATCGTATCGATTATGCAGGCCACATGGCTTCTACATTTAGCCTTGTTTATAACGGCCAGTCCGGTTCACGCTTTAGCTATGTCTACAATGACCGTGGAAACCTCAACGGTGAAGGTGAAAACTCAGGAAACCTGATCTTTATTCCCGAAACCGCTGATGATATTGTGCTTGTTGATTCTGAGGATGCAACGGCTGCTCAGCAGTGGGAAGCCCTCAACAGCTTTATTGAGAGTGACTCTTACCTTGCCGAGAATCGCGGTAAATACGCTGAGAGAAATGGTGCCCGTGCTCCCTTTACCCATATCCTTGATTTCCGTTTTGTTCAGGACTTCTATATCAAGGCCGGTGGTAAAAAGCACGATCTTCAACTTACCCTTGATATCTTCAACTTTACCAACCTGTTGAATAAAAACTGGGGACGCCGTTACTATGTGGCTTATAACTCCTATCGACTGGTTGATTTCGAGGGAATGGATGCCGATGGTACTACGCCCACTTTCCAATATACAGGTCCTGAAAGCCGCGACGACATCTTCAATATTGATGATAGTGGTTTATCAAGTTCTCGTTGGCAAGGTCAAATTGGGGTAAGGTATATCTTCAACTAGTATTTATGAGAACCTATAAAAAATAGAGTCCGATGTGATATCGGCTCTGACAAAAAGAGAGGCTGTCCGAAACATCAGATGGCCTCTCTCTCTTTTCCGGAATTTTCTGATCAGGGGAAGAAAGTGCTGACAGCACAAGGGCGTTATCCCCAAAGGATGGTGAAAGGGTAACCCGTTACCATTTTATCTGCAGGTTTATCCATCATCACATCGGTGTCAAATTGAGAAGGTGTTAGCCTTTCAATGTGTGTCTATGTAGTGCCTGTCCATAAAGTCAGCGTTTTGAGAAGAGGCTGTCCAGAACGGTTGGATTCGAGGCTTGCGAAGGCCGAAATAGGTGAGTTTACCAAAGTAAATGACCCTCTGGAAACAAGCATAACGAAGCAGTCAGACTTTATAGACGGACTCTATTTATAGCTATGGGCATTTCATCTTCTGTGAATGTTCATTAAAGCTTCAACGAGGGGGGATTACTTCTCTTGTTTAAGGTCTCTATTTTTTACGTACTTCTCCAACCACTGGTCTTGCTCCCAGAGCAGGTGTAAGATGGATTCTTTGGCGCGGTACCCATGGCTCTCTTTGGGAAGCATGACCAGACGTGCCGGAGCACCCAATCCTTTTAGTGCATTGAAATAGCGCTCACTCTGCAGGGGATAGGTTCCGGAGTTGTTGTCATCACTTCCGTGGATCAAGAGTAGGGGGGTGTTCATTTTATCCGCATGCATAAAGGGTGACATGGTGTTGTAAATTTCGGGCGCCTCCCAATAGTTGCGCTCTTCGCTTTGGAAGCCAAAAGGGGTCAGCGTTCGGTTGTAGGCCCCACTTCGGGCAATTCCCGCTGCAAAGAGGTCGGAGTGTGAAAGCAGGTTGGCTGTCATAAAGGCACCGTAGGAGTGCCCGCCTACCGCCACCCTGTTGCGGTCAATATACCCCAGTGCATCCACTGCATCAATGGCTGCCCGGGCATTGGCTACCAACTGCTTTATGAAGCTATCGTTGGGCTCTTCCTCTCCCTCTCCCACAATGGGGAAGGAGGCATCATCCAATACCACATAGCCGCGGGTAACCCAATAAACCATGGAACCATAAAAGGGGTAGATGAACTCGTTGGGGTTAGAGGTGGTCTGTCCGGCACTCTTTTTATCCTTGTATTCCGTGGGGTATGCCCACATGATCATGGGCATCTTCTCCTTTTTTGTTGGGTCATAATCCACCGGCAGGTAGAGTGTTCCCGATAGCGCCACTCCATCCTCTCGCTGATATTTAATCACTTCTTTATGTACGTTCTGTAAACTTTTAAAGGGGTTCTCGAAGAAAGTGATCTGCGTCAATGCATTTCCTTTTTTCAAATTCCGAATGTAGTAGTTGGGATAGGTTGTTGGAGACTCTATTCGTACCAGGATCTTTCCCTTATCCATATCAATGGCATAGTAGAGGTTTTCCAGTTTATCGGTGTAGTTTGATTGATATAAACGTTTTGTTTTCTTCGTCTTTAGATTGATCTCATCAATAAATGGGAATTGTCCTTCGGGGGTATACCCATCGCCCATAAGATAGGCTTTGTGCCTATGGAGTGCCAATACATACCGACCAAATTGATTCCTTTTCCGTACAAAATTTCCCGGATCGCTATACCGGTCCTGGTAATTCCGGTCAAAAAGCACTACCGCTTCCTGTTGGGGATTTGATGGGTTGATGAGATAGGTCTTTACATTACGGGTATTCCACCAATAATCTACCACAAGAGCCACTTTATCATCTCCCCAGGTGATTCCTGAGTAGCGGTTTGGGGTTTTAAACAGCGATGTGCCCTCGCCATTAAATGGAGCTTCCAGCGTGAAGATCTCATCCCGATAGGGTACCTCTTTTTCCGGGTCTCCCTCATCAAGTGCTACAGCCCATACCAGGGTGGCTGGTTGATCTTCCCGCCATGAAAAATCTCTTTTGCCTTTTCGGGTAGCCATAAATCCTTTAGGTCGTACTTCGTCCAAAGGGGTTTGTTGGATCACCTTGACCAATTCGCCGTTATTCTTATACATTGTTGTCGTCTTGGGGAATCGGTAATAGGGTACGATGTAGGAGAAGGGCCTCTCAAGGGTTGTGACCATTACATATTCGCCATCAGGGGAGAAGGAGAAGTGGGTGTACATGGCAGCTCCTTTCCACGGGCGCTTTTGACCATCAATGCCTATTTGGTATAGCGCTGAGGTGGTCAGGGTTTCAAAATTCTGCTCATCGTTGCTGTTCTTTAGCAGGTCCTGGTAGGTTCTGTTTTGTGCCTTCTCTCCGGTACTCTCTGTAACGGTAGGTCCCTTGGGTACCACGGTTGAGGCATCAATCAGCGGATGTCTATCTTTGGGTAATAGTTTTACCAGTAGGGACTTACTATCTTTAAACCATTTGTAAGAACTGCCGATATTGGCATTGATTGAGGCTTCGCTAAGCCGAGTGGCGGTTAAGTTTGGAATATCTACTATCCATAGCTCTACGCCCTCTGCTGCGGTATGGGTAAAGGCCATCTTGGTTTGGTCGGGCGACCAGCTAAAATTGGATAAGCGGGCATGGGGGGGTAATCCTTCGACCTGTTGGGCCTCTTTCTCCCCTACCTTTTGTATCTTGATGTTGTGGTAGTAGGTGACCCTGCTTCCAATGTTTGTTTTGGGGTTGATTCGCAATCCTCCAAGTCGTAGCTCTCTCTCTGATAAGGCTTCAATAGATTGATAGGCCTCTCGATAGAGTAAACACATAAACTCTCCTTTGGCATCCAATCGTACCGATGGAGCCCGTGGTACATCGACCAATTCCAGGATCTCTTTGGGCGGTTTTTGATAACTTAGGGGTTCTTGGGCAAACGAAAATGTTGCAACGATTAGTGCGAAAACGAATAGGCTAATTTTCATCTCGTTTATGGGTTTGATTAAAGGGTGTAAAATTGATCATTTTTTTTATGGTGCCTAAAGGCATTTCGCCAAAGTTACAAACTATCTTGACAACTCAAAGATGCTTAATACTGCTTCTTTTTTGTTAAACATACATAACAATGCTGAATGGTCACGTAAACAGCTCTCCTTCCTATGCCTAAAAAGAATGAGACACACAACAGCATGGCGATAGGGGGGGGAGGTCGAAAGACCGAAGTCGGCCTCTATGGACGGATTCTAAATAGGTGCCTCCCTGAAATCTATTATTTTATCCTAATTTTGTATGGCTAAATGAATGGGGAGCCGTTAAAAAAATGATAAAAGTATTCATAATAGAAGACGAAAAGCATATTCAGGAAGAATTGAAATTGCTTTTGAAAAGATATGAAAATGTATCAGTGGTAGGGGCTTGTACTTCTGTGGCAAAGGCGTTGCAAGTATTACCGGTATTGGACCTCGATTTGGTGTTGATGGATATACAGTTGGATGATGGAAAAAGTTTCGAAATCGTTGAGAAGTTGGGCGTTATAGATTTTGAGATTGTCTTTCTTACCGCTTATGACGAGTATGCCATACGTGCTATTAAGATTGGTGCCATGGATTATTTGCTCAAGCCTGTCAATGAAGAGGAATTGTATAATGTGTTAGCCGTTTTCGACAAAAGGAAAAAACAAGCCTTAACCAAAGAGCAAACCCAACTGATACTCCAAAATTACGATGATCCAAAAGAGCTGAAAAAGATTGTCGTGCGCACCATGCACGAGATCTTTTTTATAGAGATAGGGCAGATATATTTTTGCAAAGGAGATGGTAATTACACCACTTTTTACCTCGAAAATGATAAAAGAATAACCAGCAGCAGGCCTCTGCGCGAATATGCTGCTCTCTTACCCAACGATACATTTATAAAGACACATCAATCGTACATTGTGAACAAAAATTTCGTGAATTGTTACAAACATTCTCATGAGATTATTATGCATGACAACACCGTCGTGCCCGTATCTATGCGACACAAGGATAATGTGATTGAACAGCTCTCTAATTTGTAGGAATGGTGAATATGACCCCAAGTCCCCCCGCCAATTCTTACCTCCATTGCGGGTAGTCGAAATCTAAGAAAAAAAATAAATCAAATGAGAAAAATAATCTATTTTGTATTCCTTTTATTTGTGTTTTTAGCTGGTTGTTCATCGCCAGAGAATGTTGACTTAAACAAAATGTCTGAATATGAATTTCAAAGTTATATTCAAAAAGGTGTAGAAAGATGTGAGAATCAGCAGTTAAGTGTTCTTGATTATTTGGATAGTTTATCGGTTTCATCGGTTTTAGACGATCGCCACAAAGCACAGATAAATCTTCGTCGTACTATTTCTTTGTACTGGGAAGGCAAATTGGAGGCAGCAACTACAGCCTATAAGACCACGCTACAGCAAAATAACGGGGAGGTCAATGCGACACTTATTTCTGCGTACTACTTATTAGGTTCTATATTGCAGACAAAGAATCAGTTATATCAATCGCTCTATTATTATAATAAAGCGGGGGAGTTGTTAAGGAAATATGATATATATCATACGCTTCCCCTGACAGCAGATAAGATGCTGATACGCATCTCTTTCTCCAATAAATATCTTAATCAGGTTAATTCTGCCAATAGGTTTATGGATGCCGCTATTCATAAATATCATACATTGGGGGATACCAACAAACAAGAGGGGGCAAACCTCTATTTGGCCAAATGCTTTATGTTTTCCTCCAGAGAGAATCTCCATAAAGATTCGTTGGACTTCTACATTAACAAGGCCATGGAAATGGTTGGACAGGATAGCTCTGATATAGATATGGATAATCTTAATTATCTAAAAGCAGAATATTATTATAATACTCGACAAGTTGATTCTGCTTTGTTTTATATGCAACAATTATCGCAAGAGGTAAAAGATCAAGGTGTGGGTGATGAGATTAATTTGTTGAGCATTTACAGTAGAAAAAAGCAATATGAAGCTGCAGATAAACAGTTGTTAGCTATTCAAAAATTTATGGACAAAGGCTCCCTTAATGCGGAAGACTCGCTGTCATTCTTCAACAATTTGGTTGATTATCATTTGAGTAGAAATGAATATGCTAAAACACAAAAGGCGTTTGATACCTTTCTGGATTTTCAAGCTAAATTCAATAATAGAGAGGCCAAGAAAAATATCAATGAATTGGCTTCTGTCATCGACCTGCAACAAAAGGAGGAGGAGTTGGCGAAGGTGAAAAGAGCATACGAAATCAGCTTGCAAAAGCGGAACCTCATCATCACCGTAAGTGTGTTGTTATTACTGACCATGTTGGCGTTTTTAGGCTATATGAAGTCGCAATCTGATAGGCGTAAATTGTTTTTTGAGAATAGGGCTAATATGATGAAAATAAGGTTGTTACAAACCCAGATTAAACCCCATTTCATCTTTAATACTTTGGCCTCTATACAAAGTCTTATCAGGCTCAATCAAAACGATAGATCCATTAAGTATTTAAGCTCTTTTTCCCTGTTGCTTAGGCAGATCTTGGATTTGAGTAGAAATGCACGTATTTCGTTGGATAAAGAATTGGATATGATCAAAGCCTATGTCGAGATGCAAAAATTAAGAAAGCCTAATTTTGAGTTGAAAATAGAGCTCAGTCCCGAGGTAGAGGCTGCCAAGCATGACATGTATTTACCTGCACTTATTTTGCAACCCTTTGTAGAAAACGCCATTGTACACGGGTTTAACAACATTGATTATAAAGGTGAAATACGTATTCGTATAGAGGATAAATTAACCTATCTGTTTGTGCGTATTAGTGATAATGGATGTGGGTTGCAACCGCAACCAACCAACTCCAATACTTCGCATGGTATCGATATTATTCGTGAACATTTGCATACGTTGGCCAACGACTCAAAAACGCAGGCCGGTTTAGAGATAAAAAATCATACCGATACACATGGTACTTTAGTGGAGTTGAAGATTCCCCTTATGGTTTCGTAGTCTGTAAAACCGAATTTGCAATCATATTTCAGAAATTTGCATTCATCCTGTTCAATTTTACGTTCTCTCTTTTTGTCTGATATCGACGCTATATCTTTGTGGTAATTCACAATAAAAGCAATAAAATTATGGGCGTATTAGACAGAAAAATCACACAGTATGTAAGCTACAAAAAGACTGATGTAGAGGGGGTATCAGATTTCCTAAAGAAAAAAGTAGGCGAGAAGTATAAGGTCGTGTTTAAACAAAAAGGCAATGTTGCCAAACAAATGTTGTCCGGTGAAAAGGAAGACAATGTATTTGTTGAGAAAAACGCTTATCATCGTATACGTATAGAGTTGACGCATGTCCCTGCTAATCAAACAGAAGCTGGTAAAGAGGAATGGCTTTTTCATATCCTGAGAGCAGAGTTGAGTGGTTTTTTACGGGTTTTAGATAGAGAAACGGGTATGATCGGCTCTTTTATCATTAGGTTGATTTATGGCAATGCTGAAGAATTTTATAGCGATGTTTTTGAGGCTTTGCATGAAGAATATGCTTTGGAAGAGAGAGAACTTAATGTGGGTGTATCGGCACTCTTTAACAAGAAGAAATGATCTCCATACAAGACCTAAGAGTGCAGTTGTATGCCGAGCACAAAAGAGATATAAGGCTCACAATAATGCGTAATGCCTTGGCCCTAGTGGCTATTATGGTCGTTGTAGCTTTGATCTATTATTTGGCCTTTGCGCAGTCCATAGCCTATTTTCAGGGCATGGTTAGTTTTTTTGATTCATCTCAAAATCCCGGTGCCGGTACGTATAAATTAATAGTGTCGCTTGTTTTTACTTCATTGCTTATCTATTGGGTGTATGATGTTGTGAAGCAATTTCAGCGCCCCAAAGAGATAGAGGCATTTATTGCCAAGATAGAGGAAGGTTGTATCGGGGCTGATATAGCTGATTATAGGGTCTATAAGATTGTGATCCCCTTGCCTAAGATCAAATTTAAGTTGAGTCCGATTACGTTTATAAGCGTGGTTTTTTCGCAAGAGCGCAAAATTTATAGGTTGCCTATTCAATCGGCATATATACCCGATGTCAAAACATATTTGAGTGGTGTGGAGCGGTCGGAAGTGCGCAAGGCTTGGTACGAGCTCTATGATGGCGAGACTACCACCTCTACAGAAACGGATAAATTGAATTCCATTCAAGAATTTCGAACTTTTGTGAAGAATGAATTGGCGGCAGAAATTGATGCCATTGAAAACGCTAGAAAAAAGTCAAAATCAATCTACTATAAAGCGTTAGTGCCCGGTATTTTGATTGCTTTAGGATATTTGATTTTCAATCTTATGCACTCTTCAGGAAGCATTCACCTGGATTCCCAAACGCTGATCATTGGCTTTGTAAGTATCGCCGTTCTCTTCTACCTTATAATGCATGTAGGGGTGTTGCGTCCACGCCAAGGCATGGCTGTAGAACAAAGTTTTGATACACAATTCAAGACCAAAGTTTTCAATAAATTGGTACAATATATCAATCCTAAGTTTCGGTATATTATGCACGGACATATCGATTTGCCCGAATTTCTGGAGATGGGCTTTTTTGAGCAAAAGCATTATGATCTTACCGGAAATGACCAAATTATGGGTAAACATAGCGGTGTGCCTTTTCAGTTATGTGATTTGCAAGTGCAAAGAGAGCGTCAATTTACGAGAGAAGACGAAGCTCCAGATATGGTGTTTTCGGGGCAGGTGTTTATCGCCAAGTTCCATAAAACATTGAAAGGAGAGGTCTATGTGATCTCCAGAGAGGTGGATGGCAAATTTTACGCTTCAAGTGATATCCGTCGTCATCTTAACCATTTGGGAGAAAAAGTACGCTTGGAAGACCCCGAGTTTATGAAAATGTTTGAGGTATATGCCACCGACCAGGTAGAAGCACGGTATGTGCTCTCTTCGTCGCTTATGGAACGGATAAAAAACTTGGCCAAAGCTGACAAAAGGCATAAACTGATGATTTCCTTTAGAAATAATCGTATATCGTTGATTGATAATAGTTTAACGAATAATTTCGAGCTGTCTATGTTCAAGTCTATTACTAAAAATGAACAAGTGGTAGCCTTTTATGAAACACTGTGTGCACAGTTGCGCATCATAGATGATTTGAAATTGAATATAAATATATGGAAAAGAGAAGTCTAAAAGAGGATAAATGTGGTTTAATCATGTACAAAATAGTTTAAGCGTATGAAAAAGAATGTGTTTGTTTTAAGTGTAATGGGGATGATGGCCGTTCTATTTACGGCGTGCTCATCATTTAAAAGTCAAAAAATCAGCAACTCCCAAGATCTGTCAGCTGTTATGGAGATAGTAGCAAGCCATTTCCCTGATGATAACCTGTTGCATATCGCGATTCTGGCCGACGACCATTTGAGTGATAAGTTTGAGACTTTAAATGTGTATTATTATGAGAACGATAAGGTGTATGTGGCCACGTACTACGAATTTCAAGCGGGGTGGTTAGACCCTGAAAAGTCGCCTTTTCATGGTATAAAAAAGGCATCAAATAAGGTTAATCGTTTGAAAAAAGCAAGTGATTTTGACTTTGGTAATGTGCAAGAATTGTTGACTAAAGCGATTCTCTTTATAGAAGAAAATAGCGATGAGTTCGAGGATTTTAAATTGTATAGCATTGAGCAAGGCAGCCAACCCAATGGAGAGATGGAAACCAAATTTACTGTAAATGCTACGAAAAAAGATGAGGGTAGTACGAGACAAGGTAGAAATATTGTAACCACTTACTACGAGTTTAACTTTATCGTTGACGAACGGGGTGAAATAACATACCAAGAATAAAACTATAAACAGATGAAACTTCAGCACTATTTTTTATACCTCATCCTATTGGTCCTGGTAACGGCTTGTGGGGGCGTTTCTTCACCCACACTGGAGATGAGCAACAAAGAGGGACTTACAGCAATTAAAAAACTCCTGATATCGCATTGGGGAGAGGATACAGATTTTGTCTCTTTAAGTCTTATTTCAGCAGATGATTATGCGCAGTGTTTGTTTGACGTGGCTCGTTTGCAGAATAAAGATCATCAGCTTATCTATATGTATATCTCCAACCAGGTGGTGACAACAGAAACATCGCTTAAAGGGGACTTACTAAAAGTTAAACCCTTAAAGGTAAAGGATATAGATATTGATTCTATAATAGCATATAAAGAAAAGGCAGCTTCTTTAATCGTTTCAAAATCAGCCGATTTTATAGCGTTTCAGATTAAGGAGGTATCCTATTCCCTCTACTCGGATGGTAGGCAACATTGTGATTTAGAGTTGGTGGCTAAGAAAAAAGATATCTCTCCAACCATATATGGTAAGAGAGTCGCCCCCAAGTCTGCCTATTTTTCCTTTCATTTTACGGTTGATATAAGTACGGGAGAGGTGGTTTGTGTCTATGGATTAGACGATTAAGTGTCATTTTTTTGAACTCGTTTGGGTGGTGAAAGGTTAAACTCGGTCTTTATAGACAGACGCTAACTAAGGAGAATGATGATGGCTCCCACAACCATGATCAACGTGGCCAGACTTCTGCGGGCTAAGTGCTTTTCCCGGAAATAGCGGCCGCCCAAGAGTGTGGCAAAGAAGACGGAGGTTCGTTTGATGGATAATACCAGAGCCACCGCCCCGGTTTTTACGGCCAGGATGTGCGAGTAGCGATAGAGAAGGGTGAGGATTGCCACCGCAATGAGTAATTTCTGCGTTTCTCCAAATTGTTTTCTGAGCGGTTTACCCTTCTTCCCTCGTAACATAAATACCGTGAGGAAAATCAGGGTGTAAAAGAGCTGTTGTAAGGGTAAAAAGGCTTCCGGTGGGAGTTTATACCCTTTCAGCAGTGTTTTGTCGAGAATGGAGGTGGTTGAGAAGAGAAGGATGGCTCCAATAAGGTACCATTGGCTTCTGTGGCGGCGAAGAAAATAGAAGGGGGAGAGCCACTCTTTGTTCTCCAACTGAAGCAGATAGGTGCCTAACAGCAAAAGAGTCATCCCCCCAATTTCCGTGGGGGAGATTTTTTCATCCAATAAAAAGAATGCCAGGAGAGCCACGATGGCAGGGGTGAAAACCAACAGGGGAAGCGCATTGCTGATATCATTCTCTTTTAATCCCTTCATCACCCAAAGAAAGGCCGTTGCACCCAGAAGAGATTTGAGGAATAATAGTCCGATAGCTGTAAAACTAAGGCTCGGCAGATGGACAAAAAATAGAAAGGGGAGGGTGAAAACAGCAGTGATGGCCGAGACCATCAAAGAGAAACTTTGTGCATCATTTTTTAGGAGTGCCTTTTTCTCAAAGATTGCTGCCGTAGCAGAGCCGAGTGCGGAGATCAATGCCAGAAGTTGCCACATAGGCGTTGGAGTTTAGTTGTTAGGGTAGTGAGAAAACCTGACTTCCAATGCACAGAGGAGTATCGTTCTTCTAAAGTTCTTATGGACAGACACTAAATAGCATCTCTTTGACTTGGATATGTGCTATGGCATGGAGTGCCTGGATTAGGTTCTCGCGCTCCTGTTGGCTTCCCACCAGCTCGATGAGGAGAAGACCGCCGGATCCGCAACACGCTTCTGGTGAGATATCGTGTAGCCCGATGCGGGTTCGGATGCTACAACCGTAGCTGGTCAGGAGTTTTTGCACCTGTTGTGCCTCGTTTTTGCGATTCCCGATAAAGATTCCAAGAATTTGTATGGTTTCCATATTAACCAATTTCTTTTTATAGGGTTGACAATGAGATTAGATGGGGAAGGTCATCTCCTTAACTTCGATGCCTCCAATATGGGTTAATGCTTCAATCATCGTTTTTTGTGCCTCCTCTTCCCCTTGTAGGGTGAGTATGAGGAGGCCGATTCTTGAGCAGACAGCTTCCGACACTTCGTGGTAGCCCATGCGTGAACGGATGATATCTCCATATTCCGATAGGATGGTTTGGGTTTTACCCGCCTCTTTGATGCGATCCTTAATAAGGATGCCTACAATTCGTAAATTATCCATAAAAGGTGATTGTGTGATTAGAAGTAGAGGTCTCTCTCTCCCTGTTTGATTTTTTCTATTCGTTTTTTGATCTCTTCGGTGTTGACTTTATATGTTCCTTGCTCCAGTTGTGCCAACTCCTCGTTAATGCGTCTCCACCCTTTTTCGGCTACAGTGTCATCGGCATAATCCGAAATATATTCAGCCAATGTGAGCATGGCATTGGGGGTGCAATATCGTTTGATAAAGCCTGGTACAGAGAACTCCATAAAGTGCTCTCCGGTACGACCCAGTCGATAACAAGCCGTGCAGAAGGAGGGAAGGTATTTGTGATCCAATAGTTCATCAATCACATCATTGAGAGAGCGGTCATCAGAGATCTTGAACTGTTCTCGGTTGAGGTTCTGTTGCTCATTTTGTATCTTTGAGTATTCGCCTAGTTCGATTTTGGTACCGCCATCAATCTGGGAAACACCAAATTGTAAGACTTCACGTCGGATATCGGGATCCTCTCGGGCGGTTAGAATGAGGCCGGTGTAGGGAACTGCCAAGCGGAGGATGGCTACCAGTTTGGTGAAATCAGCATCGCTTACCTCATACTCGTTGGTGAGGTTTAGTTTCTGGGCGTCTTTGATGCGGGGAAAACTGATGGTGTGGGGGCCTATGTTATAACAGGCTTCCAAGTGGACGGTGTGGCGAACTAGCGCCAGCACCTCAAAACGCCAATCGTACAGACCGAAGAGCGCACCAATACCCACATCGTCAAGGCCTGCCTCTTGTGCCCTGTCCAGGGAAGTCAACCGATAGTCATAATCTCGTTTCTTTCCGCCGAGGTGATATCGGGCATAAGCCTCTTTGTGGTAAGTCTCTTGGAAGACTTGGTAGGTGCCAATGCCTGCATCTTTAACTGTTCTGAATCCTTCAATGTCCAGAGGGGCAGCATTGATGTTTACGCGGCGAATCTCTCCCTTATTCTTTTTTACCCCATAGGTGACTTTCACTGTATGGGCAATGTATTCCGGGCTATATTCCGGATGTTCTCCATAGACCAAAATGAGCCTCTTTTGTCCGTTATCTTCCAACGCCTCTACCTCCTTAATAATCTCTTGGTCGGAGAGGGTTTTTCGGATGGCCTCTTTGTTGGATACGCGAAAACCACAGTATTTACAGTTGTTCGTACAGCGGTTGCCAATGTAGAGAGGAGCAAAAAGGACAATACGATTGCCGTAAACCTTCTCTTTGAGCTTCCTGGCCCCCTCTTTGATCATCTCAATCTGTTCCGGTTTGTTGGCATTAACGAGGATGGCAGTTTCTGCCAACGTTAGTCGTTGCTTATCCAATGATTTTGCAATGATCTGTGCAATTTTTTCATCGGTAGCCTTGGCATTATGGAGATGGTTCCACAGTTCCTCTGCATCAATAAATGGTTGCATCCTTCTGTCAGGAATGGTACATTTTTCCGGTCTAAAGCGCATCTTCTTATGTGTTTGTTATAGGTTAAAAGTTTATGTCTGACGCAGGGAAAAGCGCTGATTTAACGTGGATGTCCCTTATTCGACCCAGTTGACCACTTAATGCTCCAAACTCATCTGTGGTGGCTTCAAGAATGATAGAGATGATTCCTATATCTTGAGTGCGAGAAGGAACTCCTTGCCTACCAATAATTAAGGAAGAGAAATTTGATAAAATCCTATTGACCGTATGAGCTTGCGCTATGTCGCGTAAAAGAATAATGATAGTGCCAATTCTCTTTTCCATCAGAATGCCTCCTTTGGGGTTGAATCTCAATGTTACATCCTTGGCTCAGAAATAATCCTCGCGTCAGATAGGGCAAAGGTATGCATTTTATTTTGTTTATTACAAGAGATGGATTGTATCAATTGTTATGCCAGCGTTAGAGGGTTACCTCTCTTGGGTATTTTGTTTGACAAAATAGGCGATCTTTTCCAAGGAGGTGATCATGTCATACTCCTCCAGATGAATCTGTTCAGGAACACGAAGCGACTTGGGCGTATAGTTCATAATCCCCTTAATGCCGACTTTTATTAAGCGATCGACAACAGGTAAACACGCTTCCGCAGGGAGCGTTAGAATGACCATTTTAATCTGTTTTTGTGGTATGACCTCTTCCAACTGGTCAATGGAATAACAAGGAACTCCCGAAAAGCGTTTACCGGTTTTTCCCGGGTCAATATCGAAAGAAGCCGTGATGGAGAGTTTGGCTCTTTTGCCATTGAAGTAGGAGAGGATTGCACGCCCAAGATTTCCCAATCCAATAATGGCTGCATTTTGGCCGAAAGGCGTGTCCATGATGTCGCCAATTAAGTTGATGAGATTTCGGATATCATACCCTTTGCGGAGTGTGCCGGAATAACCGATAAGCATAATGTCACGGCGAACTTGTACCGGCGTGATATGTAAAAGGTTGGCAAGTTCATGGGAAAAAATATGGGTATTCCCCTCTGTTAACTGATTGTATAATACCCTCCGATATTTACATAGCCTCTCTACCGTTTTGTTGGGTAATGTGTTCATGCGATCCTAGGGTTAAATGAGGGTTTTGTTACGCTTTCATATACAATCTTTTTCTTCTCCTCTTTGATGTTTTTCAAGAGAAGCGAAATTTGTCTTCATGCTCTCTCTTAGCAATCACGACAAACAGCTCTATATGGTCTCTTCCCAATGGTCATTTACCTTAGTAAACGCCCCCTTTTTCAGCCTTTGCAAGCGTTGAATTCGAACTCTCTATACAGAGGCCGCTCAAAACTCCGACTTTATGGAGAGACTCTACATAGAACCGCGTAAAGGTAGCGTTTAAATGTATACTAACAAGAACTTCTGTGAAAAAAATAACAATAGACCGTTATTGACGGGATATGGCTCTCTCTATTGCGGAGCGTAATTCGTGAGTTTATAGGGGGGTAATGGCTTCTAAGAACCATAATGTGGGTGTAATGCTATTGGATGAATCAAGCGGTTAAAACCTATAAAAAATAATCAACTTGTTGTCTGTTAGTGATCTGTTTTCTTGTTCTTGAACAGAGAATACTGTCGTCTGAAAGTTTTTGTAATAGGGGATAGTTGGGTAACTTAGTATGCCTGTTTAGCCGTTGGTTTTAGCCCTTCTGTTTTGTCAATTTTAGATACAGAACCTTAAAAACAAGCGCTAAGGGATAAAACCCTTAGGTGCTATGCTTAAGAATAGAGTCGTTTTTTATGAACTTTTGGATGCTTATGAACAGCGAAGAGATAGTTCTTGTAATAATTAAATAATTATGGTATATTTGTGAGTTCAAAGGGGTTTGTAATGAACAAAAAAGAAATTGTTATTTGTCTGGGAAGCTCTTGCTTCAGCAGATCAAATAAAATGACGGTTAGAGTAGTACAGAATTACATTGAGGAGCGTGATCTCAAAGAAGAGGTCTTTTTTCATGGGGCTCACTGTATGGGCGGATGTGACAGAGGACCATTTTTAGAAATTGATGGAAAACGGTATGAGAAGGTAACGCCTGATAATGTAATCCCATTATTGAATTCCATATTTGGAGAATAAGTTATGCCTGAGATTGAACAAGAATCATTGTTTCGTATCGATAAGAGTGCATGTGTGCGCTGTTATAATTGTATGCGATCGTGTCCGGTGAATGCTATTGTAATTGAGGAGGGAAAGACGAAACCTTCGATTCTGGAAAAGCGTTGTATCGGTTGTGGCCGCTGCTTTGTAGTGTGTGATTCCGGAGCCGTGTCCTATCGTAACTCTGTGGATGAGGTTGATAAGTTTTTGCAAGGAGAGGAGGATGTGATTGCCCTGTTGGGGCCTAGTATTGCCGCTGAGTTTACCGATATTACCGATTATCGAAAGTTGGTAGCGATGATACAAGCTTTGGGGTTTTCTCATGTTCAGGATGTCTCTTTTGGGGTTGATTTGGTTGCTAAGGGGTACGCTGAGTTTACCCGCAATTTTAAAGGGAAGTACTATCTCTTTGCCAACTGTCCCGTGGTGGTGAACCTGGTTAAGAAGTACCATCCTGATCTGTTGGGAAATATTGCTCCCTTGGTTTCTCCTCCGGTGGCCGCAGCTGGTGTGGTGAGAGAGAAGTATAAAGGTAAGGATGTGAAGGTGGTCTATTTTGGTCCCTGTATTGCCTCTAAAGATGAGATTGGGGAGTATCACGGCTCCCGGGCAATTGATGCCAACATTACCTTTTTGGAGTTGCGAGAACTCTTTAAGCGTTATGGGATTGATGAGAAGAATTATGAGTATGAGGAGTTTGATGAGCCACTGGGGTATAAAGGAGCACTCTATCCTATCTCCAATGGGATTCTTCAGGCCGGATCGATAGATGAGAGTTTGCTCTCGGGGAATGTGATCTCTGCCGATGGGCATAATGATGTGATGGAAGCCATTGAGATGTTTGAGAAACAGGGTGAAGAGATCAAGCACCATCTTAACCTGTTTTTCTGTGAAGGTTGTGTTATGGGGCCTGGAATGCAGAAGAGGGGAGAGAAGTTCTACCGTATGGCTATGATTACCGATTTTGCAAGTCGTTTGCTTCAGGATTTTGACTATACCCAGTGGCAGAAAGATATAGAACATTTTCAACTCGTAAATCTCCATCGTACCTTTGTCGCTGATGATCAGCGCCTGGAAGAGCCTCCTGAAGAGGAAATCGCACGGATTTTGGCACTTGTAGGGAAAAAAGATGCGCCGAATGATTCTGGATGTGGTATGTGTGGGTTCCGCTCCTACCGGGAATTTGCAGTTATGGTATCACATGGCTTGGCCGAACCGGAAATGTGTGTGGACTATGCCTTGCGGGTAAAGGAGGAACGGATCAAGATATTGACAGACTCCAACCGAAAGTTGGCCCGTGATCAGCGTGCCCTACTTCGTGAAGTTAAAGAGTCGCGTCAGGAGATTAACATGGCTAGAGAAGCAAGGGAAAGAGCTGAAGTTGTCCTGTTTCAGATGAATGCAGGGGTGGTGATTGTAGATCATGAATTTAATGTGGTTGAATCAAACCAGGCCTTTATTGATATGCTCGGAGAAGAGACTCGGGAAATTGCGGAGATCGTTCCCGGCCTCATTGGTGCCGACCTAAAAACGTTGTTGCCTCATTCCTTTCATAATGTCTTTAACTACGTTTTTGAACAGGATCAACCTGTATTGAATAAGGATATTCAAATGGATGAACGATTACTGAATATTTCGGTATTTCCCGTGAGAAGCAAGACCGTTGTTGGGGCCATTGTCCGTGATATGTTCCGTCCTGAAGTGCAACAGGAAGAGGTGATTAATAGAATGACAGAGGTTATTGATGAGAACCTTGCTATGGTTCAGAAAATAGGTTTTCTGCTCGGAGAGGGTGCCTCCAAAACAGAGAAGATGTTGAACTCAATAATTCAGTCTTACACAAATAAGAAATAGATAATC
This sequence comes from Bacteroidota bacterium, assembly GCA_002748065.1. GTDB lineage: Bacteria > Bacteroidota > Bacteroidia > Bacteroidales > BM520 > BM520. Next base: position 21,297 of record PDRJ01000037.1, read on the forward strand.
TTGTGAATCAGGACTTTTATATAGAGATCTTTTGTCGACAACGAAATCACGATGGGGAGAGAATCTGTGGAGATGTTTTCTTGAAAAGGAGAATTAAGGAGGAGAATCGTACTATTATTGTCCTTTCTGATGGTATGGGACATGGCGTGAAAGCAAACCTCCTGGCAACGCTTACCGCTACAATGGCCATGAATTTCACCCAAGAGCATAAGGATATGGAGCGTACGGCAGATATCATTATGAATACCCTTCCTGTTTGTGCAGAACGAAAAATTAGCTATTCAACGTTTACAATTGTCGATATCGCCCATGATGGAGAGGTTAAAATTCTGGAGTACGATAACCCCAGAGCCTGCCTTTTGCGGGGGGCAATTCCTTTGCCGGTGAAATGGGAAAAGATCGTGATGGAAACGGAGAATAATAAGGGTAAAGTTTTGAGAATATGTACGTTCCATCCGAGAAAGGATGATCGTATTGTCTTCTACTCTGACGGTGTAGCCCAGTCGGGTCTTGGTATTGATCAATATCCATTTGGGTGGGGCGAAGAAGCAATCAATGATTATATCATTGAATTGGTGAAAAATAAGCCCGATATCGCTGCCTCTACCTTGGCTTCAAAGATTGTGACACGTGCACATAAAAATGATCATTATACCTCAAAAGATGATACCAGTTGTGTGGCCATCTATTTTAGAAACCCTCGGAAGTGTCTTGTGTGTACCGGCCCTCCCTATGAGAAGAAGAATGATAAAATTCTAGGCAACAGGGTGAGAGATTTTAGGGGTTTTAAGATTGTAAGTGGTGCGACAACTTCTGACATAGTGGCTCGAGAGCTTGGCGTTGAAATTACGGATAGCTTCGAGTTTGATGATCCTGATCTTCCTCCGGTATCCTTTATGGATGGAGTAGACCTGGTAACCGAGGGAATCCTGACCCTCAGTAAAGTTTCGGATATCCTTAAGTCCTATAGTAATGAAGTGCGCCTAGGGAATGGACCTGCCGATCGGATTGTGAAGTTGTTGTTGCAGAGTGATGAAATTCACTTTATTATCGGAACACGGATTAATATTGCCCACCAAGATCCAAACCTTCCGGTAGATCTGGAGATTCGAAGAACTGTGATTAAGCGTATTGCCCGTCGTTTAGAGGACAAGTTTTTGAAAGAAGTTTTTCTGGATTACATATAAATAGCGTCTGTCTATAACGTCCGATTTCTTTGTGATGCTTCTCTTCCAAAGGGTCATTTACCCCAGTAAACTCACCTATTTTAGCCTTCGCAAGCCTCGAAGTCGAACGTTCTATACGGCCTCTTCTCAAAATGCTGACTTTATGGAAAGACACTAAACAGACACTAATGCTATGCGTTAGCGTCTAGTTTTCTGGAGGGGTACTCCACCGGTAGAGCATTTGAATCTCTTCTGCCCAGATGGCATCGTTGGGGGTTTCCAGGATGATGGGGATATTATCAAAACGAGGGTCTTGCATCATGCGGATAAAGGGGGTCTCTCCCAAGGTGCCTTGCCCAATACTCTCATGGCGATCTACGTGGCTTCCTAACCCCTTTTTGGAATCGTTGAGGTGGATCCCTTGCAGGTAATTTGCCCCAATAATGTCATCAAACTGACGAAAGGTCTCTGCGTAGCCTTCGGGGGTAAGGAGATCGTAGCCTGCTGCCCAAGTGTGACAAGTGTCCAGACAGACTCCCACTCGTGATTGGTCTTCCACATGGTCGATAATGGTGGCAATGTGGTTGAAGTTGAACCCTAGGTTGCTCCCTTGGCCTGCTGTATTTTCGATAACGGCCGTTACTCCTTTCGTTTCTGTTAGTGCAAGGTTAATGGATTCGGCGATGCGTTTTAGGCAGTCTGGAATGGCAATGCGTTTAAGGTGGCTTCCCGGATGAAAATTTAATTTTGTGAGACCCAATTGCTCACAGCGCTGCATCTCGTCAATAAAGGCTTCTCTTGATTTATGGAGCCCCTCCTTGTCGGGATGTCCTAAGTTGATCAAGTAGCTGTCATGGGGAAGGATATGATCCGGATGAAAATTGTACTGTTTACAACGTGCCTTAAACTCTGTGATGGAGTGTTCCGAGAGTGGTTTTGCTTTCCATTGTCGTTGATTTTTGTTGAAAAGAGCAAAAGCCTTTGCTCCAATACGGTGTGCATTGACGGGCGCATTCTCCACACCGCCGGATGCTGACACATGAGCACCTATATATTTTGTCATAGGACAAAGATAGCGATTTACTGGTGAAGAGAATGACTGTAGGGTTAGATTTTTTCTGGCATGGTAAGTCCCTGAATCACCACAGAGGCACAAAACAGCCCAAATAGAGCGGGCATATAGGAGATCGTGCCCCGTATGGATTTTTGATTCTTCGCATCATCAACCTGTTGCAGCGCCTCTTCGTTGGGCTTTTCAGAGGAGAATACCACTTTGAATCCCTCCCGGATTCCCAGCCGGTGAAGCCTTTTGCGAAAATAAAAGGCTAACTTGTCATTGTAGGAGTCTTTTACATCACTAATGGTCACTTTGCTGGGATCCAGTCTGCCCCCTGCTCCCATGGCGCAAACGATGGGAAGATGGCGCTTTAAGGCATGAAAGGTCAAAAAAACCTTAGGTGCTAAGGTGTCAATGGCATCAACCACATAGTCATAGGGGGCCTGCTCCAGCACCTCAATGATCCGATCATCCTTTAAATATTCATGCAAAGCAATCACCTCCACCTCGGGATTTATGTCCAACATCCGCTTTTTTAACAAATCTGCTTTCGATTGTGCTAACGTGGAGTTTAGAGCCGGTAACTGCCGGTTGAGGTTGGTTGTACTTACCGTATCACCATCCACAATGGTGAATTTTCCTATGCCTGCACGTGTCAAAGACTCAACAGCGTAGGCTCCCACTCCCCCCAGTCCCACCACAAGGATATGGGCCTCTTGTAACTTGCGCATCTTTTCACTTCCCAACAAGAGGGTAGTTCGGTCTGTCCACTGCTCCATAGGTTATCGTAAATACGGTTTTTTCGCTTATTTCCTTTTCTTTCTTTTGCGTTTTCGTTGAAACAACTCCTTGAAATTGTCAAACTCGGTGAAGTAGGATATCCCTACCCCCTGAGTGTAGGGAGAGGTACTTCTGAGCACATCCCGCTCGTTGGATTTATTAAAGGCTTTGACTCTTAAGCGGCCATCTTCTGTGATTTTGACTTCCACCGTTACATCTCCCACAACATTACTGGCATTTTGGGTATTGTCTGCGCCAATTACACCAATGTTTCCATCAATAATCACACGATCATTGAAGAGCTGCGTTCTCAATGCCACCTCCACCTCTTCCCGGGTAATCTCATCGCCGGGGCGGTAGTTTATTCCAATGTCAAAGTCTTTGCTGATTTGTGAGAGCCAGTTGCTTAATTGGTTGGTGAGAAGGTCAAATGAGGTGGCTCCCAAGCCGCTGGTGAGTGCAGAGTTGGCGTCAGAGAAGATGAAGGAGTTTAGAATAAGTAATGATAACATCTGTTGAGCCATAATGGTGTTGTTGGATGTATCAATTGTGCTGAAAATAAGGTCTCTGATGTCGTTTTCAGCATTGGGCATTGCAATGTTAAAGTCAATGATAGGATTGGATACAGAGCCTTTTAGGCCAAGGACACACTCTACGGGAACTCGTTGACTGCTGAGGGTCGTATCTGCTGTGGGAAGGCCGTTTAGCCCTGCACGAACATGATAAACCGCTTGAACATTGATTGTTGCATCATCAGGATCACCTGCGAGTTTTAGGGTGCCCCCTGGGCGGATTTCAAATGATTTCCGGATGAGGTCTTGCAGCGTGAATAAAAAGGTTCCTCCGGCAATTTCATAGTCCCCAAAGATTTCGTAATTGTTGCGCTCATCCATAAGAAACTGAATGTCTCCGTAGCCATTGAGTTTCATCTCTCCCATATTATCCGGCAGATAGATGTAGAGGTTTGTGTTGTGATCTACCTTCATCCGAGTATCAATGGCTATGCTTCCGGATTTTTTTTGCGGTGTGAGAATTTCTCCTATCAATGTGTCGTAGGGGTTGACAAAGGTGATGAAATCGCTCATCCCCACATCTACACTGTGGGTGACAGGGATGTATAGGTCTGTTCCCTTATCGGTGTTGATATTGGCTTTCAGGTAGAGTTGGTCGAGAAGCCCTTTTATTTTGAGATTTCCGGATGAATAGATGCTTCCATAAAATTGCGCGTTATCCATACCGGTAGTGTGTAATACATTAAGCTTTTCAAAGGCCAAATCCATATCCAGGTTGAAATCTTTGAAATGATTATGGGTGAGCCCTCCATTGATAATAAGCTGATTTGCATAGGGATCATTGATGACAAAGTCCTTAAAGGTGATGCTGTTTTTCATAAAATAAATCTCATCAGCAAAGGTGTAATCCACTTTTGTATAATCCACCTTCATCCCTGTTCTGAAGAAGAAGAGTTTTCCTGTTAACTCCGGCTCCTTAGGGGTTCCCAGCGCTTTTAATTTTCCCGATACTCTGCCATTTAGCTGGGTGGCGATACCCGTCAGCCAAGGTTTGATCACTTGGACATTAAAGTTTTTCATGCCAATGTCGAAGTCGAAATGACCGAATTGAGATGGGGCGTAGTACCCGTGAACATAGAGGGTGGTGTCAGAGCCAATATTTCCGGTATAGATGAGATCGGCATTGACATCAATGTGTTTCCTTCGTTTATTCCAAGAGGTTTTAACAACCATATCCCCCAGGTGTTGTTTGTTCAACGTGAAATCTTTTACAAAGAGGTTCCCGGCCAGATGAGGCGTGTTATATAGGTTGGAAACATTCACAAACCCATCTAGCATACCGTTAAAACGAACCTCTTTTGGGAGGAATATGTCTAGAATCTGTAAATTCATCTGGTCAAATTTGGCATGGAGTGTGTCCAAGGGATTGCGAGAGATACTTCCATGAAAGATGAAATCCTGATTTTTACTGGTTAATCCCACATTTTTAAACTGCTTTACTTTTTCGGAAAGATGGATGTGGTTATGGGGATAGAATTGCCAAGTCGTATCTCTGAATGTTAACATATTTTCTTTCACTCCAATGTCAATGGCCGGAAAGTTACTGAGTGATAGATAGGCGTTTAAATAGCCTTTATAATGATCTGCTTCAGAAAAGTCATCGTACTTCATGCCCACGTGTATGGAGTCTTGAATGGCCAATGCATTGATGGTGAAATTCTGAAGTCCGATGGGTACGGTATCACTTTCAGACTTCATAAGGATGATCTCTTTGCTCGCGATTGTCGTGTTGCTTTTGAGGGAGTCAAGGGTTGTTTCCATGGCTATTTCATCCATGGTAATTCCTCCAAGAAGGAGCTGTTTGGCTTGTACCCCAAGTGTGATTTCTTGAGTTTCTCCATTGTATCCTATGGCCGTGCGAGAACCTTTTGCAATGCGTAGGGGTGGAAAGAAGATGTTCAGCAGGTCATGGGTGTTTTTCCAGGTGATCTCTGCCATAAAATCCGTTGAGGGGTAGGAAAAGAGGGCTTGTGCGCGCTTTTGCTGCATAAGCTGAGGCATGATGTTGCCGAGGTAAGAGGTGGTTGTAGAGACAAGATCTGCGTAGGGAATGCTGCTTGTGGAATATAGGTCGAAGAGATCAGACTGTATGGTGAAAACTTTGTGAAGAGTGGTGTCGGAGAAGCTTTCTTGCTTTGCAAGAAGATGATCAATCCTCATTGTTTTTCCTGCAACATCGTAAAGGAGGGTGTCCAGAGAGAGGGTTCCGTTTATCTTATCCGGTTTATAGCCATATAGGTCCGCAGAAATGGTGCCGGTGAGCATGGATTTGTGGGTGCTATCTGTGAAGTGCAGGCCGTACAAATCAGCCTTTTTAATGGCTATTGTGAGGTTGGTGTGAGGCTCATGGCTATCAAGATCTACCGTTCCTTCCACATTAACGGAGGCCAATTCATCATGCAGTACCACTTTCCCCTGTGCCGTTTGGTTTTCCATGGAGGCGTTGACGGCAATTTGATTCAGTTGATTCTGCATAAACCATAAGGAGTCGATGGATCCCTCTACATTGATAACCATGGTTTTGGGGTCGGTACCTCGTCCTTTCACTTTTAATTGAACATCTACGTGCTCCAATAGCTCTTGTTGCAAGGAGAGGTTTCCCAGTTGAATTTGCTTGCCCTCAATGGTTCCGTTGTAGGCGATCTCCTGAGTCATCTTGTCTTTGTAAAGATGGATATTGGTAGCTACCTCGCCCAAATTAGAGTGTAATGTTGCCTTTGAATTAAAGTTTGTAATACTTCCTGTAAAAAAGCCTTTGATGCCTCCATATTTTAGGGAATCCAGATGGGGGGGGAGTTGGAGATATCGTACGTGCTCTTTGCTCGGAAGCCGTAAGGAGGTAAGATCCTCTTGGGTACAGTAGGAGTCTTTCACATGAATATCGAAGTGTGTGTGTGCAACGTCAGGAAGGCCTCGGGTGGTAAAGTCGACCAACAGACGGGTGTTTTTTCCCGTAAGAATTTTTAGATTCTTTGCCCCTAGGTTGGCGACACTTCCTGAGACTGATCCCGTGATCCAAAGAAAATTATCAAGTCCTTTAAAGGGGGGGACGAAGTATACAAGATCATCCAGTGCTAGTCTGGAGGGTTTAAAGTCTCCCTTCATCTGCACATCATTCACAAAGTCACGAAATGAACCGAAATTATCGTATGTGAGGAGGTAGTCAAAATCAAGGTTTGAAGAGGGCGTCTTTAACTGCATCTCTTCCAGTTGAATTTTTTGGGAGGACAAGGCCATTTCCCCTTTCAGCGAAGAGACGGCAAATCCACTGCCTTCTAAGAATTCAAGGTGACGTATCTTGGCTGAGATCAGGGTGTCGGTGAAGAGAAAATCTTTAATCTCTCCGTATAAATCCTGGATGATATTATGATTCCAGTCAATCCCATAGGGGATGGGTTTCTGGTTGAAGTTGCGGTGTTCGAAATGCACTTTGTGGAGCGAGACTCGCTTCACGTTAATGCTCCAGGGGTTTGGTGATTTCTCTTTCTTGGGGGAGGAGTCCGTCTTGGAACCTAATGGCCCCAGTAGTGCCATGAGATTGGTGGTTGAGTCTCCCACCTGAGTGTGAAGCATAAACACCAGGCTATCTGTGGTTACCTCTGCCACTTGGATTTTCCGTGCTTTTAAACGAATGCTAAACCGCGTAATATCAAGACTTTTTACCGATAGGATGGGCTTCTCATGTTTATCGTAGACCTTCAAGTTTTCCAACCCTACAGTGATGCCGGGTTTAATAGCGAGGCTCTCAATGGAGATATGAGCATTAAGTCGTTTGCTCAACAGGTTGGCCGAATAAGAGGCTAGCCTGGATTGTATGGAAGGGAGTGCCAGCAGGGAAAAAAGGAGCACCAAAGCCAGAATAAGGTAGCTTAACGTACTAAAAACTATTTTCCAACCCCTTTTTTTAATAATTTTGTCCTCCTGATCGTTATATTAATTGATCTCCTGTTCGTATGGATATAAATATTCTAGCCATAGAGTCCTCTTGTGATGATACTTCTGCCGCGGTTATTCGTAACAAAACAGTCTTGTCTAACATCATTGCTTCTCAGGATGTTCACAAGAGCTATGGGGGAGTCGTTCCGGAACTTGCCTCCCGGGCTCATCAACAAAATATTATTCCTGTAATCCATGAAGCCTTAAAAAAGGCAAATTTAAGTAAAAATCAGTTACATGCTGTGGCTTACACGCGCGGGCCCGGACTCTTGGGTTCTCTGCTCGTGGGAGCCTCTTTTGCCAAGACTTTTGCCTTGGGATTGGGGATCCCTCTAATCGATGTAGATCATCTTGATGCCCATATCTTAGCCCATTTTGCCTATTTGCCCGGGAGAGAGTATGATCCACCCGTATTTCCTTTCTTGTGCCTCACCGTATCGGGAGGGCATACCCAGATCGTGGAGGTTAAAACACCATTTGAAATGGAGGTTGTCGGACAAACCATCGATGATGCTGCCGGAGAAGCCTTCGATAAGGTGGCTAAAATCATGGGACTGCCCTATCCTGGAGGGCCGGTTATTGACCGTTTGGCTAAGGAGGGAGACCCCTCAGCCTTTGCTTTTCCCCATCCCCGGGTTGCCGATTTTGACTATAGCTTTTCCGGTCTGAAGACCTCTTTTCTCTATTTTCTTCGGGATGAATTGAAAAAAGATCCGCAGTTTATAGAGAAAAACCGCAATGATCTTTGTGCCTCTATTCAAAAAACTATTGTAGATATTCTTCTGGAAAAGTATGTGAAAGCAGCTCATAAGAGAGGTATCTATCACCTTGCTGTGGCTGGTGGAGTGAGTGCAAATTCCCTATTGCAGCAACAGTTGCGTACTGTTGGAGCGAAGAATCATTGTAAGGTTTATATCCCACACTTTGAATTGACTACCGATAATGCGGCCATGATCGCTATTGCCGCATATTTTAAATATCGGGAGAAAATGTTTGGTTCAGAAAAAAAGATACCCTATTCAAGAAGTAACTTAAAATAGTATTGTTATGAAGATGAGAATGTTTTTCTGGGTAGTCCTGATACTAAGTTCAGTGACAATTTTTGCCCAAAAAAGAGCCATGACTCCTGAAGACCTTTGGCGTCTGGGACGGGTAAGTGATATTCAAGTGAGCCCCAATGGGAAGACCATCCTCTATGGCGTTACAACTTATGATTTAGCGGAGAATAAAGGGAGTAGAGATTTGTTTACGGTGTCCGTGAAAGGGGGCGAGAGCAGGCAGGTTTCCAATTTCAAGGGGAGTGAGTACAATGGTGTATGGCGCCCGGATGGGAAAAAGATAGCTTTTATCTCAACGCAGAGTGGTTCCCCTCAAATATGGGAGTCCTCTGTGGATGGGAAAATAAAACGGATGATTTCCGATGAAAAGGGAGGCCTTGTGGGCTTTTCTTATTCTCCTCGTGGAGATAAGATCTTGATGGTGAAGCGTGTTAAGCTTGAACGTTCTCCTCAGGAGGTTTATTCGGATATGCCGGAGAATACGGCAATGATCTTTGATGATCTGATGTATCGTCACTGGGATAGTTGGCATGATTATGCCTATAATCATATCTTTATTGCTGACTATAAGGATGGTAAGATCTCTAAAGAGAAAGATATTATGCGATCTGAACATTTCGACTCTCCCGGAAATCCCTGGGGGGGAATGGAACAGATTGCCTGGAGTGATGATGGAATGTATGTTGCCTACACCTGTAAAAAGTTGAGGGGAAAGGATTATGCGTTGAGTACCAATACCGATATCTACCTCTACAATGTAAGAACCGGTACGACAAAGAACATTAGTCGGGGAAATAAGGGATACGACAAGGATCCGGTCTTCTCTCCCGATGGTAAGAAAATTGTATGGCACTCAATGGAAACTCCCGGTTTTGAGGCCGATAAGGATAGAATCTTCGTCTATGACATGGCGACAGAGAAGATTATGGACTACAGCGAGGGGTTTGATCAGAGTTCTTCCCATTTTGTGTGGAGTAAGGATAGCCGTTACCTCTACTTTATCTCCGGTTATCACGCAACTTATCAGGTCTACCAGTTGGATATGGAGACCAAAGAGATCCTTCCTGTTACCGAAGGACGCCATAATTATCAGGAGTTACAGGTGGCCAATGGTAAGACGCTCGTGGGGACAAAGATGGCCATGGATATGCCTACAGAAATCTACGCGATCTCTCTGGATGGAGGGAAAGAGAAGGCGTTGACCTTTACCAATAAACATGTGCTTAAAGAGTTTGAAATGGGGAAAGTTGAATCACGTTGGGTGGAGACCACTGATGGAAAACAGATGTTGGTGTGGGTCATCTATCCTCCTTTCTTTGATGAGCATAAAAAATACCCGGCACTGCTCTATTGCCAAGGAGGGCCACAAAGTGCGGTGAGCCAGTTTTGGTCTTACCGTTGGAACTTCCAGATGATGGCTGCCAACAATTGCATTGTGGTGGCTCCCAACCGTCGCGGTCTTCCCACTTTCGGTCAGGAGTGGAACGACCAAATCAGCGGGGATTATGGTGGACAGAATATGAAAGATTACCTGAGCGCCATTGACGCCCTGGCCAAAGAGCCCTATGTCGATGAAGAGAACCTCGCTGCTGCAGGAGCAAGTTATGGGGGCTATTCCGTTTTCTGGTTGGCCGGAAACCACGATAAGCGCTTTAAGGCCTTTATCGCCCATTGTGGTATCTACGACTTTACCAGTATGTACGGATCTACAGAGGAGTATTTCTTTGTGAACCACGACTACGAAGGAGCCTACTGGCAGCAACCGGTACCCAAAAGTTACGATTTCTCCCCCCATCTTTTCATCCATAAGTGGGATACTCCCATTTTGATCATCACGGGAGCCAATGATTTCCGGATTCCCTATACGCAGAGCCTTGAGGCCTTTAATTCCGCCCGGCTTCGCGGTATTCCCAGCCGCCTGCTCTTCTTCCCCGATGAGTCGCATTTTGTGCTTAGGCCGCAGAATAGCGTGGTATGGCAGCGGGAGTTTGGTAACTGGCTCTCCACTTGGTTGAAGATGGAGGAGAAATAACCGTTTGTCTATTTTTCTTTCTAGAACGTCAACACCTTATCGCTCTCTATCACCCATTCTGCTAAGGCTTGCATGGTTGATTTTTCCGCCCCTTCAAAATAGGGGTGGTTCTTATAGATGCCACAACGCGACATGCAGGTGCCACAAACCTTGACAGGAACGCCCTTTGCGATCAACTCTTTTAACAGTTGTGATAGGTCTTGGTCGTAGTTTTCCGGTGGCTTGCAGACATCTCTTGCCATGTCTACGGAATCGTTCATTAAAAAGATACGTACCTCCGCTTGATTCTTATGGAGGGTTTTGGCCAGTCGAAGTCCATTCCATGTTACATCGGTGTTGTCGTAAGGATCTCGATTGAAAATGATCAGTGTTTTCATTTGTTTATATTTTGTAGCCTTTGGCTTTTAGCTGTTAGCCTTTGGCTTGGGTTAATGGCAACGTTTACAAAAAAGGTCTTCCAACTTCGGTTTTCCGTTCCCATAATCGTTCTGCGGTATGGTTAAAAATTAGTTATGGATGTTTTTTCTCTGTTTACGATGATATCGTATCATTACCGCATGTCAATAAGCTCCACATCAGGATGTTTGGAAGGGTCAAACGTGAAAATGGATACATCGTTAATCTTCCCGGTGAGGAATTTATTGATGATATAGTGAACGTTTCCTTGTGTGCTAAAAAGGGTGATCTGGATGGGCTCCATGGTGCTCTCATCAATCTCCAACTGAGCCGAAGAGAAAGGCATCTCCTTCTCTTTGGGGGTGAGGTCGATCACATGGATGGCCTTGGGCCCCACACGGTAAGTCCGGTTGTACGTAGCTGTAAAATTCTCTCGGTAAGAGGAGAAGATCGTGGTAGGGAGAAAGGCATCTTCGCTCTCTTCCAAAGTGTTCAGTTGCACCTCTTCCACCTCCGGGATATAGGTCCATAGGGATACGCCGTCACAGATGAATACCTGTCCCGCCATCTCAAACCGGAACTTATCTCCTTTCATCTTTAGGGTTCCGTGGTGGCGTTTATGGGCGGGCTGTTGCCCCTCCTCGAAACGGTATTCAAATGCCACTGTCAAGGATGTTTCGTCTGTGATCCGTTGGTAGAATTGCGCAAGAATTTCGTCGGCTCTGTTTTGGGAAACTGCCGATAGGGTGGCCAACAAGAGGGCAATAAGAGAGATGAGTACTCTTTTCATAATGATTCTTTTTAGGGGTGAAGGCACACCTTAAAATAGCGGTGGGTTTTCCTTTTCTCCTTCACGCGCATAAAGATCTTTCAAAAATTGTTCCAAAGCCATCTCTGAGCCTACTCTGACTTCACGGGCTTTGCTCCCTTCAGAAGGTCCCACGATACCTGCCAACTCCAGTTGGTCCATAATTCTCCCTGCCCTGTTGTAGCCCAATTTTAACTTGCGTTGGAGTAGGGAGGTGGAGCCTTGTTGGTTCATTACAATGATTTGTGCAGCCTCTTCAAAGAGAGGATCTCTTTCACTGCTGTCAAATTCGGGGGATTCACTTCCTTCTTCGTCAGGAACTTCCGGAAGTGCAAAGGCCTCAGGATAGCCCCGTTGGGTGCCGATAAAGTCGGTGATTTCTTCTACTTCGGGGGTATCTACAAAAGCGCACTGTAAACGGGTGATTTCGCTCCCCGTACTTAGGAGCATATCGCCTCGCCCCACTAGTTGGTCCGCTCCGCCGCTGTCAAGAATGGTACGGCTGTCCATTTTCGATACCACCCGGAATGCGATACGTGCCGGAAAGTTGGCTTTGATGGTTCCCGTAATGATATTGACCGAAGGGCGCTGGGTGGCGATGATCAGGTGGATGCCGATGGCTCGCGCTAACTGTGCCAGCCGGGTGATGGGCGCCTCCACCTCTTTGCCGGCAGTCATAATCAGGTCGGCAAACTCATCCACAATCAATACAATATAGGGAAGATAACGGTGACCCTCATTGGGGTTTAATCGTCGCTTGATAAAACGCTCATTGTACTCTTTGATGTTCCGAACCTGGGCATCCTTCAGCAGGTTGTAGCGATTATCCATTTCGATAAGCAACGAATTAAGGGTGCGCACCACCTTTCGGGTATCCGTGATGATGGCCTCTTCCGAATCGGGGAGCTTGGCCAGGTAGTGTCGCTCAATGCGGTTGAAAAGGGTGAGCTCTACTTTCTTAGGGTCCACCAACACAAGTTTGAGCTCACTGGGGTGTTTTTTGTATAAAAGGGAGGTCAAGATGGCGTTCAACCCCACCGATTTACCCTGTCCGGTGGCCCCGGCAATGAGCAGGTGCGGCATTTTGGTCAAATCCGCCACAAACGATTCGTTGGCGATGGTTTTGCCTAACCCGATGGGGAGTTGGAATTTACTCTCCTGAAACCGGGCACTGTTGATGATCGACCGCATGGAGACGATTTGAGGCTTTTGGTTGGGCACCTCAATGCCGATGGTTCCCTTTCCGGGAATGGGCGCAATAATACGGATGCCCAGTGCTGAGAGGCTGAGGGCAATATCATCCTCCAGGTTCTTGATCTTACTGATTCGTATGCCGGGGGCGGGAATGATCTCATACAGGGTGATGGTAGGCCCTACGGTCGCTTTGATGTGCTCAATGCTGATGGCATAGTTGTTCAAGGTGCTGACAATATTGTTCTTGTTCTCCTCCAACTCCTGCTTGTTGATACTCACATCCTCTTTGTCATATTTTACCAGAAAGTCGGCTTTGGGAAAGATGAAGTCCGGAAGATCAAGGCGGGGGTCATACTCTGACTCAATGTGGTAGTGTGATTGTCTGTCAGGACGTTTAATGGTCTCCTCCTTCTTTATCTCCTCAACGCTAAGCGTGATTTCCTGTTCTTCCTCCTCTTTTTTCTCCTGTGGCTCCTTCATAGGGGGCATCTCAAGTTCAATGCTCCCCGACAAGGGAAGATCCTCTTTCTCCGGCTCTTCATCCTCCTCCCTAACAGCAAATTCATGGGTGTTATAAAGATCTTCTTTGGGGAGTGGGGAACCGCTGGTCTCTTTTTCCGATCTCTCTTTATCCTCTTCCTCCTCCTCCCTCTCTCTTCGTTTGAGGGAGAGAAAGATTTTGTGGATATTTAATCCCATGATGAGATAGGTAAAAAGGAGAAATAAGAGAAGAACGATGAGAAAGGGTTTCCCAATGGCCTTTATCAGTAACTCTTTGAGGTAGAGTCCCAGAGAACCTCCCAGTATCATCCATGGCTCTGTATGGAAAAGGAGCGACATCGTTATGGGGAGCCAACAGAGCCAAAAAAGCGAATGAGTGATAATCCGGTACGTCTTTATGGGGCGGTTTTTGAAGGTTCGCTTGATGCCGGTGAGCAGTGCCCATAGGGCAAAGGCATAGGCACCTATGCCAAAGGAGAGGGTGATAAAAAACTCTCCTATCTTTTGTCCAAAGTATCCCGCCGCATTTTGAATGCCCGCTCCCACCACAAGGTAGTTCCATAGATAGGAGGTGAATGAGGTGGTAAGATAGAGCGCAATGATGATCAGAAGAACTCCCGTAATGAGGATGAACCGTTCATCTTTCAAGAGGGAAGGACCTTTTTTTTGCTTTGAGGGCGTAGAAAGATTCTTCCCTTTTTGTTTCTCTTTTTTCGGGGAGGAGTCCTTTAATACATTCTTTTTTATGGCATTGGATTTCGACATGCTTCTCTTACATTAGAGTACAAATATAGGAAATAGGGAGGAATAACGTTGAACTATTTTGTTTATGGGATGTTCTTTGAAAAAGAGGAGGCGTGATGCGTGTGCTATGGTGGATGCTGGGGTTTAGCTTTCTGCTGATAAACAGTTATAGTCAAGAGATAATGAAAGAGGTGGAGTTAACCTCAATGGAGAGGTATGTTATAGAGGAGAGAGGTACAGAGCCTCCCTTTTCCGGGGTGTATGTGGATTTTAAAGAGGCAGGATCGTATCATTGTAAGCGTTGTGGAGCTTTGCTCTACCGCTCAGAGGATAAATTCGACTCCCATTGTGGCTGGCCTTCCTTTGATGATGAGGTGGAGGGTGCTGTTCGGCGTCTACCCGACGAGGATGGGCGACGTACAGAGATTCGTTGTGCCGCCTGTGATGCCCACCTGGGACATCTCTTCCTGGGGGAGAGGCTGACTCCTAAAAATGTGCGTCACTGCGTGAATAGCGTCTCACTCAATTTTGTATCACTAAAAGAAAATCAAACCGTAAAGATGGAACGTGCAATCTTTGCCTCGGGCTGCTTCTGGGGAACCGAATACCATATGTCTCGAAAGAAAGGGGTGGATGCTACTACCGTTGGATATATTGGAGGAAAGGTAAAAAATCCTGATTATCAAATGGTATGTAGTGGCTCAACGGGGCATCAGGAAGCGGTAGAGGTATGGTTTAACCCGGAGGAGGTCTCTTACCGGGAACTGCTGATCCTCTTTTTTGAAACCCACGACTTCACACAGACAAATGGTCAAGGGCCGGATCTTGGAGAGCAATACCTCTCTCGTATCTTTTATGTGAATGACATGCAGCAACAAGAGGCCGAGAAGACTATTGCCTATCTCCAGGAAGTCAAAGGATACAAGGTGGCCACAAAGGTGCTTCCGGCCACGGAATTTTATCCCGCAGAGTCCTACCATCAGGATTACTATACAAAGAAAGGATCTACCCCTTATTGCCATGCCTGGCGTCCTATCTTTTAAGCGGTTAACCTGAGTGCGATTGAAAAATGTTCCAGGAGATGGATGGTGATTGTGATGATCAAAGATCCAGGCTCTTGAATGACTTGCCTGTTGATGGGTAAGAAATCCCGGTATGTGCGGTACAAATAAGGTGACTTTTTTCGAATTTGCGGATTTCTTTCGCAGCTTCTACAGTCTTGGCGTGGTTCATATTAAAAGGACGATAAAAGGGCTTTATAGATCCATTTTGGGCAATCACAGCATCACCACTGATGAGAATATCTTCATTAATTTGATACATGACATGCCCAATGGTGTGGCCGGTTGTATAAAGCGTTTTTACGATCGTTTGATCGATCATAACGGTTTGCTGGTCTTCCAGCAATCTATACTCTCTTGTGATTGTAGGATTTCTATAGCATATCATCCGTTTTCTTTGGCCGTTGATTAAGGGCTCTTCCGCTCTTCCCAAATAGCAGGTTGCCTTGGGGAAGAGGGGAAGGCCTTTTGCGTGGTCCGGATCGCTGTGTGTAAGGAACACGGTGGTAATATCTCCGGGATCGATCCCTAATTTTGATAACTCTTCCACTATTTTATGATCACCGTATCCGGTGTCAAAACAGAGGGTTTGATGAGCTGTTTTGTAAATAAAGAAATTTACATCCCTGTTTTTTACCGCAAATAGAGCCTCAGTGATCCTTTGGGTTTCCACGGGATAAAAGAAGGCATGGTAGATAGCCCCTAACTTGGGCAATACCGAATGGGTTTGCTTTTTATAGCGAAGATAGGTTTCACCGAAAGCCTTTGTTAAGAGACGATCCTCTTTTCGTAGCAGAAGTTTTAAGATTCCATAGCTGAGGGGGATGGTGGCTAAAAGTAACCATGATTGTATGATAAAACATAGGCCACTTACGACAAATAGAATGCCTGAATAGATGGGATTTCTTACAATTCCATAGGGCCCCTTGGTGGCCAGAATACCTTTTAGGATGCACTTGTCCACCTCCTTGCCGGCAGCTATCCATAAATATAGGCCAAATAGGATGCATAGCCCCCCAAAAACATAGCATAACCCTTGATGAAACATCACATACTCCGGATAGATGAAGGTAAAGCCTCCGGCTATTCCCAGAAGTAGGAGGTTTGAGACGCCATACAGGGGACCAACTCCCCAGAATGACATGGGAGGCTTTGTTTGTTTGTGATTCCGGTTTTTCTTACTCATCGCCTTTCGTATCTCTTGAATATGGGGGTGCGAACGTTTCCTTAGATCTGCGTTAGCGCGCTTCTTTATGGTTTATGTCCGTTCATTCGGGATGGGGAATGACAACACACAAAGGTAATGAAATTAAGGGAATTGGAGAAATCACAAAACCCCATAGCGGCCATTGGCTGCCATGGGGCTTGTCAGAAAGAGTCTTGTGAGAGGGTTCCGCTTACATCCCTCCGAACATGCTTTTCAGTTCTTCTTCTGTAACCTCTTGATATTCGTCTGAAAGGATAAAGTCACTCTTCTTTACATTCCCTTTCTTCACTTTCATGACAGAAAATTTCATCTTCATCTGTCCCATATCCATAATGTACTCAAAGGGGAAACCTTCAATGCCTTCAAACTCATTGTTAAAATCCATAGCAGGACTATAGATCTCATCGGTGTAGTAAACGTCTGTTTCAATCTCCTGACCTGTTTCCAGGGTCATGGAGACGGTAGCCATTTTACATTTGTATCCCGCAATCTCTTTGGTGTCGCCGGTTTTCTCTATCACCGGTTTGGGGGCTTCTTCCTTTTTTTCTCGTATCATTTCCGCATCCATGATAATCTTGAATTTTTTTCCCATAGCCTCCATAAAGGTGATCATGCTTCGTTCTTTTGCATTAATGATCTCCCCTTGGGTATAGAGGTTGGTGGTCATCTCCATTTTGCCCATGTAGTCCTTGGTTGTAAAGGTCATAATAGTTGGCAACTGAGCCTGCATCATGGGGTCTAATTCTACACCAGGATAGGTGATTTGGTAGGTGATTACCCCCTTAAAGGGTTTTTGAGCTTGGGCAGAGGGCGTAAATGCAAAGAGAAAGGCAACTGCTGCAAGCAGAATGGTAATTCTGTTTTTCATCGTTATCTGTTTTAGTGTGAGTAAATGCAAATTTATTGAATATTTCGTAATAATTTGTCCCATCGGATCTTGCCATTAAAGAGGCTTCGGTTTTTATCCAGTGAGAGCCATACGAAGGAGGCTTTTCCCACAATATGGTCTTCGGGTACATATCCCCAGAAACGACTGTCGGCACTGTTATGACGGTTATCCCCCATCATCCAGTAGTAGCCCATCTTTGGGGTGTAGGTATTGGTCTCTTCTCCATTGATAAAAATCTTTTCCCCCTTGACCTCAAGGGTATTACCCTCATAAACGGTGATCATTCGTTGGAAAAGTGGGAGGTTTTTTATGTTCAATTCGATGGGAACACCGGCTTGAGGGAGTGTAAGGGGACCATAGTTGTCCACCGTCCATTGGTAGTTGGTGTCGTAGGGGAAAAGGTATTGTTGTGCACCGGATTGGAAGTAGTCCGATGCGGGCGTAGTGTGTTTTTTCACCTCCATCACATTGGGGAGTGCGGCAATCTTCTTCGCCGATTCCGGTGTCAGGGTGAGGATATATTCGTTGGTGAGCGTGTTGTACGAAGGTTTCTCCGTGATATCCAGCTCTTTTAGGATGCGATGATTGATGGATTGTCCATTGGTTTTAACACGATAGGAGAGCTGTTTGATCCCCGGATCTTGGTTCTCTTTACCGTTTACATAGACAACAGCATCTCTAATTTCAATCTCATCACCTGGTATTCCAATACAGCGTTTAATATAGTTTTCTCGCTTATCTACCGGGCGATAGATGATGTTGCCAAAATTTCTTTTATCGTTGTTTACCCGTTTTCTTCCGTATTGCCGCACCAGGGAGTAGTAGCTGGCGTTGCTTTGAAAGTTGGTGGAGACTGTATCTCCTTCGGGGTAGTTAAAGACTACCACGTCGTTGTTTTTTACTTTGCCAAAGCCGGGATAGCGGTAGTAGGGGAATTTGATCCACCGGAGGAATGACTTGCGGTCCTTTGAGAGTGGCATGGTATGGTGTACAAAGGGGAAGGCGAGGGGGGTCTCCGGTGCCCGTGGCCCGTAAGCTACTTTGCTTACAAAGAGGAAATCGCCTACGAGCAGTGATTTTTCCATGGAGGAGGTGGGGATTGTATAGGCCTCAAAGAGAAACATTCGGATGATGCTGGCTGCCACTACCGCAAAAATGATCGCATCCGTCCATTCGCGGGCGCTGCTCTTTTTATATGGGGGGAGGTCGTCGGGATGAGTGTAATGCTCTTTGGAGCTTATGCCTAAGTAGGGAAGGTAGACAAACCCGAAGATTGCGGCTAGTGCTTGTCGACCAAGATCCTGCTTCTTATAACATTTGGCTGTTTCCACCTCCAGGAGGAAGATCATAAAATAGGCAATAAAGGGAAGGAATATCAGGATAAGCCACCATAGTGGTTTTTTGACAATCTTCAGCCAGAGATAGTAGTTATAACCGGGTATCAGGGATAGATAACCGGCGTACCCGGCCTCTTCAAAGGTTTTGTATGTAAATACGGGAAAAAAGAGTTTAACGAGTAGGAAGGAGAGAATGATGCTATCCATAACTATATAAGTGTTCATTTATATATAGATGGCAAAGATGCGGATATCTTTTCTATTTGTTACACCCTATAATGTTAAAAAGCATTAAAAAGTGTGTCGTTGGGATTCGGGAGACCCTAAAATAATAAAAAGAACCCTCGTGAGAGAGTTCTTTTTATAGTAATGGTTAAAGATTTTAGTTCGTTATTGAACAACAATCTTTTGGGTAGAGATTCCATGGGAAGTCTTAATCTGTACAAAGTAGATACCTGCATCAAATTCAGCTGCATTTACCACATAGTGTTTGGCATCCACATTGGTGGAGACTAGCGTTTGGCCAGCCAGGTTCATGATGCGTATGTTCTCAATATTTTCATTGGATTGAATATTCATCGCATCAATAGCAGGATTCGGATAAATGGCCACAAAGATTGTCTCTTCTTCAACACCTGTATAGAGAACCATTAGTACGGGAATCTCTTTCAATGGGAGCGAAGGATCGTTAGCGAAGACCTTAACGGTAGCTTCGTAATTTTCTCCGGATACGGGGTTTTCCAATGCACTAGGATCAAAAGTTACCGTAATGTCATAATCTTCAGTGGGGGCTACAAGTCCATTTTGGGGGTCGAAAGAGAGCCACTTTTCACTGGTTGTTTTTGTTCCTTCAAGGACAAAGAACATGGATTTTTCAGTGATACCTAAATCGGTGATTTTTGTCCACTCCATTCCACCGAAGAATCCGGGTTGGTCTTGGAGAACAGCTACGTCTTCAACGGGAGAGGAGCCCATGTTCCAGTTCCAACGGTGACCCTGAAGGTTTGAAGCCTCTTCATACCATGCATAGATGGAAATCCAGTAGCGTCCGGCACCCAGGGTGGGGGGAAGAGCAAGAGCTAAGTCCTGGCTGGCATAATCTGTCCATGGAATAATCTCTTCATAGATCACCTGGCCGGGTGCGCCAAATGCATCGCTATAAAAGGTTACGCCAAATCCTGAAGGAGGATCTACGGTTGATTCATCCGGGAAACCTTCACTATGGATGAATTCAACGTTCCATACTTCACCGCAAGGAATGAAAAAGTCATCCGCTGCGTTGACAAGGTTTTGTCCGGCGGGAAGTGCACCAAATCCATTGGAAACAAGACCGCTTCCCGATGGGTTAATATTGGCATTATCCCAAAGCATGTCACGATCTTTACCCGATTGGTATTCGCTGGGCATGTTGTTGCTTTCAGCAGATACAAGATGAGCGATACCTTGAGGTGCCTCCTTGAAGATATGGGGGGCTGATGCATAAGATTGTACTCCTTCTGCATAGTCTGTGAAAATCTCGAAGATGAGGTCTGCGTTTCCTTCGTTAGCGATATTTAATACCTCTTCCTGTGTGGTACCAAATGGAACTTGAGCGTTGAGCTCTTCCGGTGTTACCACCATTTGTGGCATACCTGCGTCAATAACGACAGTGATGGGGCCTTCGGGATCTGATTCCCCTTCGGGGTAAACGGCAGTCACCACGTAGGCGTATGAACCCGGATCAAGTGGGCCATCCTCAAATGTAAGCTCGGTAATCTCCTCTGCAATGCGATTTCCGTCACGATAGAGATTATATCCGATAAGATCACGTGTCTTAGCTGGGGTATAAACGTTTTTGTTTATGGTGTTCAGGGCAAGGTCAAGTTTTACAGGTTGGAAGTTTTTCTCCACAGCCACATGGTTGAAATGGTTCATGTTGGCAAGGTCCTTTGCCGAAGCTTCTGCGCCATAAATGGCAAAACAAACCTCTTCCAGGTCACCGTTTGCGCTGACCACATCCTGAGTCCAGGTTGTATAACCTGTCTCGAATCCATCACCCGGATTTCTCCAGCAGGCGGGGGTTTCATTCTCAATGCCTGCCCGCTGTCCGGCAAAACATTGAATCTCTTCTGTACCGTAATCAAGTTGCATGTTATAGCCAATCCAGTAAGTACCGGCTTCAAGAGCAATAGCATCCGTTAATTCGGCTTCGAAAATGCCGTTTTCATCGGGTGCAACTGCTGCTGTGGTAGTAGAGTAGAGTGGTGTCTCAACGGGCATACCATTCTCATCAGCAAAGATAGAGACGTTGAAGGCCCGTGGATCTGTGTTTCCCACATGATTTGAATTGTAAGAATAGAGGAAAGCAACTTTGTTGATGGTGGCATCCGTTTGAAGTACGAAATCCGCAGCTACTTCTGAGTCGTAAACATCATAATCTGATTCAAAGTCCTGTGCAGATTTTCCGTAACCCTCACCCAATTGATCCAGCTGATCCCACAGGACAGAGGATTGTTGTGTTCCAGGAGCATCCCATTGGAGGTTTACAAACCAGTCATCAAATACAGTAGCTGTAAGGTTTACAGGAGGTTCACCATTTCCGCCAAATCCTACTTCAACGAGATCGATGTCATCAACGTAGTATCTGGGTGTTCCTTCTTGATCCCATGCATAAAAGTTTGCTGCACCCAACTGGTTGAGATTGTTCTCTCCCAATGCGCCTTTACTCCATTGCCATGAAACATACTCCTGGCCGTCGATGACAATCTTAGCCTCGTCATAAGTTAAGTTGATCAAGTTCTCGATGGTAAACCATGTGTCGTAATTGAAGTTGAAAGTCGCTGCATTTTCTCCTCCGGCATTGATTTTCCCTTCTCCGTTGGGCGCAAAGAAGACCTCCAGGCCCCACTTGGAATTCTGTCCGTTGAAAAGTTGCAGTACGTTGTAATAGCCAATAAATCCTTGGGGGACGTAAATGTTGAATTGTAAATTGTAGTTCCCTTCTGTCAGATCTCCCAGAGGAAGTACACAGTCATTTCCGGTCTCAATGACAACACTCTTTGTGCCACTTTGAGCCTGGTCGGCAGAGATAAAAGGATCTTCACCGCCACCGGGTGCATTACTCCAGGTAGTCCATAAGTCAGGGTTTTGCGCAGCAAGCTGCTCTCCTACGTTGTAGGATTCAAAATCATCAGGTAACGCTGTGGGTGCTTGTGCCATCATCGTAAAACCAAGCACTAAGCTCATTACCAGTAGTGTAAGTTTTTTCATTTGTTGAAATATTTAATTAAACATAGTTTGAGTTTTCACCTTTGTTCGTGGATAAACACACCACATGCACCCCCTGTAGAGGGGGTCTCTCCTATAACTTCACGAAAGTAGAAAAAAAAATGGAAATAGAGAGCTCTGCGGTCTACTTTTAACATAAATTAAGGGATACTTTGGGTGAAATCCAGTGAAAACTGCTCTGTGGATTGGATATTTCGGATTAAGCAGTGCCATCCCTAAAGGGTCAGGTAACGCCCCTATCTCAAGAGCAAACAAAAACGATGAGATATGGTTAAACGCTTGTTTCAAGGGACTTAAATAGCGTCCGTTCATAAAGTCCGACTTTTTCGACGTTAATTTTGAACGTAATCTTTAAAATAGTTACTGAAAATCAAAGGAATATAGGATTTATCCATCTAAACCCTTTGCAAAAAAAAACGGGATAAAGTGTTTGCGAAAGTCGAGTGAGTAAATGCAACAGTTTTCACTCTTTTCAAAATGTAGGGTAGTGGAATAAAAGAGAGAGAAAAAAGTTCGAAAGTGTTAGCTCTTTTAGGAGAAAGTATTTGCCTTTTCTTTTTGTCAAAAAATAGGGGGTGAAACATTTAACACTGCCACGAAGGGATGCATTAAAAATTATCATGTACATTTGTCACCGATTTAACATACAGTAATACCATGTTTGAAAGTTTAAGTGATAGATTAGAACGGTCGTTTAAGATCCTTAAAGGGCAGGGTCATATTACCGAAATTAACGTGGCAGAGACCTTGAAGGAGGTTCGTCGGGCCTTGTTGGATGCGGATGTGAGTTTTAAGGTGGCCAAGAGTTTTACCGAGGATGTGAAGAAGAAAGCCTTGGGTCAGAAGATCTTAACATCGGTCTCCCCCGGGCAGTTGATGGTGAAGATTGTGCATGATGAGCTTACCTCTCTGATGGGGGGTGAAGAGGCTCCCCTCTCCCTGGAAGGACGCCCCAATGTGATTCTTATTGCCGGATTGCAGGGTTCCGGTAAGACCACGTTCTCTGCCAAATTGGCCCACTTTTTACAAACAAAAAAGAAGAAAACGGTTCTCCTTACTGCTGCGGATGTGTATCGTCCTGCGGCTATCGACCAGTTGAAGGTGTTGGGCGAGCAGGTGGGAGCTGAAGTATACAGCGATTTGGAGTGTAAAGATCCGGTGAAGATTGCCACAGATGCCATTCAATATGCTAAAAGTAAAAATCTGGCTACGGTGATCATCGATACGGCAGGGCGTTTGGCTGTGGATGAGATGATGATGAAAGAGATTGCTGCCGTGAAGAAGGCCGTAACTCCCCAAGAGACCCTCTTTGTGGTGGACTCTATGACGGGACAGGATGCCGTGAATACGGCTAAAGCCTTTAATGAAAGACTTGATTATGAGGGAGTTGTTCTTACAAAGTTGGATGGTGATACTCGTGGTGGGGCTGCGTTGACCATTCGTGCGGTGGTGGATAAGCCTGTGAAGTTTGTGGGACTGGGGGAAAAGATGGATGCCTTGGATGTGTTCTATCCCAAACGGATGGCTGACCGTATCCTCGGGATGGGGGATATCGTCTCTTTGGTGGAAAAGGCGCAAGAGCAGTTTGATGCGGAACAGGCACGAAAACTCCAAAAGAAAATTGCGAAGAATCAATTTAACTTCGATGATTTTCTCTCTCAAATACAGCAGATTAAGAAGATGGGTAACGTGAAGGACCTGATGGGGATGATCCCCGGGATGGGAAAAGCGTTGAAAAATGTGGATATTGATGACGATGCTTTCAAAGGGATTGAGGCGATTATTCGCTCCATGACCCCCGAGGAACGTGCTAATCCCGTTATCCTTAATGGAAGTCGCCGGAGAAGAATCGCCAACGGTTCCGGAACCTCTGTTCAAGAGGTTAATCAGTTGATCAAGCAATTTGGAGAAACGCGCAAGATGATGAAGGCGATGACCGGGGCAGGAGGGAAGAATATGATGCGCATGATGCGGAATATGCCCCGTCCTCGATAACATTGTTTTACCTTAAATTATTACATAATGCAGCTTATAGACGGAAAAGAGGCTTCCAATGCCATTCGTAACCAAATTAAAAGCAAGGTAGCACAGCTTATCGATGCCGGTGAGCGCGCCCCTCATTTGGCCGCTGTTTTGGTGGGGGAAGATCCTGCCAGTCAAACTTATGTGGCCAGTAAAGAGAAATCCTGCCAAAAGGTGGGGATCACTTCGACCCTTTATCGCCTCCCGGAAAAGACCACACAGGATGAACTGCTCGGGGTGATTGATTTTATCAACCAGGATGAGGATATCGATGGGGTAATTGTGCAGCTTCCCTTGCCCGGGCATATTGATAAGGACACGATTATCCAGGCAATCTCTCCGGCTAAGGATGTGGATGGTTTTCACCCTATTAACGTGGGGAAGATGGTTGCCGGGTTGCCCACCTATTTGCCTGCCACCCCGTTGGGGATTATGATGCTTCTGGAACACTATGGTATTGAGACTTCCGGGAAGCATTGCGTGGTGCTTGGACGCTCTAATATTGTGGGAACTCCTATCAGTATTATGCTTTCCCGTAAGTCGGAACCGGGAAACGCTACCGTTACAATGCTGCATAGCCGTTCACAAAATATCCAAGAGATTATTTCGGAAGCGGATATTGTGATTGCTGCTTTGGGAAAACCCCTCTTTCTGAAAGCCGATATGGTAAAGAAAGATGCCGTGATTATTGATGTGGGGATCCATCGGGTTCCCTCCGAGAAGACCAAATCCGGATTTCGGTTGGTCGGTGATGTGGATTTTGACGAAGTGGCCAAAAAAGCTTCTTGGATCACACCCGTTCCGGGAGGCGTAGGGCCTATGACCATTACCGGCCTCTTGGTGAATACCATGAAGGCGTATGAAAAAGAGGTTTACCCGTAATTGATGCAAGGTGTCTTGACCTGGCTTGGAGCGCTTGCACTGTGATAAAGTTAAGGGGTCTAATTCTTGAAAGAATATTGAAGGCGAATTGTTAACGGCGGAAATGGTCGCTCTTGGTGCTGGTAAGATCTTTTGTGTTTTGATGCTCTAATAGGGCTTGCCTTCAATGTGGGCTTGGAAATGAACCTCTTTTTAGCGGTTAACCGTATGGTTATTGGGAACTGTAAAATGAATTTGAATGTTGAAAAAACAGTGGATTAGCCTGTTGGCTCTTGGGATCCTCTTCCTCTTTTTTTCGTCCGTTTTACAGGCACAGAATAGGCGGGCAAAGCGTTTTTTTGAACGTGCTGAAGCGGCTTTACAGGCGTATGATTACGGTAAAGCCTTGGCTTTTCTGGATAAGGCGGTGGATGCAGACTCTCTCTATTTTGAGGCTTGGCAGATGATGGGCGATCTTTCTCTGTTGGAGGAGGATGAATTTCGGGCAATTCATGCTTATCGTAAGGCATTGGCTTCTCGGGAGGGGGCTCCCAAAGACATGCTGATGACATTGGCGCGGTTGGAGTGGTCGAAAGGTTATTATGAGGAGGCTGATGCGCACTTTTCTCAGTATGCTCAGAAGGGTGAGTTGAGCGAAAGAACAGCCTGTTTTCTGGAAGAGATGCATGAGCGTATCGCCTTTGCTCGCGAGCTTATGGCGCATCCCGTACCCTTTGACCCACAAAACCTTGGTCCTGAAGTGAACTCCCCTTATGATGACTATATCAATGCGGTGAGTGTGGATGATCGCGTGATGATGCTGACCGTAAAGGCACCCTCTTCGTACCATTACCCTTTTGGCGATGAATACCGCACAGAGGATTTTTACCTATCTCGTAGAGATTCCGCAGGGTGGGGGAAGGCAACGAGTTTGGGACCTCCTGTGAATACTCGGGGGAATGAGGGGGCCCTATCTCTTTCGCCGGATGGGCAGTTTCTCCTTTTTACCGGGTGTGACCGTCCGGATAATAATGGGCGTTGTGACCTTTATCTTTCGTATCGTGAGGGGGATTGTTGGAGCGAAGCCGTCAACTTGGGACGGATGGTCAATAGCGATTATTGGGAGGCACAACCTGCGATCTCTTCCGACGGAAAGACCCTCTATTTTGTGAGCAACCGCAAAGGGGGGCATGGGGAGACCGATATTTGGCGTACGACCATCAATAGGGATGGCTCCCTTTCCAAACCGGAGAATATGGGGGATGTGATTAATACAAAGGGGAGTGAGATGGCACCCTATATTCATCCTGATGGAAATACGCTCTATTTTGCTTCTGATGGCCACCTGGGTATGGGGGGGAAGGATCTCTTTGTGAGTAGGCGCATAAAGGGAAATGAGTGGAGTAAACCCGAAAATCTGGGTTATCCGGTGAATACCTGGGCCGATGAGTTGTCGTTGATCGTGGCGCCGGATGGGAAAAGAGCCTATTTTTCGTCGGATAAACGTGAGGGAGAGGGAGGCTATGATGTGTATGTCTTTGCTCTTCCGGAAGAGGTAAGACCTACCCCTGTGACCTATCTGAAGGGGCGGGTTTATGACCGTGAGACGGGAGTGCCGCTGCAAGCCGATTTTGTGCTTTCCGATGTGGTTACCGGAGAGGAGCGGGTGGCCTCTTTTTCTGATAGGGAGGACGGCACCTTTCTGGTGTGTATTCCCGGAGGGTGCGACTACTTTCTGCATGTGGTGAAGGAGGGTTATTTGTATTATTCGGATAGCTTTTTTCTGCAGGAAGAGAACTCTGTGTTGCATCCCTTTGAAAAGGATGTGCCCCTCGTGCCTTTAAAAAAAGGAAATGTGTTGGTTACTCGGAATATCTTCTTCGATACGGATAGGTATGAGGTGAAAGAGGTTTCCCTGCCGGAGTTGCTGATGGTAAAACAGCTCCTGGATGATAATCCGGGGGTGAAAATGGAGGTTGTGGGACATACGGATAGTATGGGAACACCCGATTACAACAGGCGGTTATCAGAGAACCGGGCAAAAGCAGTGGTGGAGAAACTTCTTGGCTTGGGCATTTCAGCGGATCGATTGTCTTACAAAGGGATGGGGAGTACCATGCCGGTGGATGTCAATAACACTCCGGAGGGACGAGCAAAGAATCGTCGTACGGAGTTTGTGATTCAGTGATTTGCTGAGGAGTGTTGGAGGCCTGTCCGGGCGGACTGTCTGGGGGATGCATAGAGAAGATAGAGGGAGCGTTTTACGCCTCTCGGGAAGGTAGATGTACCTTAAAATGGTTAAAATATTTTTTCTTTTGCCTTGATTGTCTTAAATTTGCACGCGATTTTTAACAAGATTATTATATGATTCATATTACATTACCCGATGGTTCGGTGAAAGAGTATGCCGCCGGTTCTTCTGCAATGGACGTGGCTATGAGCATCTCGGAGGGGCTTGCTCGCAATGTGCTTGCTGCGAAGGTAAATGGAGAGGTGCAAGATGCTTTACTCCCTATCCATGAGGATGTAACGCTAGAACTTCTCACATGGAACGACCCAGAAGGTAAGGCCACCATGTGGCATTCATCAGCACACCTAATGGCTGAGGCGGTGGAACAACTCTATCCGGGGGTTAAGTTCGGAATCGGCCCGGATATCGAAAATGGATTTTATTACGATATTGATTTTGGGGAGTACTCCATCACGGATGCAGATCTGGTGAAGATAGAGAAGCGGATGTTGGCACTTGCCAAAGAGAAGCAGACTTACATCCGTAAAAATGTTTCCAAGGAGGGGGCCCTCTCTTATTTTACGGAGAAAGAGGATCCCTATAAGTTGGAACTTATTGGTGAATTGGAGGATGGGCAGATCACCTTTTATGAGAGTGGAACCTTTGTGGACCTTTGCCGTGGGCCCCACCTTCCCAGTACCGCGCCCATTAAAGCGGTTAAGTTGCTTAGCATTGCCGGAGCCTATTGGCGTGGCGATGAAACCCGGAAGCAATTGACACGAATCTATGGAATTACGTTCCCTAAGAAAAAAGAGCTTACCGAATATCTTGAGATGTTGGAGGAGGCTAAAAAACGGGATCACCGTAAGTTGGGGAAAGAGCTTGAAATCTTTACTTTCTCGCAGCAGGTGGGACTGGGGTTGCCTCTGTGGCTTCCCAAAGGAGCGGAGCTTCGTTCCCGTCTTGAAACATTCCTTAAGGAGGTTCAGCGTAAAGCCGGATATCAACAGGTGATCACCCCCCATATTGGTAATGTAAACCTGTATAAAACCTCTGGACACTACCAGAAATATGGAGAGGATAGTTTCCGCCCCATTACCACTCCGGTAGAGGGGGAAGCGTATTTCCTTAAACCCATGAACTGTCCGCATCATTGTGAGATCTTTGCTTCCAAGCCGCACTCCTATAAGGATTTGCCCATTCGTTTAGCAGAGTTTGGTACCGTGTATCGTTATGAGCAGAGTGGGGAGTTGCATGGGTTGACACGGGTGCGTGGTTTTACCCAGGATGATGCCCACATCTTCTGTACTCCGGATCAGGTGAAAGAGGAGTTTAAGAAGGTGATGGATATCGTGATGTATATTTTTAAAGCGCTTGATTTTAAAGATTTTATCACCCAGATATCCCTCCGTGATCGGGATAACCTTGAGAAGTATATCGGTTCGGAAGAGAATTGGGAGAAAGCGGAGCGTGCCATTATGGAGGTTGCGCAAGAGCGTGATTTGGAGACTGTTGTGGAGTATGGTGAAGCGGCATTCTATGGTCCTAAGATGGACTTTATGGTGCGTGATGCCCTGGGACGTAAGTGGCAGTTGGGGACGATCCAGGTTGATTATAACCTTCCGGAACGTTTTGGGCTGGAGTACACGGGTAGTGATAACGAAAAACACCGTCCGGTGATGATCCATCGTGCCCCCTTCGGCTCCATGGAGCGTTTTGTGGCGGTATTGATGGAACATTGTGCCGGAGATTTCCCTCTTTGGCTCGCTCCGGAGCAGGTGGTGATCCTCCCCATTAGTGAAAAATATAACGACTATGCAGAAAAACTTTTAAATCTGCTAAATAATTCAGATATTCGCGCCCAAGTTGATTGGCGGGCAGAGAAGACGGGTAGAAAGATTCGCGATGCAGAGCTTAAGAAGATTCCGTTTATGCTGGTTGTCGGTGAAAAAGAGGAGAGTGATCATCTCGTCTCTGTGAGAAAACGTGGAGAAGGGGATCTGGGGACAATGAAGGTAGAAGCGTTTGTCGACCTGTTGCATCGTACCGTAAAGAAGATGATGGAAGGGTAAATTTTTGTAAAACCCATTCTATATTTTTTGTTTAATTAAAGATAGGAGATTTAGCCATAGCACATTATCGAGGCAGAGGAAGAAGACCTCATCGTAGGAACATAGAGAATCCACATCGGATCAATAAATTTATAACCGCCCCGGTTGTCCGCGTGGTCGGTGAAAACGTGGAGTCGGGAATCATGAACCTTCGTGATGCATTGGCATTGGCAGAGAGTCAAGAGCTGGATCTTGTGGAGATCTCTCCCAATGCAAATCCCCCCGTTTGTAAAATTATCGATTATAAAAAGTTCCTCTACGAACAGAAAAAAAAGCAGAAAGAGATTAAGGCAAAGACCGCTAAAGTGGTGGTGAAGGAGATTCGTATGGGACCTAATACCGATGAGCATGATTTTAATTTTAAGTTGAAACATGCAATCAATTTCCTGGAAGAAGGGGCAAAGGTGAAGGTAGATGTGTTTTTTAAAGGCCGTTCCATTATTTATAAGGACAAAGGAGAGATTATTCTCCTGAAATTTGCCAAAGAACTTGCCGAATACGGCAAGGTAGAGCGAATGCCCAAGTTGGAAGGAAAACGAATGATAATGATTATCGCTCCCAAAAAGTGATAATCTTTTGTAAATAGTACTATTAACGGTTAAAAATTGTATCAATGCCGAAAATGAAGAGTAAAGCCAGTGCAAAAAAACGGTTTACGTTTACTGGCAGCGGAAAATTGAAAAGAAAGCATGCGTACAAGAGCCACATTCTGACTAAAAAGTCAAAGAAAAGAAAGCGTAACCTTCGCTACTTTTCTATCGTGGACAGTACAGACGCCGCAAACGTAAAAGAGATGCTTTGTAAGTAAATCAATGAATGTTAAACTTACTTTCAGCTTTTAAGCACTTGAAAAGGTCGCTGAAGTAAAAAAAATGAAGTAATGCCAAGATCAGTAAATGCAGTAGCTTCCCGACAAAGAAGAAAAAAAATACTGAACCGTACAAAAGGTCAGTTCGGGAGAAGAAAAAATGTCTGGACGGTCGCCAAGAACTCTTGGGAAAAAGGTCAACAGTATGCCTACCGCGACAGACGCAACAAGAAACGCAATTTCCGCGCACTTTGGATCCAGCGGATTAACGCAGCAGCTCGTGAACACGGAATGTCTTATTCTGCTTTCATGGGAAAAATACATGCCAAGAACATCGAAATAAGCCGCAAAACACTCGCGGATTTGGCTATGAATAATCCGGAAGCATTTAAGGCTATCGTGGATGCCGTGAAGTAGACAGCTCCTATTTCTTATATAATTTCTATAGCAGAGGGAAGCTCTTGTAATTTTTTTTACGGGAGCTTCTTTTTTTTGCAATGAGTAATTGTTTTAGAATGTGATAATGTGGTAATATGATAATGTGGTAATGTGATAATGTGGTAATGTGATAATGTGGTAATGAGGTAATGCGGTAATGTGGTAATGTGATAATGTGGTAATGTGATAATGTGGTAATGTGGTAATGTGGTAATGTGGTAATGTGATAATGTGGTAATGTGGTAATGTGGTAATGTGGTAATGTGGTAATGTGGTAATGCGGTAATGTGATAATGTGATAATGTGATAATGTGATAATGTGGTAATGTGGTAATGTGGTAATGTGGTAATGTGGTAATGTGGTAATGTGGTAATGAAGACGGAAGACGGAAGACGGAAGACGGAAGACGGAAGACCGAAGTCGGGAGACCGAAGAAGGAAGAGGGAAGTTGGAAGTCGATTTTTTGCGAACGTTGCCGCTAAAACAAGCCAAAGGCTAACAGCTAACTAACAGCTAAAAGCCAACAGCCGGTAAGCCCCGTAGGGGGATAGGTTCGTTACAACACCAAACAAGGCCCCCTTCTCTGTGGCAACGCCTTTGTAACAGCACCATAGTAATCACCTCCAAAGAGCTCCGTAGGAGCGACACCTTTGTAACAGCAATGATGCCCCCTCCCACCCAAACCCCGTAGGGGTGACACCTTTTTACGATTAGTAATTAGGAATTACCTGGATATTATACGATTATCTTTTTTTTAAATGTGACAATGCGGCGATATGGTAATGAAGTCGGGAGACCGAAGAAGGGAGAGGGAAGTTGGAAGTCGATTTTTTGCGAACGTTGCCGCTAAAACAAGCCAAAGGCTAACAGCTAAAAGCCAACAGCCGGTAAGCTCCGTAGGGGTGACACCTTTTTTGTAATTCATTCGTCGGTAGCCCTTTTGGGGAGATAAAAAACGTTACCAGACACGCATATTCTGGAATATGACCTTTTCAATAATAAGCCATTAATGCCTTTTCCTATCGAATTTAGATCCGTTCTATAGCAAAATGATGATATAAATGAGAGGGATGGCGATGCCTGCCAAGGTCCAAATAAGGCCGCGCCGTGTGATGCCGTATTTTCCCTTAATCATAAAGATTCCTGAGAAGGCTAACCAGATTAGCCCTACGGCAAAAAAATCGGAAAACCATGTCCAATATTTGATGGGATCATAGTGTAGGTAGGTGAACTCACCGAATATGGGGCGACGTTTTACGCGCTCAACGACCCCCTTCCCCGTGGGCATATCCATCACCACATTCCCCCCTTTGATGAAGATCTTTAGCGTGTGGTCGTTGGGGAAATAGTGCTTTTTATATTTATGCTCCAGGTCTAGTGCTTGCATAAGTTGCATTACCTCCTCGTCGGAACTCTCCTTTCCGCTCTCCAAAGGTTCTACCTGCACCTCCTCTGTGGTGATTTTATATTTGGGATCCCATATCTCCATGTGATTCATCCCTATCCCTGATAGGGCATAAATAAGGGTCATTGCAAAGAAAAAAAATCCTGCATCGCGATGGGTGACCCGTAAAAATTTTCGGAATTTCATACTGTTGTAATACATAAAAAGGAGTATTTCCAGAAAAATACTCCTTCAATTACACTATTGTAATGATAATTTACTTGACCTCATCAATGGTTTCGCAAGCAATACTAAAGAATGAGAGGTATCCTTCCTCGCTATTTTTCAATTTCTCTCTCATGGCATTAATCTGCTCCATAGCATGGTCGTTCTCATCATGATCTTCGCCCTCTTTTGCCTCTTTTTCGTGGTCGGCTCCCCCTGTATGGATCTTCTTTTCGGACTCTTTGTGGCTCTCTGCTTCTACTTCTGCTTGCCACTCGTCAAGGTAGGTTTTATCAACTTTAAGCTCCTCTACAAGGCCGGTAACGACGACCACTGATCCTTCCAATTCTTGTTTGAATGCAGGGATGTTATCGTCGGCTGTAACTTTCACGCGATCCTCGCAGTCGGGATGCATCAGGAAAAGACGTTTTCCGCCGTGTTTACACACGTGTGCAACCTCTCCTTTAATACGTACCTGCTTGCCCGTGAGACTCTTTGGGGCTTTAAGAAAAGTCGGTACGTCAACTTCAATGATTGAAGAGGTCTCTTTGGCTGCACTCTCTTTGTTTGTAGACTGGGTTCCGCTATTGTTGCAGGCCATGAACAGAACTGCAATTAGGAAAAAAGGGAATAACTTTCTCATAGATGCTATCTTTAGGGTATTAAAAATGATTTTCTTATGGGACAAAGGTAGGAAAAAAGTTGGAATACTATTTACTCCTTGTTCCATATTTTCCACGCTTTTTTTGCTTGTTCCTCTAGCATGCCCCACCCGTTAATGATCTGACAACCTTGCTTTTCTGCTATCGTTAGCAGTTGTGTTTTTGGGGGATTGTAAATTAAATCGATGACGGTAACCCCTTTCCGAAGGAAATAGGAGGGGAGGGGGGGCATCGCTTCTGTATGGGGAAACATGCCCACAGGGGTGGTGTTGATCACCAGGTCTATCTCCTGAGACAGTGTCGGCGTAAGTTCTTCGTATGATCGTTGCTGTAGGGTCGGTTGCGCCTTTCGTGAGACGGAGATATAGGGGATGTGGCTTTTTTGCAGCACATGACAGATCGCATGGGCGGCTCCTCCTGTTCCTAAAACGAGAGCATGGTGAAAATGGTTCCCTTGTTGTTCCAGTATTTTTTGAAAGCCATAGGTGTCGGTATTGTGCCCGTGGAGGGTGATCTTGTGGGCGTCTCGTTGAATCACGACGGTGTTGACAGCTTTGACGTGCTTTGCCTCCGCGGAGAGCGTATCAAGAAAGGGGATAATGGTTTGCTTGTAGGGGATGGTTACGTTGACCCCACGAAGATCCGGCATCTTATGCACCAGGTCCAGAATGGCCGAGGCTTCTGCTAGCTCGAAACAGTCGTAGGTGTGCGAAAGCCCTTCTCGTTGAAAGAAATTATTAAAGAAAGCAGGAGAGAAGGAGTGTGTTAGCGATCTTCCGATGAGTCCGTATTGTGCCATTAGCTTGTTGAATGAGGATGTTTTTTTGCTAAAAGCTCGATAACAGTGATGGAGGCAACACCTAAGGTGATCCAGATAAGGGCAAATAAAACCTCTCGGGAGAAGCTTTCCGGAAAGTATTGTTGATAGTTGACGATGATTTGGCTTCCATCCTTGAGAAGAGCCTCTCCCGATGCGTTCGTCAAATATACAGGGCGTTGCCAAGGCCATAAGATTCGTAATGAGCCGAGAATAAAACCGGTGAGAAGCGCAATGGTCTGATTGCGGTATTTTCTTAATACGAGCGATAGAAGGTGGGAGAAGGCCAACAGTCCTAAGGCAGCTCCAATGATAACAGGGATCAAGATTTGCAGATTGAGTTCGTTGACTGCATCAATCATTACTAACTGATAATTGCCCATGACAAAGAGGATGAAGGAGCCCGATAAACCGGGAAGAATCATGGAACAGACGCCCGCAGCACCACATAACAAAAGGTAGAGGAAGCTGTCATTCTCTGTGGCCGGATTTAATAATGAGATAATGATAGCAATACTTAGCCCTGTAAAAAGGCTTATTATTACGCTCTTATGCCATTTTGATACGGTTTTCCCCACGAAATAGACGGATGCCAACACCAGGCCAAAGAAGTAGGCCCATACGTACACCGGATAGTGGTTGAAGAGGTAGTCAAACAACCGAGCCAGAGAGAGGATGGCAATGGCTACCCCTCCAAAGACCGTAATCAAAAACCAGAGGTCTGTCTCTTTTGCAAAGGCTTTGAACTTTCCGGATATCAACAGTTTGAACGTCCTTATATTGAACGATTTAATGGCATTGATAAGTCGTTCAAAGATGTTGGTAATAAGGGCAATAGTGCCACCGGATACGCCGGGAATTACGTTGGCAGCTCCCATGGCAATACCTTTTAGTAGAAGGGTGAGATAGGTTTGCATAGCGCTATTCGATCACGCGGTTTTGGTAATTATCAGGTAGAAAATCAAAAAAGGTGTCACCCCGTAATCCTAAACGGAGGGTCTCCATGGCAATAAGTTCATGGGGAGCAATGTTACCCAGGTTTACATGGGGACCAAAGTGTTTAATGAACCATGTCTGTTGTGATTTTTTGGGAGCTTCCCAAAGGATATCATTGGGATCCAGGTTGTTTGCCAGTCCATCAATGAGGAGCATGTCCGCGTTGCCTCTTCGGTCGAAAATTCCCACGGTTCCACTCTCTCTCGCTTCGGCAATGACTTTGAAGGATCCGGCGGCAAGTTCTCCTTTCATCATCTCAACCCACTGGTTTAATGGGATCTCCTTGTTGGCACTCTTGCTGCCCACTTCAGAGAGTACCGTATACTCCTTGCTAAATGCTTTGATAAAACGACATTTTGCCGCATGCTTCATTGGGACGGAACCATCGGATATCTCAACGGCATTTAACCCCAGTTTTTGGATGTAGTTATAGTATCCGTCCACGTCGTTGCGGATGGCGAAGGCCTCAAAAAGGGTTCCCCCCACGTACACTTTAAGGCCTGCCTCTTTGTAGAGCGCTATTTTCTCTTTGACGCCTGAAGAGACGATGCTGGTACCAAAACCCAATTTAATAAAATCGGCTAATTTCCCCGCAGTCATAATAAAATCTTCAGCCTCACGGAGACTAAGTCCTTTGTCCATTACCATGGTGATTCCTTTGTTCCTCGGGATATCTTCTCTTTCCGGAAGAAAACTAATAGCATGTTCGTTCATGATCTTTTTGGGTGTGTGTTAATGAATTTTTTGATTATAGGGTCCTTCAAAAGGATGGGATATTCGTCAAATTGGAGCATGAATAGGAGGGGCTCTGATGTGCTGCTTCCCAGGAGGAAGATTTCCGAGGCTTCTTTGGTGAACCCTTTTAGGTAGGCTAGAATGGTGAGTTTTGCTAAGAGCAGATGGTCGTTGGCATGGTGATATTTGATGCCCTCTATCAGATTGTGGAGCGACTTTACATCCGGAGGTAAGAAGCGTTGAACTTCCAGAAGACCGAGCCACGCATCTTCCTCTTCCGGGGTAATGGTGATAAGTTTATTGAATACTTCAGCGGCCTCAGGATACATGGCCATCTCATGGTAAATCTCCGCAAGATAGTAGAGGAAATCAGTGTTATACTCTTCTATTTCAATGGCTTTTTGAATGTTTGCGATGGCTTGGGGATAATTCTTAGCTTCTTCGTAGAGCATGCCGGTGGCAAACCAGGCTTCGGCAAGATTGGGATCTTGTGTGGTGGCTTTTTCGTAGTAACGGATGGCCGTTTTGTGTGCGCCCAACTGCCGATAACAATCCCCGATATAGTAGAGCCCCATGGGTTCTAAATATTCGCGAAGAATGGCCTCTTCAAAATTTGTGATGGCCTCTTTGTACTGGTGTGTATCCATTAATACCAGTGCCTTGTTATGGTATGATGCGGCAAAAGAGTCGTCAATAATAGTGGAAAAATCATAGGCCTCAATGGCATCTTTAATTTGATTTATAGAGACATAGATGTTTCCTAAATTGAACCAGGCCACCGCTGAATAGGGATGATTGTTGATATACCGATTGAAAAAGGATACCGCCTCCTCAAACTGTTCCAATATTTCGTAACAGAAGGCAATATCATATAGTATTTTATCCTTTTTGGGCGCAGATTTTAGGGCCTCTTTGAGATGTTTTAATGCATTGGGGTAATCGTTGAGGGTTTCGTATTCTAAGGCAATACTGGCATGTACCTCTTCGGGCTCTTCCGCATTTCTTATTGCACGCTTGAAGGAGAGGATGGCGCTCTCATGCCTCCCCTCTCTGGAGTGGATGTCTCCTACGGTGAGATGGGCATCGCTATTGCCTGGATCTATATGTAAAATATGATGGAGAATTTTCAGCGCATCAACGTTTCGATTCTGATTCATCAGGACAACAGCTTTCTTCAACAAGATTTCCGTATTCCCCGGGTAGATCCCTATGGCCAGACTTATGGCCTTGGAAGCCCGGGTTAGTTTGTTGTTAAATAGATAATAGCTTATGATATCTTCATATTCATCTACGTCAAAGAAGTACCCACCATTATTTTTCAGATTTGATTCGTAACGATTTATCAACTCTTTGACGTGACTCTCCTCCTCATTCTCAAAAAAGTTTCTCATATAAAGTCCTCAACAGAGAACAAAAATATAAAAAAGAAGGTATTTTAGCGACCCTTTTCTGTAACTATCTATGAATAACTTCTTCAATGCTCTTTTTTTTCAAGCTGTTTTTACGCTGGGAAAATCCTTATTTTTGCCGAAAAAAGAGGAATTATATGACATTAATTAGATCCATTTCCGGAATAAGGGGAACCATTGGAGGGGTGGTCGGCGAGGGGTTAACCCCTCCTGATCTGGTAAAATATGCCACGGCATTTGCTCAATATCTGAAGGATAAAACGCAACAATCAACGGTAAAAGTTGTGGTGGGGCGTGATGGTCGTATTTCGGGTAAAATGGTTAATGATCTTGTGTGTGCAACTCTGGTGGCTATGGGGGTGGATGTGGTGAACCTGGGGCTCTCCACTACGCCTACGGTGGCGATGAATGTGCCTCGTTTTGACGCTGATGGTGGAATAATTTTGACCGCAAGCCATAATCCTGCTCACTGGAATGCGTTAAAACTTCTTGACGAGCGTGGAGAGTTTCTGGATGCTGTAGAGGGGGAGCGTGTGTTGACTTTGGCGGAGAGTACCCCGGTTTATCCCGGTGTCGACTCTTTGGGGTTGATGAAGGAGGAGACCGATAGTGTGGAGTTTCACCTTGAGAAGATCTTAGCGTTGCCCTATGTGAAACGGGAGGCCATTGCAAAAGCGGATTTCAAGGTGGTTGTTGATGGAATTAACAGTAGTGGGGGCGTGGCCGTTCCCCAATTGTTGGAAGCGCTCGGAGTGACAGAGGTGATTACCCTCAATGGAACACCGGATGGCCATTTTGCCCACAATCCTGAACCTATTGCAGCGCATCTGAGTGATATTTGTGATCGTGTGATTCAAGAGAAGGCCCATTTGGGGATCGTGGTGGATCCGGATGTGGATAGGCTTGCCTTTGTGGATGAGAAGGGAATGCTTTGGGGGGAAGAGTATACCCTGGTGGCTTGTGCCGATTACATCCTTTCTAAAAAAGGAGGGAATACCGTCTCTAATCTCTCCTCTTCCAGGGCTTTGAGGGATCTTACGAAGCGTTTTGGCGGAGAGTATTCGGCTTCGGCTGTGGGAGAGGTGAACGTGGTGAAGAGGATGAAAGAGACCCACGCCATTATCGGCGGAGAGGGGAATGGAGGTGTTATTCTTCCGGAACTGCACTATGGACGGGATGCCCTGGTGGGAATTGCCTTGGTGCTTTCTCTTCTGACGGAGTTGAAGCTCCCCATGTCGGAGGTGAAAAAACGCTATCCCGAGTACCATATTGCTAAACGTAAAATGCAACTTCATGCATCCACCAATGTGGATGCCCTTCTCGAGCAGGTGATGCAAGCTTATTCCTCCTATCCCATTAACACGATTGATGGTGTAAAGATTGACCTTCCCCATGGATGGATTCATCTGCGAAAGAGTAATACCGAACCCATTATTCGCATCTACACGGAGACGAAAACCATGGGAATGTCGGATAAACTAGCAGAGGAGGTGATGGCGAAGTTGCAGCCCTAAGGGGGATGAGTGAACATTTCCTTGGAGTTTAGCGTATCTTTGTAGCTACAGAAGGGAACATTAGATGCAGAAAAAGAGAGAAGAATACGATTTGTTGGGGCAACGAGAGATGGATGCCGATGCCCTTTATGGGATTCATTCGTTGCGAGCGAAGGAGAATTTTCCAGCACGGGAGTTGTTCCATCCGGAGTGGTATAAGAGTGTTGGTATTGTAAAAGTAGCTGTATATCAAACTATTGAGCGTTTTAGAGGGGCGCTTATCTCCAAATATCAACGGGAAACATTTCCCTTTTATCTTCCTTCACAGCAGGTGCTTGAAGCCCTTCAAGCCGCTGCGCTTTACGTGGCGGAGGGTAATGGCTATTCCCATATGATTGTTCCGGCTCTGACAGGTGGTGGCGGTACCAGTCAACACATGAATGTGAATGAAATTATCACCAATAGGGCTCTATTGTCGTTGGGGAGTGAGAGGGGAAATTATAAGATGATAGACCCCTTTGAAGATGCCAATATCTTTCAGTCTACCAACGATGTGATGCCTACGGCGCTTCATGTGGCAGTGATGCGTCGCTTGAAGCATTTGGAGAAGGCCATTAACCAATTGCGTGCGGAGGTGGAGAAGAAGGAGTCTCGTTATCGTGATGTGTTGCGATTGGGCTACACTCAGATGCAGGAGGCGGTGCCGTTGTCATGGGGTAAGTTTTTTAGTGCCTATAGTGATGCCTTTTCTCGTGATTGGTGGCGGGTCTCTAAGGCTTTTGAGCGCATTAAGGTAGTGAATCTTGGCGGGAGTGCTGTGGGAACCTCTTTGGGGGTCCCCCGGTTTTACCTGATGGAGGTGGTCTCTACGCTTCAGAAACTCACAGGACTGCCTGTGGCCAGGGGCGAGAACCTTGTAGATGCTACGGCAAATCATGACGCACTGGTGGAGGTTCACGCCATCCTGAAGGCGATGGCGGTGAACCTTGAGAAGATGGCCTCGGATCTTCGCCTGCTCTCCTCCGGCGTGGTAGGGGCTAAGGGGTTGACAATTCCTGCTGTGCAGGCTGGAAGTACCATTATGGCTGGGAAGGTGAACCCTGTAATTCCTGAATTTGTGATCTCTGCTGCACATAAGGTGTATGCCAACGATCAGCTTCTTAGCCATCTTGTGGGGCAAGGATCGCTTGAGTTGAATGCTTATCTGCCTCTGATAGGCCACACTCTTTTGGATTCGTTGGATCTTCTTGTGGAGGTTTCAGCTGTGGCCGCAGAGAAGTTGGTCTCCTCTCTTGAAGTGGATATTGTGGAGAGTGAAAAGGAGGTTTTTTTCTCTCCTTCGGTGACCGTAGCCTTGAATCCGATCATTGGATATCATAAATCCACATTGTTGGCACGAAAAATGATAGAAGAACGTCTGGATGTCTTTGAAGCTAACGAGAAGTTGAGGGTTGTGCATCCCGATAAGCTCAACGTGTTGATGAAACCCAATTATCTGTTGCAAGCGGGTTTTACCATGAATGATGTGATGAAACATGATGAATAAGAAGACGTAGCACAATGATGGCGAAAGGAAAAGAGGCAAAACCTCATATTGGTATTTTTGGAAGACGAAATAATGGAAAGAGTAGTCTGATTAATGTGTTGGCAGGACAGGAGGTCTCTATTGTGTCTGATTTTGCGGGAACAACCACTGATCCCGTCAAGAAGTCCATGGAGATAACCGGTCTTGGTCCTTGTGTGTTGGTAGATACCGCAGGAATCGATGATACCGGTACATTGGGCTCAAAGCGCATTGCCTCTACTTTGAAGATGTTGGATA
Organism: Bacteroidota bacterium; assembly: GCA_002748065.1. Taxonomy (GTDB): domain Bacteria; phylum Bacteroidota; class Bacteroidia; order Bacteroidales; family BM520; genus BM520. The sequence continues at coordinate 61,316 of PDRJ01000037.1, forward strand.
CAATTGATTTGGCGCTTCTGGTGGTGCTTTCCGGTCAATTCGATAGGGTGGAGCAGGAGCTTGTGGCGCAATTTAAAAAGCGTGCCGTTCCTTTTTTGATCGTGATTAATAAGAGTGATCTCTCTTTCCCTGAGGATGAGTTTGTGACCCTGTTAACGACGCAGTACAAGGTGCCTGTGGTGGTATTTAGTGCCCAAAAGAATCCCGATCTTGCTGCTATCGTGTCCGTGATTCGTAAGGAATTACCTGAATCAGCTTATAAAACAACCTCTCTTATTGGGGATGTGGTGCAGTATGGGGATGTGGTGCTTTTGATTGTTCCCATTGATACGGAGGCTCCGGAAGGACGATTGATTCTGCCTCAAGTACAGACCATTCGCGATGCGTTGGATAACGATTGTATCTGTGTGGTGTGTAAGGAGCGTGAATTGGATATGATTCTTGAAAACCCCTTCTTCAAGCCTGCCTTGGCGGTCACCGATAGTCAAATCTTTTTAAAGGCAGATGCTTCTATTCCTTCAGATATTCCCCTGACAAGTTTTAGTATTCTCCTGGCACGCCAGAAGGGGGATTTTTCCAGTTACCTGAAGGGAACACCCAAGATCGCTTCGTTGAAAGACGATGATCGCATATTGATTTTAGAGTCGTGTACGCATCATGTGAGTTGTGATGATATTGGACGAATGAAGATTCCTCGTTGGATTAGTAATTTTACGGGAAAGCGGCTTCATTATGAGGTGGTTTCCGGATTAAACCGTTTGCCGAGGGATATTCGGGATTATGCACTTGTGGTGCAGTGTGGCGGTTGCGTGTTGACCCGTCGGCAATTACTAAACAGGTTAAGGCCTGCTGTGGAGGCCGGGGTTCCCGTGACCAACTATGGGATGGCCATAGCTTGGGTACATGGAATCTATAACCGTTCCGTTGCACCTTTTGTGGAGATTGATAATCAAACTGATAACTATTTATAAGAACCTATAACTATGAAAAAAATTGCTATTCTTTCGGTCCTGTTTCTATTGGCCTTTTCCCTATTTGCTCAGCGTAAACCTGAGATTACCATAGAGCAGTATTACCACATTCAAAGGGGGGGCGTATGGTTTAACTCTATGGGAAGAAATTTCCACCCTATTACCATGGGTGAAAAGAAAACAGAGGCGATGGCCATATACAACTCGTTGAATGAGCCTCTTATTCTCACTTGTGACCCTCTTCCTAAAGGATTCTCCCTGAAATTTGAACACGACACGATACCGGCAAAGACAGAATCCAAGATCTTCGTGACGTTGGATACGAAGAAATATGGAAAATATGGTCCTCAGCTTGATTATTTTTACGTAAGGTCTTCGGAGCCCAATAGGCATCCTTATCGTCTATTAATGACACCGAACGTTCAAGAAGATTTTTCTGCTCTTACCGAGAAGGAGTTGGAGAAGGCGCCCGTGGCATCGTTTGATAAGACCGTATCTGCTTTTGATACTTTGCCGCAAATGTCAGTGCATAAGGACTCCTTTCTGTTGACGAATAAGGGGAAATCGGATCTCTATATTCGTAATGTGCGTGCCGGGTGTGGTTGTACTCATACAAAGACTTCCCAGGATACCATTCGTCCGGGCGAGGTTGCGGAACTCTCGTTTGAATACCGAACTTTGCGTAAAAAGGGTGCTCAGGATAGTCGAATTACCATTGTGACCAATGATCCTAAAACCCCTCAAATCACCTTGCATATCAAGGGGGAAGTGGTTATTGAAGAGGAGGAAAAGTAGGATGAATATCGTGGTAAGTGGGGCAAGTAGTGGCATCGGTAGCCAAATTGCCCGAATTGCAGCGTTAGATAGTGCGAACCTGGTGGTAGCAATTGCCAGAGATGAAGCTCGGCTTGAAGCTCTTCGGAGCGTGGTGATGCATGATAATCCGGAAGCCCGGTTTTATCCGTTGTCTTTTGATCTGGCAGAGGGTGATTATAAGGATCTCTCTCATGAAATCTTTGAGTATGCCAATAAGTTTGACCTCTTGATTAACAATGCGGGGAGCTTGATTAATAAGCCATTGTTGGAGTCCTCGGCTGAGGATTTTGACGCCATGTACAAAGTGAATAGTCGGGCGGTATACCTCCTTTCTAAAACGTTGCTTCCCCGAATGCCTAAGGGGTCGCAGATTATCAATATCAGTAGTATGGCGGGGTATCAGGGGAGTGATAAATTTCCCGGATTAGGACTTTATGCTGCCACAAAAGGGGCCGTTGCTATTTTGACAGAAGCCATGGCTGTGGAGTGGAGCTCTTTGGGCATTACGGTGAACTGTCTTTGTCCGGGGGCTGTAAATACGGAGATGTTGAGGGAGGCCTTTCCCGGATATCAGGCCTCGGTCTCTCCGGAAGAGATGGCCAATTTTATCCTAAATTTTTCAAAATCTGCTCCCGGAGTGATGAATGGAAAGGTTGTTCCGGTAGCGTTGTCTTCGGCTAAGTAGAGGCTGTCTATAACGTCCGACTTCTTTGTGATGCTTGTCTTCCCAATGGTTATTTACCCCGGACGTTTAAAACCGTTATTACGTGCATAGAAGGCCGTTTATGATCAGGGTGTAAGTTCCTCTGGGTATGATGCGCTGGGTGCTGTGCACCGCTTATGGTTTCGTTGTATTTTTCACGATTTAGTGCACCACCGCGTAGGAGATCCGTACGTACGGTGCTACTTCGAAAAAATCAGCAGTACTGAGAGAGGTGTACCGACGCTCATCCGGCCATCAATTCTCTGTTCGATGGTGTCTCGTTTTCAAATTCTTAATTTATGGGGATTTTGTCTATTGGAAAATTACCCCTCTCTTTCCCGACTCTTTAAAAATTGTTGGATTTTTTGAAATTAATTTCAAAATGTTTTCTAGTTCAGTAGATAAGTTTCTTAATTCTTGTTCAGTCCAATTGATTTCAAGATAATTGTAGGTTTTTTGTAATTCAAGCAAAGCGTTGTCTGTCCACAAGATTTTATAACCACTTTCCATAAATTTCTTGTGCTCTGTCGTGTGTGTTTAACTTTTCTGAATTAGCCTCTGCTATCCCTTTTTCAATAGACTTCCGTTCAATTTCGCTAATTTTATCCCACCAATCATCATCATTTCGTATATCTAAGATTTTCTGAATAATGACTTTGTCTTCTAATGTTGTGAGCCATTGAATAAGTTCTATTTTTATATCTTGTAAAGTTGTTTCCATACCACAAAGTTAATAAATTCGTTTGTAATGGCGATTTTGTTTCAAATTGTACTACCCTTTTCGGTTGAAAGTATGCCATTTATCCCGAAGGGTGAAAGTATCTTATAGGCGGGAGTAATACCCCGAACGGTGAGTAAGTTGTAAGCAGGTTAATCACGAGGTTTTCAGCGCAGGAAGCAACCTGAAAAACATCGGTAATGAGTTTTGATGAGCGTATACAGAAAGTAAATGCGAGCCGTATACGAGACCCGTATGTACGGTGTTTAACGAACTCAGCAGTACTGAGAGAGGTGTACCGACGCTTATCCGGCCGTCAGCCATTTTTTCTTTCTAATCATTTTTATTGTCTAATAGCCAATCAACCGCATTTATTTGTTTCACTCCGTTATGATTTCCTGTTTCATAATCCATTGTAATGAGTAATCTTTCATTAAAGTCAGGAATCCTATTAAACGGAGCAAGTTCTCTCTCAAGTGTTTTGGGTTCTTTTACCGTATATGCTACTTGAATATATTTTGTGTAACCATTTTTGTCTTTCACAACAAAATCGACTTCAAGATTATCCGTTTTTCCTATCCAAATTTGATAATTTCTACGAAGTAATTCAAGATAGATTACATTTTCCAATAAATGTCCTACATCAGCCGTAAGTTCTTTGCCCAGTAATGCGTATCGTAAACCTAAGTCCACAAGATAGTATTTTTTCTGAGTTGCAAGATGCTGTTTTCCTTTTATGTCGTATCTGTTTACCTTATAGAACAAATAGGATTCTACCAGCGTGTTAATGTATTTTAATACTGTTTTATGATCAATCTTCTTTCCGTTTGCTGTAAGAACTTTTGCAATATTTCTTGCTGAAATGCTTGAACCAATGCTGTCAATCAGGAAATAAACCACTTCTTTATAAGAGGTTTCACGATATATTGTATGCCGTTTTTGTATGTCATTCGTATAGATGTTTTGAAAAACAGTTTTCAGATATTCATAAGCATAATTTTCTCCTGCTTCAATAAATCCAACGGATTCAGGAAAACCTCCTGTTCGCATATAATTGGCAAAAACACGGTCGGGAATTGCTGTTTCTCCTGTAAATTCCAAATATTCGGCAAAAGAGAATGGTAAAACATTGATTTCATAAGCTCTGCCTGTAAGTATCGTTGCTAACTCACTTGATAAAAGGTAA
>PDRJ01000054.1 GCA_002748065.1 Bacteroidota bacterium
GGCTGTTCTGGACGGATTCACCATTAAACTGCTGATCGCTGTAACGGGAACCTCCATCGTATGGATTGCTACCACGTTACTCACTCGTCCGGAGCGTAAAGAGACCCTAAGGCACTTTTACCGCATCACAAGACCGGGAGGCCCCGGTTGGAAACGGGTCATTGAAGAGGCTCGTGCCGAGGGGGACCTAATCGACGAACAAGACCACGGGAAAAAGTGGGAGATGCCCTTGCAGATTCTCTGTGTCTTTATCGGATGTGTGGTGATCTACTCCTTCCTCTTTGCCATTGGCTCGTTTGTTTACAAAAACGTGATCACCGGCTTGATTCTCTCGGTCGTTGCCACCGTTGGAGCTTACTTTCTATTTAAATCGTTCAATTACCTAAGAGCTGACTAAACCGAGTTCGTCTATAGGGTCCGACTTCTTCGTTACGCTTGTTTTCAAAAGGGTCATTTACCCTGGTAAACGCCCCTATTTCAGCCTTCGCAAGCCTCGAATTCGAACGTTCTATATAGACGCTGCTCAAAGCCTCAATTTTATAGACAAATACTAAACCCACTATTTCCTATGAACCGTATTGCTTTAACCCTTTTGATCGCCCTGCTGACGCTGCACATAAGCGGTCAGGTATGGCAAGACCCTGCTGTTTTTGGCCTCCACAAGCTTCCACAGGGAGCCACTGCCATTCCCTTCCCTGATACTGCAAGCCTCTTCGGTCAGCAACTTGAGGAGAACCCCTTTTACCAATGTCTAAACGGGGAGTGGAAGTTCGCCTGGTACGAATCCCTTTACGATGTCCCGGCATCCTTCCATAAGCTTGGGTACAATGACGAAGATTGGAAGACGATCCCCGTTCCCGGAAACTGGGAGGTCAATGGATACGGCATTCCCATCTATGTAAACCAGCCGTATGAGTTTACCTACAATCCCACTCCTCCTTTCATCCCTGACAGCATAAACAATACGGGGCTTTACCGGCAGTGGTTTGTCATTCCGGATGATTGGGATCACAAAAAGATCATCCTCCACTTTGGGGCGGTAAAGGCTGCAGCCTTCCTCTATATCAACGGCCAGGAGGTGGGATACACCCAAGGTTCCAAATTGCCGGCCGCTTTCGACATCTCTGACTACGTGATGCCCGGGAAGAACCTTTTGGCTTTGAAGGTCCTCCGTTGGTCTGATGGCACCTACCTGGAGTGTCAGGATTTCTGGCGCATCTCCGGGATCGAGAGAGACGTTTGGCTCACCGCGCATAACGAGGCTTTTCTCACCGACTTTTATGTTAACCCCACGCTGGACTCCAACCTCGCTAAAAGCACCATCCACCTCACCCTCGAGACGCAAAACAGCGGTGATTCCAAGGATCTTACGGCCACCTATCTGCTGTTGGACGACAGCCATCGGGTAGTGCTGACTCACTCGTTTGACGTGGAGGGCGATAGCATCACCACTTCGGTGGAGTTCAATGCGCCTCGCTTATGGAGTGCCGAGATCCCCAACCTCTACACCTCGGTCATTATATTGAAAAAAGCGAATCGGGTATTGGAGACGGTTCAATGCCATACCGGATTCCGAAAGGTGGAGATAGCGGATGGACAGCTCAAAGTCAACAATGTTCCCATCTATCTGAAGGGGGTTAACCGCCATGAGCACGACCCCGTCGCCGGCCATGTGATCTCCAGGGAGTCCATGCTGTTGGACGTGCAATTGATGAAATCTCACAACATCAATGCGGTACGCACGTGTCACTATCCTGATGATCCTTACTGGTATGAGTTATGCGATATTTACGGCATCTATCTCATCGACGAGGCTAACATTGAGTCGCACGGTATGGGCTACCATCCCGACCGCACTTTAGGTAATAACCCGGAGTGGGAAGCGGCACACCTGGATCGTATTGAGCGGATGATTGAACGGGACAAAAACCACCCTTCGGTGATCATCTGGTCCATGGGAAACGAGGCTGGCGACGGGTGTAACTTTGAAAAGGCTTCAGCATGGATTCACCAACGGGATCCCTCGCGTCCGGTACATTATGAGCGTGCAGGGACCAAGGCTCACACGGATATCTACTGTCCCATGTATGCAGGCATTGGGTACATCGAGTGGTGGGCACAGACGGAAGATCCCCGGCCCCTGATTTTATGCGAATATGCCCATGCCATGGGAAACTCCACCGGCAACCTACAGGATTACTGGACGGTGATCGAGCGATATCCTCGCTTGCAGGGTGGTTTTATTTGGGACTGGGTTGACCAGGGATTAACCAAAAAAGACCAACAGGGGCGCACATTCTGGGCTTATGGAGGCGACTTTGGCCCCGAAACGATCCCCAGCGACGGAAACTTCTGTATGAATGGACTTGTGAGCCCCACTCGAGTTCCCCACCCGGGATTGTTCGAGGTGAAAAAGGTGTATCAATATGTGGATATGCGTTGGGACAGCACCGTTTCTCCGCCCCAAATAGAGCTCAAAAACAAGTACCACTTCACCAACTTGGATCAATTTTACCTATCTTATGTCATCAAGGCGAATGGAAAGACCCTCTTTAGAGGGGAAAAAGAGACGCTTTCAGCAGCACCTGGCCAATGGTGTTCATTGCGCATTGATGAACTCTCACAAATCATCCCTAGCCCCAACACCCGCTATTTTCTCCATCTTTACCTGAAGAAAAAAGAGACAGAGGGGTTGCTTAAAGCCGGGGATATTGTGGCTTCCGAGCAACTGGAACTTCCTCTTACTACGCCGAAACATATTACGCCCCTACCCGAGGAGGGAGAGGTTTCCATTGTGGAAGAGGAGGATTCCTATACTCTTTCTACCAAAGGAATCAGCTACGTCATCGGTAAAAAAACAGGTTATTTGGAACAGATCATCCATCACGGAGAGGCGATGTTGGCTTCGGCGTTGGTGCCGGATTTCTGGAGGGCTCCGGTGGATAACGACTTTGGCTTTAAGATGGATCAGCGCAATGGGATATGGCGCTACACCTCAAGGGCTTGTGCATTACAAAAGCTCACTCTTACGCATGAGAAGGACCACTCGGTAACCCTTTTGGCTACCTTCACCCATAAAGACAGCAAGAGTACCTTAACCCTCACATACCATTTACTTCCAGAAGCCACTATGGCGATCCGATTGCATTTCGTTCCGGGGGTTAAGGGGTTGCCGGAGTTACCGCGCTTTGGTCTCTCCACAGCACTCAAAGAGGGTTTTGAGCACCTTGATTGGTTCGGCCGGGGCCCGCATGAGAACTATTGTGACCGTAAGCATAGCGCCTTCATCGACCTGTATCAGGGAAATGTACAGAGCCAATTTTATCCCTATTCACGCCCCCAGGAGACGGGAAATAAAACCGATACCGATTGGTTTTGTGTTTCCAATGAGGCAGCCTCCGGACTGGTGTTTGCCGCCGCGGAGACCCTTGACTTTACGGCACTGCCTTACGACACCTACCAGATGGATGGTATTACAAGGGCCAACTATGGACACCCCTCCGACCTGATCAAAAAGGGCCCCACCTACCTCCATGTGGATAAAAAACAGATGGGCGTTGGCGGAGATAACAGCTGGGGAGCCATGCCTCATGATCCCTATCGAATCCCTTCTCAAGAGATGGAGTTCCGCTTCTTTGTGAAACCTATAAACCTGCACAAAGAGTCTCCCTTTGGGGTAGGTAAGTAGCCCCGGAGACCAGCCCTAATTTACGGACTCATCATAAATGCAACGATTGATGGTATAATGGTGCGTGGGGATTGCCTCTTTCTATCCCTATCCTGGTTTCTTTTACTTTAGGGTTGAGTGCCTACTGGGTTCCTCAGGAAAACCGTAGCTTTGTGCCATGAAACTATCTGTAGCCCTATTTCAGTCTTCGCTTCATTGGAAAGATGTGGCGGGGAACCTTGCCTTTTTCTCCCGTTTGATCACACAGGAGCATGGGGATGCTGACCTGATCATTCTTCCTGAAATGTTTCTCACCGGATTTGTGGTGGATCCTGCCGCGTATGCCATAGAGGCGGATGGAGAGGAGATAGGTCAACTAAAGCGATTGAGTTCGGAGAAACAGGCTGTAATCTGTGGTTCCGTCATTCTCCGGGAGGGCTCACACTACTACAATCGTTTGCTGTGGATACATCCTGATGGCACCGTGACGCACTACGATAAGCGGCATCTCTTCTCCTTTGGCGGGGAGTCCCGGAGGTTCGTTGCCGGGGAGAAGAACCTCATCGAGACCATAAATGATTTCCGGGTACAGCCTCAGGTTTGCTATGATTTACGCTTCCCCGTATGGGCAAGAAACAGCTACCGGGAGGAGACGGGCTTTGGCTATGACCTCCTGATCTACACCGCCAACTGGCCGGCATCCAGGGCGGAGGTGTGGAAAGCGCTCCTAAAAGCCCGAGCCATCGAAAACCAATGTTATGTGATTGGAGTCAACCGGGTGGGAACCGACGGGGAGGGACTAACCTATTCCGGCGATAGCATGATTATCAATGCACGGGGAGAAGTGGTGGCCTCGGCGCCTCCTTCTCAAGAGCATCTCCTGGAATACGTGCTCCATCGGGAGGAGTTGGACAAGTTCCGAAAGGATTTTTTCATTGGGAATGACTGGGACTCCTTTTCAATCAACTAACTCCATTCCCCTCAATACGGTATACTCCTCCCAAGAGAAAGAATTATCCCCCTTAAACTGGCATTTTTCCCCATAAATAACTTCTTTTGCACCGGATTAGATTACATAGACTATGAATATCGTTATTGCAGGCGATGGCGAGGTGGGGTTTTACCTTGCCAAAATGCTTACCGGAGAGAATCATAACATTACCATTGTTGATCCGCATCAGGAGTTGTTAAAGATGGTGGAAGCACACACCGACCTTCTCACCATTACAGGGGATGCCACCTCTATTGAGATCTTAAAGACAGCAAAGGTAAACAAGGCAGATCTCCTGATCTCTGTGGTACACGATGAGCATATCAACATTCTCACCTGTAGCTTGGGGAAAAAACTGGGTGCCAAAAAGACCATTTGCCGCATCAACAACCTGGAATACCTCACGGAAGAGAATCAGAAACTATTCCATGAGATGGGCGTTGACGAGTTGGTATGCCCTGAACGAATTGCCGCCGATGAGATCATCCATCTCTTTCATCAGGCGGCAGCTACGGAAGTGGTACATTTTGCCAATGAAAAGCTCATGCTATTCCTCATTCGATTAGGAGGAAATGCCAAAGTAATCGGAAAATCGCTCTTTGAGATTAACCAAGAAAACCCCGACCTTCCCTTCAGGGCTGTGGCTATTCACAGAAACTCCGAAACAATTATTCCTAAGGGGTGTGATCATTTTGAAGATGGGGACTTAGCCTACGTTATCTGCAAAAAAGAGGGGATCCCCGAAATGTTAGCCCTAAGTGGGAAAAGCAACATCTCCATTAAAAATGTCATGATTGTAGGAGGCGGGCGTATTGGCAGAAAAACAGCCCGTCTTTTGGAGAATAAACTAAACCTTAAACTCATAGAAATTGATAAAGAGCGCTGTCTACACCTTTCTGATAACCTCAGCAACACCCTTATCATCAATGGTGACGCCCGTGATGTTGACCTTTTAGAGGAAGAGGGTATTCATGGCATGGATGCTTTTGCGGCGGTGACCAACGATTCTGAAACCAATATCCTCACGTGCCTTCTGGCAAGGAAATTAGGTGTATCCAAAGTCATTGCCTTAGTGGAGAATGTAGACTATATTGATCTAGCACAACGTTTTGGGGTTGATGCCATTATCAATAAGAAACTTATTACAGCTTCTCACATTGTCAAGTTCACCCTGGATGCCAGTGTAACCTCCATCAAGTGCCTCAGTGGCATTGAGGCAGAAGCAATCGAGTTAATAGCCAGGTCTAAATCGCCCATTACGAAGGCACCCATAAAGAACTTACATCTTCCCAAGGGTTCCATTATCGGAGGAATCTTACGTGGAGAAGAGAGTATCCTTGCCACGGGAGACCTACAGATTCAGGAGAATGACAAAGTGGTTGTCTTCTGCCTTCCGGAAGCTTTACAGAAAGTGAATAAGCTATTCAAACCCGGAATCCTCTCAAGTTTAATCAGGGGGTAAAAACACTTCCATGAATACGATTACTTCAATCTATAGAAAGATCTCTTGGTATGGAGTACGAAAAGCGATTGGACTTCTTTTAGTCTTCGCCGGTTTTTTCATGGTATTATGCGCCCCCGTTTCATGGTATTACCGTGAGTATGAGAGTGGACGAGCCATCCTTCTTTCGGGTTTCATTACGGTTACAAGTGGGTTAGCTATGGGGATTCCGGGCACCATCCGTAAGATACAGATTCGGATCAAGGAGTCCTATATCATTGTAACGACCTCCTGGATTGTCATCTCCTTGTTTGGCACCCTCCCCTATCTATTAAGTGGAAGCATTCCCAACTTCACCGATGCCTTTTTTGAGACCATCTCCGGCTTCACTACCACAGGAGCCTCTATTCTCTCCGATATTGAGGCTCTTCCCAAGGGAATTCTTTTGTGGAGAAGTATGACTCATTGGATAGGGGGAATCGGCATTATTGTCCTATTCACGGCGGTGATGCCCATGTTGGGAAATAATAGTATGCGCCTATTCTCTTTGGAGAACTCCTCCATCACCATGGAGAAACTACACCCCCAGATCAAAGGAACTGCCCTGCGATTATCGCTGATATACCTTCTATTAACAGTCACAGAGACCCTCCTCCTGTATGCGGGGAAAATGGATCTTTTTGATGCGGTATGCCACTCCTTTGGTACGGTAGCAACGGGAGGTTTCTCCACGCAAAACAGCTCCATTGCCGGATACTCTCCCTACATTCAATACGTAGTTGCCATTTTTATGCTACTGGCAGGAATCAACTTTTCGTTGCACTACTTTCTCTTTAAGGGAAGAGTACAAAAAATCCTGAAGAATGATGAGCTCAAGTTCTATCTAAAGACCATTGTATTCTCAACGCTGCTAATCACCACTGTACTGGTTCTTCGAAACGGAACAGGGAGAAACATTGAAGCATCATTTAGAGAGACCTTTTTTCAAATCACTTCCATTGTCACCTGCACGGGCTTTATCACGGCGGATTATGAACTTTGGCCTACAATAGGTTGGGTTATCATCTTCCTGTTAATGTTTTCCGGGGGCATGGCCGGATCCACAGCGGGAGGGATTAAATCGTTTCGTCATCTACTCCTTTTTCGCATTATCAGAACCGACTTCTACCGCCGTGTTCATCCCAATGCAGTTATCCCCGTCCAGTTCAACCAGAAGACCGTAAGTGAGACCATCATCCTTAATGTCCAAGCCTTTTTTGTGCTGTACATTATCGTCTTCATTGTGGGAACCCTTGCCATGATTCTCACCGGGATGACGGCCAAGAGTGCCGCCGGAGGTGTCGCCAGTTGCCTGGGAGGGATCGGACCGGGACTTGGCATGCTGGGTGCTGTATCCAACTACAGCGGTGTGTCCCCGGTGGGAAAATATATCCTCTCTCTCATTATGTTATTGGGTCGTTTAGAGATCTTTACCCTGCTTATGATTCTCTCCTGGTCCTTTTGGAAAAAATAGAGAAGGGGTTCCCACTCCAAAAGAAAAACAGCTATATTTACCCTCAAATTAAATGCGATGACAAAAAAAGCCTTTCCCGTTGATAATATGGTTATCATCAAGGTGATAAGCATGCTTTTGATCATTGAGTCGTTGGCGATGTCGTTGGCCATTCCCTTCTCCATCCATTATGGGAGCCGATCCCTCCACTTCAGCACCTTAATGAATGGGAAAGATGATCTTTTAGCACTCATCCTATCGGCAGTACTCTCCCTTTCCGTTGGTATAGTGGGGCTTCTTTTTTCCCGGAAAAGGCAGCAGGCAAAGAGCGAAATTGGCAAAAGAGAAGGGTTTGTTATTGTGACGCTGGCATGGTTAATCATCTCCCTTTTCGGTGCTATCCCCTTCATACTAAGTGGTGCCATCGACAACTACACGGATGCTTTTTTTGAAACTATCTCCGGGTTCACCACCACAGGAGCCTCTATCTTAAATGATATTGAGGCCGTACCTCATGGGATTCTCTTTTGGAGAAGCATGACCCACTGGATTGGGGGCATGGGAATTATTGTATTATCCCTTGCCATCCTACCGTTGCTTGGGGTGGGTGGCATGCAGCTTTTTATGGCCGAGGTTCCCGGCCCCACACCAGACAAGATCCATCCTCGCATTGGTGCTACGGCAAAACGTCTATGGGCGATTTACGTAATCCTTACGTTGGTGGAGACGGGGCTTTTGATGTTGGGAGGGATGAGTCTTTTCGATGGTTTGTGCCACGCTTTTGGCACCCTTGCTACCGGCGGATTTTCCACACAAAACAGCTCCATTGCAGATTATTCACCTTACATACAATACGTTATTATTATCTTTATGACCCTTGCGGGGATCAACTTTAGCCTACACTACTTTGCCCTGAAAGGCAGCATAAAAAAGGTAACCAAAGATCAGGAACTTAGGCTCTATCTCGGCTTAATCGCCGTTGCCACCCTCTATATCAGTGTTATTCTGTTTTTTGGAAAGATTCACCATGCCGAGGAGGCCTTTCGTCAGAGTCTGTTCCAGGTCGTAGCTATTATTACCACCACTGGTTTTGTAAGTTACGACTACCTTCAATGGCCCTCCTTTACCTGGTTCATCATTGTGATGCTCATGTTTACGGGGGGGTGTGCCGGAAGTACTGGAGGAGGAATCAAAATCTCCCGGTTGTTGCTCCTTTTCCGAAATGGCCGGTTAGAGATGCGCCGACAGGTGCACCCCAATGCGGTTATCCCTGTCCGAGTCAACAAGAGAGCCGTTCCCCAGAAGCTGGTGAATAATGTCCTGGCTTTCTTTATCATTTATATTCTAACCTTTGTTTTTGGCTCGTTGGTTATGTCATTGATGGGGCTCGATTTTGAGAGTGCCATCGGTGCTACGGCCTCATCGCTGGGGAATATTGGCCCCGGGATAGGGAGTGTGGGGCCCGTCTCCAACTATGCGGCCATCCCCACCCTCGGAAAATGGTTTTTATCCTTTCTGATGCTCCTTGGTCGTCTGGAACTCTTTACCGTATTGGTACTCTTCACCCGGAGCTTTTGGAAACATTAATTTCCTGGCAGCCATAGTCTCACTTATTATCCCTACTTTTGCACCAGAAAAACGATGGTTGGATGGCGAAATTATCCGTGGTGATTATCACCTACAACGAGGAGCATAATATTGAACGATGCCTGGAGTCCGTAAAGGAGATTGCTTCAGAGATTGTCGTTGTGGACAGCCATTCTCAGGATCGTACTGTGGCGTTATGCCGGCAACAGGGCGCACGGGTTATCCTGCACCCCTTTGAGAACTTCGGCAAACAGAAACAGTTCGCCCAGTCGCAAGCAACCCATGAGTGGATCCTATCGTTGGATGCGGATGAGCAGTTGAGCCCTGCCCTCCAAAAGTCCATAAAGGAAGCCTTGGAAGAGCCCAGGGCAGAGGCCTTCTCCATGAATCGTCTCACCAACTTCTGTGGACAGTGGATTCGTCATGGGGGGTGGTATCCCGACCGAAAAGTCAGGCTATACAGAAAAGAGTGCGCTCGTTGGAGTAATCATCCGGTACATGAACAGTTAGAGGTTCAAGAGGGCGCTATGACCGCCCATCTAAAGGGAGACTTGCTCCACTATTCCATTTACGACCTGGATCATCACATCCGCCAAATTAACCGATACAGCACCATAGCCGCAGAGGAGATGGTCGGGCAACGACGATCCATCAATGGAGTTCATCTACGCATAAAGCCCCTCATCCGATTTATAAAGATCTTTGTGATTCGAAAGGGTTTCTTAGATGGCTATTTTGGATATGTGATTGCCAGAAACTCGGCCTTCGCCCTCTATCTGCGTTATGCAAAAGCAAAGGCATTACAAAAAGCGAACCGTCCATGACCATCATTCATTTATCAACACCACAATCATGGAGAGGGGGCGAGCAACAGGTTGCCTACCTGATCGAAGAGCTGGAGAAGAGTGGCGTAGACCAGATCCTCATCACGCCTTATGGCAGCAGGTTATCCGCCTATTGTAAGTCACGCAACATCACCATCTATCATTTCAAACGGTGCAGTGCACTCAATGTGCAGATGGCTCTCCTCCTACGCAAACTCTGCAAGCGCGTACAGGAACCGATCCTTCATGCCCACGATGCCAATGCCCATACCGCTGCTTTTTTAAGCCATCTGTTCTTCGGGAATAGGGCGCCACTCCTTATCAGTCGCCGAGTGGATTTCCCCATCCATCGCAGCCTTTTCTCACGCTTAAAGTATAACCATAAGCGGATAAAACGCATCATCTGCGTAAGCGAGAAGATCAAGGAGATCATGGTACCGGCGCTGAAAGATCCCTCCGTACTACAGGTGATCTACTCCGGGATTGATCTTAACCGGTTCGATGATTGTCATAACAGGAACCTCTTACGAAAGGAGTTTAAGATTCCCGCAGATCACACCCTTGTGGCCAATGTTGCCGCCATCGTCCCTCATAAGGATTACTATACCTTTGTGGATACGGCAGCCCATGTTCTGAAGGTACACCCTAAAACCACGTTTCTGATCATTGGAGAGGGAGAAGAGCGGGAGCAAATCACCGCCTATATTCACGAAAAAGGGCTCCAGAAATCGGTGCTGCTTACCGGCTTTCGTCACGATATCACACAGATCCTCCCCGAAATAGAGGTGTTTCTCATCACCAGTCAAACGGAGGGGTTGGGAACGGCTATCCTGGATGCCTTCGCCTGTGGAATTCCGGTGGTAGCTACCCGTGCAGGAGGAATCCCCGAGATTGTAAACGACCAGCGTACCGGCTTACTTGCCGAGGTAAAGGATGCCAATGCTTTGGCTGAGAAGGTACTCCGGTTTATCCATGATCGAGAACTTAAAGCACAGATTGTAGCCCGTGCAAAAGAAGAAATCCGTAACTTTACCCGGCAGCAAACGGCACGTATTACGATGGAGACCTATGAAGAAATCACAAAAGAATCTTATTGAGTGATGCAGGAATGGCTGGTTATCGTCAACCCCAATGCGGGAAAGAAAAAAGGAGAGAAAGACTGGAAAAAGATCAGTTCTCTGATGGTGAAGTACAACATCCCCTTCAAGGCTGTCTTTACCCAGCACCTTAATCATGCGGTCAAGCTATCTCGTATCTATATCCGAAAAGGGTTCAAAAAGGTTCTTATCGTGGGGGGAGACGGCACCTTAAACGAGGTAGTCAACGGGATTTTCCTACAGAAAAAATTCGCAACTACCGATATTACCATAGGGCTTATTCCTGTGGGTACCGGCAACGACTGGGCCACGACCTATGGCATTCCTCGCGATTACGAAAAGGCCGTGAAAGTGATTGCCGAAGAGAAGACCTACATTCAGGATACAGGGAAGGTGGAGTATATGCAAGAGGGGAAGAAGAGAGTACGCTATTTTCTGAACAACGCCGGTGTGGGATTTGATGCGCAGGTAGTCGAAAAAACCAATGCGGTAAAGTCTCAGGGAAAGGGGAACTCCGCCTCCTATTTTACCAGTGTGCTCAAGGTGATGTTTAACTATAAGAGCACCAACAGTACTATCTACATGGATAAGGAGAAGATGGAAGAAAAGATCTTCTCCTTCAGCGTGGGAATTTGCCCCTGGTCGGGCAATGGGATGAAACAGTTTCCCCAGGCGCTTCCGGGGGATGGCCTGTTTGATATTACGATGATCACTCAGGTTAGTAAACTTAAGATCATCAGAAAAATAAAAAAGCTCTATGACGGCTCCTTTGTCAATTTGCCGGAGGTGAAAACAGCACGTAGTGCCAAGATCAACTTTCTCTCTCCGGAGCCTGTTTTTGTGGAGGCTGATGGGGAGTCTTTGGGACATTCACCCATCCGTTTTGACATTCTCCCCCAAAGCCTTAAAGTGGTTTACCATACCCTCACCTGGAAAGAGCAGGAGAATGAGTAAGGTCAATCTCTTTTGGATGCGCCGAGACCTCCGGTTAGAGGATAATCATGCCCTTTTTAACGCCCTATCTGCAGGCCTTCCGGTACGTATCCTTTTTATTTTTGACTCCGATATTTTGAACAGGCTGGAGGCGAAAGAGGATACCCGGGTAACCTTCATCATCAAGAGACTTGAAGAGCTTAACCACCTGCTGAAAAAATATGCCTCTTCCATCCACATCTTTCATGGAAAAGTGGAGGCAGTCTTTGAACAACTCCTTTCACAATGGGCGGTTCACACGCTCTTTTTTAACAAAGATTACGAACCCTACACCCGTACAAGGGATCAGAAAGTGGTGGCTCTTTGTCACGCCAGGGGCATACAGGCTATTTCGTCAAAGGATCATGTACTTTTTGAAGAGCATGAAATTCTAAAAAAAGACCATACGCCCTACACGGTTTACACGCCCTACAGCCGCCAATGGAAAGCGGCGTATCAGTTGCTCTCTCTGCCATCCTACCCTTCGGAGCTGCTGCTGCACCGCCTGGACACCTCCTCTTCCCCCCTAGCACAAAACCTACACGCACAAATAGGGTTTCGGGCTTCCCAAAGAGTTGCTCCTCCTACGGAACTCCCCGATCCGGAACTATTGCTCCAATACGAAAAGAGGCGAGACTTCCCCGCGGAGGAGGGAACTTCAAGACTGGGAACGACACTTCGTTTTGGACTCATCAGCATACGACAATTGCTTCTCCATGCGGCGAAGTACAGTGAAACCTTTTTGGGAGAACTTATCTGGCGAGAGTTTTTTATCCAGATCCTCTTCCACTTTCCGCATGTGGAAAACGAAGCGTTCAAACCGGCTTACAGTGCCATTCCCTGGCGC
>PDRJ01000038.1 GCA_002748065.1 Bacteroidota bacterium
TACATCAGCTCCGGAGGAGCGGCAACCTTCTAACAGGAACGGCAACCTACCACCATAGAACCCCGGAGGGGTGACACCTTTGTAATAGCGATGCCCCCCTCCTCCCTCCAAAGCCCCATAGGGGCGACACTAAACAAAAAACGATAGGGCTAATACCTACACGCAATTATACTTGCAAATCGTATTTGCAGTAAAAAGCAGAGAAAACCTCATTCATGAGCGTATCCGTAAAAAAGTAAAAAAGTACATCTGTGGTATGGTGAACAAGCGTAAACCGAAGCCCCTTGCCATCTACTGCAACCCGGATCACTTAGATCTCTTAACTAGCGTACGTCTATAAAGTCCGACTTCTTTGTAATGCTTCTCTTCCAAAAGGTTATTTCGGCATTGCTCAATACATCGCATTTACCTCAGTAAACTCACCTATTTCAGCCTTCGCAAGCCTCGAATTCGAACGTTCTATACAGCCGCTGCTCAAAACGCGGACTTTATAGACGGACGCTACCTAACGATGATAGATCCGATACTCCCAGGCACCTAAAGTCAGCTTCTCCCGATCCGAGAGGTTCAACGTCTCCTCCGTAGGAAAGACCTTATAGGTGCCAGGGAGGGAAGAGCCGGAAATCTCATACGCACCGGGTTCATCCGACAGGTTGAAAAGGGCCACCACCTTATGCGCCTCCTTTTCCCGTACAAAGGCATAGATATTCCCTTGATCCGACGAGGCAAGGCGGGTAAAAGAGCCTCCAAAATCCCCATTCCACAAAGCCTTATTTTCATGCTTTAAATGGAAAAGCTTCTTATAGAGGTCGGCAAAAGGATGACTTTTCCACGCCACCTCATCTTTTTCAAAAAACTCCAACCGCTTATCCAATCCGGCCTCCTGTCCGGTGTAAACCAGAGGCATCCCGGGAACAGTAACAGAAAGGGCAGCCAACGCGTAAGAAGCATCTCCCATCCGCTCCCAAACAGTTCCATTCCAAGAGTTCTCATCATGGTTGGAGGTAAAACTCATTTTATAGCCCCCCTGCGGATGGCGTTCCGACTGACGGTCAAAATAGGCCTGAAGTGTATCGGCATCAATCTCCCCTTTAGCCAACAAGTTCATCAGGTGATGAAGCTCCCATGCATATTCCATATCAAAGGCATCCACCAGGAGAGCGGCCTCTTCAGCCTCCGCAAGCATAAATACCGGCTTGATGGCATCCAACGCCTTACGCGCCTTATCCCAAAACTCCACCGGCACCATTCCTGCCACATCGCAACGATAACCATCCATATCAAACTCCTTCACCCAATAGACCAAGGCATCAATCATCGCCTCATGAAGGCCGGGATTCCCATCATAATTCAGGTCGGCCACATCGGTCCAGTCGAAAGGCGACACAATGGCTCCCGACTCATCCTTGCGATACCACTCCGGATGAGCTTCAACCCATGGATTATCCCATCCGGTATGGTTTGCTACCCAGTCGAGAATAACTTTCATTCCCAAATCGTGGGCGGTCTTCACCAGCACCCTCAGATCCTCCTCGGAACCAAATTCCGGATTAATGGCCTTATAATCCTGCACAGAGTAGTAACTCCCCAAGGATCCCTTTCTAAGCTTTTTACTAATGGGATGAATAGGCATCAACCACAAGATATCCACCCCCATCTCCTTAAGGCGAAGAATGTGAGGGGTAAAAGCGGCAAAAGTTCCTTCCGGCGTATATTGCCGAATATTCACCTCATAAATGGTGGCATTTTTCGACCATTCGGGGTGAGACAGAGAGGTTCTAAGAGGCAGTTCCGACCCATCAGGTACTCCCTTCTCACCCTTGTTAGGGGTGTTACAAGAGAACAGAAACAGCGACGCGATCACAACAGCGAAAACAGCAGCAATGAGAGAGGGGGTAAGGTTTTGAAAAATACGATTCATCATAATAACAATTAGTTCACTTATATTACAGTGCTTTTACAGACGCACCGACAACAAAGATAACCTATTCTTGTTAAAGATACCGTGCATAGTCATAATTTTGTGCTACCAAACCGGTTCAACCATGAGAGAAATTTATCCCATCCTTATCTTTCTTCTTACTTTTGTGGGGATCAGTTCCTGCCATTTCTCTGCGGAACCCCCATCACAAAACCGGCCCGTATTATCCACCACCGTACGGCCTGTAGCATTCTTTATGGAGAAAATTGCAGGCGAAGATTTTCAGATAAATGTCATGGTACCTGACGGAATGGCTCCAGTCGCTTATGAGCCCAACGCCCAAGAGTTGGTCGCCCTCGAAAACTCCACCCTCTATTTCTCCCTCCATGCACTAAGCTTTGAACGCACAA
This sequence comes from Bacteroidota bacterium, assembly GCA_002748065.1. Taxonomy (GTDB): domain Bacteria; phylum Bacteroidota; class Bacteroidia; order Bacteroidales; family BM520; genus BM520. The sequence continues at coordinate 2,332 of PDRJ01000038.1, forward strand.
TGCTTCCTAAGATCGCCAAAGACCACCCCCAAATGGAACTGGTAAACCTGACCGAAGGGATTGAGATGATTCGTGAAGAGGAAGCACACGACCATCACCACGGAGTGGATCCCCACGTATGGATGTCACCCAAACAGGCCTACACCCTGGCAAAAAATATTCATACAGCCTTAGTAAAGAAGTTTCCGGAGAAAGAAGCAATGCTGACACAAAACTTCCAACAGTTGAACCGGGAAATCGAAGCGATGGATCATTATCTCACACAATCCCTTCAAAAACAGCTGCAACGATCATTCATGATCTATCATCCGGCACTATCCTACCTCGCCAGAGATTATGGTTTGGAACAGATCTCCATTGAGATAGAAGGCAAAGAGCCCTCTCCCAACTATTTACAAAAGGTCATTCGCTTAGCCAAGGAGAAAAATATGGACAAGCTCTTTATTCAACGACAATTTGACCGTAACTTTGCGCACATTGTAGCCAAAGAGACCGGGGCAAGAGTAATTATTTTCGACCCTCTCTCTGGAGATTGGAAAAAGGCCATCCAATTGGTCACCGATGAATTAAGGCAATAGCCATGCTTCTAACGCTGAAAAATATTTCCGTAGGATACGAACGTCAAGCGGTACTTAAAAACATCTCCCTCACCGTGAATCGTGGAGACTTCATAGGGATTATCGGGCCCAATGGCGGAGGAAAAACTACGCTTCTAAAGCTGATCCTCGGACTACTCAAACCTTGGCAAGGCAAAATCATTATGGACAGCCACATGACCCTTGCCAAAGAGAAGGCCATTGGGTATCTTCCCCAATACAACAACTTTGACCGACAATTTCCCATCACCGTAAAGGATATTGTATTATCGGGATTCATCACCCCTAAGAAGATCTTTCGTCGCTACACGCCACAAGAGAGGGCACGGGTAGACACCCTACTTCAGGAGATGGGAATTTATACCCTAAGAGATAAAGCCCCTTCGGAGCTCAGTGGAGGAGAACTACAGCGAACCCTGCTATGCAGATCCCTAGCATCGAACCCGGAGATGCTCATCCTGGATGAACCCAACACCTATGTGGACAACCAGTTTGAGCATGAGCTCTACGAGAAACTCCGTAGCCTCAATCAGGCGGGAAAAACCATTCTTCTGGTCACCCATGACATTGGAACGGTGGCACACTATATCAAAACCATTGCGTGCGTAAACGAGACCTTACACCTCCATCCTTCCAACAAGATTACGGCACAGCAGTTGGCGGCATACAATTGTCCTTTACAAATCATCACCCACGGTGACATTCCACACACCGTGTTAAAAAGACATGACCATTTTCATGAGTAATCCACTAATGTACCATTTTTTCGTTAAGGCGATCATTGCAGCCATACTAAGCGGGTTCAGCAGTGGGCTCATTGGCTCATGGATTGTGGCAAAGCGAAAAGTCTTTGTAACGGGGGGGATCTCTCACAGCTCCTTTGGCGGGATTGGATTGGGTTACTTCATGGGCTTCTCTCCTGTGGTGGGAGCGCTGCTCTTTGGGGTTCTATCAGCCCTGGGGATCGAATATATCTCAGGAGGGAAAGTACGTGAGGATAGTGCTATCGGGATCTTCTGGTCCTTGGGCATGGCAGTGGGGATCCTGCTTATCTACCTCACTCCGGGATACGCCCCCAACCTCACGGGCTACCTTTTTGGAAGCATCCTCATCGTCTCCTCCGGCGACCTTTGGGCCCTGGGGATCACCAACGCACTTACAGGGCTATTTTTCCTTCTATTCTACAAAACCATTCTCTTCACCTCCTACGATCCGGCCTATGCATACACCCATAAAATCCCGGTGAAGCTCTTCAACTATCTCCTCATGGCTCTTACCGCCATCACCTTAGTACTCAACATACGCATTGCCGGGATTATCCTTGTGATCTCAATCCTCACCATACCGGCAACGATTGTCAACCTCTTTATCAATGAGTTTCAAAAAATCATCCTTTACGGGATTCTCATAAGCATTGCAGGATCCCTTTCGGGACTCCTGCTAAGCTACCACTTTGGGCTCCCCTCCGGAGCTACCATCGTATTTGTACTGATTACTTTTTTTGTGATTGCCCGCCTGATCAAAACACTCCTCAACAACAAGAAACGGAGGCTACCAATCGCCTAGGTTAGTGCTAATGGTGATGTAATTTGGAGAGCCGGCACGATGAAAAGCCGAACGGGCATAGGAGAAACGAAACTTATGGATATTCAACCCCACACCCCATGAGAAACCGATCATTCCTTTGGATTCATAGACCTTCATCTCTTGGCGACGTTGGTAGTTATAGCTCACTCTGAGGGATAAAAACTTGAATGGCAAGAGCTCCCCACCAATAACCACGTGGCGCAATGCCTCGTCACCAATTTTACCCAGGGTCGTCTTCTCATTCGCCTCTCCGGTAATGGGATCCACACGGTTAATGGGATCGTAGGGGTCAAAGTAGCGCATCTTCCAATACTCCAAGTGCGTAAAAACAATGGAGTAACGGAAAGGAAGGTGCTCCAACTTCTTACTCACGGCAGCCTGTATCTCAAAGGGGAGAGGACTGCGAGCCCCCTCATAGTTCTTTGCCAACTCAAGACCTGCATTTTTAACGATCAACGATGCCGTAAGACGCTTCTCTTCATTATGGTAGGTTCCAGCCACATCGACAGCCACACCATAAGAGCTATACTCTTCAAGCCCACTATAGATAAGTTTCAAGTTGGCTCCCAGGTTAAAAAGCGGGGTCAGTTGCCTTCCCCACCCCAAGGTAGCAGCCAACTCGGAGCCAGTGAACTCACCTTCGCGAAAACCAGCCACATTCGCATATTCAAATCGCCCATAATCAATATATTGCATCGTCATTGCAAAGGATCCCAACTTCTCAAAATTACGAGAATAGCTAGCAAAACCGTAGTTAATATCCGAAAAATAATCAACAAAACTAAGGGCCAACTCCCCACTATACTCCGGGGTCAACAGAGAGGGGTTTGCCACAGCAAGCCCCAGGTCCTGATCCTGAATGGCCACAAAATTACTTCCCAATGCTGCCAACCGAGAGGAGTTGCTCAAATTCAGAAAACTATATGTACCTTTTCCTCCAATCTGCGCCTGAGCCACAAACAAGCCCAGCAGCAGCCCTGTCAATACGATTATCTTTTTCACCTATTCCATTTTATTATTAGATCGTAAAAGTACGGTAAAATCCGCATCTATGAAAACAAACGCAAACCTGCTCATATTATTATTTTTTATGTGTAATCGCCCCATATTCCCCGGGAATCTAACTACATTTGCACACATTTTTCTCAAACGATGAAACGATATTGGTGGTTGATTCTTTTTTTAAGCCTCTTGCCAACCCTCGTGGCGTGGTCACAGAGGGTTTCTGTGCTGGATGAAACCTCCGGTCATCCGCTAAAGGACGTGGCGGTCTTCTCGTACGAGACAACCTTCTCCTCGCTAACGGACTATACCGGCACCGTAGATCTCACAGATTATAAAGGAGAAGTGCTCACCTTCCAACATACGGGATATTACCCCCAGAGGCTAAGTATCGCACAAATTAAAGCCGGGAAGTACACCGTATTGCTTACCCCCCGGGTCATTCGACTGGATCCCTTCATCATCTCAGCTAACAAATGGGAGCAACCGGCAGAGGAGGTTCCTGCCAAAATTACCACCATTGACAGAGCACAGATCCGACGTTACAACCCACAAACGGCCGCCGATCTGCTAGGACAAAGCCAGGAGGTCTTTATTCAGAAAAGCCAACTGGGAGGAGGAAGCCCTATGATCAGAGGATTTAGTACCAACACGGTACTTTTGGTCTTCGATGGGATTCGCCTGAACAACGCCATCTATCGCACGGGAAATGTACAAAATGCCATTAATATCGACCCGTTCGTTTTAGAAGGAGCTGAGATCATCTTCGGCCCGGGCTCGGTCATCTACGGCTCTGATGCACTGGGAGGAGTAATGGATTTTCATATCTTGCCCCCCTCCTACGATACCACAAAGCAAGCCACCCTCTCGGGGAATGCACTGATGCGCTACCACTCGGCCAACAATGAAAAAACGGCTCATGCCGATGTCTCCATTACCGGAAAAACCATCCATAGCTATACCAGCATCTCCTTCTCCGACTTTGACCACCTCCAAATGGGATTCAAAGGAAACCATAACGATCAATACCTCCGAAGATGGTATGTACAACAGGTTGATGGAAAGGACAGTATTTTCACCAACGAAGATCCCAACACACAGATAGAGAGTGCTTACAAGCAGTATCATATTACGCAGAAATTGCATTGGAAACCCGTAAAGGAGGCAGAGTTCTCCTACCTCTTCTACTATTCCGGCACTTCCAACCTCCCCCGCTATGATCAGCTAAGGGTCATAAAAAAGGGAAAACCCAAATTTGCCACATGGTATTATGGGCCACAAAACCTAATGATCAATGCCCTCACAGCAAAACTCTCCAAGCCCATGATCGCCTATAACAGGGCAAAAATCACGGCTTCCATACAACAATACAAAGAGAGCAGGCACTACCGCAAGTTCAACGAAAGGCATGAGCTCTCCCAAAAGGAGCGCGTAGGGATTTTCACCCTCAATATGGACTTTGAGAAAACGTTAACCCAAAACACAGAGGCAATTTATGGCGCAGAGGCGCTCTACAACCACCTCCAAAGCACGGCTTCCCAGACCGCACTCAACGGTACACCCTCACAGGGATTTGTCCCTCCACGCTACCCCGATGGAGCTAACCACTGGTCCTCAGCAGCGCTCTACACAGCCCTAAAACACAAACACAAAAACGTCATCTTTAACGTGGGGATTCGCTACAGCTATATAGTCCTTCACTCCACCTTTAAAGATCCCTTCTACCAGGAAACATTTGGTTACCGGGAGTTGAGAAATAACAATGGTGCCTTTAACGGCAGCTTAGGCATCACATGGAAAGCCTGCAAAAACACAATCTTATATGGGAGTGCCTCCAGCGGTTTCCATGCGCCCAACTGGGACGGTTTGGCCAAGGTCTTCACCCCCAAAAAGGGAGTGGTCATCGTACCCAATAATCAGCTTAAACCCGAATATGCCTACAATGGTGAGACGGGCATTACACAACATCTATTCAACCAAAAGGCGACGCTGGAGGCCAACCTCTACTACACCTACCTTGACAAAGCCATCGTACAACGAGCCTTCTCCCTCAATGGAGAATCTCAACTGGTTCTCCACGGCGATACCAACCGCATTGAAGCATTTGTCAACACCGGGTATGCTCACCTCTATGGCTTCAACATTAGCTTACAAGCAGACATCACCCCATACCTCGGCATAAAGAGCCGCCTCTCCTACACGTACGGACGTGATGCTGAACATCTTCCGCTACGCCATGTGCCGCCCCTATTTGGAGGCACACACCTCATTTTTCGTCATAAAAAACTATCCACTAGCCTCTATGCGGTCTACAATGGAGCCATAAAAGCAGCAAATCTAGCACCCAGTGAACAGGGAAAAGATCACATGTATGCATTGGACCAAGCGGGAAACCTCTGGGCCCCCTCTTGGTATACCCTCAACCTCAATGTCCAGTGGAATCCATCAGAACGGTTCTCCCTATCAGGAACAGTTGAAAATATCCTGGATGCCCGATACCGTCCCTACGGAAGTGGAATCTGTGCAGCAGGACGCTCGGCATCCGTGAGCATACAGCTTCACTTCTAACGGCTTCTCTCCCCCTTAAAATGATCCTCCTTATCTTCAAATAATACGTTGAAGGTGGTCAAACTGCCGTAAATACGGGTAATATACTGTTGAAGGTTCACCTTCTCCTCTTCACTTAATTTACTGGCATTAATCCGCTGTTCCATAACCCTTAGACGATCACGAACCATCACTATTTTATGAAAAAATGTCTCGATGGGGATCTCCTTGTGTTGCAAATTCTCATCGCCCGGCTTGAGGATGAGTTGGCCATTGACCCATTTCTTTCCAATGGTAGTGACAGGGTGAAAATCAGAGTGATCCCGAACAATCTTGCGGATCAGCTTCTCCATTCCGGCAAAACTAACCAAATCGGACTCCTCACTCACAAAATCCACCACCTCCAGGCCGGGGTCATCCTTCATGATCTCCTTGGTTCCGTACTCGATAAAGGTAATGTCATACGCATCACTCCAAGCCTGCACCACCACACCCAATTTATAGTCGGTGTGTTTTACACGGCTACCTATTCCTAGTGTCAACATAGCATCTATTTTAATGAGGGATATCCTAACAATCCCTATCCATAATCACCCCACAAAGGTAACAGATTCTAGGCAAAAGTGATTAGCTTTGCAACGTTAATCTTCGACCTATGCCAACAGAAGAATTCATCTACTACAGAGGAGCGTTTCTCCCCTCCTCAAGTTGTGACATCCGGGAGTATAATACCCACGGTGTCTTGTACGAGGTTGTCCGGATTATGGAGGAGGTTCCACTCTTTCTGGAGGATCATATCCTACGCTTGAAACAGAGTATTGCCCTCACCTCCGACGCAATCTGTACCCCGCCCGACCTCTCCTTTTTTGAAGAGACCATACGTGAGTTGATCAAGAGAAATAAACGGTCAACAGGCAACATCAAGATTGTCCTTCTTCCCCACAAAGCAGAGGAGATACTACTCTGTTTTATCCCCCACTCCTATCCCCATGAAAGGCAATATGCCAACGGCGTATCCACTAACTTTCTCTTTGCTGAACGAACGGCTCCACAGGCCAAAGTCCATCAGCAACAGCTCAGAGAGAAGGCCGATAGGATGATAGCCCAACAGGCACTCTACGAAGTCCTTCTGGTGGACAGCCATCACTATGTGACCGAGGGATCGCGCGCTAACCTCTTTATCGTTTCCGGAACAACACTCTACACAGCGCCCCCCTCCATGGTTTTGGGGGGAATTACCCGACAAAAGGTCATGGAGATACTACATGGCATGAAGCAACCCGTTAAGGAAGAGGCATGGACCTACCACCGCATCATTGAGGAAGCAGAGGCTCTCTTCCTCACAGGAACCTCCCCCAAAATACTCCCCATTGCGTCATGCGGCACTACGCACTTTAAGGTTCGCCATAAACTGGTTCACCATATCATGAAACAGTATGACCAAATCATCACACACTACATCCGCATAAGGAAAGATTAAAGCACCTCGGCAGAGGCTTTCAAAAAATAGTGGTGCAGGGAGAGAATCTCGTGAAGAATCATCTTCCGATCACGGTTATCAATACAGTGGGCAGAATGTGCCTTGATTCGGTCCTCTGACCACTGACTCGCCATCCTTTTCTGCACCTCTTCTTCGGAAAGATTATTCCGTAACATGACCCTCTTCAGCCGCTGCTCCTGGGGGGCAACCACACACAACGCCGTATCCACCAGCGTGTCAAGATGATTTTCAAAGAGGATCGCAGCCTCCATCACCACATAGGGGGCCTCTTTTTGAGAAGGTTTTTCACACCAAGCCACAAAGCGCTGTCTCAGTACAGGGTGAATAATCGCATTAAGCCGCTTCAAGGATGCCAAATCGGCAAAAACGATACCAGCAAGATAAGGAGCATTAATCTGATGCGAAGAGAGGTAAGCCTCCTCTCCAAAAGCTGCGTTAATCTGCGCTTTAACACCAGGATAGAAGTAACACTGACGAGCTTCATCATCAGCATAAAAAAGCGGAACACCCAATACACCAAATGCATGGGCAACCGTACTTTTACCCGCACCAATATTACCTGTTAATCCTACCTTATACATACTCAACCTATTCAATCCAACAATCAAAGACAACGAACCCCACCACACACTGTTTCCACCCCGACGTTATGAGAAGAGTTTCTGTAGAAAGTTCGAATTCAAGGCTTGCAAAGGCTGAAAAATGGAAATTCACCGGAGCAAATGCAATTAATGGTATTGAGCAAAGCCGAAATAACCATTTTAAAGACAAGCATAACGAAGAAGTCGGACTTTATAGACGCACCTTACTTAATGATGATGTACTCTACACCATCGGGTTCCATCGCCCTAACCTTACACTTCTCGGGAGCATAAACCCTCTTTAAGGGAATCTTATCAGAGGCTTGCCCATCATAACGTGCCTCAATGCGAAAATCCTCCCGGTTAATCGTATTATAATCCTTCAACGCCACAAGATAACGAATTTCTGCAAATTCTGGAAATATTTTGATCCCATAACTGTTCAACGTATTGACCGGAGTAATGGGAACGCGAATAACCGCCTCTGTAAACTGCTCTAACGGAATGGTAACAAGGGCACTATCAACACTGAGAGAGAGAGGATAGCGGGATACGGGAGAGACAATCTTCAAGGACACGTGTTGGGTTTCTCGCAACTTCCCCCCATGCCACACCTCCGTATAGAGGGTATCCAGATACTGCAAATCCGAGGGAAGTCCAGTCACCGTCACCACCGATGGAGAGACACGCTCCTGCTCATAAAGGTAAAACTGATCCTCCAGCGCATAGAGGCAGCGGGGAACAAGAGGCACCTCCTTGGAAATAGTCTGTTCAAAAGTAAGATATAGGGTATCAGGCGAAAGAAAGATGCCACTTCGAGAAACCTCCACTTTATGGGCAAAGGCCTCCTCGATACCCGAGGTGGGAATAGCGGCACAATAACCTCCCTCCTTACCCGGTGTCAACCGCACATTCTTAACACTAACGGGAATGTCAACCCGCTGCATCCGCATAAGCGAGAGAATATGCCACCCTTTGGAATCCACCTGCACCCGAAAGAGGGAATCGGACATTGAAGTCAATACCAACTCCGGAGGAATATCCCTAACCTGCACAGGATAAGCCAATGAAGAACTCATGTCATCCGATAACCTGGTCAAGGTCCAAAGGATAAACGAGAGTCCCAAACAAACGATAAACACAGACAACTGCTTTCGTCTGATAGGGTCAAAAAAAACCTTCAGCCGATAAGAAAACGAACGAAAGGCCGTCATCGCGACAAATTATTTCCTCCCAGATTGGCTTGGGGTACTATTTTCCATAGAGATAGCGCTCTTCTCCACCTTTAGTTTGTTCCCGTTTCCGGTATCGATGGTCACAGCCGTCTCATGTACCTCCACCACTTTTCCATGGATACCTCCCACGGTGATCACCTTATCACCTTTGGAGATCCCCTCCTGAAAGTTGCGTTGATCCTTGCTCTTTTTCACCTGCGGACGAATAAAGAAAAGGTAAAAAACCACGATAAGCACCAACAGGAAAAGAATGGAAGTATAACCTCCACCCTTTTGTTCACCACCGGGAGGCGTATTGGGTTGCCCCATCAATAAAATACTGAGTAAATTCATTATACGTATGTTTAATTTATAATCACATTAGCTTTAACCCTCAAATAGACATTGGAGGGAGTGGCATTGGTTGTCACCGTAACCTGTTTATTCTGATATCCTTTCTTTCCCTCACTGTTAAAGGTTACGTGCAGTACTCCTTTTTCTCCGGGCGCAAGCGGTTTCCGGGGATAATCGATCACCGTACACCCACAAGTTGCTTTCACCTTCACAATCAGCAGATCCTTCTCCCCCTCATTGGCAAATTTGAATCCAAAGGTTACCTTCTCTCCCTGCACTACCCGGCCAAAATCGTGTTGATTCTTCTCAAAAACAAGTTTGGGCTCCTTGGAAGAGCGCTGCTCCGGCTCTGCCGATTTGTTAATTTCCACCACCTCTGAGGAGAGCCGATCACCACTGGAGGGATTATGACACCCCCAAAGGCTCAACATCCCCAGAAACAACAATACAAGAGATCGATTTTTCATCCTTCTAATTTTCCATTAAACCTCGTCCGGTTTTCACAATCTTATGCTCAGCCTTCAACTGCACGATCAATTTATCCAAAATCCCGTTAATAAAGACCCGACTCTTAGGCGTACTAAAGATCTTGGAAAGTTCGATATACTCGTTCAATGTCACCTTGATAGGAATAGAGGGGAAAAGCATAATTTCCGTAACGGCCATTCTCAACAAGATCTTATCCATGACAGCTATCCGCTCAAATTCCCAGTTATTGGCTCGATCTGCAATCAGCTGAATGTGAGCTTCCCTATGCGTAATCGTCTTGACAAATAACTCCTTCACAAAGACCCGAAGTTCCCTATCACTATCCATCACATCTGCCGGGAAAAGTGCCGAAAAAGTGCTCCCTTCTCCCGAAGAGGGCGCCCTCATATTCTTTATATAGCGAAGAACCAAATTATTAACAATATCGTAATCGGATGCCCAGTGGATATTTCTCTCCTCATAATAGCTCTCTATGTCCTCATTCGCCACAAAGTGATCCATGTAGAGTTTCTCCACAAAGGAGCGGTCATGGACAAAGGAGTCTTTTTCCGAATAGAGATACGTTTTATACTTCGCTGAACTCCGTAGCGCAAGAAAGAGTTTACGCACCATCTCCTCCTGATCGCGCCAATCAATTTTATACCCTTTCCTTCTGTTTTGGTAGGTAGGATTGGCTCTCAAAAGGGCAAACAGCCTGTTGTCAACAAAACGAGTACTGGGATTCTTCTCCTCTTCCGTGGGAAAAAACTTATGCTTTGCCTCTTCCATATGCCTGGCTGCAAAATCGGCCAGCTCCAACAGTAACGATAACTGCATCGTAAAGAGTTTATCAATATTTCTCAAACTATCAAATAACTCTCGCTCTCCAGCATCCACCCTATCGTTACCCGATTGTTCATAGGCGTACACCGCCTGAACAACTTTCAACCTCAACTGCCTTCTATTTAGCATAGCACATTCTTATTTTCCGGATCATCAAAGAGTACAAAAGTAGGAAATTATTGGGAATGATCGCGCAAGATCCCTTCAAAAGAAGCACATTATCTCACCTTCTTCTATTTTTCCATAATTAGAGCCACACGACGCTTGATTTATTTCATATTTATTGCGTACATTTGCTATCAAGTTTCAAAGAAGAAAAATAAAGATAGTGATATGGCAGCGTTTGATAATGAAACCAACGACAAGAAGAACGAAATCTTTTCCATCCCCATCAGAGCGGGCAAGAGAACCTATTTCTTTGATATAAAGGCCACACGTTCCAACGAATTTTACCTTACCATTACGGAAAGTAAGCGGCGATTCAATAACGAAAACGGCAAATTCTTTTATGAAAAGCACAAACTCTTCCTGTATAAGGAGGACTTTGACAAGTTTGCCACAGGGTTAGAGGACGCTATTCACTTTATCCGCACAGGAGAAAAGCCCGTCATTACGGAGCTGCCTGAAGAGGAATCTGAAAGAGACTATCAGGAAAGAGAGACCTCCCCGCTTACGGACAGTAACATCTCTCTTGACGTCTCCTTTGAAGACCTCGATTCTGACAAGGAATAATTTGTTACGACAAAGAGAGGCAGACACCATATTCATAGGTTTGTACCCCTGCTAAAAGAGCAGTGGTTCTCTTGTTGTTAACAACAATCTCTCTTATCTGTTTCTATATCCCCTATTTTAGCGTACTTTTGTGTACGGGTAGTTCCTGTTTTTATGAACATAATTAAAGCACCATGGGAAAGATAATCACCATTGCAAATCAAAAAGGAGGGGTTGGTAAAACCACTACGGCTATCAATTTGGGAGCCGGGCTGGCGGTACTGGAACACAAAACCTTACTGGTTGATGCCGACCCACAGGCCAATGCCACCTCCGGAGTTGGTTTTGATCCCCGGAACATTAAAACAAGCATCTATGAGTGCATTATCGACCATGTGGATCCAAGGCATATCATTCTCAAATCAAACACCCCTAACCTGGACCTTCTACCGGCACACATCGACTTAGTGGGTGCTGAAATAGAGATGATTAACCTCCCCAACAGGGAGGTAATGATGCGTAATGTGTTGAGCCATATCAAAGATGAATACGATTTTATCATTATTGATTGTAGCCCCTCCCTTGGGTTAGTGACCGTCAACAGCCTCGTGGCTTGTGATTCGGTAATTATTCCGGTACAGTGTGAATACTTTGCCCTGGAAGGGTTGGGAAAACTCCTCAACACCATAAAGATTGTCCAATCGAGGCTCAACCCCAACCTGGATATTGAGGGGATCCTATTGACCATGTACGATAATCGCCTAAGACTCTCCAAACAGGTGTTTGATGAGGTGAAGACACACTTTCAGTCCATGGTATTCGAAACAATTATCAACAGAAATACACGCTTAGGCGAAGCACCCAGCTTCGGCCAATCCATTATCATGCACGATGCCTCCAGTACCGGAGCCATCAATTATCTCAACCTGGCTCGAGAGATTTTACAAAAGAATAATCTCACCAAAATGAACAGTAACGACAAGATCTCAATACATGACAACTAAAGGAAAAAAACAAGCACTGGGAAGGGGACTGGATGCCATCCTCAAAAGTCCTGATACAGACATCACCTCTAAGGATATTTCGGGGAACTACGTGGTAGGCGCCGTAGCAGAGATTCCCGTGGCCTCCATTGAAGCCAACCCCTTCCAGCCAAGAGATCACTTCGAGGAGGAGGCACTAAATGAGCTTGCTAAATCCATCAAACAACAAGGAATTATTCAACCGGTCACCGTCCGTAAGATGGGCTATGACCGCTACCAACTCATCTCCGGGGAACGGAGGCTCAAGGCCTCTAAACTCGCAGGGCTAACAGAGATTCCTGCCTTTATCCGTGTTGCCAATGACCAGCAGATGTTAGAGATGGCTCTGGTAGAAAATATCCAGCGGGAGAACCTCAACCCCATTGAGATAGCCATCAGCTATAAACGCTTAATTGAAGAGTGCAACATCACCCAAGAGGCCTTGGGAGGGCGTGTGGGCAAAAACAGAACCACCGTCACCAACTACCTACGCCTTCTTAAACTGGAACCGGAGATTCAATACGCCCTCCAACACGAAGAAATTACCATGGGGCATGCCCGGGCATTGCTCTCCCTGGATGAATCCATCCGCGGTGAAATGCTACAAGAGATCCTAACACACCACCTTTCGGTACGAGAGGTAGAACGAGTTGCTAAAGCAAAAAAGGAAAAAGCCTCCAAAGGGGTGGTCGCCATAAAATCCACCACCCCCCTACCCCAACGACATAAAGAGGCTCAACAACAACTCACCGACCACCTTCAATCGAAGATCCATATTAAACGAAACCTAAAAGGAAAGGGAACCATCACCATTCACTTCAATAATGATGACGATTTTTTTAGGCTTTGGAATAGGATCGAAAAACAATAAACACATACCATGAGAAGGGGTCTCGCTCATACGATCTGCCTACTGGTCCTGCTATGGGGCGTGCAGTCTCTTTATGCCCAAAGGGAGGGGAACGACACCATTTCTCAACCCCAGGCTCCTGCTACCAACCCCAAAATACACTCCCCCCAAAGAGCCACCCTCTACTCAGCTCTTCTGCCGGGACTGGGGCAAGCCTACAACAAAAAATATTGGAAAATCCCCATTATCTATGCCGGATTTGCAGGAACCGGGTACCTTATTGCTACCAACCACAAGGAGTATCGAAAATTTGTGGACGCCTACCAGTGGATCGATACGGGAAGCCAGGGAGCTCCTCCCAACGACTATGCTGTTCGCTACCCATCTAAAGATCAACTGCTAAAAGGACAATACCAATACCGACGATCCCTGGAGCTCTCCATCATTCTCACCACCCTCTGGTATGGACTCAACATTGTTGATGCCACGGTGGATGCCCATTTCTTTAATTTTGACATTGACGAAGAGCTTACCCTTCAATGGTATCCGGCCATCGTACCCACATGGCAGGGCGATTACCAAACTGGGGTGGCCCTTAGACTTAATTTTTAACCATGAAAATAGCACTTATTGGATACGGCCGAATGGGAAAAGCCATCCATACACTGGCAACACAAAAAGGGCACACTGTAACCTGTACCATCGACAACCCCAAAGAGTGGAACCAGATGGAAAAACCGTTGGGGCTTATGGCTGACGTGGCCATTGAGTTCTCCACTCCGGAGACAGCCACAGAGAACCTGTTTCGCTGTTTAGAGGAAAAGATCCCGGTGGTATGCGGTACCACCGGATGGCTTGAACACCTGGAAGAGATCTCAAAAGCGTACAAACAGGAACAAGGAACCCTGGTCTGGGCCCCCAACTTCTCCCCGGGAGTCAACCTCTTCTTCTCCCTCAACCAGTGGCTTGCCCAACAGATGGAGGCCTTCCCCCAGTACCAAACCTCCTTAGAAGAGATTCATCACACCGGAAAGCTAGACAAGCCCTCCGGAACAGCTATTCATCTGGCGGAACAACTCATCCAGGCCCATAAAGGCCTACAAGCATGGAAAGAAGCAGAAGCAGCTTTAGAGGAAACGGGAACCATCCCCATCACCAGCGAACGCATTGAGCACGTTACGGGCATCCATACCGTAAGCTGGGAGTCTGAAATTGACCAAATAACCATTCGTCACACAGCAAAAAACCGGTCGGGATTCGCGCTGGGCGCTATCCTTGCAGCCGAATGGATCGTGGAACAAAAAAAGAGAGGCGTTTACCCCTTTAACAAAGTTCTTTTCAATACGTTATAAGGCTCCTACCCCTTCACAGAAAGGCAAAAACCTCCTCCTTTTTTCATCAACTATCAGAAAATAAACCTACCTTTGCCCTGGGAGGATTGGGCTTTTTTTGTAAAAAAAGCTCCCGAAAAAATGCTCTTCCTTTTTGCTATACTTTTTAACAAAAAGGAAGGATAGATGAACTGTGAAAATAGGAGAATATAAGTTATGAGTGTTCCGTTTTTTGTAGCAAATAGCTACTCCATTTCGGAGTTTATTACACGTAAATACAGCACCTCCTTCTCTTTGGCCACCTCCCTGCTGGAGAAGCCCCAAAGAGAGGCCATCTACGCCGTGTATGGTTTTGTGCGTTTGGCCGATGAGATTGTTGACAGTTTCCACAATTTTGATCAACCCTTCTTGCTCAACAAACTGGATGAGGAGTTGGCATACGCCCTGGAGAAAGGGATAAGCACCAACCCCATCCTGACCGCTTTTGCCGATACTGTCGTAAAATATCAAATTGAGAAACCACATATCCAAGCATTTATGGATAGCATGAGGTTCGACCTGAGCAAAAAGAAGTACACCACTACCAAAGAGTTGAATAGGTACATCTATGGCTCTGCCGATGTGGTTGGCTTAATATGCTTGAAAATCTTTTGTAACGGAGATACAGCCCTTTACCAACAACTGGAAGCACCTGCACAGAAATTGGGAAGTGCCTTTCAAAAGGTTAATTTCCTACGGGACCTAAAGAGTGATATGGAGGAGTTGGGAAGGAGATACTTCCCTGAGATCTCAGAGGAGGCATTGAACGAGACCCATAAAAAACGGATAGAGGCCTCCATCGAAGCAGACTTTAAAGAGGCATGGGAAGGGATCAAACAGTTACCGAATCGATCAAAACTGGCTGTAGCATTGGCCTACAAATATTACAACGGCTTATTAAAAAAAATCAAGAAAACCCCGGCAAAGAAACTATTAGCACAAAGAATACGCCTCTCCAACTTCAGAAAATACCTGATCATCCTAAGAGTATATGTACAATACCAAACAAACCGAATTTAGCAATATGCCCATAAACCTCTACCCCAGAAATAGGATCTCGGAGCATAAGGTAAAGCGATTTATCGCCACCTTCTATGTGGTAGGTGCTTTCGGTTTTCTTATCCCCCTAACAAAAGAGCTTTTTATCACCATCACCCCTATTGCACTTTTGCTAAACACTTACCTACTGGCGATCTACCACAACAAATACTCGTTAAAGGCCATTGCTGTTTTCACCCTTATCTTTCTTTTGGGCTTTTTTATCGAAGTAATCGGGGTGAATACAGGCCTCATCTTTGGCTCTTACCAATACGGGAGTGGGCTTGGGGTAAAGATTTTCGACACACCTCTGCTCATCGGGGTGAACTGGCTCTTTTTAACCTATGCCTGCTCATCGGTACTGCATCGTCTCCGCATAAACAAGAACCTATCGGTAATCATGACGGCTCTTCTTATGCTGGGTTACGACTTGATACTAGAGCAAGTTGCCCCAAAAATGGATATGTGGCACTGGGAAGGAGGCCTCATACCGATCCAGAACTACATGGCCTGGTTTGCCATTGCCCTCCTCTTTGCCGCCCTACTCAGGTTCTTCAGGATAAACCTTAAAAACAGCCTCTCCGGCACACTGCTTATCGCTCAATTTATCTTTTTTGTGGTACTGATGTTTATTCTTAAATAGCGTTCGTCTATAGAGTCCGACTTCTTCATTATGCTTCTCTCCCCAATGGTCATTTACCCCAGTAAGCTCACCTATCTCCTCCTTCGCAAGCCGCATTTCATAATGTTGGAAGAACAGCTTAGAGGGCAGAGAAGGGAGCTGAAGCTGAATACAACACCTTTTACACACAAATTCCAGACCTGCAAAAAATAGAAGATTCATGATCCGATACCTGGCATACCTCTCCATAGGGTTTATCTCCTTTCAGTTTCTTAATGTACTGCTGAACCTCCTCTTCCGTCAAAGAATCGGAAAAACGGTTTCACCCTCAGACGAAATGGTATCGGTACTCATCCCGGCACGCGACGAGGCTCACAACATTGGTTTTTTATTAGATGACTTAAGCAAGATAAGAGGGACAAACTTAGAGATCATCATCTTTGACGACCAATCAACCGACGACACATGCGCCGTTGTGGAGCGGCACGCCTCATCAGACCCAAGGATACAACTGATACGGTCGGAGAGCACGCTGCCGGAGGGGTGGTTGGGAAAAAACCACGCATGCTATCAACTGGCTAAACAGGCAAAAGGAAGCTACTATCTCTTCATCGATGCAGATGTAAGAATAGAGGGGAATATCATAAGCGATGCCCTCGCGTACCTGAAAAAACACCAACTGGGGCTCCTCTCCATTTTCCCGGTTCAGATACTGAAAAGCCGGGGAGAGAAGATCACTGTCCCCATGATGAACTACATCCTCTTAACACTTTTACCGTTGATCTTCGTACGCGTCTCTCCCTTCCCTTCCCACAGCGCGGCAAACGGCCAGTTTATGTTTTTCGACGCCCTTACCTACCGGAAAACACAGCCCCACAAACACCTTAAATCGTCTCATGTTGAAGACATTGCCATCGCCAGGTATTTCAAAAAACAACGCATAAAGATCGCTTGTACAACCCACGAAGAGCGAATACAGTGTAGGATGTATCAAAGTTATGGCGAAGCGTTGAGCGGCTTCTCTAAAAACATCATTATGTTTTTTGGAAATAAACGGCTTCTAGCACTCCTCTTTGCACTCTTCACAGCGTTGGGCTTTCTGCCTGTCCTCATGGCACTCCCAACTATTTTTCCCCTCTATCTTGTCGTTCTCCTTGTGATACTCCTATCTTACTCGTACATTAGCAAGCAGAATATGGGTACCAACCTGTTACTATTTCCGGCTCAGATCCTGTTTCTATTTCAGGTGATGATCATGGGAATGATGAACAAAAAAAGACACACATGGAAAGGACGAAATATCTACTCATAACCCTCCTCTGTTCGTTGACCCTTCTGGTATGGGGGCAAAGTGGAAGCAGCATTTACCGAGCCTATGCAACAGGAGATATGGCTCGTTGGAAAAGGGTGATGGATAACCTATCCAAGGAGGGGCAACAGGACAAAGAGAAGCAACTGGAAATCATCAATTATCAGTATGGCTACATTGCATGGTGTCTTGGTCAGGATAATGACCAGGAAGCAAAGAGGTATCTGAGCAGGGCAAGAAAAAACATCAGCAAGCTGGAAAAACAGGGATACCGTTTGTCACAACTGTATGCTTACAAGGCCGCCTTTATCGGTTTTGAAATCGGTTTATCACCGTACAAAGCACCCTTTATCGGCTCCAAAAGCTTAGCCTTTGCTCAACAGGCCCTGGAACTTGATGCTCAAAATGCGATGGCACATGTACAACTGGGCAACATCTATTCCCACATGCCCGCGATGATGGGAGGCTCCAGGATGAAAGCGATACAGCACTATCAAAAAGCTATCGAACTCATGGAGAAGAGGGAACAGGCCACTGAAAACTGGAACTATCTTAACCTGCTGGTGGCAACGATTGAAACCTATACCGCATTGAAAGAGTATAAAAATGCAGAGGCCTATTGTCTTAAAGCACTCACCGTTGAACCTGATTTTAAATGGGTAAAGAGTAAACTCTACCCGGAAATTGTCAAAAAATTATCCCATGAATAAAAAAGTAATCATTGTAGGTACGGGGCTGGGCGGCCTCTCCACCGGTCTGCGACTGGCCACGAGAGGATATCAAGTCCACTTCATCGAAAAAGGATCACAACCGGGCGGACGGCTTAACCAACTCAAGAAGGATGGGTTCACCTTTGATGTGGGCCCCAGCTTCTTCAGTATGCCCTATGAATTTGAAGAGCTTGTGGAGGACTGCAAAATCGCAATGCCCTTTGAATTTGTGGAGTTAGATCCGCTTTATACGGTCCACTTCCGGGGGAGCAATAGAAAGTTCTCCCTTTACAAAGATATCGACAAGCTAAGTGCCCAATTTAAGGAGATAGAACCCAACTTTAAGGCCAGGTTTACCGCCTATCTAAAGCGATGTGAAACGCTCTACAATGATACGGTTGACATTGTTATCAAGCAAAATTTCGACACTATTCCCGGCTACATAAAGGCCCTGATGCAAGTCCCCCCCCGGCACCTCCCCATCCTACTTAAAACCTTTTGGAAACAAAGCAGCTCATTTTTTGAGTCTGAGGAGGCCCAACAAATTGTATCGCTCATCGCCTTCTTCTTAGGCCGAACCCCCTTTGACACCAACGCCGTATACACCCTGCTATCCCATATTGAGTTCACCCACACCGGATATTACAACGTAAAAGGGGGGATGTACAACATTGTAACAGGCTTGGTAAAGGCGCTGAAAGCGCATAATGCAACCTTCGAGTACAACACCGAGATCACCGATTTCAGCAGCGAGGGCGAGAAGGTGACCGCCCTTATTGACCAAAACGGCCGATCGTGGGAAGCAGACATTTTCCTCATCAATGCAGATGCGGCGCTATTTCGGGGAACCGTCTTTAAACGCAAACGATACAGCCCCGAGAAGCTTAAAAAGATGCATTGGACCATGGGCTATTTAACCTTCTATGTGGGCATAAAAACCCGACTACCCGAAGTAGCACACCACAATTACTTTTTGGGCGACAACTACAGAAACTATGCGAAAGAGGTGATAAAGCACCCCGGGGTTCTGGAAAAACCCTATTACTACGTCAATGTGCTCTCTAAACACAATAGAGAATGTGCCCCGGAGGGTTGTGAAGCCCTATTTTTTGTTTGTCCTGTACCCAACCTGCTCTACAAAAAAGATTGGTCTGACAAGCAGGAGATAATTGACAGCATCATTGAGGATTTCTCTAAAAGGATAGGCCGGGATCTTTCCAAAGAGATCATCCTTCAAATGGCCTATACCCCGGAGGAGTGGCAAAACCATTTCAACCTCTATAAGGGAGCGGGCTTAGGGCTCTCGCACGATATGATGCAGATTGGAGCCTTACGGCCTAAGAATTATGACGAGCAATACAAAAACACGTTCTATGTGGGGGCATCAACGATCCCCGGTGCCGGGTTACCCATGGCTGTGATCAGCTCCAAACTGGCCGCAGAACGCATTTACACCTACCCATAAAAACACCACACATCGCATCTTTCAATTCATAAGAAAACCCATTATATTTCTCAACTTCACAAAAAAACATACCGTTATGAAAACAAGATCATTTCTTCTTGCACTCCTCCCCCTTGTCGGATTTCTTTTTTCCGCTTGCAACACCGCGCAAGAAGCGAAAAAAGAGACACCCTATGTGGTCATGCTCTCTATGGATGGATTTCGTTGGGATTATGTAGATCGCGTGCCCACGCCAAACCTGGATAAGGTGGCTCAAAGAGGGGTAAAAGCCCAATCACTGAAACCGGCATTCCCCTCCAAGACCTTCCCCAACCACTATACCATTGCCACGGGACTCTATCCCGATCATCATGGCCTTGTACACAACACCTTTTTAGACCCGAAAAGTGGACGAAAATATGCCATTGGAGATCCTGAAACCCGCGGAGACCAATACTTCTATGGAGGAGAACCCATCTGGATGACGGCAGAAAAACAAGGGGTTATTTGTGGCTCCTACTTCTGGGTAGGTTCCGACGTAGATGGCCTCCACCCCACCTACTGGAAACCTTACGACCACCACTTCCCCTACGACCAACGTATCGACAGCGTTATTGCATGGCTGCAAAAACCGGAAACCATACGTCCCCATCTAATCACCTGGTACTTCCCCGAACCGGATATCACAGGGCATGAGCAAGGACCAGAATCCAAAGCCATGGATAGCTTGCTCGTAGAGCTGGACAGGTATGTGGGAGTTTTCCTTGATAAACTAGAGCAACTTCCCATCTACGACCAAATCAACATCATCCTCACCTCCGACCATGGCATGACCTCCATGGATCCCGAAAAGACCATTCATATTCAGGAGCTCATTCCCGACTCCCTCATCCTGGATTTCGCAGGCTCCTCTCCCACAATCTGTCTGGATGTAAACGATGCATATATTGATGAGTGTGTGGAATTGCTGGCAAAACACCCACACCTCCAAGCGTGGAGATCCGCTGAAGTCCCGGAAAGGCTTCATTACGGTACCAATCCAAGGACTTTGGACATCGTCGTCACCTCTGACAACCACTGGGGGCTCTTTATGAAGAAACCCAAAAACAAAAAGCACCTAAACAGAGGAAACCACGGCTTCGATAATGATATCAAGGAGATGCATGCCATCTTCTACGCCTGTGGCCCAGCATTTAAAGAGAACACCATCGTTCCCACTTTCGAGAATGTTCATATCTATCCCTTAATTGCTGAGATCCTGCACATTCAACCGGAAAAAACAGATGGAGATCTAAAACAAGTGCAAAGCATGCTCAAAAAAAGATAATATTCCCCACCAAAGATTGCATTGTTTCTCATAATAAACTATCTTTGGCAGGAAATTATATCTACTAACCACTTATTACAGCTTATGAAAAAGGTAATCCTATTCTTATTTGTATCGCTCGTATCCATGAGTCTCTTTGCAGAGGGTGATGGAAAGAGCCATCTTTTCGACCTTGATGAGTCTGCCCTTGAGGTACAGTTTGAAGAACTCTCAGTACTTGAGAATTTTGTGCTGGAAAACGGAAATGTCACAGCTATTAGTCTTAAAGATAATGGTTTTGATATGGCGGGGTATGCATTCAACACTAACATGACGTCAGACCTGGACTTCCAGTGGGAAGGGTTTCTATGGGGTTTTCTCTGTTGTCCTGTGGGCTTCTTTGTGATTGCTATTGATAAAGATGAGACCCGTGACAATAAAATATCCTTCTGGATTGGAGTTGGTGCAGGTGTTGTTCTTAGTGCTATCACCTCTCCTATTTATCTCAGATACTACTACCACTAGAAATAGGGAGAGATAGAAAAACTTCCATCTCTTTGCGGAAATCATCCAATAGCCATAAGGTCAACGTGCTGCTTTATGGCTATTTTTTATTCATTTGCTTTTGGGTATAACACGCGCCATGAGATCAAAATACATCCTCTTCTTTGTTGCCTTATTTTCTTTCTTCTCCGGTTCTGCACAAATCTATTCACGATTTCAAGCTGATTTCTCCATCAAGGAGATTGGATTTGACGGAAAGCAGAACTTAATGACGGGCTCCCTCTACTTTAACAAAGTCACTCGTTCCATCTACTACGCCTTTAACTTTCCTGAAAAGTCGGCCATGATTATTCGTGATAGTTGTACCATCCGACCCGATAAACAAACCATCATTCCACACCCTATGGAAGCCAGCGTAATTGATTTCTCTATCTTTAACCTCTTCCTGAATCAGGGGCTCACCTATTACGGTTTGGATCAAACCCCGTATGAACTCACCCAGATGGAAGAGGATGGCGAGATGGTCATATCCACATGGGAACTCCCCGGAAAACAGGTCAAAGAGGTGGGAAAGATCCTCTTATCACAAAAAAAAGGACAACTCTACGGCCTCATCTCTATGGATTCAGAAGAGCATGTGCTCTCCAAACAATTTTTTCTCGATTATCAAGAGATTGAGCACCTCCCCTTCCCCACTAAGGTTATCCAGATATCCTACCTGGGAGGCCGGGAGAGCACCAAAATCACCACCTACCGAAACATCATCTTAAACAGCAATCAAAATGCAGAGAAATACAATTATACTATTGATTTTGATCCTGATCAACACCAACCCTCTATGGTCCCAATCGAGCGATGAGGTGATCGCAATCATCACTACCCTTGAAAAGGAGTCCTCCCGAAAGAAGCCACAAGAACAACATAAAGAAGAGGTTTTCCTCAACGAATACCAAATGGTACTCTCCGCAAGTTTTCGTTTTTATAAACGATTTATCTCATCTCAGGATGCGAGTCAATGTAGCTTTATCCCCTCCTGCTCGGAATATGCGGCACGCGCCATTGAGCAACAGGGCGTGATCCCGGGAATCTTAAACTTCTTTGATCGGTTTTCACGCTGCAACAGCTTAAGTCCCGAAAATTATAAAAGGGATCCTCACTACCATTTATTAATTGATCCTGTAAGGAATATTCGCTATGAGAAAACGCAATAACCTGCTTCTTATGTGGCTCCTGGGAGTACTCTCTGTAACGGCACAACAAGGAGACCTGTATGACTTATCCCACAGCGTGGCATTTGCCAATTATCTATACCATAATGGAGAGTATGAGATGGCAGGAAAGGAGTACTATAGGGTATTTAGCATGACGAATCACCACGACTCCATTGCCGTTAAACTGGGGAACAGCCTTCTCCATACCCATCAATACCCTAAAATTACACGCATCTTCTCCTCCGCTTACGGCAACGATAAGATTCCTTGCTCTGTAAGCCATATTTATGCAAAAGGACTAATCATGAGCCACAGTGCCCCAAGCGCTTCGGAATGGATCAACCAAACAACCTGCTTTACAGAGGAGGAAAAAAGATACTTTACCATTTCCAATAAACTACTTCATTACCAGTTCAAAGAGGCCGCAACAACCTACAATAGCTATGGGGAGTCCTCCGCACTGGTACAACGCTATGAAAAGGTCTTTAAACAGATCGCTCAAAAAAAGTCCAAAAAGGTATGGACGAGCGTGCTTCTATCCTCCCTCTTACCCGGAGCAGGAAAAGTCTATTGCGGAGAGTGGAAGGATGGCCTATTCAGCTTCGCCATGTTTGGTCTATCCTTTTGGCAGGCTTATGCGGGATTTCATAAAAAAGGAGTAAAAAGTATCTACGGGTGGATTAATGGAGGACTGGCATTGGCTTTCTACTCAGGAAATATTTATGGAAGTATTAAATCCGTACACAAATACAACTATCACATTGAACAGGAGATTCACCATGAGGCACAAGAAGTTTTTCTGCTCCCTGATTAACACATTTTCATTTTCGCGAAGTCTCCACAAGAAGATAGCGAAGACTTCGTCATGCACATCTTGCAGCCCCTTATTTGTGGGAATCAAGGCCTTGGTTCGCAAGATTACGCCAGCCTCTTCACTCCCATTATTTTCCTACCGGAGAATTGGGATTCTCATCCTTTTACTACAGGTATTCAGTAACTCCACGGCAGCACAAAACCGGGATGCTACGCTAGAGTACGCGAGAAAACTCACCCGAGAGAACGAATACGAAGATGCCATAGCAGCCTATCGGAGAGTTCTTTTCTTTGCTCCGGAGCTCACCGATTCCATTGCCAAAGAGGTGGGGAGTGTCTATTGCCAAACAGCGGACTACACACAAGCACGGTATTATTATAACATCGCGTATCATCATGAGAATCAACCGGAAAAAAAAGCCGCGCTAAAATTTGATATTATTCAGACCCATATCCTTGAAAAAGCCTACCTGAAGGCCAAACTGGAACTCGCCAACCTGCGCTATGCCAATCTCCCTTATGCGCGAAAAACGTACACCTTTTATCATGCCATCGTCGCCTACGAAACAGAAGATTACGAGGAGGCCTACCACCGCTTTCTCGACTATTTTGGCGCGTGCGATACGGCACAGGTGACCACCCTTTTTCAACAAATTGAAAAGTATCATCACAAAAACCCCAACACAGCCATGTGGCTAAGCCTTATCCCCGGCTTGGGACAGGCCTATGTTCATGAATACCGGGAAGCCATCAACTCTTTTATTATCAACGCCCTGTTTGTCTCTCTTTACTTCTATGTCTCCTTAACATACAATCCACTACAGGGGTTTGTGGCCGTACTCCCCTGGTTTCAGCGATACTATGTAGGAGGCATCAAAAGGGCAAAAAGATTAGCACAACAAAAGAGGAAAGATCAAAAAGAGCTTGTATTAAAGAAACTCTTGGAATACAGTTTATCATTACCCTGATGAGAAAGGTTCTATTCTTAATAACGTTTATCCCCCTCTCTCTCCTCTCCTGCTTAGGACAAGGGGCTGAAGAGGAGTTTTTCATGGCGCTGTACCATTTAGATCTCCCCCATGCCGGGAAGAGGTTAGAAGCGATCCGCGAGGATGATCCCGTAAAGGGCATAATGGGGCAGCTCCAACTACTATGGTGGGAGCACATCAGCCGTGACGCCTCCCTAAGCCCCCTGCTCCAGCACCTCGACAGCATCGAAGAACTGTTACCTGAGGTTCCCATCGAGCTATCCCTCTACTATCATGGAATGCGGCTAAAAATCTACCGTTCACAAAAGCAATATTATCGCGCATGGAAAGCATGGAAAGCCATAGAGGCCCATGAGGAAGCTTGTATTGCCGCAAACGACTCCGAAAATGCACAATTTCTCTCAGGGATCTATTACTGCACAAAAGGAGAGCTGCAACGTCATTTCACGCTGCGCCTCAGAGAGGGGGCATCTGTCCGAAAAAGCATGGAAAAGGGCCTCCTCCTGTTGGAGAGAAGTTCTCACGCCAGCAACAAAGCCATACGTTACCAGTCACACTACCTCCTCATGCGTTTATATGCAAAACATTACAAAAACTATCACCAATCACTGGCACACAGCACCCCTTTAATAGAAGCATTCCCTGAAAACTACCTTTTTCGCTATTTCCACATCCGATATCTCCAGGAAACCGACAAAAAAAAGGAAGCCTCCCGCTCACTACACCGTGGCCTGGAGGCTCTATCCAAATCCTATCTACATCCCGCCCAAAAAGCATTTGGACAAGAACTACTCAGGCAACTATCAGCAGATTAAATCCCCATAGCCCCCGGATTTTCCCATGAAACTTTGAAAAAAAAATAGGGAGGGACTACTTTCTTACCACATAAGTCTCCGCAATCATATCATGCAGCGCTTGTTTTTTTGAGGTAAAACCAGCCATGATATAGCCAATCATAAAGATCAAGCCGGAGAGAATTTTGGAAAAATAACGCCCTGTAGCTTTCAAAAAGCTGATGCGTTCTCCCTGGTAATCGGTAACCTTCATATTCAAGGCGATCTTCCCAATGGTACCCTGATATTTTGAAGACTCCATAAGCGCGTAATAAAGCCAGTTCACAACGATGGAGAATAAAGCCATCCCCATATAGGCCATAACAAATGCTCCCAAAGCAAAGATATCAACATCCGAATCGAGAATCTCCCCCGGATCTCCTCCTGACGAAACAAAGCCTACTCCAAGGAGGATAAGAAGAGGGACAAAAATAACTTGTTGCGCAAATGAGACCACCAAGCCGTCTATAATGACTGCGAGAAAACGACGCCAAAATCCGCCATAAACGACAGGTTGTTCCTGAACAGGCGATTGCATAATAGTTTCTTGTTCCATAGAGATAATTTTATTGGTAACGTTACTGGTTAGATTCACAGTTTCCTCCAAAGTTACACTTTTTTATCAAAAAATGGCTGAAAAAGAACATACAGAAACCATTCCCGGAGGTGTCCTCCTTTTTACCCGTTCTATCGCGGAGCCTTCCCCAGGTAGAAGTCTCTCGACTTAAACATCATACGATAGAGGCGGTTAATGGGGTCTCCAAAATAGGCTCCCGGGTTGGCACTGGAGGTAAGCACATGGTTTCTTTCATCCTCCACCGCATAAGCCTTTACGACCACCGGAGAGATATTCTCTCCCTCAAAACGAATCATATCATAGGCAGATGGTAGTTGAGACGGATCCACATCATCCAGCAAATCCCTACTATTGATGTTATCGGCCGCGTGAAAGAATTTGCTAATCGCATTGGAATCTGCCGGCATCCCATCGATGGTGAAAACACCGGGTCTTACACGTCGAATATCATACTTCATCCCATCAGCGAACTCCGCATAGACCCGTGTAATTTTGGTTTTACGAGCTTTAAAGAGATTTTTTCTTCTGTAATAGGTTACATCATCGGTGAAGTTTGATTGGAGGTAACCGCTCACCGAATAGGTTTTAGGGCTTCCCTCTTCACGCACGTAGGTTGTCATAATACCCTCTCCTCTACTATTTTGCAAAGAGTTCTGACTCTGCTGTGCCAGGTAATAGTAATTACCCACATAGAGGCCAGCCTCTTTCTCTCCCTTCACAAAATATTCCACATGCGTTGCATTGGTATCAGCCACCTTGTACTCTGCCCATCGGGAGGCATCGGAAGCGACCACCCGCAACGACCTCATATTGGTACAACTTCTAAGCATTCTCCTAATAAGAAGCGTATCCACATCGTAATGCTTCCCATTCACCGTTATCTTCCACTCCCCGCTCTTTTTAGTGAACACAAAAGGATAAGAGGCATGAGGCAACTGAAAAACAATCTTGTCGATCTCTTTTACCGGAACATCCACCAATTCCAGCTTAAAATTCCGTTCCGACTTCTTCTTTTTATGGGAAAGAGCATAAATCACCCCTCCCAGAAGAACCACAAAAAGAACGATCCATATTGGCAAATTTTTTCTATTTAACATAACCTTCCTCCATACGTTTTACGCGCAACGCATTTCTTCGTTGACGACGTATTAGTCCATATACAATAATCATAAAAATAGGTAAGATAAAGTTTAACCACTTTAACAGTGCCTTGGAATGCTCCTCGATCTCCTCCAGGGGACGTGATGTCACCCCCTTTGTTCTCAGGGCAATCAGTCCGGTATCATCCGAAAGCCAATCCACGGAGTTCACCAACAAGCTCACATTATCCGGAGCGAGTTGCTGGGCCTGCTGTCCTTCACCATTGACGGCAAAGTCCCCATCTCCGAATACAACCATGGAAGTGCTCCCATTTCCGGCTATGGTACCGGTAATCACGGCTCCCAGGGTAACATGGGAGAGGGGAAAATCGCGCTGAGTCCACTTTTGCTGAATATCAAACATCAACGGTGCAGGCTTTGTACCCGAAAGCGAAGAGGACATCACAATGGGGGTAAAAACCAACGAAGAGTCACCGGTAAAGGTCAACGAGCTCACAAAAGGAAAAACCACATTCTCCAGCCCCTTAGAGATGGGATGATCCGCAAAATCGGAGACCCTTGGCAAATAATGAAAGGGCATCTGGGTCGTGTAGGAGAAGAAACCCTGCTGTTGGCGGACTCCCACGGATGCACAGCGGTTATCCACCACAAAATCAGACTCCAGCATAATCCCCATGGAGGAGAGCCACTGTTCCAATCCTGTCTCCAACACTGCTCCCTGCATGGTCTGCAGATTGCCCTTCACTCGGTTCAAAGCCAACACCAACTTCCCACCCGAAGCCATAAACGACTCCAGCTGCTCTATTTCCCAGTCCTCATAGGGGCGTTCCGGCTTCAAGATCACTGCTGTATGGATACCTGCCAAAAGGTGAGCCGTATCGGAAAGAGTGAGTGGTACCACTCTATACAACACATCCAACTGTTCCTTAGCTTGCTGAAGAGCC
Organism: Bacteroidota bacterium; assembly: GCA_002748065.1. GTDB lineage: Bacteria > Bacteroidota > Bacteroidia > Bacteroidales > BM520 > BM520. The sequence goes on from PDRJ01000038.1 coordinate 30,378, forward strand.
CGAATGGGGGGTTCACCATGCCCCTGCAAAAAAGCAACCATGGGCTTGTTCTTTACCGCCAACTTCTTAATGGCCGACGAGAGGGCATACTCCATGGCTCCGGACTGCTGCACAAAGGGTATCACTTCCGTCTGTTCGCCCAGTTTTAACACCGCTCCAAGATAGGCCTTCTGCTGCTTTACCTGATCCTTCTCCCTCATATTAATCAGCAGCGGTTGTACTCCACTCTGCATGGCCTCCAACTCCACCGCCTCATCCCCATTGGGATTGATAAACTCATACACCACATTTCCCCTGCTGGTCTGGGAATATTCAATAAGCAGGTTCTTAAAATCCCTCTTGATGGTGGTATAAACAGCGGGAAGCTCCTCCGTAAAATAGGCAGTAACTGTCACCGTCTCATCCAAGTCGTGCAAAATATCCCGGGTGGCATCACTCAATGTGTATTGCTTATCCTCGGTAAGATCCATCCGCGTAAAAAAGGATCCCGAGAGAATATTCAGCAGAATGACAACACCAACAATGAGGATGATTTGATATAAAAAAGATCTTCTGTTTTTCATCACAATAGATAATTAAGCATCAGACAATGATCGTTTGGAGAGGATCGATACGGAACCCAACAATCCCAAAAAGGCAATGGAGCAGAAATAGATAAGGTCTTTTGTGTCAATCACGCCTCTGGCTAAAGACTCATAATGTGTGGAGAGACTGAGATAGTGTACCACCTCCCCGGCAAAACCGGAGAGCCCCCGTGCAAGAATATCAAAAATGATATGAAAAAATATCCCGATAAAAAGCGCTAATAATACCGCTACAATCTGATTTCCGGAAACGGAAGAGGCAAAAACGCCAATACCCACATAGGCAGCACTCATCAGTAAGAGACCCAGATACCCGGCCATTACAGCACCGTGATCCACCGGCCCCAAGCGACTAATGGTCACATAATACGGAAGGGTCAAACAGAGAGCGATGGCAATAAGCAGGAGGGTGGAGAGGAATTTTCCCAGCACAAACTGCCAATCGGTCACCGGCTTGGTCAACAGGAGCTCCATGGTTCCCGAACGTTTCTCTTCCGCAATACCGCGCATGGTTAACAGAGGGATAAAAAAGAAGAGGGTCCAGTAGGTGATACTAAAAAATGGCTGCATGGTGGCCTGGTTGATCAAAAAGATATCCTGCCCCGAAGGCATCCAAGTGAAAAAACCGGTAAACCCTAAAAACAACACCAACATCACGTAAGCCATTAGGGAATCAAAAAAAGAGCGTAACTCCTTTACGGCTATTATCCATATTTGTCGCATAGCAAAAAAATTAAAAAACGTAAATCGCGTCTATTTCATGGTCAGATCCCTGAACACATCCTCCAACTTGGTCTCAATGGGAATAAGGGCGGTCAGGCTCCATTGCTTTTGCACACAGAGCTGAAAGATCTCTTTCCGTGAGGAGAGCCCCTCCCGGGAGATCACCTCCAGGTATCCCTCCTTCTGCGCAAGGAAATCCACCGACTCCACCGTTTCCAATTCACGAAGAGCCTTAAAGAGTTCGTTCTTCTCCGCTCCCTCCACGGCCACATGGAGTATCTCTCGTCCTTTGGCTGTTTTCCGCAGCTCCTCGGCGGTACCATCGGCCACAATTTTCCCTTTATTAATGATAAGGATGCGATCGCAGGTAGCCTCTACCTCCGCAAGGATATGAGAGCTAAGAATCACCGTCTTCTCCCTACCGATGCGCTTAATCAGCTCACGGATCTCTACGATTTGGTTGGGGTCCAACCCGGTGGTAGGCTCATCAAGAATAAGCACTTCGGGGTCGTGAATAAGCGCCTGGGCCAACCCCACCCGCTGCCGATACCCCTTGGAGAGCTCGGAGATCAACTTATGCTTCTCTCCTTCAAGACCACACACATTCACCATCTCAAGGATACGGTCTTCTCGCTTCCCCTTGGGAATACCGTGAATATCCGCCACATACTTCAAGTAATCCAATACCGGCATCTCCGTATAGAGCGGATTACTCTCAGGAAGGTAACCAATATGAAGCTTCACCGCTTCGGGATTTTCCGTCACCGAGACATTGCCCACCCTAATCTCTCCCGAGGAGGGGGCGAGAGAGGTGGTTATAGCTTTCATGGTCGTGGTCTTTCCAGCACCGTTAGGACCTAAAAAACCAAGCACTTCGCCGGTGCGTACCGTAAAGGAGATATCATCCACCGCACGTTGCGCACCATATTTTCGGGTTAAATTCTTTACAACGACATCCATACAAACAATCGCTTTAGGAGTAAAGTGCGAAATAACAAAAAAAACAGGAAGCGAAAAATCCGCTTAACAATTCTTAACAGGGCATAGAGGCTACTGCTGCTTTAAGAAATTCACCAACCCCTTTGCCTTAAAGATCTTCATCAGCTGTTCCGGCAAAGGATTAAATGCAATGACCTTATCCCCTATGGTCAACTCGCCACGCTCAAAGTCGAGCGCAACGGGCATTCCCTTCTCATAGGCCTCTACCGCTTCAGGAAGGATAATAATAGGCAACCCCTGGTTCACCGAGGAGCGATAAAAGATGCGGTTCACCGACTTCACGATCACCGCCTTCACTCCGGCATGGGCCAATCCCACGGCAGGGTGCTCCCGAGAGCTTCCACAACCAAAATTGTCGCCGGCAAAAAGGATATCATCTTTGGCCACCTGCTTATGAAAAGACGGGTCAAACCCTGCAAAGAGATGTGGCATAATAGCCTCAGCATCAGAACTCAGCACACTATAGGTAAGATTCCCCGCAAACATCTGATCGGTATTAAGGTTGTCCGTAGCTGCATAGTCCCACACATTTTGAGACTTTCTATTCTCTCCCTCAGCAATCTCCACCAGAGAGTGTTTCTCCCGCACGTAGGGAAAACGATCATGAGCCTCCATCCCACGCGGGTCAGTGATATGCCCCGTTAATGCAGAGCAGGCCACCGTGGCCGGGGAGGCGAGATAAATCTCAGCCTCTTTGTTTCCCATCCGCCCCAGGAAGTTCCGGTTTGCCGTAGAGATCACTCGATAGCCATCGGCCGGGATTCCCTGTCCCGTACCAAGACACGGCCCACAAGAGGGGCTTAACACGTTGGCACCGGCCATCAGAAAATCCTGCACATAGCCCTTTTCCATGGCTTCCAGGTAAATCTTTTTGGAAGCGGGAATCACCAGCAGTTGAAAACCCGGAGCCACCCTCTTTCCACGAAGAATCTCAGCAGCCTCCTTCAGGTCTTCAAGCCGCCCGTTGGTGCAGGTTCCTATCACCCCTTGGTGAAGGGGCAAGCCCTGCACTTCCGAAACCGCCTTCACATTATCCACATGGTGTGGTGCAGCCACCAATGGAAAGAGTTCGCTCAGGTCAATGGTGATCTCCTTGGCATAGGTCGCATCCTCATCCGCCCACACACCGTCCAACGGGGCTCCGTAATAGGCTTCAAGCACCTCATCAGCAGGAAAAACAGCATTCTTTGCCCCCATCTCCGAGGCAAGGTTGGTAAGGGTCATACGTTGACTGATGGAGAGGGTTTTAACGCCTTCACCATGATACTCTATGGACATATAGTTAGCCCCGGCAGAACTAATCAAACCGATGATCCAAAGGGAAAGATCCTTGGCATAAACACCGGGGGAAAGAGCACCCGTCAGGGTCACCTTTAGGGTCTCAGGCACACGGAACCAGGTCTCCCCACGTTTCCAGATTCCGGCGGCCTCGGTACGGTCAATTCCGGCAGCCAGGGCATTGAAGGCTCCCGCGGTACAGGTATGACTGTCGGAACCGACAATGATCATGCCCGGACGAGCATGTTCAGACATCACCTGGTGACAAATGCCATCCCCGGCATCATGAAAACGGTCAATGCCCTGTTCGCCCACAAAGTCGCGTATAGCTTGATACTGGGTAGAGAGTTTTGCCGTCGTTGGAGGAGCATTATGGTCAAGAACCACCAACAACTGTTGGGGATCAAACACCTTCTCTCCTCCCATCTTACGAAATGTATTGGCAATACTTGCCGTATTATCATGCGTTAAAATCAGGTTGGGTTTTCTAAATACGATGCTCCCACATGCTGCGCCCAGCACCTTTTCCACAAAAGTTCTACCTGCCATTATATGTTTCTCTTTTTGATTTATAAATTCCTACATTGGCGAGAGCCACCGTGTTGTTGGCCTCCAAAATGGTGATTCGAATGCGATCCGACTCCACCGGATCTACCCGCAACAAGCGCTTATACCCCACGGTAGTTCCCTCAAACAGGGGCTCCCACCCCTCCTTAGAGGCGACCTCTACCTTAAATTGTGAAATCCGTTGGCCATAAGTGATAGGCTCCTGCAACAGGATCCGGTCAAAGAGGAGCGGTTCATAAAACTGTATGGTAAGCTGTGCGGGCAATACGGAGTCATTGGTGGCCCAATAGGTCTGGAGGTCTCCATCCAGCACATTGGAGGGGGCAAATTTGGAGTGATGCATCCGATAGTCATTGGCCTCCACCCTTGCCGATGCCGCAAGGTTGACGGCGAAAGTCTCATCCAAAACCTCCCTAAAACTCATCAGTGCAGCCACATCATTTTCATGGATCAGACCGCGCCGATCCGGAGGGAGGTTCAGCAACAACAGGGCATTCCGCCCCACCGACTTGTAGTAGATATCCACCAGTTCCGCCACACGCTTCACCTTTCCATCCTCCTCAGCATGGTAAAACCACCCTGGACGGATGGAGACATCGCACTGTCCCACGATCCAATCTTCTCCCTGGGGATCGCCCCTGTTAAGGTACTCCTGCTGCGAACCTCCCGGGACAATCCGATGACCATCAATGGTCGACCAGAAAGTGAAGCCGGCAAATCCTTTCTCGTTGCCAATCCAATGCACATCAGGCCCCGCATCGGAGAAGATCTTAATGTGCGGTTGAAGCTCCTTGACCAGGGCATTGATCGCTGCCCAAGGGTAATAGGTTTTGGAGTCGATACGGCGCACCTCACGGGCTCCGCCATAGTAGCCATCACCGCCGTTGGCGCCATCAAACCAAATCTCACTGATCTCCCCATACTGTGTCAGCAACTCTCTCAACTGATTCTTGTAATAGGAAATATACTCTTCCCGGCCATACGCCTCATGGTTTCTATCCCACGGCGAAAGGTAGAGCCCCGCCTTAAGACCGTGTTTCCTGCAGGCTCTCACAAACTCATCCACCACATCTCCCCGACCCTTCTTATAAGGGCTGTACTTTATGGAGTGCTCCGTATATTCACTGGGCCACAGGCAAAAACCATCGTGGTGCTTGGCGGTAAGGATCAACTCCTTCATACCGGCAGCCTTGGCCGTCTCCACCCACTGTTCCACATTCAGTTCGGTAGGGTTGAACAGCGAAGGGGATTCATCGCCATACCCCCACTCCTTACCGGTAAAGGTATTGATGGAGAAATGGATAAACCCTATTAGCTCCATCTGTTGGTATGCCACCAACTGAGAGGTAGGCACCACCCGGTTGGGCGCAATCTCCTCGGGTACGGAAAGGGAGCGGTTACATCCCATGGTTAGGAGAACAAACCCCAAAAGCAAGAAAAGGAATCTATTGTATTTATCCATTGTTATTACTCACTTTCGTTAATAATCGGGGTCAAATCGAGCAGTACAAAGTTGATCTCTTTATAATCATCCTTCTCAAACAAAATTCCCAACTTACCATTTTGCAGGAGCGTCATAGAAACATAAGCGGATCCACCCGGATAAACTGTTTTGGCGGATGGCCAGGTCGCTCCCTCATCATAACTCACGTGCAACGTCAAATTTACCCGCTCTTTATGATCAAAGGCATTGGCGAAGAGCAGCACATTGTTACGATCTCCCTCTCCCATGGCTGCATACCGTATAAGGCTGGCATTGCACGCCGGATCCCACAGGGAGGTATCAGGGAAGGAGGTCCATGAGGCCCCCTTATCGGAAGAGAGGTGCACATAACGATGCCCCAGATGGCTCACCCGGCTGTTGATCATCCAGCGGCCATCATCCAGCTCTATCACCTTGGATTCATCCGCCGGTTTGATGGGGGTATCGATAAGATACCAACTCTCCCCATGATCATCACTACCAAACAGATGCAATCCCTGCTGCAGGCTTACCAGGGTATGAATCAACCTTCCGTCCCGTGTTTGCATCCCCCGTCCGGAGGTGATAAACTTAAAGTCCTTTTTCCAGCCGGGCTTGGAGATCTCCGAGGTGATATCCACGGGGTCGCTCCAGCTCTTTCCATGGTCGGCACTCTTTATATACTTAAAGTAGTAAACCTCCTTCTCCGTTTCCAGGTTCATGTAGTTGAAGAAGAGAAAAACCACCCCCGTCTCCTCATCAAGAATCAGGGATGGATCCGAGGCAGACTCACCAAAGGGGTAATCCACAATCACCTCCTTTTCCGACCACGTAATCCCATTATCGGTACTACGCCGCATGACAATATTAATATCCCAATGGGTTCGTAAATCGGCACAAGATCCCAACCGCTCATCGGCCACGACAATAAGATCGCCATTAGCTGCCGTTATCATGGCCGGAATACGATAGCAAGAGCCATCCTCCTTTTGTGGAGAAAACAGGGTCTGAAAAACGGGTTCATCCGTAGCTTCAACACCCTTATTAGGATTTATACAACTCACCAACAACAATGAGGAAAAAACAGAGAGCAAGAGAAATCTTACCATAATCATACGTTATCTATTAAAAAATTAAGGATAGAGAGAGCCCAAGTTTTACCCATGATCATAGGGCTCCCCCATCAATGAGGCAAACTTAACGTATTTTGCCCTATCTAGCAATAAAAAAATGGCGCGCAAGACAACGACTCAAACAACTCATTCACAAAACGATATCCTGTTTTACCTCAAAAAAACAGGCTTTTCTTATTTTTTATTTCAGGAAATCCTTGATGAGACCAAAAAAGGACTACCTTTGCGGCTCTCAAAATCAATCCTCAAGAAAAATATTATTTCACTAATTTTGAGATTATTACACGGAAAAGAAGAAGAAAATGGCACTAAGTAAGCTAAGAAACATCGGCATCGCCGCACACATTGACGCAGGAAAGACCACCGTAACGGAAAGGATTCTCTACTACACGGGCACAACGAGAAAGCTGGGAGAGACCCACGAAGGGGACGCAACTATGGATTTCATGAAACAGGAACAAGAGCGAGGCATCACCATTGCCTCGGCAGCCATCTCCTGTTTTTGGAACAATTCACAAATCAACATTATTGATACGCCCGGCCACGTGGACTTCACCGTGGAAGTGGAGCGCTCTCTGCGTGTGATTGATGGCATGGTCGCACTCTTTTGTGCCGTAGGAGGCGTGGAACCCCAAAGTGAAACCGTATGGCATCAGGCCGACCGCTACAAGGTGCCCCGCATCGCCTTCATCAACAAGATGGATCGTACCGGTGCCGACTTTGCCCAGGCCGTATCCATGATGAACGAATACCTCGATGCCAATGCGGTACCCTTTCAACTCCCCATGGGAAGAGAGGAGGATTTCCAAGGCGTTATCGACATCATCGAACAAAAAGCCTACACCTTTACCGACCAAGAACGTGTTGAGATAGCCATTCCGGAGGCGTATCAATCCCAGACCCAAGAGGCCAGAAACTACCTCATCGAGAAGTTGGCCGACTTTGATGACATCATCATGGAGCGTTTCCTGGAAGAGAAAGAGATCGACAATGCCTACCTGAAGAAGGTGGCCAGGGATGCCACGTTGAAGCTGATGATCACGCCGGTCTTCACCGGAGCCGCCTACAAAAACAAGGGCGTTCAACTGCTTTTGGATGCGGTTATCGACTACCTCCCCTCCCCCATTGACATTGGAGCTGTGGTGGCAACAGACGTTGATGACGAAGAGAAGACGGCCACACGGAACCCCTCTCCCAAGGATCCCTTCTCAGCCCTGGCCTTCAAACTGATCAATGACCCCTTTGTGGGACAACAGACCTTTATCCGTATCTATAGTGGAAAACTTGAAAGCGGAATGCAGGTGTTCAACAGCACCAAAGGAAAGATGGAGCGTATTGGACGGATCTTCCGCATCCACGCCAAAGACCGCCACGAAGTAAAAGAGGCGGGTCCCGGCGATATTGTGGCCCTCATCGGGATGAAAATCACCAAAACAGGAGACACCCTCTGCGATAAAGCCAACCCCATCTTCCTGGAGAACATCCATATCCCCCCGGCGGTTATTGAGCTGAAGATCCAGCCCAAAACACGTAAAGATCAAGGGAAACTGGGAGAAGCGCTGGCGAAACTCTCCAACGAAGATCCCTCTTTCAACGCCCATTACGACGAAGAGACAGAAGAGACCGTCATTGCCGGTATGGGCGAGTTGCACCTTGAGATCATTGTGGATCGTATCAAGGAGGAGTTTCATGTGGAAGTGGAGGTCGGTGAGCCTTCTGTAGCCTACCGTGAAGCACTGGCCATGGAGATTGAGGAGTCGTACAAATACGCCAAACAGACCGGTGGAAAGGGACAGTTTGCCAACGTCACCATCATCTTCGAGCCCAACGAAGGAAAAGGCTTCGAATTTGTGGATCGTATCAAAGGAGGGGTGGTTCCCAACGAATTTATCCCTTCTGTGGAGAAAGGAATCCGCAAAACCATGGAGCAAGGGATCCTCGCCGGCTTTCCCATCGAAAACCTCAAGGCCATTTTGGTGGATGGCAGCTACCACCCTGTAGACTCCTCCGACTTTGCCTTCCAAACCTGCGCAAGCATCTGTATGAAGAATGCCTTCCGGAGAGCGGGAATACGACTCCTCGAACCGGTAATGCAGGTTGAGATCAACACCCCCGACGACTACATCGGTGACATCGTGGGGAACATCAACCGCCGCCGCGGTAAGATTGATGCCATGCGTCGTTTCCGCAAGGGTTCACAAAAACTCACCGGGTTTGTTCCCCTCAGCGGTATGTTTGGCTACGCCTCCCAGCTGCGAAACATCTCCAGCGGAAGAGCCAATTACTCCATGGAATTCAGCGAATACCTTCCCGTATCCGACAGCCTTCAGGAAGAGATCCTCAAGAAGTTGAAAGAGAAGAATGAATCGTAGTCTACCGGGGTAAGTGCCCTCTTTGCATACCCCCAACGTCAGACATTATAGACAAATGCTCATAAAAAAAGGGGTTGCCAACATGTTGGCAACCCCTTTTTTACAAGGGAAACGGCAAGAGCTACAAAAGCACTACCTCGTAGCTAATATCTGAAGCTTTTCCAAGCATGTAGCTAATACCGCAATACCGCTCCTGGGAAAGACTCACCGCCTTTTCCAGCTTTTCCTTCGAAAGTTTTTCCCCTTTAAACTGATAGATCAGCTTAATGTGGGTAAAGTAGATGGGGTGTTCCTCATTGGAAGTTGCTTCCACTTTCACATTAAAATAGTCGGGAGTAACCCGCATTTTGCGCAAAATAGCGATCACATCCATGGAGGTACAACCTGCCAAAGAGGAGAGAAGAAGTTTTTTGGGCGACAACCCCTTACCTTCGCCTCCCTTTTCGGGCATGGCATCCATCACTACTTTTTTATCCCCTTCGACTGCTTCAAAAGCCATCTTTCCGGCCCACGATACATTTATTTCCATCATATCAATCATCTTTAATTACTCCCGTAAGAAAACACCCAATACCTTATTACACGCATCTTTAGCACTTTCTTATGGGAGACTTAGTCCATATAATACATTTATTAAACAGGAACAAAAAAATGTCGAGATGGTTCAACCTACTGTACAATCAATTTCGTGATGGAGGAGTGCTGTGCCTGTTGTGCCCTGACCACGTAGATTCCCGGAGCCAGATCCCTAGTATTAAGGATGGTTACTCCATTAGAGTGAACCTCATCAACCAGTGCACCGTTGGCGTTAAACAGAGAGATAACAGCCGCTTGATTGGTCGTTACCACAACCCTATCCTTAGCGGGGTTGGGGTAAAGAGATGTGGACAAAGCAGCGGTCTCTTCGATGGACGAATCATCCTTGTAGTGGAAGCCCATAGCTTCAGGGCTAATACCCACTTCAGCAGAACCAAGCTCTTCCCCCTCCATGTTGTAAACCTTACAAGTACCGAAAGAGGTGTAATCGGTAGCGTTAGTCCACAGAAGATCGGCACCGCGCTCATAAGCAGCAGAGGCATAAGAGATAAAATTGCTGGAACCCGGGTCGGGAGCCACCGCGGTAAAAGTCTGTGCATTGAAATCGTAATAGGCGATGGTACTATTGTAAAGGAGGAAAGAGCGGTTATTCTCCACATCCATGCCGGCACCAAATCCGAAGGAGGCCTCCTGGGTGATCACCTCATAGGTTGCGTTGGCCGGGTCATAAGCCACAAACGATCCGTTGGTTCCCATGTAAGGGGTTTTACAGACGATCCACAGCATGTCTCCCCTACGGTAAATATTGTAAATCCCCACCGCATCGGCACCCAGGTCTTCCACACGCTGAAGCGTATAGGTAGACAGGTCTAATACAGCAATTCTTCCAATGGTGGAGCTCCAATCGCCAGGAACGGTCACATAGATAAAGTCACCACAGAAGTTTACATAGGCGGCGTCGGCAGGAATACCCTCCACATCCTTCACCAGCGATAGATCCTCCATATTGAAAACCTTCAAGTAGATTCCATCTGCGGGAGGGCCGGACACGCCTGCCTGGCGAGAGAGCCACAGGTGGTTATTTACCACAGAGAGTTTGTTCGTATTGGAAACGGCAATAGCCGCATAACGGGTACCGGTTTTCAGGTCGTAAGCGATCAGACTATCAGCAGCTGCCACAAACATCTTATCCCTATAGATTAAAAGATCCGATACCGACTGCGTATAGATCGTGTTGAGGAGGGTTACGGAGTAGTCCGTCGGATCAATTTTCTTGATCTCCACGTAGTCATCCGGATTGGAGAAGGAGCCTCCGGAGGCCACATAGGTATTCAGCACATCATACTGTGCAAAAAGCATTTGGCTCAAGCCAACAAAAACGAGAAGTTGATAAAGTTTTTTCATATTACAGAGTTTTAGTTAATAGTTCTACCTAAAACTCTCAGGAACACTCCAAGAGCAATGCCATCTTGTGCGCTTTTATCCCGAAAGCTTTCATCGCCATATGGCAGGTCTTCTGACTCGTCCCTTCCCGTTGCGCCTTCCCATCCAACGACAGTGGCTTATGTGCAACAGGATGCCTCTCTGGAACTCACAGCAGCGGGTACTGTTGCCGATTTACACGGCATTCCCTATTATGACTTCAACCAATTCACAGCGAAGTCCACCATATGCACTCACAAAGATATAATTTATTTTCATGTTGAAACCGCATGAACGGGAAGAAAATCTATTTCAAAACCATCCCATCTTCCGCGGCCTCTGTGGCCGGAAAGACCTCGCGAGCCTGTTCCAACAGCGGGGATATATCCCTATAGCGGGAGGAGAAATGGCCGATAATAAGTTTTTTTACCCCAGCCCGTTGAGCGATAGTCGCAGCCTGTCTGGCCGTACTATGCATATAACGAGCCGCCATCTCAAGACGGTCGTCCCCATAGGTAGCCTCGTGATAGAGCAGGTCCACCCCTTGAAGGTAGGGTACGATAGCTTCGGTAAAGCGAGTATCGGAGCAGTAGGCATAACTCCACGGCGGCGCCGGAGCTTCCGTAATAACCCCATTGGGCACCACCCGCCCCTGCGCGTCCACAAAGTCCTCTCCCGCCTTCAGACGGGGAAACCAGGCAATGGGGATGGTATGTGTAAGCAGGTACTCCCGACGGATTTTACGCGGTTCCTGCGGTCGGCGAAAAAGATAACCGCAGGTGGGAAGGCGATGCTCCAGAGGAAGGGAATAGACCTCCACCTTCTCATCCTCATAAACACGTTCATACGCTTCCGTATCCACTTCCTTATAGAGAAGCTCATAGGAGAGGTCACTGCGGGCATGGGAAAGCACCATTTCCAACACCGGCTTCAAGCCGGGAGGCCCCACAAGGGTCAACGGCTTGGTACGTCCCTGCAAGTGCATGGTAGAGACAAGGCCGGGAAGGCCAAAAAAATGATCCCCATGCAGGTGAGTGATAAAAATAGCCTTTACGGCCAACATCTTCAATCCAAAGCGCCGCATTTGAAGCTGCGTACCCTCGGCACAATCGATCAGATAGCTACGCCCCTCCACCGAGAGGGCATGTGCTGACGGGTTGCGCTTCAACGTAGGAAGAGCCCCGGCCGACCCCAAAATAGTAAGCGTCTCATTCATTTTCCAAAGTTAACAAAATAACCGTCGGCCTTGCAAGGCATCCATAACCAAACGCCACGACGCCCCCTCCCCCGGCTCAGCCACACGACACAAGGGAAAGCTGCGGAGAGCGTCTCCGGAGGTTGAGGGGGAGAAATAAGCAGGCGAAGGAAAATCTTTCCACCATATTTTTTCCACAAGAGGGTATGATTATATAAAAATTTTTACGATATTTGGAGGACCTAAAAGCTTTTAAGCCACAAAACACCAAACCCAACATCGATTTATCATGATACTCTTCCTCGACACTGAGTTTACGAACCTGAGACAGTCAGCACACCTCATCTCCCTTGCCCTGGTTTCAACCTGTGGAAAATCGTTCTATGCCGTTTTTGAGGATTGGTCATGGGAAACCTGCTCCGATTTTGTCAAAGAGGGGGTGATATCCAAATTAGATCTCACGGACAAAACCACCGGAACCTGTATTATAAAGGGAGGAAAAAAAGAGATTGTCGCAGCCTTGAAAGAGTGGCTCGATCAATTTGAGGAGATTCAGATATGGGCAGACGTACCACATTATGACTGGGTTCTCTTCTGTGAACTTTTTGGTGGCGCCCTCCATATCCCCCAACACATCCATTACATGTGTATGGATTTAGCCACCCTGCTTCTGGCAAAAGGGTATAACCACAACGAAACCCGCATCAATCTAATTTCCAACAAAGAACACCCAAAGCACTACAAAATACACAATGCGTTAAGTGATGCAACGCTGGGAATGACTATCTTAAAAAAACTTTTAAACAAAGAGTAATGGGTTATCATAGTAAACACACCTTTATGTTCCCTTTTCAATGGGACTATATTGACAAGAAGAGGGATTTTTACAATAACCGCACCAATTTAGCAGATTTTCAACGCTTGTTTGAGGCTATTGACAACGGTTTTCAATTAACACCGTTTAAGATTGGGTATGATGTGGATAAATACAACGAATTCTCATATTTCCACCCTTTTGCCAGAAAAGCACTCTACTATACAGAAGATAATCGCCTATTGCGCTATTATGAAATAGAGCACCCCAATGGGGAATACCATATTGAATACCTTAAAGAAGGTAACAATACAAAAGCATATGAAAATCAATTATTAGCACTAACCCTGGATAACATCTGTGTACACGTGTATGCCACGGGAGTGGGCGTAGTCACTTTCAATATAACAAATTATAAATACCCTAATAAAGAAGCTATTCTGGCCATAAACGAGTTTGGACGACGAATGTACCCTCAATTTATGTCAAAAGGAAACCGTTTAGCGGCAAAAGGGGTTTTTCTACCCAATCGCCTTTGGGGTAGAATTGCAGATTTTGAATTTGACGAGGATTTCTCAGCCTATCAATTGGATATACAGACGGATGGCATATTTCTCCCCCCCGACCATATCAAAAAGGTATTTGGGTATAAGGGAAAGGAACAAATAGGTGATCACGGCCAAAAATTTGTTTTCCGAAAGCGAGAGGAACAGAAAGGAACCATTCGCATTAGCCCGGTAACCGACGATAGAATGTTTTTTCTATCTCACTACAACAAGGCTGATTTAGTAGATCAGTTGGCGAAGAGGACCGATCCAGAGAAAGAGCCTATAGCGTATGCTTTTGAATTAGACAATTTTTGGTATGCCTATATTTTTGGGGACAAAGAGGGACCAAGCATAGCCGATGATAGGATGCAACGAAACGATATTTTAAAGGCCACCTACACAAGATGGTTGGATACAGAAAAACGAGGATGGGGTTCCGGCTCCTTGTATGGTATAAGTAGAGATTCTTTTGTATCCATAGGAACTGATTTCATTGGGCAACATATGCAGACCATGTATTACCAAATGGCTATTCTCTGCCTGGTGCAGAGAGCTTCCATTTTACGATTTAGCTGGGAAATTTCCCAAATCATCAATCGGCTATTTGCGAATAAGAAGGTAAAACCGGAACAAGCCATACGAGAACTGTACGAAAACTATATTCGATTTATCAATCAGATCTATTTTCGTGAAATAACACCACAAATTCAAGGAATCGAGCTATATAACCTATTTCAAAAGGAGATGAACCTGGAAAAAGAGGCTAAAGACTTAGATGGTGAAATGCAAGAACTCTTCAATTACCTAAGTGTGAAAGAGCAGACTCACTTGGGGCAAATGGCCAACCTGTTCTTGCCCTTGACTCTTTTGATCGGCTTTTTTAGCATGCACTCAATCAATGATCATTTTTTTAACCGCAATTTGTCATCAATAGGAATTAACGCAAACCTGACCCTATACGACTTAGTAACTACGATACTTGCCATTTGGACGATTATAGTTTTTATGCTATTCATCTTTAGAAACAAATTTAAACATTGAACTTATGAATGATTTAATATGGGCCGTAGCCATTATTGGCGGAACAACTGTAATAACAGTTAGTATTTGGCAATTTTTTGATTGGTATAAAAAAAAGACCGAGTTGAAACACCAAGAGAAGATCGAAGAGATGCGTATAGAAAAGGTAGAAAGAGCGCGAGAAAAAGGAAGAAAAGATCACACAACTTCAGTTTGACAAAAAGACGATAAAAGAGGAGGTGATCAAAGAGATAAAGGAACTCATTGATAGCTTGGTCAAACAACAACTGGATACATCTCTAATTGAACGTATCAAAAGAGTTGAAGAAAAAGTCTCAATACATTGTCTTCCCCAAAAAACAGATAACCAATGTACATAAAAGAATTCACCCTACAACAACACACCCCGATCATCCATTTTCAGGGGAATGAAACAGGAGCCACATTGCGCGCAAGCGAAGTAAAACCCAAGCTGGATCGGTTTATTATAAAGGAACTGGGAGGTTTTGAAAAAGTAAAAGCAGAGCATCCTGAATGGTTTGCCAACAAACGTCATAGGGCATTGGATTATGCCCTCTCTTTTCTATCCATTAACTACCAAAAAGTCCTTATTGAGGAAAACCATAAAAACGCTCCCATGTATTTTGGAAATATGGGAGAGGATACGAAAGATAAACACTTGGTCTTTTCAGAGGGCGTAAAGGGAAAAATAGCGTGTAAAGACAACCCCCTCTTATCGGAGATAACATCCAAGTTACCTGAATTCTTCTTTCGAAATAATTTCGGAACAAGGCAAAGCAAGGGATATGGAAGTTTTACTTTGAAAAACAGCGCACTAAATCCAAAAGTATATAAATATCATTTTTCTATTGATAACTTAGAAAACAATATAGAAGAAGACTATAAAAAGATCATGTCAAATATTGACTGGTTTTATCAAAGCCTAAGAAGTGGTTTTAACTTAAATATCAGAGGAAACAGGATATATCTTAAACCAGCCATATTTCATTATTTAAATAAAAACGGAATTGTTTGGGATAAAAGATCCATAAAAGAAGCCTATTTTAACAACAACATCCCTAAAAACAGAAAAAATCATAAAGATTTGTTCGGCTTATCAACGACTGAAAAATGGGGTAGAAATCTCACCATTACCAAGAAAGATGTACAAAAAACGATAACACGATTTAAATCACCAATTTTATTCAAACCTATCTACAGCGGTAATTCGGCCATGGTATATTTCGATTACTTTGAGCCGGAATACATCAATGATTACAGAGGAAGTAAATTTAACATACAGGCAAACGAGCGTAGCGGATTGGTCTTAGAAATCCCCAACGATTTTAATTTTGACGTTTTTTTCAATCATGCTTTTAGTAACGATCTTGGCCCATTAATAGAGGGCGGAGATAATGGATTTCCAAAAACATTAAGAAAAGCATTAATAGCGATATATTCTCAACTCCAAAAACAACTCTCATGAAATACACAGCCATAACCATCGGCCCCATATACAAAACCCTACAACTGGCGCGCAGCACCAAAGCAGTGTGGTCGGCAAGTTATCTGTTTTCATATTTAATGAAACAGATCTACAAAGAGGTAATAACCGAAATAAAAAAGGAGGCTATTCTACTACCATTTATATCTGACGATATGCTACAAGAGAGAATCCACAAAAAAGTGGGATTATTCCCCGATAGAATTATTTTTGAAGGGACATTGAAGGATTTTGAGGCGTTGAGAGAGAGGGTTGTTTCAAATCTCGCAAACATCATTACCCAAGATATACAAAAAGAGGCACGTAAGGAGATACGTAAGGATACGATAAAAAAACATTTGAAACACTACCTCACCATAAAAGCAGTAAGCAAAGAGATAGAGGCGGGAACAGGTAATGCTGTTGAGATAATGAATGAATATCTAACTATTCAGGAACTGCAACAACAAACAAGTCCCTCCACTTTCACCAATTGTCTATCCGACTTTTTCGAACTTAGAGACAACGGTTACAACACTTTTATACAAAATGAGTTTGAACGACAACCGTTTAAAAGCATCAGTGAGATAGCTACATCTCTGTTAAATCACACCATAAGGGAAGATAATCAAGATACGTTTTACCTTAAACTTGAACAGGAGTGCAAGGACTATAAACCTATCCATAAATACATTGCAGTCGTTCAAGCCGACGGGGATAATATCGGGAGCTTAATTACAAAGTTAGGGGAAAAGTCCAAAGACTTCAAAAGAGATATTCGATCTTTTTCTGAGAAACTGTACCATTTTTCATTGCAAGCATTGGAGATTATCAACAAATGGAAGGGAACTCCCATATATGTAGGTGGAGATGATTTATTATTTTTTGCACCCGTTGCCGAAGTGAAAAACCAGAAAACAGAAAAAACCATTCTGAATATTTGCAACGAAATCTCTGGCAAATTTGATACCCTTATCACCCAAAAGTATACAAAGTTAAAGTTGAAAAAAGATCCGACTATCTCCTTTGGCATTAACATCTCATACTATAAATTCCCCTTAGACCAATCGCTAAAACTGGCTTACAAACAATTATCCAAAGCCAAAGAGGGTAACAAAAATGCGATTGCCCTTAATATTACCAAACATAGCGGACAAAGCTTTGAAGCTGTTTTTCAACAGGATAAAAAATCTTTTACACAATTAACAGATTTTCTCAAACAAAGTGAAAAACCGTTTTTTGCGAACTTCATGTATAAGCTGGAAACACTAAAAACCATATTTAACGAGATTGGCAGCATAGAGGAAGAAGAAAAAGAAAAAGAAAAAGAAAGCAAAAGCAAAAGCAAAAGCAAAAGCAAAAACAAAAGAAACGACCGCTTTAAAGCGTTTTACAATAACTTCTTTAACGAAGATATCCACAAGGAGAGTAAGAAAAAAGATGGCTTTCTTGATAATATATTAGAACTAACCAAACTTCTCTACACGGAAAATAACTTGGCAAACGCAACGATAGAGGAACGCGAGCAATTGAACGAAAAAAACATCGCAACACTATATGGCGGATTACGTTATTATCATTTTATCCACGCGAAAAAGGAGTAAATTATGACACAATATTTGATAAAAATCAGGCCCTTAGATAAATTCTTCTTTGGTACGGGAAAGGAGTTTGGGACCCATAACCAAAATTATTTCGTAGAATCGGGTTATTTGCCGCAACAAACCACCTTATTAGGGATGTTGCGTTATGAATTGCTGAAAAAAGCAGACAAAAGTATTTTTGAGAACAATACGATTCAACATAGCGAAAAAGCCAACGCATTGATTGGTAACAAAAGTTTTACGTACAACAAAGACAATGATTTTGGCAAGATAGACGCTATCTCATCCCTGTTTTTAATGAAAGGGGATGAAAAATTATTCCCACAAAGCAAAGAATACATCAAAAGTGGAGAAAAAGAATACCAGTATTTGAAGTTTTCATTTCACCATGACTTGCCCTACATAAAAGGTTATGATCCCAAAATAGGGATTGCCGATGTTTGGTCAGACCGTAACGGAAACATCTTTTCCTATGGTGATATTTTCATAAAGCATCAACAAACAGGTATCAAAAAACCTGACTTTAAGGCCAAAGAAAAAGTTCAAGAAAAGGCATTTTATGTGCAAACATTTTACAAAATGAAAAAAGATTTCTGTTTTGCCTTTTACGCAAGTTTTAATGATGAGGTAGATTTAGGAAATTCTATCGTTATCTTGGGAGGAGAACGTCAACTATTTGAGATGAAAGTTGAGATTCAAAACGATGACAGAATATTCCTTTTCAACTCTTCATCAGTCGATAAAGCCATCTTATTATCCGATGCCTATATTGAGGAAGAGTTGGGTAATATTTGTGATTTTGCCATTACGGATATTGTCAATTTCAGATGTTTACGAGCCGAAATGGGCAAGACGAAAAAATACTACTCCATTAAACAAGACAACGAGAATCAAGAGAAATACAAAGAAAACAACTTGCATAAATCGGAAGAGTTACAGCTCTATACCAAAGGTTCTGTCTTTTACTTTAAAACCAAAGAGAAACAGGAAGCCTTTGAAAAAGCAATAAAAAGTGAACACCGTTTTCAAAAAATAGGATACAACAGTTATAAAATTCAAAATAAACAATCATGACAACAAGAGCTTATTTAATCACATGTTTAACCAATATGCATGTAGGCGTTGGCGGAACAAACTACGATATCATAGATAATGCCGTACAAAGAGATGTAACAACGGGGCTTCCAACCATTTTTTCGTCAAGTTTGAAAGGGGCATTAAGAGAATATTGCAGACACTATGGTCTAAAAAAGGAGGATATAAATTATATCTTTGGATCGGACGAAAAAGGGGAATCAAATGTGGGGAATTACAACATATTACCTGCCGATTTATTGTCATTTCCCGTACGGGCAAAAGGTATTCCCTATTACAACGCAACAGCAAAAGAGTTAATAGCACAAATCAATTACACAGGCAAAGCTTTGGGCTTAGACCATCTCATCGATTTTTCGGAAGAAGGCGAAATGGAAAAGCCTAAAACAAAGCGTGAAGGACAACGCTTAGAAGAGTACACTTCCATTGGGGGGTTAGCGGCAACAAACCAATATATTGGTGATAATATTGCCGTATTTCATTATAACGACTTGCAATACTTAACCGAGAGGTTGCCTGTGATTGCCCGGAATCAATTAGAAAATGGCCAAAGCAAAAATTTGTGGTATGAAGAAGTGGTACCCAAGGCTTCGCGATTTGTATTCTTTGTAAAAATAGAAGAGAACAACGCCGAGCGACTACAAGCATTCGAAGCGTTGATCACCAAAAATCCGGTGCAAATAGGGGCCAATGGCTCCATAGGTTATGGGTTTTGTTGCATTTCAAAAATAGAGCAGTCATGAAAAAACAGGATATCATCAACAACTATATTCCCGGGGCCATGAAAGCCATTAAAGAAGTGGGAATCGCTAATGAAGAAGGGATCGTTCAAGGAGTATACGAAAGCTATATTGCAGGTTTTGGCGCCAGTATTCGCCAGTCCGGCTTGTTGCCAACGCTAATATTCTTTAATAATAATGAAGGGAAACAGGGAGAAAGTTCCAAATGGTTACGCGCCATACTTTATGTTTTGGAGGGAGAGACAACGGACGATGACATGGATTTGATTCAATATGTAATCAAAAAAACAAAAAAAACAGAACAAGCTAACTATCGTCAAACCGATCTGGATCTGTATAAGTTACACCAGATACAAAGCGATATCGAACATATTGTTTCTGCCCTAAAATTAGCCGTAAGAACGTTTAACATAGCAAAAGATGAATAATTTAGGACTGCTCTACAACAGAGTATATTTTGAGGGAATAACCTTCCGTCAAAATGGAGAATTTGTATTGGAGGCATCCTCCATCATGGAAGAGATAAAAAGGGAAAAATTAGATTACAAAAGCTCCTCTCTGGAGACAGAAACACCTGTTTTGTCAGAAAATCAGGTGTTTGGGGAAAAGTTAGATTACGAAATCTCCTCCCTGGAGACAACACAAACCTTCAAATTAAAAACTGTTTATCCGGGATTGTTGTATGGTGCAGGGTATCAACACGAGATAGGAGGACAGCAAAACGAATTTAAACTCGGTTTTTATTTTGACTATACGAGAGGGCTTCCCATCATAAACGGTTCTTCCATAAAAGGAGTCTTAAGAGCAGGTTGTGAAAGCAGGAAGGGCTATATAACAACGATCCTAAAGGAACGATTGCACATAGATTTACCGGCCGATTTTAAAGAAAAAGAGTTTATAAAAACGGTTTTTGAAGGCAAAGATACCTCCATATACCAAAGAGATATCTTCTTTGAGGCCACCCCATTGTCTTCCGAGAAGACACTATTGGGTTCGGATTATATCACAACACATCATGAAAATCCTTTGCAAGACCCTAACCCGGTACAATTTTTACGCATAAACGGAGAGGTAACTTACCAATTTCAATTTGATTTGAAGGAGAGTAATGGCCTAACGGCAGACCATAAAAAAGAGCTGTTTAAACAAATTATATTGGACTTGGGAGTGGGTGCTAAAACAAATGTGGGGTATGGACAATTTGAGGAGGTTTCGGAAGAAGCACTAAAAGAGGCACAAAGAAAAGAGCAAGAGCGCAAAGAGAGAGAGGAAAAGCAAAGGGAACAGAAACGAATAAGAGAAGAAAAGGAACAACATCCTCCCTACAGAGCTTGTGGCTCAAGAGCAACCCTCTACAAAAAAGATGATAGAGTAGAGGTAACAATCATAGAAGAGGGAGCGTATGTTAGGATGCAAGACCAAGAGGGTAGTATTTTTGCAAAGTCTAAGGAAAATATCATCAAGAAGTTTAATGAAAGATTGGAAAAGAAACGCAAGAAAAAACCGAATATCCAATTTAAAGAGTTGGAAAGGGGAATGAAGGTGACCATTCGTTTTAATGAGGATTTGACCACAGATAGGGTCAATTTTACCGTATTACCCGTTATTGCACAAGAATAAACGAAAAAAGAAGAGGAGGTTATACCTACGCGACAAAACCATTAATCCTTATCTTTGTTCCGAGATTGATTTTCGAAATTTGAAAAGTCGGCTGATGCTCTTTGACATCTTGATAATCAGGCAGAAATCAAAAGAGAGGGATTTTTCTACTTTTCGAAAATGAAAAAATTCGCCATTGGTAATCTTTATTTTCGAAAAACTAAAAAATGGCCCTCACCATCCCTACTGATGGACAAGGGG
>PDRJ01000042.1 GCA_002748065.1 Bacteroidota bacterium
TCTTCAAAATGGTCATTTACCCCAGTAAACTCACATTTTTCAGCCTTCGCAAGCCTCGAATTCGAACTTTCTAGACAGCCTCTTCTCAAAATGCTGACGTTATAGACAGGCACTAATTAGTGTCCGTCTCTATACGGCCTCTTCTCAAAACGTTGACTTTATGGATAGATACGAACTAGCGTCCGTCCATAAACGGCGTTTTGAACTTTCGGTTTCAGCGGCATTAGAGAACGTCACATTTACCCATTTCTATATTCTCAGAAAGATTCCCTATATTTGTCTGGGATTGTATCTTTTTCGATCTCTGCTTACAGACACGCTAAACCGATCAATTTATCCTATTTGAAAGAATTGTTAAACAAATATTCATTATGGTACATTTAAGAAGAAAACTCGCTGTACTGCTAACGTTACTACTCGTTATGGCAAGTGCGATCAGCTACGGCCAAAAGATCACTGTAACGGGGAAAGTTGTCAGTGCGGCCGATGGGGAAACCTTGATAGGGGCAACGGTACAAAATGCCAATGACCTCACCAAGGGAACAGTTACGGATCTTGATGGTTTCTTTACCCTGGAGGTAGCCCCTGGAACCATTCTCAAGGTCTCCTATGTGGGATTCCTTTCCAGGGAGGTCACCGTGGAAGATCAAACGGCGCTGACCGTGGCCCTGGAGCCCAATTCAGAGTTGCTCAATGAAGTGGTCATTATTGGTTATGGGGTACAGAAAAAGACGGATAAAACCGGAGCGGTTTCGCATGTGACAGCCGAAGAGCTAAACGGAGGAAACCTTACCGACCCTATTCAAGGGATGCAGGGAAAAGCGGCAGGAGTCTCCATTGCCAAAAAGGGAGGGGATCCCAATGCCGGGTTCTCCGTGCGAATTAGGGGAGCTTCAGGTTATACGGCCTCATCAGACCCCCTCTATGTGATCGATGGGATCCCCGGTGCCGATCCAACAACCATTGCACCGGAAGATATTGAGAACTTCAACATCCTGAAAGATGCCGCTTCCACAGCCATCTACGGCTCACGAGGAGCCAATGGCGTCATCATTATCAATACAAAAAAAGGAAAAAACGATGGCGATGAGGCGATCTCAGAGGTCTTCTTCTCTTCCAAATATTCCGTAGGAAAGATTGCGAAACGAGTAAACCTTCTTTCCGCAGATCAAATTCGTGACTATGCCAACCAGTATGGCATTACTTTCAATGACGGAGGGGCCAATACCGACTGGCAGGATGAGATATATCGCATGGGAAGCACCCTTGAAAATAGTTTAGCTTTCTCCGGAGGTACAAAGAACAGTTTTTACCGTGCCTCGGTCTCCAATACCGACTGGACCGGTGTGATGAAGGGAACGGACAAGGCGCGTACCACAGCTAAAATGAACATCACCCACAAAGGCATTGACGATCGTTTGACACTCAATGGAAACATTGCCATTGCCTTTGAGAAGAACGACTATGAATCCTATGATGGAAACGATAAAGATGATATTATCTTTCAAGCGTTAACCCGCAACCCTACTGATCCTGTTTTTGACAGCAATGGCGAGTATGATCATACCCAGAGGGTTTTTAACTATGAAAACCCCGTTGCGGTCATTGACATGATCACCAACATACGTGATGCCAAGAGGTACCTTGGAAGCATGAAAGCTGATTTCAAATTCTTTGAGGGATTTACCGGTACTACTTTGGTAAGCTATATCCGCAACGATGAGGAGTTCACCTACTTCCGTCCCAAGGGCGTTTATGCTTCTGCCGATAATGGTTGGGGAAGCCGTTCATACAGAAACCATACAGAGCGTCAAATGGAGACCTACTTTACTTATGTTAGAAGTATCAACGACAAGCATAACCTGAATATGCTTGGAGGTTACTCTTACCGAGAAGCTATTTTCAACGGCTTTAATGCTCAGGCACAAAACCCTCAATCGCCCTTTATCGGTGCCAACAATTTGGCCACCTTCACGGAGGTACACTATGGCGATGTGGGTTCGTATAAAAACAGCGAGAAGTTGATTGGTTTCTTTGGCCGGATTCAGTACAACTACCTTTCCAAGTATTACCTCTCCACCAGTTTGCGTCGTGATGGATCATCGAAGTTTGGAAAGAATAACAAATGGGGATGGTTCCCCACGGTTTCTACCAGCTGGAATATTCACAGCGAAGATTTCATGGCCGGAGTGGAGTGGTTGGATCAGTTGAAGCTTAGGGCCAGTTACGGGGTTTCCGGAAACCAGGCCTTTGCTTCGGGGTATAGCCAGGTAACTTATGTCCCCACCGGCTTAGCAACCAATCCCGAAAATGGGGAGCAGGTGGTTACCTTTACCCCTTCTCACAACAAAAATGATGACCTTCGTTGGGAGCGCACCGGTGAGGCCAATATCGGTATTGACTTTGCCCTTTTCAACAGCAAGATCAACGGTAGTCTGGAGTTGTACCACAAGAACACTACTGACCTGCTCTACCCCCGCCCCACCGCATTGGGAGGAGGAAATGTTGCCCGCACAACCTTTGACAACGCCGGTAATATTGTGAACCAAGGCGTTGAACTTTATCTTCAGGCCTATGTGGTTAACAAGCCCAATTTTACCTATAAGACCTCGTTAACAGCAACCCATAACCGTTCGGAGTGGAAAGAGCTTATCTCCGGCGGGGGTGAGGATGCCGGCGCAAAAAATGGTTGGTTGAGTGGCCGTGGTGTGGTCGGTGATGCCTTCTACATTGTAAACAATAAGGTAGGTCATGAGGTGAGTGCCTTCTACCTTCCCGAAATTGTAACCATTGACGAGACTACCGGGCGCTTTATCTTCCGGTCGGTTAGCGGTGGTTACACTGATCAGTTGGCCAATGCCAAACGGGAATTTGTGGGTTCTCCCAACCCCATTGTGGAGTTGGGATGGTCTAACAGCATCACCTTTATGAAAAACTGGGATCTGAATATTGCCTTCCGCTCTATGATTGGTCATAAAAAATACAATGCCACCAAGATGTTTATGGATGCCACGCTGGATCTTCCTGAGCTCAACGCGGTGGAAGAGGCCCTGGAGTGGAAAGCACAAGGCCGTTCCTCTTCTGCTGTTATTGCTTCCCAATACCTTGAGAATGCAACCTTCTTGAAGTTGGATGTGATCTCATTGGGCTACAACTTTAACGTAAGAGGAATTGATTGGATTAAGAACTTAAAGGCCTATGTGGTTGCCAACAATGTCTTTACATTGACCGGCTACTCGGGACAAGATCCTGAGATCTACTACGCCAACCTTGCCTATGGATGGGATCAATACAACGTATATCCCAACGCAAGAACGATCTCATTGGGTATTAACGCTACATTTTAAGGAGGAAGAATCATGAATAGCATAAAAAATATTTGCATAATTGTGGCGGTACTTTCCGGAATCATTTTCACCACCGGATGTACCAAATTGGATGAAACATTTTACGATCAAATTCCTGCCGAGTTATATCCGGAGAATGAGGCTCAGGTGGCAACACTGGCCGTGAATGCCTACAAACCGTTGCAGGACATGGCCGACGACAACGGATGGTGGTTTTTAGCCCAGGAGATCAGCTCCGATGAGCTTTGTGGCCCCACCCGTGGTGCAGACTGGTATGACGGAGGAAAATGGGTTGATCTGCATACCCATACATGGACCAATGATACGGAGAGTGTCAATAGGATGTGGAGTGCTTTCTTTAACGGTATTAACCAGTGTAATAGAACCATTGAGTCGTTACAAAAGATTGGCGACAGCGAACAGATTCTGGCAAAGATTGCAGAGTTGGAGACCCTTCGCTCTTTCTACTACTACCTATTTATGGATAACTACGGGGATGTGCCCTATGTAACAGAGATTCTGGGAGAGAGTGCGCAGCCCGAAAAGACCAAGCGTGCCGATATCTACGAGCAGTTGGTGGAAAATGTAACCAAGAACCTTCCGCTGCTGAACAGTGGAGACCTCAAATACATGGCTACCAAAAATATGGCCTACGCCCTTCTTGCCAAGCTCTACCTCAATGCGGAGGTATATACCGGAACGCCCCAATGGGAAAAGGCAGGAATGTATTGTGATAGTGTGATCAATGGCCCCTATCGGCTTTCCGGCAGTGTGGGAGCCCCCTTTGTTACAGAAAACCAAAACTCTCCGGAGATCATCTTCTCCATCCCTTACGATGAGAACGACTTTCCCGGATTCCGGTTGCACATGAGGACATTGCATTACCAACACAACTTGACCTTTAACATGCCGGTGGGCCCTTGGAACGGTTTTGCCGTAGTGCCCTCCCATTTCGACCTCTATCAAGAGGAGGATCTTCGTAGAGAAGCCCACTTCATTTGGGGTCCTCAATACGCGGCCGATGGATCAGAGATTATTGAAAGTGTTACCGGAGAGCCGTTGGTTATTGACCCCTATCTCCCGGAACTCTCCATGGGAGACAATTATACACCACTGGAGATCAGGACATCCGGAGCAAGAATTGGTAAATATGAGATAAAAATGGGTGCCAAGGAGAATTTATCCAACGATTTTCCGTTATTCAGATTGTCAGACTTCTATCTTATGAAAGCAGAAACGGAAATTCGGTTGGGACGCAATGGGGATCAATGGGTGAATCCCATTCGTACCAGAGCCGGGGTTGCCCCCTTTAGTGGCTGTACCCTGGAGCAACTTCTGGAAGAGCGAGGCCGAGAGATGTTTGTGGAGGGTCATCGTCGTCAAGACTTGATCCGCTTCAACAGGTGGAACAATGGTTGGTGGGAGAAAGATGCCCATGGAGATGACAAGAATACCTTCCCCATTCCACAATGGGCTATTGATGGAAACCCCAACCTTGGAAGCTAATTTAACAAAAATCAAAGGGAGGTAAAACTCCCTATAAAAGAACTTACATTTGGAAACAATACGTTTAATCTAAAACTAAAACTATGAAAAGAAGAAATTTTTTTAACATGTCCAGCGCTTTATGGATTATGATGCTTGCGGTGGCAACCATTTTTGTGGGTTGTAAAGACCCAAAGCCAGAAGAGGAAGATATTGTACTGGATGGAACTTACATCAAAGGGAATGCAACTGCATTAACCAAGTTTGATGCCAAGGGCAGGATGACCGTTGCCCGTAATGAGGTGCTGCAGGAAGACCGTGCGAGCCTACTGGAGAAGTATATTGCCGTAAAGGCTACCGGTGGATTTAACATCGTAGTGGTTAAAGGGGATCAAAGAACTGTTTATGGCCCTGGTGATAACTTTGCAGAGGTTACGGAGCTGGATGGCGATGAGCCTACGTTGGGCCTCCAACGGGGAGCGATTGCTGAGACGGACAAGATGTTTACGGTTCCCCAAGAGGGACTTTACCACGTAGCTTATGATAGTGAAGTGGGTATCGTTACCATTTCCCGGGTAGAATGGGGTGTGATTGGTGCCGCTACTCCCGGTGGATGGAGCGGAAGCACACAACTGGCATGTCAAGGCTTCGACCTGAATACAATGGTATTTAAAGGAACCGATATCGTACTTACCAAAGCCGATTTCAAATTCCGTTACTCCAACGGTTGGAAAGTGATTCTTGATCCCGATTTTGATCTGGGCAACGAAAAGAAAGGTATCAAGGTGAATGCAAACTTTGGTGGTGCCGTGAATGCACTGGTTCCCGGTGGTGACAACATCTCCAATGAGACTCCCGGTATCTATACCATTACAGTAACCTGGGATCTTAAAAACGGTACAACGGCTTCTCTTGAGAAAACAGGAGACGTGCAAGTTATTGACTACAGCGAGCTCCAATTGGGTCTTGTGGGTAATGGCTTGATCATGGACGGAGAACAGCATAACTGGGATGAGACAGTTCTTTTCCAACTCCCCACAGTAAGCAATGAGACTGTCTACACTTGGGTATGGGAGAGCGTAGAAGTTACCCCTTCGGGCTCTTTCAAAATCCGGGAAGGACAGGATTGGAACGGCAAAGTTATAGGTTACAACGAGGTTAATATGGCCGGTGCCAACGCTGAAGATTTTGAAACCAATGGCGACGGTAACTTTGTTCCCAAAGTGGATGGCGTATATCGTCTGGAACTGGTTATTGATGCCATGACTGAGACCTACACCCTTACGGTAAGTGCTGCCGGTGAGCCGGCTAAATTGTGGCTGCCCGGAAGCTATCAAGGATGGGATCCAGGAGCTGCTCCAACTATTGTAGATCCTGAAAATGACGGTACTTATTCCGGCGTTGTGGATATCACCGGAGAAGGAACCATTCTTTTCAAATTCACCTCACAGCCCAACTGGGACGGTACAAACTATGGTGCAGGCGAAACAGCCGGTACACTCTCTGCTGATGGCGCTGCCGGAAACCTTGAGCTTCCTGAGGGCGGCTCTTATCTCTTTACCGTAGATACAAATGCCCTTACGTGGACTTTTGAAAAACAGTAAATGATATCCCTCTGTTCGAAAAGCTATAAAAAAGAACAGATAAAAAAATACCCGCCTGCTTTTGTAGGTGGGTATTTTTTTTCACCCCACTCCTAAGGCAATCAAGTTAGCCAACAGCCTCTTCTCAAAACGCTGACTTTATGGACAGGCACTCTATGTATGCCTCTCGCTCTCCCGCCTTAAGCATACCCCGACTTAATGTTATTGCTACCGGGAAGATCTTCTTTTGACTTTATACGTGTATGTGACAATGAGACGACAGCACATAGATGCCGATGCCCCGATGAGGAGGCACAAGAAAGAAAGTAATCATATTTAACAACAACGAACGCGCTCCCCTTTTACGCCTCCTCCTCATAGAGGTTGGGGTTTTCGGGATAGCCCAGATGTTTTTGGCTGTACTCCCGGGAGTAGGTAAAGAAGACGGCTTCCGCCTGGGAGCAGAGATTCTTCTCAGCATCGTATAGGACAATGCTGATAAAGACAAGGTTTCGTTTCACCTCATTGATTTTGGCCCGCAGTTCAAGGGCTCCTTGATCGATGGGAACCGGCTTTTTATAGCGGATGTCAAGTTTGGAGGTAACCCCGGCCGTCAACATCTTCACGTACACAAGCCACGAAGCAATTTCGTCCATCAGCGTGGCTTGAATTCCCCCGTGCAATACGTTATTATAGCCTTGAAAGGCCCTCTTGGGTGTCCACCGGGAGATGATCTCTTCCCCCTCTTCATAGAACTCCATTTGTAGTCCTTGCAGGTTTTGCTTGCTACACCCAAAACAGTGGCTTCCGGGGAGGGTATCGTAAGGATTGATAATCTTTCGCATCCGAAATTTACTTTTTCTCTCCCTTGTGATATTTGACACGCTCTATCTCCTTCCCATTTTTGTCGTAGGAGATCCACTTCCCCTCTTTCAAGCCATTCTTGTAATCGCCCTTCTGTTTGAGGTTGCCATTTTCCCAGTACTCCATATAGGTTCCCACAGGAATATTCTCTTCGTAGACCTCCTCAATCATCAAGGTACCACTTTCGTAATAGGTTTTATTGACCCCATTAAATTTCCCATTCCGGTAGGAGTATTCGGCAATCAGGTTACTGTTGGGTCCAAACCACTTGGATGGACCATCTTTTACACCGGCTTTATAGTGTACTTCTTCCTGTACTTTACCGGGCTTATTGGGGTAATAGGTTTTCCGAGGACCATCCAGTTTCCCTTCCTTATAGTAGGCCTCCTCTTCCAGGGAAGAGCCGCGATTAAACCGTTTATACGCTCCATGTTGAAGCCCCTCCTTGTAGTGCGCTTCCATGGTATAATATCCACGCTGATCAATCTCCACGACAATACCATCCAGTTTCCCCTTCTTATACGCTTCCATACGATAGATGCTTCCCTTCTTTTTGAAGTAGGTTGTCCAAATCCCCTCTTTTTCTCCATCTACATAATAGCCATACGACAGTAGTTGTGGGGTTTGCTCTTCCCAAAGGCCTTGCTTTCGGTTCTCTTGATCTATCCTGTTCATCTCCCCTTCGTATCCCATGGGGTTGGTTGGGGATCCCTCTTGCGCAAAGCCAACCATCATAAAGGAGGTCAAAAAGAGGAGCAAGAATGTGGTTATTTTCATCATTGATAGCTGTATTAACAGGGGTTAAAAATAGGCTAACAAAGGTAATACAGATCAGGGAGAATGCCAAGGGGGGTATCAACTACCGCTCCACAGGCTTGGCATAGAGGTCATAATCATCGGCGGAGAGGATCTTTACGCGAACAAAAGTCCCTTCTAAGCCGGTAGCTGCGCTATCTACGGTGGCTATCAACACCTCATTATCCACCTCCGGGGAATCAAAAGGCGTTCTTCCCACCCAATAATCCCCTTCCAAGCGATCCACAAGGATGGTCATCTCCTTCCCCACCAAGGATTGGTTATGGGCCAGCGAGATGGTTTGTTGCAGATCCATAAGCTCTTCTCTCCGTTGGTTTTTAACCTCTTCCGGAACATCGTCTTTGAGTTGATCTCCGGCAAAGGTATCCTCTTCGGAAGAGTATATAAAGACGCCCATGCGTTCAAATTTGTGGGCAAGAACAAATGCCTTCAGCTCCTCAAAATCCTCCTGGGTCTCTCCGGGGTAGCCCACAATAAAAGAGGTTCGGATGGCCACATGGGGAATTTTTGCCCGGAACTTTTCTACTAAGGCCACGGTTTTTTCCCTGTCCACGCCCCGTTTCATGGATCGTAAGATTCGGCTGCTAATATGCTGAAGGGGGATATCGATATAGTTAACCACATTGTCATGGCGAGCGATCACCTCAATCAACTCATCGGTAAACCCCAGGGGGAAGGTATAGTGCAGACGAATCCAGGTGTTCGGATTTTCTTTGGCCAACCGCTCCACCAACGTGGCCAGTTGATACGAGCCATAGCGATCTTTTCCATAGTAGGTAAGATCCTGAGAGATCAACAGCAACTCTTTCACCCCCTTTTTTACCAGCTCTTTGCATTCTGCCGAGATCGCTTCCATGCTTCTACTTACATGTGCCCCTCGGATCATAGGGATGATACAGAAGGAACATCGTTTATCGCATCCTTCTGCAATTTTTACATAGGCGTAGTGAGGGGGGGTAGAGAGGGATCGTTGGAGAATAAGATCCCGGCGCCATTCTATCTCGAAGTCGGCCACAATTTGTTGGATCTCAGCAACACCATACCAACCATCCACCTCCGGAACCTCCTCTCTCAGCTCTTCCCGATAGCGTTGAGAGAGGCATCCCATGACGATCAAACGTTGAATCTCGCCCAGTTGCCGGGCTCGGGCAAAGGAGAGGATGGCTTCGATGCTCTCCTCCTTGGCATCATTAATAAACCCACAGGTATTGATCACCACAATATCCGCCTTTTCAGGAGTGTCAAAACGCACCTCCCAGCCGGAGGGGATCAACTGTCCCGCCAGGAGCTCTGAGTCCACCGTATTTTTACTGCATCCAAGGGTAATAATATTTATTGTCCGCATACACCCTATCCATTTACTATGTATGCCGGGGCAGTTTTGAAACTACATCCTTTGAAGTACGCACTGCCGCGAGCCATAGTTGTTAGATTTTATCCAATACAAAAGTCAATAAAGTAATTTTTATAAAATCGGATCTCTCTTGTTATACTGCGAAGTTAACACACTTGTTAACAACCATCAAGTTTATTTTAAGATTTATGGGATGAGCGTATGTTGTATGATACCCGTGAAGCGCTGAAAAGAGGGTAAGATAATCTGTTCGTACAGCTTTTTTGCTGCGATTAGTGGAACATATCCTTCATTTTATCAAAGAATCCACGCTCACTTCGCGACGGGTTAGGTTTAAAGTTATCGCTCTTCGCCAACTTCTCCAGCAGCTCTTTTTCGCTCTTGGAGAGATTTTTAGGAATCCACACATTCACCTGTACCAACAGGTCTCCATGCCCATATCCGTTGATAGAGGGCAGGCCTTTTCCTTTCAGGCGCAGCACCTTTCCCGACTGTATGCCGGGTTGAATCTTAATTCGGGCTTTCCCTCCGATGGCGGGGATCTCAATGCTGGTACCTAAAGAGGCTTCGGGGAAGGTGATAAAGTGGTTATACAACAGGTTTTGTCCGTCACGCTCCAACTGATCGTGTTTCATCACCTCCACAAGGATGATTAGGTCTCCATTTACGCCACCACGATACCCGGCATTTCCTTTTCCGCGAACGCTAAGCTGCATCCCATCTTCCACGCCGGCAGGGATTTTAATTTCGATGATATCTTCTCCACGCACCAGACCATCGCCGTTACAATGGGTACATTTCCGGGAGATGCTTCGGCCATCGCCGCCACAGGCGGAGCAGACCCCGGTGGTTTGCATCTGTCCAAAGAAGGAGTTTTGGATACGGGTTACCTGACCGGAGCCGTTACAGGTGCTACAGGTCTGAAAGGCAGAGCCATCTTGAGCGCCGGTACCCTGACAAGGCGAGCAGGGGACGTACTTGTTAACCTTGATCTTTTTTTCCACCCCCTTGGCGACCTCTTCGAGGGTTAATTTCACCTTCACCCGAAGGTTGGAGCCCCGATTCACCTGACGGCCTCTTCCTGAAGAGCGACCAAAGCCGGAAAATCCGCCACCAAACACATCGCCAAAGATATCCCCAAATTGGCTAAAGATGTCATCCATCGACATTCCGTGTCCGCCAAATCCGCCGCCGGCAGCACCTCCTACCCCCGCATGGCCAAACTGGTCATAACGAGCCCGTTTATCCGCATTACTCAACACCTCGTAGGCTTCGGCTGCTTCTTTAAATTTCTCCTCTGCCTCTTTATTATCAGGATTTTTATCGGGATGGTATTGTATGGCCTTCTTCCGGTACGCCGACTTTATCTCGGCTTCTGTTGCGGACTTTGAAACGCCCAACACTTCGTAATAATCTCTTTTTGACATCGATTTAATGATTTATTTATGCTTATACTCCAACGACTACCTTGGCATGGCGAATCACTTTGCCATTGATAAGATACCCTTTCTCTGTGGTATCAATGACCTTATTCTTTTGCGACTCATCGGGAGCCGGAAATTGGGCAATCGCATCATGGTTATCGGTATCAAAATCCACACCCGTGGAGACCATCTCTTCCAATCCTTTGGATTTTAACACTTTCTTGAATTTATTTATAATCAAGATGACGCCTTCCGATAAGGCTTTCACATCCTCCGACTTTTCAAAATTGTCCTGGGCTCTATCCACATCGTCTAAGACCGGGAGAAGTTCCTTGATAAGGGTCGCAGAGGCCGTATTCAGCAACTCCACCTTCTCTTTGTTGGAGCGTTTACGGTAGTTATCAAATTCTGAAAAGAGTCGAAGGTATTTATCTTTCGCCTCTGCCAATTGGATCCGTAAGGCCTCGTTCTCTTCCGTCAGTTTGTCGGACTTGCTTCTGCGAGATCGTTTTTTTCGCTTTGCCTCTCCCCCACTTTCTGTCTCCTTCTCCTTTGTTTGCTTTATCTCCTGTGGCTCTTCTTTGGGCGTGTTATCCTTTTTTACTGACTGATTATCTTTCTCTTGCAACTCATCAGCAGTCGTTTTATTCGCCGCTTCTGTCGCTACTTTTTGCTCCTTTTCTTTCGCTTCCATGACATAGTATTTAATACTGCACGATTGTATCAAAAAATCTGCCATGGATCCATTATTGCCAAAATGTCACTACCCAAGGGTGTTTAGCGTCCGATAAAAAGACAACAGCCGATGATTGATAAATTAAACGTTAAGAAGTTTTTGGGCTTGGCAAGTGACGATAACGTACCGGATGAAAAATAGGGTAACTTTATAAGCGATCTGAGAAAGTCGCTTATGGGGTTCTACGATGTTTCTCCCATTATAAAAAAATGAAAAACCTTGTATTAGCAATTTTGCAACTTGTAGCAATGTTGTTATTTATTACAGGTTGCGAGGAACATAACAGGGATTTACCTTGTGTTTTTATCCGCACTTTTGCGTTTATTTTCTATATTTGGAAGTGTAAAAAAA
The DNA here is from genome assembly GCA_002748065.1 of Bacteroidota bacterium. GTDB lineage: Bacteria > Bacteroidota > Bacteroidia > Bacteroidales > BM520 > BM520. The sequence goes on from PDRJ01000042.1 coordinate 11,961, forward strand.
TGAAAGAAGAATAAATATGTCAGCTAATTTAGCCAGCAATTTTGAGGAGTACTTACAACAAGGAGAACCTAGTAAAATTGAAAAAGCCAAAATTTGGAAGACAGCTATTGGCTTACAGCAGGTGGATGGATTAATTCCCTCTAATTATTTGATAGAAACAGCTAAGCAAAATACCGAAGGCGATATTTCTATTGAAGAAGTAAAGCAACGAATAAATAGTTATTATGAACAAATTTCTATTAAAGATAACAAAAATAGAGCAGAGGAGGCAGATAAAGTTTCTGCCAGAATTGCAGAAATATTGAATGAACAAACTTTTGTATTTTCTCCGGCAGAATATGTAAGCATTCATGGTCGTTTATTTCAAGGCATTTATCCACACGCAGGGGAAATACGCGATTATAATATCACAAAAAAGGAATGGGTATTAGATGGAGAAACTGTTTTGTATGGCAGTGCTCATAGTTTGAAAGATACATTAGAATATGATTTTGAA
>PDRJ01000039.1 GCA_002748065.1 Bacteroidota bacterium
ATTTTCTTTAAACAATTCAGAATTTTTAGGTTTTATTGATTCCCACTCTCCATTTGTTCTTAAAACAAACATTCCAGCTTTTGACTTATCATCATCATTGTACAAGTCAAACCAGAAATTTCCTTTACTATCCTCATACATTTTCGAAATAGCACTTTCCTTTAATGGCGAATTTGAATTATTAAATTCAATAGTCTCATTATTATCAATTCTAATATTACCGTCATACGTTCCAATCCATAATCTATCTTGGCTATCCACAAAAACTCCCGACGTTTTATTTGCAGGTAATTTTGAATTTGAAGTATCAATAACACTCCAATCACTTCCATTATATTTTAACACTCCGTCCCAAGAAGTAAACCAAACATTATTAGAATCATCAACATATATTTTTCTTGCCCAATCCACAGGAGAATTTATTGAATCAAAAACAGTCCATTCTCTTCCGTTATATTTGTATGCATCCCAACCTGCTATTATCCAAATATTATCTTCCTTGTCTACCGACGCATAACGAATAGAAGATGCTTTGTTCTTATTATACTTCACTGGTTTAATAGCTGAGTTGTTAACATTAAACACCTCCATTTTATTTTCTATCATTCTTACAAGACCATTATCAGTTCCAAACCAAACAGCATTTTTTGTCGCAACTGCTGCTCTTGACATATCCCAAGGTAAATCTGAATTGCTTTGGTTGTAGACAGTCCATGATTCTGTTAATTTGGATTTATTTGTTCCTTTCACATCAGGAGTTCCTATTGATTTAACATTTGAATTATTCTTAAAATCAAAAATTCTTCGCTGAAGAGAATATCTACCATCCTTAAAAGTAATCAAAAGTGATACTGAAGATTGTATTGTTTTCCCTTCACTTATTGCTGGTGTCCATTTTGAAGTATTATTTATTCCGTATTGCAGTTTCAGTTTTTTAGAATTTATATTACTGCTGTTCTTAACACTTAATAAACAAGGATTTCCAACACTATCTATTAATATCTGAACTTCAATAGCACCATTGATTTTCTTCAAAGATTTTGAGTTCAAATTTGATAATAGTTCATTTCCAAAATCTGTTGGTGGTTCTGCTTTTGTATCGCCACAATCAAGACAAAATCTACTTGTATTACATCCTTCAAATTTCTCAGGATACAAATGTTGTCCAAATGTCACATTGATGAGAAAGAGCCCAATAAGTGTTAAAAATATTCTATTCATAGATCTGTAAATTTTATGTATCTTCAGCTGTTTTAATGTGCCCTAACGGCCCGAGACTTCTCGCCGATACTGTGATGCCCGAAGGGCATTGCACAGCATCACACAAATATATGCAATTAATCATCATTTGACTGTAGGGTGGTGTATTATAAGAGGAACCACAAAAGAGGGAGCATGTAACATTAGGAGAAGATTCAAAAAGAAACTGGGGTTTTGACCATTCGAAAGCACTTTTCCTCCGGTTTGTCGCATTTGCTTCTTGAATTGAGGCTTTTCCTCAGGGATCCAAACATCTTTCCGGAGATTCCGCAAAAAACGTCCCCCTTTCCCTTTGGCAAAGATCAGCGCTCTGTCTCTTCCTTATGGCGATGATACACGGTGATCCCTATGCTCCGGGTGTTTCCCTGGCTGTCTAAAATGGTAATACGGTGGGGGCCGGCCTCCGGATAGCAGGCCATGGTATGAAAATGGGTCGTCTTTCCCATATAGCAGTTGTCAATATACCAATAGAGGCATGCCCGGGCATCCCGGTGGGCCGCATCCATAATAAGCTTGCCGGGCGAACCGTCCATCTTTCGGGGAAGGTAAAGGGTGGCCTCGGAGGTGGGATAGACGAAGTTGAGGACGTTCTCTTCCCGGTGCGCCTCACACCCCGGATGCCACGAGGGCATGGAACGATACCCGGGGTGATGCCGACGATAATAGAAGCTCTGTACGGGAGGCAACTCGAACCAGGAAAGGGCCACCATTTCCGACAGGGGATAACAGGCCGAATTCACGCGATAGAGGGTATCACGATCCAGGTGAATACGCTTATGGTAGGGACACGCCGGCACCTTTAGGCTCTGCTCCGGCACCACTCGCCAGACAGTATCCGGGCAGTGGCGAGACACCGGGTGGCCGGACTCCCGGCAGGTGGCAAGGGTCACCATCTCCGCCAAGGGCATCTCAAAATCCCCCTGCTCAGGAAGCAAGTGAAAAAGGTCAAACATCACCGGAGCGGCCGTAGCGGTACCGGTAAGCCCGGGCCGCCCCTCTCCATCGGCATTGCCAACCCACACCCCCACCACATAACCAGGGGTAACACCCACAGCCCAGGCATCACGAAAGCCAAAGCTGGTTCCCGTCTTCCAGGCAATGTCGCCCTGCCGGCGAAAATAGGCCCATCCGGCCTCCTGGGTAGGACGATGCACCTGCTTCATAGCCTCAAAGGTGCAAAAGATAGCAGCACGGGAGAACGGAGTAGCCGGCCGCAAACCACCCGGCGAGGGCCACAACGAAAAACCCTCCGGCCACACCTCATCACCGTTGAGATGGCGCGCCATATTTGCATAGAGCGCCGAGATCTCCAACAGGGAGGCCTCGCCCCCTCCCAAAATGAGCGACAGACCATAGTGCGATGCCGGAAAACGAAAAGAGGTGATCCCTGCTTGCCTCATCAAGGCATAAAAACGCGCAACCCCATACTCCGAAAGCATCCCCACAGCGGGCACATTCAACGATCGGGACAAAGCCTGCCACGCCGGGAGCGCTCCTAAATAGCTATTGGTATAGTTCTTAGGCGTATAACCGGCGAAGTTGATGGGAATATCATCCACCAACATGTCGGGAAGAAGGGCGCCCTCGTCCAGCATGGCCCCGTAAAGGAAGGGCTTGAGAATGCTCCCCGTAGAACGCGGGGCGGCCACCATATCCACGTAGGGGCTGTTGACCTCTTTGCCATCGCACACATTCCCCGCATAGGCCACCACGCTACCGGAGTGCACATCCATCACTAAAGCCGCCAGGTTATTAACCCCATTGGCCTTCACGGCGGGCAGATGGCGTTCCAGCACCTCTTTCACCTCTCGCTGCAAGGAGGCCCGGATGGCAGTACACATCCGCTCACCAGGATGTTTTGCCGAAAGACGCCCCCCAAGCACCCCCGCAGTGTGGGGTAGCGGTTGCGGAGCTAAGGGCAACGGCTCATCCAGCGCCATCAGGTAGTCCGTCTCGGTAATCTTATGCTCCTGCTGCAACCTGGCCAACAGACGGTCTCTCTTTGCCCGCAACAAGGCTCTGTTACGGGAGGGATGCATGGCAGAGGGAGCATTGGGAAGCACTGCCAACAGCGCACTCTCAGCCAGGGAAAGCTCCCCCGGAGGACGCTGGAAATAGCGCCATGAGGCCGCCTCTAACCCCACCACATTCCCCCCAAACGGGGCGTTGGCCACATACATCGTCAAAATCTCCCCCTTGGAGCAGGCCACCTCCAACCGCAGAGCCAGCAATATCTCCAACAACTTCTCTCCATAAGTTCGGGAACGTCCCTTTCGCGCCAAGCGCACCACCTGCATGGTGATGGTGCTCCCCCCCCGCACAACTTTTCCGGCCCTTACGTTGGCCACAAAAGCCTGCACCAAAGAGAGGGGATTTACGCCACAGTGACGATAGAAATATTGATCCTCAAAGGTCAGCAGAGCCATCTGAAAAGTAGGGGGGATAGCCTCAGGAGGGGGAAAACGCCACTGGCCATCCTTCGCAATATGGGCATCTAACAACACCCCCTCCTCCCCCTCCAACACCATGGAGAAGGGGTCGGAAAACTCCACCACGGGAACAAAAAGCAAGAAAAGAAGAAAGAGCAGCAGAGCCGCCAACCCTCCCCGCAACCAAAGGGATCCCCTTTTTCCTACGGCACAACAACCTCTACCCATCGGCCTTTTCTTAGGGCGTAAATATCCTCATCATACATGGATTCACAGACTATGGCCGGCAGGTAGTACTTGCCCGGATAGGAGGTGTGTACCCGGAAGACAAAGGTTGTCGACCGGGCCATGGGAAGGTCAAAATAGACCCGTGCCTTATCATCCCGCACATCCAGGTAATCCACGGAGGAATCCTCCAGCTTCTGCTGTCCCAGAAACTCCCATCCGCCGGGCAACCCCACAGTAAGAGCCATATCTTTGTAGTCTCCCATCAAGCCGGTGTTGGAAACCACCGTTACCTCCATAAGGAAGTCCTGCTCCTGTGGCAACCTCCCGGGATCCAATGCTTTCTCCCCTTCCCCATAAAAGAAACGGACATCAAGTTTCACGTTCCTCTCATGAGCCTTCTCCCGACCCGGAGCAGGCTGCCCGGAGGAGATCGTCTGCACAAAGAGCCTCGCATCACCCCTGTTACGGAAACGAATAACCGAGTCCTTCTCCCTATCACAGGAGAGTGTTGAGAGAGAGATGGTATTGGTTGTATTTTTCTTGTAAGAAACAGATCCACAGCTATATTCATAGGATAGCGCTTCTCGCTCCTGCTGCTTTCCATGGAGCAACCAAAAAGCATACAGCCCCCAAGAGGCCGTGTGGGTACTGATCCACGAATCCCCCGACAAGACCTTCGACAATTGGGTGGCAAGGGTATGAATCGTCGCTTCATCATTGAGCAAAATGGCGGTCTCCAACGCCATGGCCATGGCCGACTTCTTATTGTAGTAATAGTAATTCCAGTGCTTATAGTCGTAGGAGTCATACGATTCCAGTTTTACTTGCTCGAATATCCGGCGGGCGGCATCACTCTTTCCCGCAACGGCATAAGCCGCAGCCAAACGCAGCGAGACCAAGGGGTTCAACGCCTTCCCCCGGAGCCTGTTCATGGCGCCAAAGTCAGCCTTTCCATGGAGAGCCAGCACATAAAGACGGTACGACTCAGCAAAGTTTCCATCCTCCCTATCGGCGAAGCTATTGCGCGAAAGATAACGTATAAGTTTGTTTTCCAGTCCCTTTGGAACAGCATAGCCGGCATCAGCGGCCATACTGAGGAAATGACCCACATAACAGGAGACCCAGGGATCGGTACGGTAACCTCCCGGCCAGGTGGCCATGCCCCCGTTCCCCTTTTGATACTTTCGTAATCCGGCAATAATCTTCACCACATTCTCCCGGGCATGCGCAAAATCAGGGTCATCACTCTCAAGCAGAGAGGGCAACAGCATCTGCACCAACCCGGCGGAGGTGGACTGCTCTGCACAGCCATGCGGATAGCGCATCATATAGGAGAATACGGAACCAGTGTTGAGGGTAGGCACAGAGGCGACCTCCACCTCTACCTCAGCGTTAGACTCATCGCCCACAGGCATCACAGGGAAAAGGGCCTCTTCCCCCTTTGGAACAAGGTAGCTCTCCACAACAACCTCCTGAGGGTTGGGATTACGCAAGGAGAGGTCGATATGCTGCGATGCCTTCTCCCTACCCGAGGTGGCCACCACCTCTACCCCAATATTTCCGGGATTATGTCCCGCCTTCACCTTAAAGCGGACTATTTTCTCTCCCTCTTCCTCAAAGGTTAGCTGTTTGCTTCCGCCATCAACGAGCGAGACATCCCCGGAGAACGAGAGGGAAACGGATACCTTTTTCACCTTACGATCCATGGCAAAAACCGTAACGGGAACCTCCACGATCTCTCCCGGAGCCAGCACACGGGGCATGGTGGCATGCACCATCAACGGATCTCTCACCACCACCTCTTTTTGAGCAGTACCATAGGCATTACCCGACGAGGCCACCGCCATCACTCGCACGGCACCCACATACTCGGGCAGTTGTAATTCCAGTTGCTGCTGCTCCCCCTTTCCCAGTTCATAGGGGCCATAGAACTTCACCACCGGCTTGAAACGTCTTTTCTTTCGCTCTCCGGTTAAGGACAGGTTCTCGTCCCCACCAATGGCAAAAAGGGAGGCCATATTTCCGGTAAATGCACCGATCACCTCATCGTACATATCCCACGTCTTCACACCAAGAGCCTCACGAGCATAAAAATGGTGGTAGGGAGCAGGGGTCCGGTAATTAGTCAGGCTCAACAATCCCTCATCCACCACGGCAAGGGTGTAATAGAGCGGACGTCCCAACTTCTCCGACAGGGTGATGGAGGTCTTCTCTTTCGAACGAAGCTCCTTCTTCATTGTAATCACCGGCGTAAGCTTTGTCGCTGGATCATCAACCATGATGGGAATCACGCCGTAAAGCCTAAGCGGCAAATCATTATCCGGGTGACTATGCGGTTGCAAAAGATGCACACAAGCGTAAATGTTGGGGGTCATATCCTTCGTCACATCAACGTAGTAAACGTTGTCTCCCGGGAAGGTGGAGACCACCTCCCGATGTAGGATACCGGAACCATTTTCCAAGGTAATGATGGCGGTACCCTTATCCGTTCCAGGGAAGGTCAAGGCAACCCTATCCCCCACCCGATACTGTTCTTTATCGGTGACCAAAGAGAGCAGTGAAGCGCCATCCCTACTCCCGTCGCTCTTGCGTGTATTCCATTCCGGCCAATCCACATAGACCATCTTCGCCGTAGCATGCCCGTGGGGAAGTTTTACATAGATCAAATAACGTCCCCAGTCGGCATGGGGGATCCTGAAAGTGCTGTGGTATTCACCATCTTTGGTATCAATCACCATCTCCCGCACCAACTCAAAGTTCCTGTTATTAACGAGGGAGGCATAGGTTCTTCCCTCTTCGTACCACCAACTCCACTTCACCTTATAAAAGGAGACCTCCACCCCACGGGTTGCCACAGGGTTCCCCCGATCGTCCACGGTCACAATATCGAAGGGGATATCCTTATCCGTCTCTAAACGGTTCCAATAGTCCGAATCTCCCGGCACATGGAGCCCCACATACTTCGTAAAGGGAGACATCACCACAGAGGTATAATCCACACTAAACTCACCACTTTTTTCATAGACGCGAGACTCCAAACTGGCTCTCACAAAGCCGGGAGCGTACCCTTCCATTTCGGGAATCGTCAATACAGCCGTACCATTGGCATCCAGCTTATGCTGCAGCTCTTCGTAATGATCTTCGTCAAAATAGACCGAAGGATCGAAGAAGAGGTAGTCCCGATAGGCCGGAAAACTGGTACGCATAGCCTTCAGGGTTATGTTTGTAGCAAACTTGAGATTTGAAGCCTTGGCGCCATGGAGGTAGGAGGCTCTCACAGGAACACGCATCTCAGAAGTAGCGTCCAACGTGTCGGGAAGATCAAACCGAATACGTAGCCTGTTGGGCTTAAGGGTTTCAATACGAACTCTTTTATTAAATACCGCTCCTCCCACGGTCACCTTTGCATTCCAGGTGCCGGTCACATCCTCAGGTTGAGTGGGAACCACAAAAGTATTCAGCTTGCCTCTCCCCAGAGACTGTACCTGCTGCCAAGCCATACGTCCCAACGGATCAAAAAGTTCCATCAACACCGGGTGACCCTGAGGCACAGGATTACTCTTATCATCCAACATAAACGAGAGATAGAGTGTATCTCCCGGGCGCCAAACGCCTCTTTCTCCGTAAAGGAATCCCTTCAACCCCTTTTCCGTCGTCTTTCCGGAGACATCAAAACGACTCAACGACAACGACTCTCCATCCTGAATTTTCAGGTATCCCTTCTGTCCACGCAAGGAGGCAACCACCAAAAAGGGCGTTTGGTCGCAGGGAAGCGAGACCGCTCCCTGGGCATCGGAGGTTCCCGAGGAGATCACCTGCTTCTGATAATTCAGCGCTGATACGGAGGCTCCGGAGAGCGGCTTCGAGGTTAAGATATCATGCACAAACACATCCAGGCGATCGTCGGGAGAGCGCTTAACCACCACTCCCAAGTTGGAAGCAAGAAGGTTGCGCTCTATGGAAACATCATTATAATAAGCCCTAAAGCAGGGATCATCACGATGCTCCCACCAATCATCACCATAATACGAATCATCATAATAGTAGGAGGAGGGATTATCATAATAGGTGTATTCAGGATCACTCTCCAGAGAACGGTTCCCGCGAAAACGATCCTTCTCATCGCTCTCCCCGCCTTCGCAAGGATAGGTAGAGCAACTTCTATCAAAATTCAATTTCACCCGGTACATGCTCCCCGGATCCGCCTTCATCAACTTGGAGAGGTCAATACGATAGGTGTTCCATCCTCCCTGATCCACCGGTTGGTCTCCCATAAGCGCAATTCGCTCCTTCAAGATGATCCGACCATTACGTTTCAGGTTATAGGCCGACGAATAGTTGTTATCCTGGAAGAAATCCACCACATTGGAGGCATAAATTTTCACTACCGTCACATCCACTGCGCTAAGGTTTACCGCTTCAAAGGGAATCACCAATTGCTCTCCATCGGGCAAAATAGCGCCCTCCCCCACCCAACGAATGGCCGGCTTTGGCGAAGAGAAATGAACGTCAAAGCGATAATCCTCGCCCAATGTCATCCCTTGACGACTCCTTACTCCCCCATCAATCACCAACACATCATCCGAATCGATCTTACCCTTGGGATAGAGTTCAACGGTATTGCCCTCCACCATAAGCGTGAGTTTTTTACCGGAGGTAAGGAAAAACAGCCCATCCAGCTCCCTATTGGCATCCAGCACATCACTAAAAACCACCTTTAGGTAGGGTTCCGAAGTCGAAGAGGGCTTTACCGCAAGGACATGAAAGGCTGCGGTTCCGGGAATTAACGCCTCCAGTGTCCCCTTTTGCGAGAGCCCCAACGGCTTCCCGCTCCATACCATTTCAAGGGTACGATCCTCAGGGAGCCTCTTCACCCCCGAGAGGGTCAAAAGGTGGGAGCGGCCATCGGCACGATGTTCCCAGGAGGCCTCTCCCTCTTCAAAGGATAGGCACTCCTCCACCGCCTGATCCGCAGCAAAATCGGAGGTCAAGATACGAACTGCCACGTTCGCCTGCTCCGGCGACTCTTCCACCATGGCCACCTGCTGGAGCTCCACGGACATCACCTGGTCAATCACACGAAACATCCACTCAAACTCCTCCCCCTCTTCCAAAGCCTCAACCACCTTGCCGATGGCAAAAGAGGCTTTATACTCGGTTCCGTTCTTCAACGGAGCACCGGGAATAAACTCCAGGACACGTTCACTCACCCAGACGGCTTCTCCCCGGATATTGGGAGAGAAATCAAAGAGCAGATCCGGTTCTACAGCAGCACGAACCGCAGCAGGAACATTATTCACTAACTCGATCCGAAGGCTATTCCCCGAACGCTGCATCCCCGCACTATAGGCGCTCACATAGGAGCTATATTGCAGGGCATTCCCCTTTTTATGGGAAGAGGATCCGGGCGTACGTTGACACCCCCAGGTAACCAACATGAAGAGAGAGAGAAGAAGAGGAAAGAACAACTGTTTCATATTGTAAGTTTTTGACTTTTCACACCACACAAAGATAATGTATATTTGTAAAAAATAACCGTATGGGAAACCCACATTCAGGAGAGATGTTGGTATTTAAGGCTTCTGCCGGAGCCGGAAAGACCTTTGCCCTGGTGAGAGAGTATCTCTATCTCGCACTGCGAGAGCGGAATGCTTTCCGACATATCTTGGCGATCACCTTTACCAACAAGGCAGCCAACGAGATGAAAGAGCGCATTATCGGCAACCTGCGCGAGCTCTCCCAACAGGATCAATACCCCGAAACAGCGGCCAACAGCTACATCCGTCCCTGGCTTATGGAGCAGCTGGGATGGGATGAGGAGAGGCTTAACCGACAGGCTCAAAACACCCTATCGGCCATCCTCCACCACTATTCCGATCTGGCCGTTATGACCATCGACAGCTTCATGCAACGCATTCTGAAGTCCTTTGCCTCCGACCTGAATATTCCCATCAACTTCGATACGGATACCGATACGGAGTCGCTCTATCGAGAGGCAGTGGAGCTGCTCATCAGCCGTGCCGGACAGGATCGAACCATTACAACCATCCTCGAAAAATACCTCGCACAACACATCGACAGCGATAAAGCGTGGGACATCTCCTCCTCCCTCCTTCACTTTTTTTCCGGGAGACTCCACTCCGATGAGAATACGGCGCTCTTCACCTCCATGGAAACCTTTTCACCGGAAGATTTCCAACAAATTGAAGCACGATGCCACAAAAGGGCAAAGTTCATCGAAGCCACCATAAAAGAAACAGCCAACCGCTTTGTGGCGCTTTGCCATGAGCACCTCCTAAGCGAAGAGGATTTTCTGGATAAAAAACGTTCCGTCTACACCCAAATAAAGAAGTGTACTCAGGGTAAAAAAGAGCTTTTTATACGTCCGGATAACAAAAATATACGCAAAGCGCTGGAGGGACAGTTCACCTCTAAGAGAGCCAATAAGGGGGGCGAAAAAAACGACATTGTGGAACACCTGGCACCGGAACTCACCCGCATACTAACGCATCTAATGGAGTTGACGGAGGAGTTGCAACCCCAATACCTTCTCATCCAATCCATTCTAAAAAATCTCTACCCCCTATCGCTGCTCAATGAGATCAATAAAATCGCCCGGCAAATCAAGCAAGAGAAGCGGCTGGTCTATCTATCTGACTTCAACCGGGAAATCAGTCGGGTGGTGCAGCATGAGGCGGTACCCTTTATCTATGAGCGTGTGGGCGAGTGGTATCACCATCTGATAATTGATGAATTTCAAGACACCTCTCTGTTACAGTGGCATAACCTATTACCGTTGGTAGAAAATACGCTGTCATCGGGGAAGAAAAGCATCATTGCCGGGGATGCCAAACAGGCCATCTACCGGTGGCGCAGTGGTAATGCCAAACAGTTCAGCGACCTGCCCGCGCTCCCACCGGAGTTCAACACCCCTTTCGACCGGGAACGGGCGCAAACGATCCGTCGAACGTACAACGAATCACACTTGAAGAACAACTACCGCTCAAAAAAGGAGATCATCACCTTCAACAACTGGTTTTTCGAAGAGGCCCGGCGCTACATTCCTCCAGCACACCAAAAGAGCTACGAACACCACCAGCAATGCTACAACGAAGAGAATGCGGGAGGAGCGGTAAAGGTACAGTTCACCTCGTTTGGGAAGGAAGACCGGGAGTTCTACACCCAAATCGAAGAGGCCATTAAGGAGGCCTTAGAGGAGGGACGCCAGTACCGGGAGATGGCCATTCTGGTACGAGAAAATGCCTTTGCCGCAGCGATTGCTGCCACCTTAACAGAAGCCAACCTCCCGGTAATCACAGCCGATAGCCTGCTCTTAAAGGACTCCCAAAAGGTTCAGTTTATCCTCTCCCTCATCCGCTGCTCCATGGAGCCGCAAAACAGAGTCGATGCACTGAACGTCCTCTTCTTTTTGAGCGAGCAGAACCAGACACTCAACCCCGTAACAGATTTTAAGCGACTCCACTTCTCCCGAGCCACAACCAATCCCCTATGGCGTTTTTTGCAGGGCCATTACCCTGCCCTGGGCTCCGATTTAGAGCGCATGACCCTCTACGACCTGACAGAGCACCTCATCTCAACCTTTATCCCTCCCGGAGAGCGGGATGCCTACCTCCGTTATCTCCTCAACGAAATCTTCAACTTCGCCAAACAAAACAACCATAAAGAGCAGTTCTTCACCCATTGGGAGAACCGCAGCAGCAAAGCTTCGCTTGAAACTTCGGAGGGGATCGATGCCATCACCATCTCCAGCATCCATAAAGCAAAGGGACTGGAGTATCCGGTGGTCATCCTACCCCTCGCTCAAAGCCGCTTTAGGATCTCCAACGAAAAAAAGATCTGTCCCGTTCCGGAGATTATCCGCGATCTCACCGGAGAGGTTAGCCACTTCTATTTTAACCTGGAAAAGGCCTTGGAGAACACTCCGCTGAATGAGGTTTACCAGGAGGAGCGGGAACTATCCATCACCGATAACATTAACATACTCTATGTGGCCATGACCAGGGCTTCCCAGTCCCTTTATCTGTTGTGCCAAATGAGCGCCCCCCCCAAAAAAACAGCCGGAGGAGCCTTCAAAGGGGGCATCAGTGAGTTGGTGGAGAAGGTCTGCACCACACACGAAGCGTACGATGAGACACAGCAGCAACTCCTTATCCTCCCCGAATCCCCCCCCAGGAAACCTCACCCACAGCAGGAAACAGCGTCCACAGCACCCTCCATCCGGATTTTGGACACCCAAAACCGCATCGCCTGCAACAACTGGCACCATGCCATTGCCCTGAGCTCCCCCACCCTTGGGCGAGCAGTGGAAGAGAGGCGCAGTGCCAGAGACACAGGGCTACTTATCCATCGTATTCTTTCCCGTATCACTGTCTCGGAAGAGCTCTTTTCGGCCGTCTTACAGGAGGTCAACAGCGGCAATATCCTCCCCAAGGAACGGGAAGCAATCACCAAACAGATCATACAGATTGTCACCCACCCCGAACTTGCCCCGTTCTATCAAGAGGGCTGCACCATCCTTAACGAACGGGAGATCCTCACACCGGAAGGAAAAACCTACCGCCCTGACCGCGTTGTATTATCCCCAAAGAGAGCTGTTATCATCGACTATAAAACCGGAGAGGAAAAGCCCTCTCACAAGGCCCAAATCAATGAGTATGGCGATCTCCTGCACGCGATCGGATATGAGGTTACAAAGAAAATCTTAGTGTATATCCAACCTGCGGGTAATCCCAAAATCTTATATAGCTAAACCGCTTAAAAAAAGATGTTTTTTTTAGCCTAAAAGAGGTTGTAAATCCATAGAAAACACATAAATTTGTGGCTTCTGATTTATCTCCCCCTAAAAAAAAGAGAGGGATATAAGTCAGAAAATATGTTCATGGGCGTATCACGCTTAAAGAGAAAAAAAAAGCGAGAATTCAATCATTGAGACAAAACCTGTAAACAACAATAAATCATAGCAATATGGAAGATAAACTTCAAATACTGACAGAAAAGATCTACTCTGAAGGTGTTACCAAAGCAAATGAAGAGGCTTCAAAGATCATGAACCAGGCGAAGGAGGAGGCCAAAAGCCTTGTAGCCAATGCCCAAAAGGAAGCAGAAAAAATCATTGCCGAAGCCAATCAGAAAAGTGAGGAGTTACGCAAAAACGTGCATAGCGAACTGGCCATGAGTGCCAAACAATCCATTGCAGCGCTGCGTCAGGATATTGTGGGACTCATCACAGCAAAGACCTCATCAGACAATGTCAAAAAAGCATTCAATGATGTTGATTTTGTAAAGAACCTGCTCAATGAGACGGTAAAAAAATGGAATATCTCGGACGATCTCGTCGTGACCATTCCCGAACAGTCTGATTTGGACAAATTCATCCGCAGCGGTATCGCCAAAGCCGTGGGCAAAGAGATCACGGTGCAGCACAACGCCCGTCTTCAGTCCGGGTTTAAGATCAGCCCCGCCGACGGAGGTTTTCAGATCAGCTTTACGGATCAGGATTTTGAAGCCTTCTTTAAAAACTACATCCGTCCAAGGACCAATGAATTACTCTATGGAGCGAAGTAGTTATGAGTCGTAATTATTATTGTCTGATTGCAGGGCTTCCGGAGATTCAACCCGACCAAAACAAGGTAGGATTCTCTCTTGTGGAGTTCAAAAAGGAGCTGGAAGAGCAGTTGACAGCCGAGGATTTTGAGTTGGTAAAACAGCTCTTCGCACCTTACGACAACAAAAACCTGCTCAATTTGCTTCAAAAGCGTGCTTTTGAAGAGAACATTCCCGCCAACTACACCCAACAGGAACTCAGCGAAGAGCTCCGGGAGCCGGGCCTCCTCAACAACTACCTCTCCGAGTTTATCCGGAGGGTACAACAGGATGAAGCACTGGCAGACCAACCGGTGAAGATGGAAAACCTCCTGACACAGGTCTACTACGAAGAGGTTATGAAGGGTAAAAATCCCTTCCTCTCGCAATGGTTTGAATTTGACCTTACCCTCCGAAATATCCTCACCGCCCTCAGCTGTAAAAAGCATGGACTACCGGTGGAGGAACAACTTATCGGCAACACGGAGATCAACAAGACCATGGCCAGGAGCTCCTCAAAAGACCTGGGCATCGCCGTTGAGATACCGGAGATAGAGCGTATTGTTCAAATCTTCGAAACACAAGAACTGATGCAACGGGAGAAATCTTACGACCTCTTGCGTTGGGAATGGCTTGAAAAAAATACCACCTTCAACTACTTCTCCATTGAAGTCATCCTAAGCTATGTGATCAGGCTTATGATTGTGGACCGGTGGATTAAACTGGATCATCAGACGGGAACTGCCATGTTTAAACGTCTGCTCAACGATATAGAAAATAGTTATCAATTTCCAAAAGAATTTAATATATAATGAAGGCAAACGATAAAAAAACACACGGTGTCGTTACGGGGATTATTGCCAACTTAGTAATAGTCAGTGTGGACGGCCCTGTTTCTCAGAACGAGATATGTTATATCAAGCTGGAAGGCCGGGATTTAATGGCAGAGGTCATTAAGATTAACGGGGATAAAACGTTTGTTCAGGTCTTTGAAAGCACCCGGGGGTTGAAACCCGGCGCAAAAGTCGAATTCCGTGGACACATGCTGGAGGTTACCTTAGGCCCCGGCATTGTATCGAAAAACTACGACGGACTACAGAATGATCTGGACAAGATGGACTCCACCTTCCTGGTGAGAGGGGAATACACCTTTCCTCTGGACAGGGAGAAGAAGTGGGATTTTGAGCCCATTGCCAAGGCAGGAGATGCCGTAACGGCCGGCGCCTGGCTGGGAAGAGTCAAAGAAAACTGGATTGACCACAAGATTATGGTTCCCTTCAAGATGACCGACCATTACACCGTGAAGCGTGTGGTGGCAAAGGGTTCCTATAAAATTGAAGATACCATCGCCGTGGTGGAAGATCAGGAAGGCCGCTCCTACGAAATCAATATGATTCAAAAGTGGCCCGTGAAACAGGCAATAAAAGCGTACCGGGAAAAACCCCGTCCCTTTAAAGTTATGGAGACAGGGATCCGTGCCATCGACAGCCTCAACCCCATCACAGAGGGAGGTACCGGTTTCATTCCGGGGCCCTTCGGCTGTGGCAAAACCGTTCTTCAGCACGCCTTGGCCAAGCAGGCAGAGGCAGACCTTATCATCGTTACCGCTTGTGGTGAGCGTGCCAACGAGGTGGTGGAGATCTTTACCGAGTTCCCCGAATTGGTGGATCCCCGGACAGGACGGAAGCTCTATGAGCGTACCACCATCGTATGTAACACCTCCAACATGCCCGTTGCGGCCCGTGAAGCCTCGGTATATACCGGGATGACGCTGGCAGAATACTACCGGGCCCAGGGATTGAAGGTTCTTCTTCTGGCAGACTCCACTTCACGTTGGGCACAGGCACTGCGTGAGATGTCCAACCGTTTGGAAGAGCTTCCCGGACAGGATGCCTTCCCCATGGATCTCTCGGCAACCATTGCCAACTTCTACGCCCGCGCAGGTTTCGTCTACCTGAACAACGGAGAGTCAGGATCCATCACCTTTATCGGAACCGTATCCCCCGCCGGAGGAAACCTGAAGGAGCCCGTAACTGAATCCACCGCCAAAGCAGCCCGCTGTTTCTACGCGTTGAACCAGGATCGTGCCGACTCCAAACGCTATCCGGCCATCGACCCCATCGATTCCTACTCCAAATACCTGGAGTACCCCGAGGCTCAACAATTCCTTCGAAATAACGTATCCGAAGATTGGGTGGACAATATCCTCGAAGCCAAAAACCTGCTTCTCAGGGGAAAAGAGGCCAAAGAGCAGATTAACATCCTCGGAGATGACGGTGTTCCCATGGATTACCACCTTCGCTTCTGGCGCTCTGAACTGGTGGACTTTGTGATCCTCCAACAGGATGCCTTTGACGATATCGATGCCTCCTCATCCATGGAGCGGCAAAAGCTGATGATGGATAAGGTGTTGGATGTTTGTCAGATGGATTTTGAATTTGAATCCTTTGAGGAGGTAACTCCCTACTTTAAGGAGATTATCAATACCTTCCGTCAGATGAACTACTCTGAATTTAAGTCAGACAAGTTTTACAGCTTTGAGAAAGAGCTCGAAGCAAAATTAGCAGAAAGGAGAACCGCCTAATGGAAACCCAAGCATTTCAAAAGATTTATACGAAAATCAATAACATTACCAAGGCCACTTGCTCGCTGAAAGCCAGTGGTGTGGGAAACGAAGAGATGGCTTTTGTACATGGCCGTAAAGCTCAGGTGGTAAAGATACAGGGAGAAGATGTGACCCTACAGGTATTTGCCGGTACAGAGGGGATCCCCACCAACGCTGAGGTTATCTTCACCGGGAAACCACCTACCCTGAAGGTCAGCGATGAACTCGCCGGGCGCTTCTTTGATGCCTATGGAGACCCCATGGATGGAGGTCCGAACATTGAAGGGGAAGAGCGTGAAACGGGTGGCCCTTCGGTAAACCCCGTACGACGCATGCAGCCCTCCGACTACATCGCCACCGGTATTGCCGGTATCGACCTTAACAACTCGTTGGTGACGGGGCAGAAGATCCCCTTCTTTGCCGACCCGGACCAGCCCTACAACCAGGTGAT
This sequence comes from Bacteroidota bacterium, assembly GCA_002748065.1. Taxonomy (GTDB): domain Bacteria; phylum Bacteroidota; class Bacteroidia; order Bacteroidales; family BM520; genus BM520. Next base: position 16,577 of record PDRJ01000039.1, read on the forward strand.
GGCCACCGTGGCGCTACGTGCCCAGGCCGACAAGATCATCCTGGGAGGGATGGGTCTTACCAACGATGACTACCTCTATTTCAAAAACGTATTTGATAATGCAGGGGCGTTGGATCGAATCATCAGCTTTGTGAACACCACCGATAATCCTCCCGTGGAGCGTCTTTTGGTGCCGGATATGGCCCTGGCCGCAGCGGAATACTTCGCCCACGACAAAGGACAAAAGGTGTTGGTTCTGCTCACCGACATGACTCTCTATGCCGATGCCCTCAGTATCGTCTCCAACAGGATGGACCAGATTCCCTCCAAAGATAGTATGCCGGGTTCGCTCTATTCCGACCTTGCCAAGATCTACGAAAAAGCGGTGCAGTTTCCCGAAGGAGGCTCCATCACCATCATTGCGGTGACCACCCTCTCCGGAGGTGATATCACCCACGCCATCCCCGATAACACCGGATATATCACGGAAGGACAGCTGTTCTTGCGGAAAGATTCTGACATTGGAAAGGTTATTGTAGACCCCTTCCGAAGCCTCTCTCGCCTCAAGCAGCTTGTCATCGGAAAGCAGACGCGTGAGGACCACCCGCAAATCATGAACGCGGCAATTCGCCTCTTCGCCGATGCGGCCAACGCCAAGACCAAACTCGAGAATGGTTTTGACCTTTCGGATTACGATGAGCGTGCCATGGAGTTTGCCAAGTCATACTCCGAAGAGCTTCTGGCCATTGATGTGAATATTGACTCTACCCGGATGCTCGAGACGGCTTGGACGCTCTTTAGCAAACACTTCTCCAAAGCAGAGGTGGCCATCCGCCAATCCCTGGTGGATAAATACTGGCCCAAAGAGGAAAACTAAGATTCACACAACATTAAACCTTTACCATGGCCATAAAATTTCAGTATAACAAAACATCCATGCAGGATCTCAACAAACAGTTGAAGGTGCGTGTGAAGGCGCTTCCGACCATTAAAAATAAAGAGTCGGCCCTCCGAATGGAGGTGAAAAGAGCGAAGAACATGGCCGAAGAGCTGGATGAGAAACTGGATGCAAAGATTAATGAATATGAAAGGATGGTAAACCTGTGGAGTGAGTTCAACCCGGATCTTATCCGCATTGAGGATGTGAGCCTCTCGGTGAAGAAAATTGCCGGAGTGCGCACCCCCATCCTCGAGAACATCACTTACGCTGTGGATTCTTTCAGCCTCTTTAATCAGCCCACCTGGTTTCCCGATGGGATTGCGATCCTGAAGGACCTGTCCAGGATTGCCATTGAACGAGAGGTGTTCCACCGAAAAATGGAGCTTCTCGACTACGCCCGCCGGAAAACCACCCAAAAGGTGAACCTGTATGAAAAAGTACAGATCCCGGGCTTTGAAAATGCCATTCTTAAGATCAAACGATTTCTGGAAGACAAAGAGAACCTCTCCAAGTCGGCTCAGAAAATTGTCAAGAATAAACAAGCAAAATTAGAGGAGGAACGATCATGATCATACCAATGAAAAAGTACTCCTTTATGGTATATCATAAAGAATACAACGACTTTCTGACACGCATCCGAGAGCTGGGAGCGGTGCACATCATTGAACAAGAAGGATCGATGGAGGGCCATGAAACCCTTGATCACCTTCTCACGCTTCATAAGAGGTACAACGCTACCATCAAACAGTTGACACGCCTCAAAAAGGAGGAGCAATCCCCCACCACAGAGATGGAGGGTGAAGCAATCCTTGCACGTTACCAGGAACTCACTGCCGCCGTGGAGAAGGCCAGTGCCCAAATGCTTCAAAATGAGAAGGAGTTGGCACAATTTGAGCCTTGGGGAGACTTCAGCTGGGAGAGTATTCAGCAATTACGGGATGCCGGATACCATATCCGCTTCTTCTCCTGTCCTTCGCGCAAACTGCAAAAGGAGTGGGAAGAAGAGTATAATCTTTTCTATATCAACGAGATTAGTGCTGTAGAATACTTTATCACCGTCACCAAAGACCCCAAGTTCTACCTGGATGCGGATGAGATCCACCTGCCCAAGCGGTCGGCACAAGCCATCCGTAAGGCGCAGACAAAACTGGAGGCAATCATCGCAGAGCATAAAAAGGCGATTCAGGATTTGGCGGAGCAGGGGATTCCCGCTTTGAAGAGGGCAAAAAACCTAATTCAGGAGGAGATTGACTTCAAGAAGGTTCTCTTGAACACTGCTCCCCAGGCGGAAGAGAAGGTGATGGTCCTGGAGGCCTGGGTTCCGGAAGAGAAGAGCGCAGCACTCAATGCGTTTCTCGATACCACCGGAGCCTACTACGAGTTCCGCGACCCCACGCCCGAGGATAAAGTACCGGTAAAGCTGAAAAACAACCGCTTTGCCCGCCTCTACGAGATGATTGGGGAACTCTACTCCTTGCCCAACTACAACGAGATTGACCTCACCCCCTTCTTTGCCCCCTTCTACATGCTCTTCTTCGGCTTCTGCCTGGGCGACGCCGGATACGGCCTGCTCTTTATCCTGGGAGCGCTCTTTGCCCGCCGCAAAGCAAAACCGGAGATGAAGCCCCTGTTGAGCCTGGTGGTGTGGTTGGGACTGGCCACCGTTGCCATGGGAGCCATCGGAGGTACCGTCTTTGGCATGAACCTTATTGAGGCAGATATTCCATGGTTGGAAGGAGCCAAGAAGTACATGCTGAACCCGGATAAACTCTTTAACCTCTCCCTTATCATTGGAGCCGTACAGATCCTCTTCGGAATGTTCCTCAAAGTGGCAAATATCTCCAAAAGACAAGGATTTCGTTATGCCTTCGGCACCATTGGATGGATTATCCTTCTTCTGGGAGGCGGTGCCGTCTATCTACTCCAAACCAAAGAGATCCTCACCGGGAACCTCTACAACATCGTGCTCTATGCCGTGTTGGGGGTAGCCGGACTCTTTATTCTCGTCCTCAACGATCCCAAACGCAACATCTTTATGAATATCGGTTCGGGATTGTGGGACTCCTACAACATGGTCACCGGCCTGTTGGGCGACGTACTCTCGTACATTCGTCTCTTCGCATTGGGTATCTCCAGTGCGGTCATGGGCTTTGTCTTCAACGACCTGGCCATTAGCCTGAGTGGAAATACCCCTGTGGTAAGCCAACTGGTGATGATCATTATCCTCTTAATCGGCCACGGTATGAATATTTTCATGTCGGGCTTGGGATCCATGGTACACCCCATGCGTCTTACCTTTGTGGAGTTTTATAAGAATGCCGGCTTTGAGGGTGGTGGCAAAAAATATACACCCTTCAGTAAAATAGAGAAATAACAAACAAAAATTATTCATACTTAAAAAATCAGAATTATGGAACCTATCATTTTAGCTTACATCGGGATTGGAATCATGGTTGGCCTATCGGGAATTGGTAGTGCATACGGTGTATCCATGGGTGGTAACGCCTCCATTGGAGCAATGAAAAAGAACGACGAGGCGTTCGGTAACTACCTTGTATTAAGTGCGTTACCAGGAACACAGGGGCTTTATGGCTTCTTGGGATTCTTCCTCCTTCAAGGAGTGTTGGTCCCTGAAATCAATTGGATGCAGGCTGCTGCTGTCTTTGGTGCAGGACTGGCATTGGGAATTGTGGCACTCTTCTCTGCCATTCGTCAGGGTCAGGTGTGTGCAAACGGTATTGCAGGGATCGGCGCCGGCTACGACGTATTCGGAAATACCCTTATCCTTGCGGTATTCCCCGAGCTTTATGCCATCGTTGCACTAGCTGCTACCTTTATGATCTCATCCGCCATCTAATACCTCCCTTCCATATATGCGGTGGGATGTAACCGAAAAACACCGCGTAGCGAAGGAGCTATATGGAAAAAATATAAAAAAAGGCTGTCTCGTATCAACGGGACAGCCTTTTTTATATGACCATTAAAAGCAGAAACAGCCCCCACTCTCTCATAGGAAAACGGATTAGAGCGATAATATGCAAATGTGCAAAGGGGATAATAAGAACGATTTAACATCTCTTAATAGTTATAGCACAATTTACGTATGCATTTTTTTGTTATATTGTAGCACCTTAAAAACCGTAATCCATTATGAGACTCCTTATCACCGTTTTCATCCTTTGTGCACACCTCCTCTCCGGCGTAATGGCACAAAATAGGCCGGAAGGGGACATTTGCGGTTATTGGTTTACAGAAGAGGAGGAGGCTATCATAGCGATTGATGCCCACGAAGATGGCTCCTTTTTTGGTAAGATCGTGTGGCTTATCCCCCCCCATGAGATTGATAAAGAGAGTCCCAATTACGGTATCCCTCAAAAGGATGTGGCCTCCGGGGAATCCATCCTGAACCTCACCATCCTCTATGATCTTACCACAAAAGATGGCAAAAAATGGAAGGGACGGGTGTACGATCCCCGGAAAGGAAGCTGTCACAGGTGTAAAATTGAACTCTCCGAAGCCAAAGACCTACTCTATTTACGAGGCTATATTGGAATCTCGCTTATCGGGAGAACCATTACGTGGAGACGTGCCAGCCATATTCCCCCGGAGAGAGATTAATAAACCACGCCCCCCTGCCCCATCATCCACCGTACAGGTGTAAACACTATCACGGAGATACTTTTCAAGCCGTGAAAACACCTCCACCCAGCGAACTTATCCCCCGATAACACAAGGTACGCCACCACCTTACGATCCTTGAGATCCTTAACAACAACGATCGATCACAACAAAAAGAGAGCATTCCAATTACTATCTGTCCGTAAAGTCAGCATTTTGGGAAAAGGGTTGGTAGGAAACGTTCGAATTTAAGACCTCCTACGGAATAACCATTTTATGGCTAAGCACTCCGCTTGTGGCTTTCACCTGTAAGGTATAAAAACCCGAGGGGAGGTCGTTTAGGTTAAGGTCACAGGCATTGCTCATACCGTCCCAATGATAATCAAGATGGTAGACCACTCTCCCGGATAGATCAATAAGCTCCACGGCCATTTTCTCCGCGGCCATCATATCCCGAAGCTCTACCCGGCACCAGCCACCACGAACGGGATTGGGAAAAACCTTTATTGACGCATTATCTGACACTTCCTCCACTCCTTGAAAATTGCCGTCCGGGTCTGTTTTCATCATAAAGAAGTTAGGATATCTCTCATTTCCCAGGCTATACCCTGTGCATAGAATATAATCTTTTTCATCCAACAGTAGTTGACTTGCATAATCCCTATAGGTTCTATCAATCACTTTTAGCCAGAGGTGCTCCCCTTTGGCATTAATTTTTCGAAGATAGATATCCGTGGGTCCTTGATTCTTCCACATGCCCCCGCAGGAAATAAAACCACCATCGCTGGCCTCCACCAGATCCTCCCCCCAAAGCGTACGCTGATCTTGAGCCATTTCATTCTCCCACAAGATGGTTCCATCCTCATCAAGACAAATTATGGAACTTCGAAATAAGGAGTGTACCTCCGGATCGGTATAACTTCCATGGATCACAAGGTGGCCGCCGGAGGAGGCGATGAGGGATCCGTAATATTGCTGTATATGGGTGTCGAAATTCTTTGTCCATATCGGGTTCCCCTTTTGATCAATTTTCATAAGGTAGGACTTATGGTCCACACCATATCCGGGAGAACCGTAATAGTAGCCCAGCACATAATAATGGTTTCCGAAAGCTAACGCATCGTATGCCGTTGTTCGCTGAGAGGCCATGGTTGTAGGATAATAGTGCTTTTCCCACAGGAGGTTTAACTCCTTATCAACTTTGGCGATCAGCGAGCTATCCCCAGAGAGAGGAGGAGCAGAACCGGTAATGAGATATCCATCTTCCGTCTCAGCAATTCCCGTAGCATCTCCCCCCGCTATGATATTTGTGGAGGAGAGCTCATTTCCCGACTGGTCTAACTTTTTTAACACAATATGGGAGACATTGTCAATGCGCTCATTCATTAAGAGCACAATGTTCTCCTCCGCATCCACACAGATATTATTCGCCAGCCCCCAAACAGGTACGTTCTCATGCTTTTCCCAGATCTCAGTTCCATCAAGAGCAACCTTTCTTAACAACAGGCCGTCGCTCATATACTTTGAGGATTTTCCCAGAATCAGGTATCCTTGGTCGCCATTTTGTATAAAATTGTAAGCTCTTTCGTCCTGCGGCCGATCATACACACGAAAGAAGGTCTCCTGAGCTGCTAAGCCCAGCGAGAGAACCATAAACGATAGCAAATAAACATATTTTGACATAGCACAGCAGGTTTTAGTTTCATAAAAATCGTCCTCCTAAACGGACAAAAAACAACACATTGCCCCGAAGGTAACACTTTTTTAAGAAAAATCAAATCACTCAACTTTCGCTGTGAATAATTCACTGAAAATCAATAAAGAGAAGCACGCACCTTCTTTTCAAAGAACTGATATTCAGTGTCTTTATCTTAAAAAACAAAACAAAAACCACATGCAACGGAAGAAAGGTGTCGCCCCTACGGGGCTTTGGGGAGAGGGAAAGGGCATCGCTGTTACAAAGGTGTCGCTCCTCCGGAGCTGATGTATCGGCTGTTGGCTTTTAGCTGTTAGCCGTTGGCCTTTACCGGTTTGTTAATGGCAACGTTCACCAAGAATTATCACACTCAACTTCCATCTTCGGTCTTCCGACTTCCGTCCCTATAATTATTCCATTATCATATTAGCACATTGTCACATTACCGCATTAAAAAACAATAATAATCATCTTATTTTCAAAGTATTACTAATTATTAATTCCTAATTGCTAATTGTAAAAAAGGTGTCGCTCCTACGGGGCTTACCGGCTGTTGGCCTTTAGCCTTTGGCTTGGGTTAATGGCAACGTTCACCAAGAATTATCACTCAACTTCCATCTTCCGACTTCCATCCCTATAATTATTCCATTATCATATTAGCACATTGTCACATTACCACATTGTCACATTACCACATTACCACATTACCACATTATCACATTACCACATTATCACATTACCACATTATCACATTATCACATTACCACATTACCACATTACCGCATTACCACATTGTCACATTACCGCATTATCACATTACCACATTACCACATTACCATATTATCACATTATCACATTATCACATTACCACATTACCGCATTATCACATTACCACATTATCACATTACCACATTATCACATTACCACATTACCACATTACCGCATTATCACATTGTCACATTACCACATTATCACATTACCGCATTACCACATTTTCACATTACCGCATTACCACATTACCACATTACCACATTATCACATTACCGAATTACCACATTACCACATTACCACATTACCGCATTATCACATTACCACATTACCACATTATCACATTAAAAAAGGATAATAATCTAATTTTCAAACAATTATTAATCACTAATTCCTAATTGCTAATTGTAAAACAGAAGACGCCCCACCCCCCTATGGTTCTCTTGACCATAACAGATGATGGAGCGCCCTTGAGGCTAAGGTCAAAGCCCCCTACCCTTCATAGTCGGATAAAGGGGGAAGTTGACAGACGCACACCAGGTTTCGGTCGCCATAGCCATCGTCAATCTTCGTAACCGGAGGCCAGTACTTATCCTCCTTCATGCCTTCCAGCGGGAAAGCAGCCTCCGCACGGCGATAAGGCATGGTCCACTCCTCAGCGGTAACCATTTCGCAAGTATGGGGCGCATTCTTCACCACGTTATTCACCTTGTCGCAGGTTCCATTCTCCACACAACGAATCTCTTCACGGATCTTTATCATCGCCTCAATAAAACGATCCATCTCGCGTAGAGGTTCACTCTCGGTGGGCTCCACCATAAGGGTTCCTACCACGGGGAAGGCCACGGTGGGCGCATGAAATCCATAATCCATCAATCGTTTGGCAATCTCAATCACCTCAATACCTGCCGTATGGTGAAACTCGTTACAATCAAGGATCAACTCATGGGCACACATACCATGCGTCCCGGTATAAAGCACCTTGTAGTGCTCTTGGAGCGACACCCGGATATAGTTGGCATTCAGGATGGCGTTGGCCGTAGCCTCCCGCAATCCTTCAGCGCCCAACATGGTTACATAACCATAGGAGATGGGGATAACCATCGCACTGCCAAACGGTGCCGATGAGGTAGCCCTAATGGCCTTCTCTCCACCGGTTGCAGCCACCGGATTGCCGGGTAAAAAGGGAAGGAGATGTTCAGCCACACCGATGGGACCTACGCCCGGGCCACCACCGCCATGGGGAATGCCAAAGGTCTTATGCAGGTTCAGGTGACACACGTCGGCACCAATATGTCCCGGACTTGTATACCCCACCTGGGCATTCATATTGGCACCATCCATGTAAACCAGTCCTCCATTGTCATGCACAATCTTTACCAACTCCACAATAGCCTCTTCAAACACCCCGTGGGTAGAGGGGTAAGTAATCATGGCAGCAGCCAGGTGATCCTTATGTTGCTCCGCCTTCGCCCTAAAGTCTTCCACATCAATGTTACCATGGTCATCACACTGGACCACCACCACGCGCATTCCGGCCATCACCGAAGAGGCGGGGTTGGTTCCGTGTGCCGAGGAGGGAATCAGGCAAATGTTACGCTCTCCCTCTCCCCGATCGTTGTGGTATGCACGAATGGTCATCAACCCGGTGTACTCTCCCGATGCTCCGGAGTTGGGCTGGAAAGAGATCCCTGAGAAACCGGTAATCTCACACAGCTGTGCTTCAAAGTTATTGATAAGATGGAGATAACCTTCCGCCTGAGCTGCCGGCACAAAGGGATGTATGGCACCAAAGGAGGGGTTACTCAAATGGAAGAGCCAGGAAGCTGCATTGAGTTTCATGGTACACGACCCCAAAGGTATCATGGTTCTATTCAACGCCAAATCACGGTTCTCCAACTTCTTCATATAACGCATCATATCCGTCTCACTGTGGTAGGAGTTAAAGACAGGGTGCGTAAGGTATTCCGAAGTTCGTTTCAGTTCCGTGGGGAAGGTCGCTATCGCTTGACATTCCGTTGGATTACAGACAAATGCATGGAAGGGTTTTCCATTGGCAAGGGCAAAGATCTCCAGCATCTCATTCACATCCGCCAGGGTTGTGGTTTCATCCAGGCTTATGCCCAGATGGCCGGTACCGAAATAACGGAAGTTCATCTCTTTCTCCAGGGCCATCTCGTGGATCCGCTCCTCCGAAACCGTTTCGGGAAGCTCCACACAGAGGGTATCGAAGAAGGATTCATTTTTCTGCTGATACCCATACTTTTTCAGTTCGTTATTCAGCACTCCGGTAAGGATATTCACATGCCGGGCGATCTGTTGGATCCCCTTCGGGCCGTGATAGGCGGCATAAAATCCGGCCATCATGGCGAGCAATGCCTGTGCCGTACAGATATTAGAGGTGGCACGCTCACGTTTGATATGTTGCTCCCGGGTTTGCAGAGCCATGCGAAGTGCGGGGTTTCCGTTTCGATCCACCGATATTCCGATGATACGTCCTGGAATATGGCGTTTAAAGGCCTCTTTCGAAGCGAGATAGGCGGCATGGGGCCCTCCAAAACCCATGGGAATACCAAAGCGCTGGGTAGAGCCCACCACCACATCAGCCCCCCACTCTCCCGGAGGTCTTAAAAGCGCAAGGCTCAGGATATCGGCAGCTACACAAAAAAGGCCTTCCACACCATGAACCGCCTCTACAAAGTCGCTATAGTCATGAATAGCTCCATTGCCATCGGGATATTGAACCAAAGCGCCAAAGAAGGTCTCATCAATGGCCACCTGACGGCAATCCCCCTTCACGATCTCTATACCCAGGGGGGCTGCTCTCCCCTCCATCACCGACAGGGTCTGGGGAAAGAGGGTTTCGGAGACAAAGAATTTAACGGCATTGGCTTTCACCTTTTTACGGGGACGGGCGTTAAAGGCCATAATCATTGCCTCAGCGGCGGCAGTTCCTTCGTCCAAAAGCGAACAGTTGGAGAGAGGCATGGCCGTAAGGTCGGAGACCATGGTCTGGAAGTTCAACAGAGCCTCCAGGCGCCCCTGGCTAATCTCTGCCTGGTAAGGCGTATAGGCGGTGTACCAACCGGGGTTTTCCAACACGTTACGCAAGATAACCCCCGGAAGGATGGTATTATAATATCCCATCCCTATGTAGGAACGGAAAATTTTGTTCTTCTCTCCCAGGTGAGCGATATGACGCTGGAACTCGTATTCATTGATCCCCAGGGGAAGATCCAACTCCTTCTTAAAACGAATGTGAGGAGGGATCGTTTTATCAATCAATTCTTCCATTGATGCAACACCTATCTTTTGAAGCATTTTCTCTCGATCTTCCGGTGTCAAACCAATGTGACGCTGGGCAAAATTATGGGTAATCATAGTTTTATATAATATTAAAACGCACTATTATGTTGTTTACAATGGACAAAGATAAGGTTTGTTCCCTCAAAAACAATGGTCGTCCATACTAAACAAATAAATAATCCGTTTGATAGGTTGAAATAGAATTATCCCGCTAAAAAAGCGGGAAGTTGTGTGTATAAAAACAGATTGATTATGCTGAACAAATACCTCCTATTCATAGGAATCACATTGCTTATGCTTCCCGGGCATCTCCATGCCCAACAGAAATTCACCCTCAGCGGGTATGTGGAAGATGCCGCCACCTCGGAACGGTTATTAGCAGCCAATGTATATGATACAGAAACCTACAAAGGAACCTCCACCAATACCTATGGATTTTACAGTCTGACACTTCCGGAGGGAACCTACGAGATTGCGTTTAGCTACATGGGATACAACACGGTGACAGAGACCATCAACCTCACCCAAAACATCAACAAGACGATCCAACTCTCCCCCAGCATCCAAATTGAGGGGGTAGAGATCGTGGGGGAAAAAGGAGGCTCCAACCTAGAGCGTACCCAGGTGAGCATGGTGAATGTTCCCATACGACAAATTAAGCAGCTCCCCATGTTTTTGGGAGAAGCCGATGTGATCAAAGCCATTCAGCTCCTTCCCGGGGTTCAATCCGGTTCAGAGGGCAGCTCCGGGCTCTATGTACGTGGAGGAGGCCCGGATGAAAACCTGATCCTGCTGGACGGGGTACCGGTCTATAACGTTAACCATCTCTTCGGTTTCTTTTCGGTGTTCAATCCCGATGCCATAAAGAATGTCTCCCTCTACAAAGGGGGATTTCCGGCACGTTTTGGCGGGAGGCTCTCCTCGGTATTGGATATCTCCATGAAAGAGGGAAATATGAAGGAGTTTCATGGGGATGTAAACATCGGGCTCATCAGTTCAAAAATCACCCTTGAGGCCCCTATCATCAAAGACAAAACCAGTTTTATCATCTCGGGAAGAAGGACCTACTACGACCTCCTGGCAAAACCCTTTATTGCCGCCGTCAATGCGGCCAATGACGCACGTGGTACGGGAGGCTATTACTTTTACGACCTCAATGCCAAGGTCAACCACATCTTCAACGAGAGGAGCCGCCTCTACCTAAGCGCCTACAGCGGCGACGACAGGGTCTACGTACGCACCAAAGAGGCTTACACCTACGACGGGTCGCAGTTTGAAGATAAATACAAATTAACGTTAGCCTGGGGAAATATCACCACGGCTTTGCGTTGGAATTATGCACTTACGCCCAAACTCTTCTCCAACCTCACCGCCACCTACTCCAAATATCGATTTAAGATAGGCTTCAGGGAGGAGTATAAAAACACTACCCAAAATAAAAAGGAGTTATGGGCTTTTGACTACGATTCGGGCATCTATGACTGGAGCAGTAAAGTGGATTTTGATTGGTTTCCCTCTCCGGATCATGCCGTTAAATTTGGAGCAAATTACACCTATCACACCTTTGTTCCCGGGGTAAATGCCTACCACATGGAGGAGGGAACCATCTCCATTGATACCACCTTTGGCGCCAAAAAGATCTACGCCAACGAATTTCGTCTCTATGCAGAGGACAACTTCACCATTGGGAAACGCTTTAAAGCCAACCTCGGGGTACACCTCTCCGGCTTCTCTGTAAACGGCCGCTTCTACAAGTCCATAGAACCGAGGGTATCCGCTCGTTACAAAGCCACCGAAAACCTGAGTTTCAAGGCGGCGTTCTCCACCATGTCACAGTACATCCTCTTGCTCAGCTCTTCGCGCATCAGCCTCCCCACCGATCTTTGGATGCCTGTAACCGACCGGATAAAACCCATGAAATCCATGCAGATAGCCGCAGCAGCCGTATACCAAATCAATGACAATCTGGAATTTAGCGTTGAGGGATTCTACAAGACCCTTGAGAATGTGATTGAATACAAAGAGGGCTCCTCCTTTATGAGCGTCCAACGAGATTGGCAAAAGAAAATTGCCATTGGCAACGGAAAAGCCTACGGGATAGAGTTACTCTTAAAGAAAGATATCGGCAAAACCACCGGCTGGATTGGATACACCTTTTCCCGCTCCATACGCCTTTTCGACAACCCGGAACAGGGGATACTGAACCATGGAAAACCCTTCGTCGCTAAATATGACCGTCCTCATGACATCGGGATTGCCATCTCTCATCGCGTGAATGAAACATACGACTTCGGTTTTGTATGGGTTTACGGAACGGGAAATGCCATGACGTTGGGAACCCAACAATATGAAGGGGCTGTTCCCGCAGGCTCCTTTTATTACCAAAATGTATGGACACACTACGAGCATAGAAATAACTACCGTATGCCGGCCTACCACCGCCTGGACTTCTCAGTCAACTATCACAAAAAGAAAAAACGAGGCACCGCCACCTGGAGTGCGAGCATCTACAATGTGTATAACCGGAAGAATCCCTTCTTCCTGTACCAAACTTACCAAGATGACATAATGGGGTCAAGCTCACACAAAGTACTGAAGTCCATCAGTCTCTTTCCCATTATCCCCTCCATCTCTTACAGTTTTAACTTCTAAATAGTTTGCACCATGAAAAGAATATTTTTGACCCTTCTAACCATACCCCTCCTCTTCTCCTGTACAAAAATTATTGAATTTGACGGGGAGGTCTCCAAACCAAAATTAGTGGTAAACAGCATTGTCACACCCGACTCAACCTTCAAGGTTAATGTCTCTGAAAGTCGCTTCTTTCTCGACAATGCGCCCATGAAAAAGATTGAAGATGCCACGGTAAAAATCCTCTCCCAAGAGGGGACCCTTCTGGCCACCCTGTCACATACCGACAAGGGCAACTATGAAGGTGAGTTAAAACCGACAATTAATACAAATTACCGTGTGGAGGTTGTAGCGCCGAACTTCGACAAAGCCTCTGCGAGCATGTCCATTGTACCTTCCATTCCCATCACCTCTTTTGATACCTTGTCTGTATTCGAAGAATATGACTTCAACCTCAGCACCACCATCCATTTTAGCGATCCCGGAAATGAACGGAACTACTACCGTGTTCGAGGCGATATACAGCTTATGGAGATCGATCCTGAAACGGGAGAACTACGCGAGTTAGAGCGTTACATCCCTTGGTTTTATATCGATGATCCGGTGATTAATGGAGCGGGAGATGACGATTTTGTTGAAAACGAGTATAACCCCTACAACCTCTTTAATGATGACCTCATCAATGGAAAGGCTTACTCCCTGACCATCCCACTCCACTTGTACGGAAGTGGCAACATCTTTATTGTCCACCTCTTTCTGGAGTCTCTGTCCGAGGAGTATTATACCTACCTCAAATCCGTCAGCGAGTATCAGGAGAGCGGAGATAACCCCTTTACAGAACCTGTTCCCATTTACTCCAACATCGAGAATGGAATTGGATTCTTTGGGGGATATAGTAGCTCTGAGATTGTGATTGAGGTTCGGGAAAAGGAGTGGAATCGCTAAACGGTACCGGAGGGAGGTTTATTCCTCCCCCCATCTCCGGAAAAAATCTCACAAAAGAGAATAATCAGCAGCACACGAACAACCAGATAGTTATTTGATGCCTCTCCGTAAAGCCAGGGTTTTGAGCAGCGTATGTACAGAAAGTTCAAACTTGAGACTTGCAAGAGCTGGAACAGAGGTGTTTACTATGGTGGGATAAATGACCATTTAAAAGAGAAGCGTAACGAAGAAGTCGGACGTTATAAACGAACGCGCCATTCAGGGATCAAGAGACAACGGTAACGGTATAAGAATAGCCATTGCATTTTTAGAAGTTCCCCGCTATTTTTGTCCAATGCAAAAAGAACAGTTCCATCCTATCACCCACCTGCTCCTGGTGTTGGTATTTGTAGCATCCATGAGTGCTTGTAATCATGAAAAGGCCTCTCTCCCCGACACGCTGCCGGAGAACGAAGGGCTACCCCATGCCACCATAAACCGGAAATTATTCCACGTGGAGACCTTTGGCGATCCTGCCAACCCAACGGTCATCGTTATCCATGGTGGCCCGGGGTGGGACTACACCTACATGCTGCCCTTGGCCAACCTGAGCGACCGTTATTTTGTAGTCTTTTACGATCAGTCCGGCTGCGGGCTTTCACCTCGCTACGATGCCAACCAGTTGACTGTTGCCAACGCATTGGAGGACCTTCATCAAATCGTACTGCGTTACCATCACAAGCGGCGGGTGAATCTCATCGGGCACGGCTATGGCGCCATGTTGGCCTCCGCTTATGTGGGGCAGCATCCCGAGCGGGTCGCCTACACCGTTCTGGTAGAGCCTGTGGCTCTGGGTAGCACCCCCTCCCGGCAGACGACACCCGCCGCAAGCAACCTGGTCTTCACCAACCTTGTGCAGGGCGCTTCCCACCTCTCACCAGAAGATCACCTGAAAGCTGACGGAGAGTTGATGGAACGACTCCTCAATCCCAAACAGTTTCCGGCAATAGCGGCACGCAACAATACTCTTAGAACAGACCAGTTTGTAACCCGCCCCGGCGCCATGGCTTCGGAAGTAATCACCCAACAGCTATACGATCCTCAACAAGGCTTCCTCATCGACTTTACCCTGGGAAACCAACGCTTCAAAAACACCATCCTGCTACTGTTTAGTGCCCAAAACCCCTACTTCACCCCCGAAAAAAAGCAGGCATTGCAACAGCACCTACAGCGGAGTCTCGTAAAGACTATTCCCGAAACGGGCTATTTTATCTTTAGCGATAATCCCTCCGCAACCGTTACAACCATTAGGGAGTACTTCAATGATACCGGGATGATTCACACCTTCTAGGAGGAAGTTAAGCTTTGTATTAAAGAAAACAATGCAGAGACACAAAAACATACCCTACTACTTAGTGGCAGCAGGGCTTTTCCTGAAAGCGACTTCTTTTTCCATCTTGACAAGGAAGGGCAGTTCAACGCACACTCGTTGATCGAGAATCCTGCCAACGAACTTCCGGAAGTCACGCTTCAAGGCCTATTCGATAAAACGGTGTTGGCATACAAACGATCAGAGCATTCAACAGCCTACTTACCCAATAACCATGAAGCAAGTATCCTTTTGAAAGAGGAAATCTTTCCCCTCTCTGAGTCCGCAATTCAAGAGAAGCATTGGCAATCGGCCTTAGCGATGCAGGGGCTATGGATCTCGCAGACATTACATCCGGAGATCTCAGACAAGGAGTGGTTGAACCTGCTAAAATATAGTTTCATCTCCAAGGTTATGACGCCGGCCACCTCCTACCTGGTGGTAGAGAATGAGGCACAAAAGGCGATGCTACAAAAGAAGCAGCAACAGGTTTTGTCCGGCAATAAGTCGTTAGACCTTGGCGAAGATACACAGAGGATGAGCGAACCGGAATTGATCTTACTGGCCACTCTTGCAGGGGTAATCTTATGGTGGCGAAAAATCAGATACAGGCCATTCAAAAGAGGGAATCTCTTAAAAAGGCAGTAGTAACGTATGGGGATCCTCCTTACAAAGACTACCTCCTATTTCTTCCAGCATCATCAAACTTTGCCTTCATGGTGGGGTTGCCGTAGGTTAATCTCTTAATCGTTAATCCTTCTGCTTTCTGATTAGCCAATCGTAACTGGTTGGCACTGGTGGTTAACTCTTGCTTCACCTTTTGCATTCGGGCAATAGACTTGTCGATCTCCTCTATGGCCTTTTCAAAATGGAGCGAAGCGGATCGATAATTTTTCGCAAACCCCTCTTTGAATCGGGTTATCTTATCCTCAAAGTTGGTAATATCAATATGTTGATTTCTCGCTAGGTTCAGCTCTTGCTTATATTTCAAGGAATTCATTGCTGCATTACGAAGCAACGTAATAATAGGAATAAAAAACTGAGGACGAACCACATACATCTTTTCAAACCGATAGGAAACATCCACAATTCCACTGTTATAGAGGTCATTTTCAGCTTCTAGAAGTGAAACGAGAACGGCATACTCACATTTTTTGACCCTTCGGTCTTTATCAAGTTTTGCAAAGAAATCCTCATTTTTCTTTTTAATAACCGTCTCCTCATTTTCATTTTTCATTTCAAACATGATGGAGATGATCTCATTCCCTTCATCATCGGCCTCTCTATAGATAAAGTCACCCTTTGTGCCACCACTTGCATCATTATCCTTTTCAAAATAGGCCTTTTGAAAAGCCGTTGGCCTAAGTTTATCAAACTCTATTTGACAATGCTGTTCTAAGGTCTCTCCAAGCATCTTTGTGGAAAGCTTTTGTTTAAAATCTTTTAACCGTGCAATCTCATCATCTTTTAGCCTAATGGTCTCCTCTTTTGTCATTAACTTATGGCTATATTGCTCTTCAATTGACTTTGCAAGCAACGCCTTCTCCGTCTCTTTTATCTTCAAGTCA
Source organism: Bacteroidota bacterium (assembly GCA_002748065.1). Lineage (GTDB taxonomy): Bacteria > Bacteroidota > Bacteroidia > Bacteroidales > BM520 > BM520. The sequence continues at coordinate 33,376 of PDRJ01000039.1, forward strand.
TTCACAAGATCATCACGCTCTTTCTCCATTCTTTTGGTAGCTTCAGAAACGGCTAACAGCTTCTCTGTTTCTGCCCTCTCAATTTTTGACTTCATTTCAGCCATTGCATGCTCTTTCTCGGCCAGTTTTTCCATAAGTTTAGCCTCATTTTGCACCTTTAACGAGGTAAGTTCTTGCTCTTTTTGTGCCAACTTTTCCTGGAACACATTTCTTACATGGGCTTCCGCCAGCTTAACGGCATTTGCCATGGAGATCTCCTTTTCTCTTAAATTATTCGCAAGATCATCACGCTCTTTTTCAATACTTTTCATCGCTTCAGAGACCGCTAACTGTTTCTCTGTCTCAGCCTTTTCAATGGTTGATCTCATTTGGGAAATCGCACGCTCTTTCTCAGCCAGCTTCTCCATAAATTCAGCCTCACTTTGCACTTTTAACGAGGTAAGTTCTTGCTCCTTTTGCGCCAACTCTTTTTGCAATGCATTTTTCACATTGGCCTCTGCCAACTTAATGGCATTCACCTTCTCCTTTTCCAGAAGCATCAGCCGATTGTTCAGTTCTTCCTCAAATTGATGGTCACGAACCTGTTTAAGAATATCTGCAAATCCAGCCTCATCAAGGCTAAAGACCCTCTTACAGTGGGGGCAAATTATTTCATTCATCTTATTTCCCGGCATTTTATGAAAGACCCTACTTATTTTTATGTGACAAAGTTAACTTTTTTAAGAAAAACGTATCTTTGTGGATGGTACCTGCGGGAAACACCGAAATACTCCGCTACACTGCTAAAAAACGGTCATTTACCAGGGTGGGTCAGTATTGTTTTCTTCCTCCTTGCGAAGCATTACGAAGGTTTGTATACTTTATATTCGCATTTGCCTTGTTCTTTCATTCATTGATTTCTTTTAGGATTTTGCAAGTATTACCTTTCACCCTTTCTTACCATAGGGGTAAGATATAAAGACTTTTCTTTCAGGCACCCAATACGATAACGATATGCGTAAGTTTCTTAACACATTATTCGTTGGGCTTATATGCTTCTCCGCTCAGGCACAAGTGGCGAACAACACTCCTGACTTTTACCACCTAAAATTACAGGGAAGTTTGGCACAGAACTCCATCAGCTCTTTTACACAAGATACTACCGGGCAGATGTGGTTCAGCACCAAAGAGGGGGTGGTCAGATACGATACCAAAACCTTTGAAATCTACCACCAAAACAAAGGGTTAAGAACACATTTTACCAATGTGGTTTATGCGTCAGACAAGGGAGATATTTGGGCCTCTACCCTAAAGGGATTCCAACGATACAATCCGGCTACCGACTGTTTCGAGCCCTGTATGGATGAACGTTTTAACGAAAGTAATATCACCAGCATCAAAGAGGATCATACGGGAAAAATTTGGTTTGTCGATTTTACGCACAACCGGTTAGCCGTAGTGGATACAAACCGCCAACACCTTCAAGTCTATGACGTGGAGGCTCCGGATAACGAACAGATATACGAACTGCTCTTTACCCAAAGGGGGCGCATCTTTCTATTGACCAATTTCTATTCATTTCTGGAGTTTTTTCCCGAAGATGGCCGCGTAAAGCCGCTCAAAGTCGCCTCCCCCCAGGAGAAGAGCACACTGGCCTCTTATGGATACAGAAGGGTTCATTTTTTTGAGACCCACACCGGAAAGATATGGATAGGCAGTGGCCACGGATATTTTGACATCTATAAACCGGAAAAGAAGCAATTTGAAAAATTTTATTACAGCAAAAAGCTCAATAGCCACGGTTTTCTTGGATTCAACGAAGCGTTTGAAGACCGGGCACACACCATATGGGTGGGCACCTGGTTTGGTGGTTTATATCGAATCGCTCCCGACAGGAAAACCATCTCACAAATCCTTCCTGACAGGGACAACCCCCATGCCCTTTCCAACAATATCATCACGGCTTTTTTTGAAGACAAAGCCGGCTATCTCTGGTTAGGCACTGAATTTGCGGGGATTAATATCCTCAAAAAGAACAAGAAATTTCATACGATCACCCATGACCCATCCGATAAAAACAGTTTACCGCCTGCGATCTATACCTATTCCTGGATGGATGAGACCGCAAAACTATGGATAGCGACCGATGGGAAAGGGCTTTTTTGGTATGACCATATGGATTTAACTCAAAGGCATGCTTTTACGTTTGGGGAGGTAAAGGTTGAACGCGTATTTCACCTGTTTGAATCCAGGGATAAAACGCTTTGGATCGGCACGGATCAGGGTTTATTTGAATACCATCAGGATGACAATACCCTAAGGCACCACAAGCACATCAAAGGTAATTTTAACAGTTTGAGCGGAAACAACATTACCGCCATCTGCGAGGATCAGAAAGGAAATATCTGGACCGGCAGTATCTGGAGTGGTCTTACGGAATACCAGAGAGGAACAGAAACATATCATCGCTTTCCTTACGAAAACACGCAAACAGGAACACGAGAGAAATTTATTACCGATCTCTACTGCAACGACGATAACCAGCTTTGGGCAACAACTGCCGATGGTCTCTACCGTCTCGACCTGAACACAGGCGTTACAACCATTTATAAACACCAGCCCCAAAAGCCCAATAGCCTGAGTACAGACCGTCTCAACTGTTTAATGGCGTACGAGGGAGAACTGTGGATCGGGACAGACAATGGCGGACTCAACATTTTTAATCCTCAAACGGACAGCTTCCGGTTGATCAATACGGAAAAGGGCTTACCGAGCAACACCATCAAAGCACTGATTACGGACGATCACAATAAGGTATGGATATCTACACCACACCATCTTGTCACCTATCATCCCAAGCAACAGCGAATGGTGGTCTATGACCAATCAGACGGGTTGGAGAGCAGCGCTTATATCGACAACTACGGCTTTCAAGATCTTATATTTTATCGGAATTTTGCCGTTAAAGACCCCAGGGGACATTTGCATTTTGGGGGCAATACCGGAATCTATATATTCCACCCCGACAGCCTACCACAAAACGATTATAAACCTCCCGTACTTCTGGAAGAGATCAAGGTCAATGGCCTACCCCGTAAAGCGACAGCTCATACCCTAACCCTTCAACCCCACGAAAATCATCTAGAGTTCACATTGACCGTGCTCAACTACACCCAACCGGAGAAGAATAAATATGCCTGTTTTTTAGCCAACTACGACACCGTATGGCGAACATTCAACAAATCGACTTATAGCGTAGAATACCTGGAGCTGCCCCCCGGCCAATACACCTTCCGTTATAAAGGAGCCAACAATGATGGCCTATGGAACACCGATACGCCCCCCCTCAAGATAACCATTAAGCCCCATTTTTACCAAACCATTTGGTTTCCGGTGGTAATCATTGCCGTTGTGGTATGCCTTGCATTGGCCTTCTCCCTATATCGCCTCTATATTTTCATGCAACTCAAAAAGAAAAAAGAGGCCTTACGTTACAGCAATGCCTACCTTGATGATGAATCGGTCAACCAACTGGACAAAAAGCTCTTAGACCTACTCGCAAAAGAGAAATACTACCTGGAAGCAAGCCTCTCCTTACAGAAACTGGCCATCCTACTGGACACAAGGCCTAACTATCTATCCCAGGTAATCAATACCAAACATCACTGTAATTTCCGTGAATTCATCAACGGTTATCGTATCGTCGAGGCCCAGGAATTATTAAAAGATCCCTACCTGAAAATTGAAGCGGTAGCCTATGATTCGGGATTTAATAGCCTCTCCACCTTCAATGCGACCTTCAAAAAAGTAACCGGTATGACCCCCTCCAAATACCGTAAAAAACAGGCGGTATCATAACACCCTTCCTTAAATTCTCCCTCCATTTTCTTCCAAATTTATAAAATAGGAACCTCCTAAAGATGACATAGAAACATCAATATCAACAGCATAGAAAATAATTATACCCACTTTACACATTAAAAATGTTTTCAGGGATATCCCTTATATCTTTCATTGTAAAATTTGGAAGAAATGCGGCCATTATTTCTATTTATCACCCTCTGTTTTTTTCTACAAGGAGTCCTCTATTCCCAAAATATTGAAACGCTCAAAACACAAAAGCCGTTTAAGATCTCCGGTGGGGTCAACACCGGGTTGCGCTATTTTAACCAAGCGAATCAACTGCAATCCTACCAGCCCCTCACCTACTACGCTTCCCTTCAACTCACTCCGTCCATCTATGGCATAAGCCTACCCTTCTCTTTCTACTACAGCAAAATGAATCATCGCTTCAACCTCCCTTTTCTCAGGTTTGGCATCACGCCATCCTATAAATTCATCACACTAAAGTTAGGATATGCATCCCACAATTTCTCCAAATATTCCATCTCCGGGATGCGCATCAAAGGCATCGGCCTCTCCCTTAATCCGGGTAAATTCAGGTTTGAAATCGTGCGGGGTACATTTAAACGGGACCGTGGTTTCTCAACCATCAACCCCATGGGTATTGAAATGGAGGATTTTTCGCGAAAAGGATACGCCGTGAAATTGGGCGTTGGCAGCAATAAGAATTTTGTGGATCTCATCTTCGCGCGTATTGAAGATAGCGAAGCGTTCACCGACAGCCTCAACAGCTATCCGGCGCAATCCAATGTTGTATCATCAATTGTAAGCCAATTTAGTTTACCCTATCACCTAAAAGTCAGAGCTCAGATAGCGGGTAGTATTTTTACACAAAACAAAGAGGCCATCTCTTTCCATGAGGAGGATATTCCCTCTTCCCTTTCCGGGACAGCAAACTACTTCAACCTCAACACATCCAGCATTTTAGCCTTAGCACAGGAATACCGTATCGACTATACCTCAAAACGCTTTTCCCTGGGCATTTTATACAATAGGGTGGATCCCGGGTATCGCTCTTTTGGCACCTACTACATCCGGGATGACTACCGAAACCTATTTATCAACACCTCCTTCCGATTCAAATTTGGAAGCATCAGTGGAGGTCTTGGTCTTTTAAAGGACAACCTAAGAAACACCAAAATTGCCGGAACCGGGCGCATCATCAAAAAATTGAATATTGCACTAAACCCGTCCAAAGAATTCAGTATCAATGCACAATACAATGACTTCTCCACCAAACAAAAAGCGGGGAACCTTCCCTTAAACGACACCATCAGGATTTTTCAAGTCAATAAGAATATGAGCATCATGCCACGGTTCATGGTTCGTAAAAATGACAAAACACATACGATAAGCATCTCTTACATGTATGCCGATATGGTTGATAAGAACGAATACACGCAGCAGCCGAAACCCATAAAAACCAACATGGCACAAACGCAATACCTGCTAACATGGGAGGAGTACCATATCAGCACAGGAATAAACATCTCATACAACCACTTTGAAACGGCCGTGGTACAACTGAGCAACTACGGGCCCGGGCTCTCCTTCACGACAGTTTTTAGTGAAAAAAGCACCATCACAACTTCACTCCGCTACTTCATCAGTAAAAACAATAAAAACGTTGGGGAAATGCTTTATTTTCAACTAGATGGACACTACGCCATCACCAAAAAACAGCAACTGAAACTGCACCTCTCCATCAGCAATGCAAACTATCACAACCGTTCAATACCCTCCTATAAAAACTACCGAGGAGTATTGAGTTATCAATATAATTTTTAACCCTCATTTTAAATCATGAAACAGCCCTTCACAAAGCAACACGCTACCCCTTGTACAGAAACAAGGGAGAGGATAACAAGAAAAAATGATCTTAAAAGAAGCACAAAAGATATCGCAATGAAACTTATCAACCGATTTTTTATGCTCATGATGCTGCTGGGTTCTTTTAATCTTTACGCTCAGCAGGTGGATATTCAAATCAGTGTCCAACCACCCTACACGCCCTATATCAATGACTACATGGCGAATCCCAACAAAGTGGTTGTCACACTTTTTCAGCAAAACCCCGCCAATGAAGTCATGGAGGTGTACCTGCATGGCGAATTGAGCAGTGCTTCGGGGAGGGCCATTTTTACGCGGCCCGACGCTAAACCCTCATCCCCCATTCAGCTTTTGTCCGGAGTACCGTACCAACTATCGTCCAATGATTTTGTCAACATGTACGACCCTGCAAGCCTTGATTACGTGGGTATCACCGAAGAGGAAATCATCCGGACAAACCTTATCCCCGAAGACATTTACACCATCTGCATACAAGCCTTTGATTACCAAACAGACAAACCCGTTTCTGCCCAGGCACCTATGGGCTGTAGCAATGATTTTTACATCAGTTATATCGAACCTCCACTCATTACCAGTCCGGCATGTTTTTCCCATCTTGAGGTGCAAGAAACGCCATCGGTTTATGTAAGTTGGACCACACCAAGCGGGCTCCTCTCATCCCTCGGCATCTACTACCGGATTCGGATGGTAGCGATTCAGGAGGGAGAAGATCTTGACCCCATCGATGCCGTTCTCAACCCCAATTTTGCATCAATCTATGAAGCGGAAATAGGGATGGCTAACGGTGTATTACTCACCCAAAATGAGATCCCATTTATCGAAGGGAATACCTACGCTTTTACGGTACAAGTGGTGGATGAATCGCACATGTACTATTTTAAAAATGGTGGCGTAAGTGAACCCTGTTGGTTTATCTATGGCGAAGAGGAGAACCCTGAGAATGAGGAGGGAGGCCTCATCATCGAGTCCCTTGATGATTATTACAATGCTTTTCAACTTATACCGGAGACCAGCATTAGTGGTCGGATGGTATATAAAATACCGGAAGAGAATGTGTCACAGACGATGTCTCTCCAAGGCAACAACCCCTTAAACCCGGGAGGAAGCGGCGCTACGAACACCACCTTCAGTTACCAAAACATCAGCCATATTGCCTTAAAATTGGGTAGTAATGCCAATGAGATCACGCATGGGTTTAACGCATTGAGCAGCATGAAAAATGTGACTGCTACCCCCCCCACCATGCAAAACAGCCCCCCTCTGGGAAGGGGATTAATTCACCAAAATTCCCAAAGTCTGGACCAAACCGCAGCGTTGGCCAATACCCGGGTTAAACTGGTGGCAACGGTAGCCATCTATGGAGAGGGAGCGGAGTTCCCCTCTTACCACCTTTCACTTCCACAAAAATGCAGCCTAATGAACATTTACGGACAGGGAGAAGGGGGCGAAATTATCGATTTGGACGGGAATCCACACAACCCAGAGAGCATAGAAACACTGAATATGGTATTGGCCGTTACAGAGACCGATGCCGATGGAAATTTTAGCTTTAACTTCCGAAAAGATTTTTACTCGGCCCCCTGCCTGGCGAAGGTGATGTGTGGGGATGAAAGCGGATTTATGGGGGCAGAACAAACGAATCCTGTGAATGAGTTATGGGCAGAGAATTATGGCTCCCACATCAACCCTAATCCCCTGTCAACCATTTTTCAAGGGTATCATGCGACCCTATCGGGCAATGAAGGAACCCTGGGGAATAATCAACTACCGGGCAATGCACAAACGCAGGGAGGGCAACAAGTAAGATCCCTGAATGTAAATATCAGCTCTCAGCTCTATGAGGGCTATATCTGCTTGAAGGTGGTACCTGAAAATCCCAAATTTACGGCACCTGATGTGGATATTTTCGCCATGCCGGGCGATGAGATTTCGTTGGGGAACCAGGTGGTCAAACTTAAAACCTACAATGCCCGTATCACGGTAAAAACCTCCAACGATCGACCACAATTCATAGAACCCGGAAGTGGTATTGAGGGAGCAATGGTCGAAATCTATCGTAAAAAGGATGATTGCAGCAACGAACACCCCATCATCTTACAGCAAGAGGGAGAGAAATTAGATTCCTATACCATCAACCAGTATGGGGCGTTAAAGGATGTGAGTTTCAATACCACTTCTTCTGAGGGAACCGTCACCATCACAAACCTGGTGAAATACTGGAAACGTACTGATGGATACCCCGGACCCTATTTGATCGATATAAAAACCCGAAAAAACGAATCGACACAGTACGAAAACACACTCTATAACTATCAAAGCCGTTTTGAATTATTCAACCCGGATAACTATGAAGAGATGGGTGACATCATGATAGGATACGATGCATTCAGCGAAAATATCATAGAGATTACGCATAATTACAAACCCTATACGCTGAGTTACGAATATACGTTATCGCCGATACAACCGGAGATAAAAGGACGAGTAATGACCTCCGGAGGCATGGAAAATATTTCGGTACCCAATGCCAAAGTATTATTGATCACACAAAACGACAACCTCCCGCTCAACTTCAACGAATCGTTATTATCCCAGGTCAGCACGGCCAATTACTGGTTTTTCCTATCAACTCGTGGGCTTACCATAGAGGATGAGTTTACCACCGGGCCGGATGGAGTATTTAGATTCACCGATCTACCCATAACCTATAATGAAGAGGGTAAAACCATGGGGCCCTATCGACGGGTTTTGGTCCTGAAAGAGGGTTATGTGACTCAATTGAAGAGTGCACCCGCCCATGGACCGGCAAACCTAACGAAAGGACAACTCTTTGATCTCAGGGATATCAACCTGGAACCCAGTGATCACATCTATGGGCATGTGGAGGATGAGTGGGGAAATGCAGTGCAAGCTTATGTACGGTTGGCGCCGGACGGCCCCTACCATAAGAGCGTACAAAATTACCAATTTCAAGAATTCTATATTGGCGCCAGGAAGAGCGATAATACGGTGGAAATCGAACCGCTATCTACGCAATATTTCACCGAAACAGTGACAAATGTAGCAGCCAATGGTGACGACCTATACCCGGCCCGATTTTTGGTGTACAAAAGACTGCACAGACTACGGATTCAGGTTACACTAAACAATACCATAACGCCCATCCCGGTTTCCAATGCCAACATTTGCATCGGAGATAGCTTAGCTTACGGAACCACCAATGAAAACGGGATCTTTGAATGTGCTTTTGCCTCTCCGGACAAACATTTTTTATTAAAAATAACCGCACCGGGCCAGGCGCCCCATCAGGAGATACTCGCCTCACTGCCCAGCAAAACTTTTGTCAACAAATCCATCACGCTTTATACGGGAAAAACGGTACAGGGCATTGTGAAAAATAAAGATACGGGGAGTCCCATCCATGATGCCACCATTTATGCCACATTGCAAAATACCGATGGCCACCCCCTCTATATAGAGACCAAATCGGATGAGTCGGGCCAATTCCAACTGGAAGGGGTCCCCATGCATGTTGCCTCCATAAAGGTACATGTCAATAAGAGTGGGAAGAATCCCAGCTATGTGGGTACCTACAAAGAGGTGATACCGGGAACCGACACGGTTTACACTTTTACCTTAAAGGCCTATGAGAACCTGGACTTAACCGAATTTATGGGGTTTCCCATTCGGGTAGAAGAGATGAAACCGATCAAGGCAAGCAAGAATCTCCTTATCAGCGGCTACCTATACAACATCCCCTCTATACCCGGCTACCGTGTTCAAGATGAGGATCTGCGGGTACCCTTCCGCAATTTTGAAGTCACCACCAATAAGGAGGGAAAACTAATTCCGGTTTTACATAGCTATCCATTGGATGCCTATAAAATCCCCATTCGTATCCATAACACGTTTGTGGGAAATATGGGTAAACCCTACCTTAACTTATACGGATCCAATAAACTACAGTTAGAAAAGCTGGACAACAGCATGGCCCAAATCCGATCAGGAGTAAAACTGGACCTGGAGTCCTTCCGCTTTGCCTACAACTTTGGAGGGGATTTTTATATGGGAGATGATAGCAGCAGTTATAAGACCACGGTCTTCAAGTCCACAGGAAATGGCGGCGTCTATTCATCCACTACTCCCAGAAGATTGATCTTTGATTTAGATACTCATTATAAACCTACCTCCATCACAGGCTATAGTGTACTGGGATTTTCCGCTGATTCCGATATGGGGAAGAGCTTCATTCAAGAGGAAGAGATCAGACTAAGCACCATCTTACACCCCTCTATACCCCTAGGGAACAGCTATTTAAAACTAGCAGTTCCCGTTGGAGATATTGTCATCAAACAAAAGGAGATCGGTATTGAGAAGACACCCGCCGGTGCACTTAACTTCGACTTAGAGAAGTGGCACATCACCAGCAAAAAGCGTTGGCAATTTGATATGAATGAAGAGGCCATTGTGTTACCTGAAGTGCTTATTCACTCCGATAACGGCATCAGCGCTACAGTAAAGGGAATGCGCCTGCGCCCCGATGCCATCTGTGAAGGAAGGATAGAGCTCTCCGATGGATTAAGTTTAGGAGGATTTAAAAAGATTGAGATAACGCCTGGTTTGGAACCCCTATTCAATTATGACGCCAGCGTAGGGCACTATCGCATCAGCGTGGTAGGCTCCTATCAAAATGGAGATGTGGTAGCCAGGGTGCGTAATCTACCACATACCAACAACGACCTGTTGTTTGAATCCATCGGCATGCTAAGTAATGATGAAAAGGTCTATACCCTAAAAAACAACCGCATGAGATTTTACAATGTGTTGGATGTGGCTGTTAACCAAATCATGACCGGAGATGGATACTTTATATTGGCCGGACAACCGGATATCGGTGTCCAAAACTTTATTGCAACCGACACCAAAATAAAATTTGAAAAAAATAAAGACCCCGTTATCCAACAACTTGACGGACAGATCAACTGTAGTAATGATGTGAGCTTTATCCTGGAAGATCCCAAGATCATTCAACATAACTATCTGGAGTTAAATGGGTATAACAAGGTATCTCCCTCTACACTGGAAGAGGGCTCGCCCGAGGGAGACAGTTTTAAACTCGATGCCATACTACATAAAAGGGTACAAGGAAAAAGGGCAACCATCGACATTGAGGTCAAACCCAATGCAAAATTTTACAACGGCAACAAATACCTTATTGTCACCGATGGGGGTATGGATTATAAAAACCATAACTGGAGCCACTTAGCCTTTAATGCACACCCCTGCAAGGAGGGCGGACAAGAGGGCTTGAGTGAAGAGGACAATTTACATTTTGAAGTAGCCGGAGCAGTTTCTGTCAGTGGCGATGAGATCAATGTCAATAACATGTCCGATCAAGGAGGCGATTCTCCATTCAGCGGGATCAATTTAAGCTACAACTTCAAAGAGCAAAGTCTATTCGGAAGCATGAACATAGGCTATGTGGAGTTAGGCTATGCCTCCCTTTTGGAGGGAACCATGCAGATGCTTTTCAGCCCCAAAGGGTTCTATTTTGGTAGTATGGCGACCATTGAATATAACAAAACCCCCTTTGACGGTGGTGTTTTGATAGGCTACACCAGTCAGAATTTAACCAAATATACCATCCCCCTACTGCACAAGTTTAAGGCAGAAGGGAGTGACCGACCCAATTTTAGCAGTGGGCTCCGAGGATTTTATCTTATTGGACAAAAACCTTTCTTAGATGATAAAAGCATCGACTTGGTGGTGGCCGAAGCTAGTATCGATGCAGGCGTAGGCGTTTGGATTAACTGTAATTTCGCTACTGAGATCTTTAAAATAGGAGGCTACGGATACTTTGATGCAAGCATAAGCATTCTCTGTTTTAAGTTGCATCAGCATACCTATTGCGGAGTAAGCGGAGGCTATGAGGGAGGATCCCTAAGCTATAGTGGATGTGGAACAGCCCTGTTTGAATTTAAGGCCTGCTTAAAATCGGTGAGCAAACAATACAGTATGAGTATTCACAATGGAAGTGTACATCTTGGTGAAGGAGGCTGCCCCTAGTTAGCGTCTGTATAGAACGTCCGACTTCTTCGTTACGCTTGTCTTCAAAATGGTTATTTCGGCATTGCTCAATACATCGCATTTACCTTAGTAAACTCACCTATTTCAGCCTTCGCAAGCCTCGAATTCGAACGTTCTATACAGCCGCTGCTCAAAACGCTGACTTTATGGGCAAGCACTAGTGACAATACAAATAAACCCCATATCTAAACGCATAAAATTTATACCTCATGAAAAAAATCATCCTATTCCATATCCTTTTAGTCAGCCTCTCGACCAATGCACAGCAGATAAAGGTGCTTAAATCCAGTAATTATGGAGATAGCCCAAAAATAACCTGGTATTGCCCTGGTAATGATACGCTTCATAGGGATTTTAGCGTGTGGCGGGCTGCGCTCAATGACCAACAATTTGAGCAGATAGCGGCCGAAACGTATCTACTTACGTATAAAGAAGACACGGTTTTATACCGTATCTCCGACCACACCTTGAACAAGAAGGGAATCTATCAATACTATATCGAAGTTACCAACGAAAAAGATAGCGTACTGATTTCCGCGGTTGCCTACGGACATAACCTAGGCTATATCCCTAGTCCTCAGATTGTGGATTTTACCTACCAAAGTGTGGAAGATCAAAAGGCCATACAGCTAAATTGGAAGCTGAATTACAATTTCTCCATACGTACGATCACGCTTTTTAGAGGGGATACCCAGGATAATTACGAAAAAATAGCGGAATTATCCGGCGATGAAACCCAATACAGGGATCCTGTTCCCCTTTCGCACCACAACTACTTTTACTTCTTTTTGATTGCAGACTACTTCGGGTACCAATACCCTAGCATACGTTTTCCTGCCCACAGCCTCTATAAAAGTAACACTTTCGCCCCCATGCATTTACGCTATGAGAAGAAGGAGAACACCATCACCCTACATTGGGAAAATGTGGATACGCTTTATGCAGGCTACACCGTTTACCGGGCAGAAGATGAAGGGGGATTCCAACCACTACACCTTATGCAATCAGTTAATGATAAAATGGTTAGCTTCTCCGATAACATCGCAGAAAAAAACCTCAGGAAGATACGCTATTATGTGGTCAATTACAGCGATGCCTATGAAACATCCATACCCTCAGATACGGTAATCATCTGTCTTAAAAATACGGAGAAGCCTATTCCCCCCAATGCGTTAACCGCAGTGATCACCGAAGATAAAATCAAGTTTTTTTGGGAGATTCCCCAACAGACATCGGTTGTGGGCTATAATTTATACGCCATGGAGGAGCCCCAACAATTTCGCGTAAATAAAGAGATGATCTACAGGCATCAAAATCACGTTGAAATAGATAGACCCCCAAAACCCGGATTATACCGCTATCAATTGAAATCGTTGGATCAAGCAGGCAATGAAAGTGAAAGGGGAATTACCTGCACGGCAAACGTACTCAAACCCTACTACAAAGTGTTGTTGGATCTATCCAGAACAGCACAAGCGGTACAACTCAAATGGAAACAACTCCCGCAAACGGAGATCAACGCCATTACACTCTATCGGCAGAAAGAGGATGAATTGCCGCTACTGATAAAACGATTCGATCATAAAGCGCAAACCTATGAGGATAGGAATCTGGAACCCGGGACACTGTACCGATACTATCTTATAGGAACCTTAACCAGCGGGGAAGAGATCTTCCTACACTCGGAAGTGAGCATCCTCTTTTAAGCTATCAGCCACATGTTTTACACCTACATTTCTTTTACTGACACCCATAGACTTCACGATATCGGGGTCACAAGCAACCTACAAAGGAGGCTGAAGAATCTCAATGCCACTAAAAAAGCGCGGGAATCCCTAAAGATTGTATACTATGAGTGTTTCGACAACAGCCGACAGGCAAGCCTCAAGGAGGATCAATGGCGATTGATGTCGGAAAAAGAGTTGATCAGCCAAGTGAAAAACAACAACCCGCTGTTCATAAACCTGGTAAATTAGAACTTTCTACCGGAGAGATGATGGATTGCTCCTTCTGTTGCAGCTGCGACCTGTTTTACCGGGAAAGATTGGTTTTTCCCAATCAAAAGGTGTAGATTCGCACAGCAAGAACCGTTAAAGAAGAAACAAGAATGGATTAACCATCATGCCCTATGATCAACACCATTTTCAACAACATTCGAAAACAATGTGCAAGAAAGCGACACGAGACGTCGAAATGGGGAGACCCTTCGGCAAGCCTCATCATGGATCAAACAGGCAAGAATTCGTAATCTAAAACACTGAACAAAAAGAGTATCCATTTCCCAACGCTCCAAGATAACACAAGCAGAAAAAACAGTTACCCAATGACCGCTACCTATTCCGACGAACATTTTTGGAAGAATTATATGATCCACTGGTTTGGAGAAGCCCTGATTAAGCAATGGGAAGAGCGTGTTGAACTCACGGAGATTGATACGGCAAAGGGGAAGATCAAGGTGGAGGTCTATCGAAACAGGGAGCCGGAAAAGCCAGTTCTTGTTTTCGCCCACGGTATTGCAGGATACGCAAGAATACTATTGCCCTTTCTTATGCCGTTATTTGAAAAAGGGTATCACCTTGTCGCTCCTGATCTGGAGGGCTATGGTTACAATGAACGATTAAAGGGCGATTTTACCTGGGACACTCACTTGCACGACTTAAAAGAGACCGTAGCCTATGCAAGGAGCACCTTTGAGGGAAAACTATTCCTGGGGGGAGCCAGTATGGGCGGTCCTTTGGCCTACGCTACAGAGGCCCGGTACCATTGTGCAGATGGATTAATCTGCTGGTGCTTATGGGATCTATCGGATAGAGCGTTTATACGCAAAGAGACCACCACAAAGGGGCTAACCTATCCCCTGATCCCTCTTTTAAGGGTATTGGCAAAGCTTTGGGGAAGATTACGCCTAAAAACCTACTACACCATTTCGTACGACACCCTAACCGATAGTCCCGCATTCAACAACCTACTAAAAAAAGACCCTCAAGCAGGAACATTCATCAGTTTGCGCGGAATCCTCTCTTTAATCACCCAATCAAAACCGGACCAAGGCCATCAAAAGTATGATAAACCCATTTTAGTGTGCCAACCGGAAGGAGATCAGATGATCCCAAGTCTCTACAGTGAGAAGATGTTTCAACAGATCCCATCTACCCGAAAGAGCTATTGTCGTTTTGAAGGAGCGCATTTCCCGTTGGACCGATCAACCTACGAGAAGTGGGCTGATTGCGTGGATCGCTTTATACAAGAACAGGGAGGTCTGGGAGACGGAAGACCAAAGTCGGAAGACGGGAGACGGGAAACTTTTTTTACGAAAGGCTAAAAACCAACAGCCAAGAACCACAAAACATAAACCCATGAAAAACACCATTCTATCACTTGCACTCATTATATTAGGCGTATTAACCCTTGCTTCATGTAAAGAGAAAGATCCAACACCAGAAGTCATCTCTGCCCAGGGGATCAGCAACAAGATCCCTTCCGATTTGGAGAAGGTTTATCGAAAAAACTTTAACCGTTACACAAAGGTTACCACCCCCGACGGAGGAAATATCCATATTGTGGCACAGTCCAACCTCACCGATGAACAGATCATCAGATGCCGAAGTGTTTTAGAATTTTACCTCACCGATTATCCCGGATCGGTGTATGGAGCCGATAAATCAGCTGTTGCCCGTAAAATGGTTGAAAACAACGCAATCCTGTGTCTATTAAACGGACAAGATGATGGCAGCAATCCTGTGGGCAATAAGATTATGGGACAACCCTTATACCAGAATGAGATCCAGGTGGAAGGGCACCCCTGGTATATGAACCAGGAGTATGAACACCGGGATGCCACTTTTGAAGAGATCCTGCATTTGGTGCATGACAATGGGATTGGCGTAGATGGCACCAATGGGACTCCCGGCGCGGCACCGGCCTATCAAGCGGAAATAAGAGCTGCGCAACAACAGGCCCTATCCAATCATTTATGGGGCATTGGCCAACAGGAGTGGATCGATGAGTTGACGGCCGAAAATAGCCTGAGTCAAGAGTATCTGGCTTCTGTGGTCGATAGCTACTATGGGCTTTGGGGAGCATGGACAGAAAGCACTACACACGGAATGTGGGGGATCTATGTGGGAAAAACGAGAGCCGATGTTGCAACCGACGATCCCCTGGGTTATGCCCTGATGGAGAACAAATTCTTTCATCCATACTTCACCTACAATGCACGGATTGATGCAAATTTAGAGGGTAATTTCTCCCTAAAGTTCGACCCTTCAAAACCTTATACACACCACTCCAGGTACCTGAAAGACATCACCCTTTTAGGTTCCAACGACAACACGGTTACGGTTAATGAGTTGGACAATGATATCACGGGCAACACGGGAACAAATAGCGTTATCTTTTCGGGGATCTCTACCGAATACACCATAACCACCAACGACGGCATCACCACCGTTAGCGATCAGGTAGCCCACAGGGATGGAATAAATACCCTGCGTAACATTGAGAAGGCACAATTCACCGACAAAGTCATTGATTTACAGAATATTAAATAGAACATCCACAACTAACTTTTAGAGATACAACGAAATGATTGTGGGGATGGAAGTTGGAAGACGGGAGACGGAAGACAGAAGACCGAAGTCAGAAGTCAGAAGACGGAAGACGGAAGACGGAAGACAGAAGACGGGAGACCGAAGACCGAAGACCGAAGACCGAAGTCAGAAGACGGAAGACGGAAGACGGAAGACAGAAGACGGGAGACCGAAGACCGAAGACCGAAGACGGAAGACGGAAGACGGAAGACGGGAGACCGAAGACAGAAGACGGAAGACGGAAGACAGAAGACGGGAGACCGAAGACCGAAGTCAGAAGACGGAAGACGGAAGACGGAAGACGGGAGACGGAAGACGGGAGACGGAAGACGGGAGACCGAAGTCGGAAGTCCGAGGTTGAGCGACAATTTTTTGCGAACATTGCCGTCAAACCCAGCCAAAGGCTACAAAAATAGAAACAGATAAAATAGATCGCCTATTCCAGGGCCACCATGCATCAGGCTGGTGGCCTTTATCTTTTCTTGAGATCACGCCACAACTTTAAGTTATTATTAATTCTTCCCATCGAACGAAAACCCATACAAAATATCCCTATCATTGTATATGAGAAGAAACGCTATTATACGATCTAAACTGAAGAACTAACAAAACGCTAATCCGATGTCATTTTTCCAAACTATTGAGCAGATTCTAACCCTACTAGGTTCATTGGGGCTATTTCTTTTCGGAATGAAGTTAATGAGTGAGGCCCTGCAAAAGGTAGCGGGAGCACGCATGCGTAACATCCTCAATGCCATGACCCAAAATCGCCTTAGGGGGGTTTTAACAGGTTTTCTAATCACCACGGTCATCCAATCCTCCTCGGCCACCACGGTAATGATTGTCAGTTTTGTGAATGCCGGGCTCCTAACCCTCACCGGAGCCATTGGGGTCATTATGGGTGCCAACATTGGCACCACGGTCACCGCATGGATCATCTCGCTCCTGGGGTTCAAGGTCTCCATCAGTGCGTTGAGCCTGCCCCTTATCGGTATTTTCCTGCCTTTAATGTTTTCAAAAAAGGGGAAACGCAAGTCCTGGGGTGAGTTTGTACTGGGGTTTGCCATTCTGTTTATCGGGCTTCAATTTCTCAAAGAGTCGGTACCGGATGTCAAAAACAACCCCGAACTGTTCGAATTTTTGTCAAACTACACACACGGAGGGTATGGCTCCATCTTTCTCTTTATCCTCATCGGCACACTGCTTACCATTGCCATCCAATCTTCAAGTGCCACCATGGCCTTAACATTGGTTCTCTGCTACAATGGGATCATTCCCTTCGAGCTTGCTGCGGCCATGGTGCTTGGAGAGAATATCGGTACGACCATCACGGCAAATATTGCGGCCATCGTGGCCAATGTCTCTGCCAAACGAGCGGCCAGGGCACACTTTATCTTCAACGTCTTCGGAGTGATCTGGATCCTCCTCCTCTTTCACCCCTTCCTCAACGGTATCGACTACTTTATCCAAAAGAGTGTGGGTATCTCTGTCTTTGGAGAGATCTCGAATCCCAAGGTACAAGCAAATATGACCATCGCCCTCTCCATCTTCCATACGGCCTTTAACCTCATCAACACCCTTATACTGGTGTGGTTTGGCAGCCTCATTGCCAGAATCACCATACGCATGGTTCCATCAAAAGGCTCGGACGAAGAGTTCCGTCTCCACTATATTTCCAGTGGCTATCTCTCTACAGCAGAGCTCTCAACCCTTCAGGCAAAAAAAGAGATCGTCTATATGGGGGAAAAGGTGATTAAAATGTTTAAAATCATCCCCGAACTCCTTGTGGAAAAGAACGATAAAACCTACACCAACCACCTACATAAAATGGGGGTTTATGAGGATATCACCGATAAACTGGAGGTGGAGATCACCAAATATATCACCAAGATTACCGAAGGAGACCTGAGTATCGAAGGGTCACAACGAATCTCGGCCATGCTGAAGATTGTGGATGAGCTGGAAAGCGCCGCCGACAGCTGCTATAACATCGCCAAAACCATTGAGAAAAAGAACGAAAGAAAGGTATGGTTTACCCAAAAACAACGCAATGAGCTCAGCGAAATGTTTGCGCTGGTCAATGAGGCGCTCTCCAACATGATGGCAAACCTGAAGGGAGACTACCATAAGGTGAACTTGACACCAGGAAATGAATTGGAGAAAAGCATCAATATGCTACGCGATAAACTCAAAAAGGAGAACTCTAAGGCGCTTAAAAAACAACAGTATAGCATCAATACAGGCACCTACTTCTCCGACCTTATCTCCATGAGTGAAAAGATTGGTGACTATGTGGATAATGTGAATGATGCCATTGCCGAATGTAGATAGCGTCTGTCTATAACGTCCGACTTCCTCGTTATGCCTGGCTTCAAAAAAGGTAAAAAACAGGAGAGGTGCCTCAACAATGGGGCATCTCTTTTGTTTACCTGAGCGGGAGGCGTGTCATCGCTCTTTTCCTTGCTGGAAACGGTACCAATACCGGGCATGAAAGTCCCTGTACCGCCGCCCCGAGAGTTCATAAAAGTTTTTTAATTTCGCAAAAAAAAGCAATATAATGGAATACGATGTAATGGTAATTGGTAGTGGCCCCGGAGGTTACGTTACGGCTATACGAGCCGCACAACTTGGTTTTAAAACGGCAGTGGTAGAAAAGGAATCCCTTGGCGGGATCTGCCTGAACTGGGGCTGTATCCCCACCAAGGCACTCCTGAAAAGTGCACAGGTCTTTAACTACACCAAACACCTTAACGACTACGGCATTACCTTCGACAAAGCGACCCCCCAAGTGGACTTCCCCAGGGTAATTCAACGAAGCCGGGGAGTGGCTGAAGGAATGAGTAAAGGGGTACAATTTCTGTTAAAGAAAAATAACATTACGGTGATAAAAGGATTTGGCAAAGTGCTTCCCGGAAAACAGGTAGAGGTGACCGACACGGAAGGGAAAGCGACCATCTATAAGGCCAAACACACCATTCTGGCCACCGGCGCACGCTCCAAAGAGCTTCCCTTTATGAAGCAGGACGGAAAACGAATCATCGGTTACCGTGAAGCCATGACACTGCCACAACAGCCCAAAACCATGGTTGTGGTAGGCTCAGGAGCCATCGGATCAGAGTTTGCCTATTTCTATCAAAGCATCGGCACAAAAGTGACGCTGATCGAATACCTTCCCAACATCCTTCCCATTGAGGACGAAG
Organism: Bacteroidota bacterium; assembly: GCA_002748065.1. GTDB lineage: Bacteria > Bacteroidota > Bacteroidia > Bacteroidales > BM520 > BM520. The sequence continues at coordinate 52,985 of PDRJ01000039.1, forward strand.
AGGTGAGCAAACAGCTGGCCCGTTCCTTTAAGAAGATGGGCATGAAGATTATGACCGGTGCCTCTGTGAAAGAGGTGACCGTGGAGAACGACCAGTGCACTATCAACGTGGAGACCAAAAAGGGAGAAGAGGTGCTGAATGCCGACATTGTCCTCTCCGCCGTAGGAATCCAACCCAACCTGGAGGGCATCGGCCTGGAAGAGACCGGAATTCAAACGGAAAAGGGAAAAATAACGGTCAACGACTACTACCAGACCAACATAGAGGGCGTCTATGCCATCGGCGATATCGTTCATGGGCCGGCACTGGCACACGTGGCTTCGGCAGAAGGGATCTGCTGCATCGAGAAGATTGCCGGCATGGAGGTGGAAACCGTGGATTACAGCAATATCCCCTCCTGCACCTACACCACTCCGGAGGTGGCCTCAGTGGGCCTCACCGAGAAACAGGCCAAAGAGCAGGGACGGGAAATCAAAGTGGGAAAATTCCCCTTCTCCGCCTCGGGAAAAGCCGCGGCATCGGGCAACCAGGATGGCTTTATCAAAGTGATCTTCGATGCTAAGTATGGTGAGTGGCTGGGGGCACACATGATTGGCGAAAACGTCACAGAGATGATCGCCGAGGTAATCGTCGCCCGCAAACTGGAAACTACCGGGCATGAGATTATCAAATCCGTCCACCCCCACCCTACCCGCTCCGAAGCGATCATGGAGGCGGTTACCCACGCTTACGAAGAGTGTATTCATCTGTAAAACAACCGTTCATAGTTCCCCACAGAAACAAAAGAGGCGATGGAGATCATACAGACACGCATCAAAGACCTGGTCATCATAAAACCTTCCGTCTTTCCGGATGAGAGGGGCTATTTTTTTGAGTCCTGGAACAAAAAACGGCTCGAAGAGCTGGGGTTCAACTACGATTTTATGCAGGACAACGAGTCAAAGTCGGCCAAAGGGATACTCCGGGGGATGCACTTTCAGAAACCGCCCTTTGCGCAGGGCAAACTGGTTCGGGTGATCAAAGGCGCCATTGTGGACGTGGGCGTTGACCTTCGGAAAGGGTCTCCCACCTACCTGCAGCATGTGCAAGTAACGCTCTCCGAGGAGAACAAACTGATGTTTTTTATTCCCGAGGGATTTGCCCACGGGTTTCTCTCCAAAGAGGAGGGAACCATCGTCAACTACAAGTGTACCCAGGTTTACCATAAGGCATCGGAAGTCTCTTTCCGTTGGGATGACCCCACCGTAGGGATCGCCTGGGACATTGCAGATCCGGAGCTCTCCGAACGAGACAGCAACGCCCCCTTTTTTAAAGAGATCGATAACCCATTTTAAAGCGAGGAAGTTTGGAGCAGTATCTCAACGTTTACGGTGCGAAGGTTCACAACCTCAAGGATATCAACGTTACCATTCCTCGGAACCAACTGGTGGTTATCACCGGGCTCAGCGGCAGTGGAAAGTCCTCTCTGGCCTTCGACACCCTCTATGCGGAGGGGCAGCGGCGCTATATGGAGACCTTCTCGGCCTATGCACGCCAGTTTATTGGCAGCATGGAACGTCCCGAAGTGGACCAGATCACCGGACTCAGTCCCGTGATTGCCATTGAACAGAAGACCACCGGGAAGAATCCCCGCTCCACGGTGGGCACCATCACCGAGGTGTACGACTTCCTCCGGTTGCTCTTTGCCCGTGTGGGCGAAGCGTTCTCCTATCACACCGGTGAAAAGATGGTACGCTACACGGAGGAGCAACTCACCCAACTTATCCTGGACACCTACCGGGAGAGAGATATCCTGATCCTTGCCCCCCTGGTGAAGGGGCGGAAGGGACATTACCGGGAGCTCTTTGAGCAAATTCGCCGGCAAGGGTATCTTCGGGTGCGGGTGGACGGAGAGATTAAGGAGATCCAATGGGGGATGCAGGTGGATCGCTATAAGGTGCACGACATCGAGGTGGTCATCGATCGGTTCACCCTCCACAAAGAGGGGCTGCGGCGCATGAAAGAGGGAATCGCCAGTGCCATGAAGGCCGGTGATGGGGTGCTGATCATCCAGGATATGGCCTCAAAGGAGAGCAAATACTACAGCAAGCTCCTTATGTGCCCCTCCACAGGCCTCTCCTATCGCGAACCGGAACCCAACTCCTTTAGTTTCAACTCGCCCTATGGCGCTTGCCCCCGGTGCAACGGACTGGGAAGCATCCCCGAGATCGACCTGCAAAAGGTGATTCCGGATGATACCCTCAGCATAAAACAGGGTGGGCTGACCCCCCTGGGCACCTACAAGGAGAACTGGATCTTCCGCCAGATGGAGGCCATTGGGGAACACTTTGGGTTCAAGCTACACACCCCCATAAAGGCGATCCCGGAGGAGGCCCTGGAGATGATCCTTTACGGCAGCAACAAAACCATCCAGGTAAAGAATGAATACCTGGGTGTGCATACCACCTACGACCTCTCCTTTGAGGGCGTAATCAACTTCATCCGCAGCCAGGCGGAGGTGAGCAACAGCAAAGGCATCAAACGATGGGCGGAACGTTTTATGCACAACACCACCTGTCCCCAATGCCATGGGCAGCGCCTAAAGCGGGAGAGCCTGCACGTTAAGATTGGGGGGAAGAACATCAGCGAAGTGGCCTCCATGGACCTCTCCCAACTCTTCCAATGGCTCACACACATTGACCACTCCTTTAGCCATCGGCAACAACGGGTGGCCCATGAGATCCTCAGGGAGCTCAGGACCCGGGTGGGTTTTCTCCTGGACGTGGGTTTGGACTACCTCACCCTCAACCGACAGGCCAAGAGCCTCAGCGGTGGAGAGAGTCAACGTATTCGTCTTGCCACCCAGATCGGATCCCAGCTTACGGGGGTGCTCTACATCCTGGATGAGCCCAGCATCGGGCTTCACCAGCGGGACAACATCCGCCTTATCAAGGCACTGAAAGAGTTGAGAGACCTGGGGAACTCGGTGATTGTGGTGGAGCACGACCGGGAGATGATTGAGAGTGCCGACCATGTCATTGACATGGGGCCGGGAGCGGGAACACATGGGGGCGAGATCGTAGCGAAGGGAGCGCCCCAAGCCCTCCGGCAAAGCGACTCCATCACCTGTCAGTACTTAACGCGGAAGCGCACCATTGCGATACCCGAGCAGCGCAGGGAGGGCAACGGAAAGCACCTGCGGCTCAAAGGCGCCCGGGGGAACAACCTCAAAGCGGTCTCCCTCTCCCTCCCGTTGGGCACCTTTATCTGTGTCACGGGCGTCTCCGGGAGTGGAAAATCATCGCTTATCAACCAGACCCTCTATCCGGAACTCAGCCGGAGACTCTACGCCTCCGAGAAGCAGCCCCTACCCTTTGATAGCCTTGAAGGGGCCGAACATATTGACAAAGTCATTGAGATTGACCAATCGCCCATTGGCCGCACGCCACGTTCCAATCCGGCCACCTATACCGGCGTCTTCACCGAGATCCGTAAACTCTTTGTGGAACTCCCCGAAGCCAAAATACGAGGCTATAAGCCGGGGCGGTTTAGCTTCAACGTGAAGGGAGGGCGCTGCGAGACCTGCCAGGGAGCAGGCGTGAAGCTCATTGAGATGAACTTCCTCCCCGACGTGCATGTGCATTGCGAAGCCTGCCACGGACAGCGCTACAACAGGGAGACCCTGGAGGTACGCTATAAGGGGAAAAGCATCAACGATGTGCTCAATATGACCATCAACCAGGCGGTTCTCTTCTTCCAACACATCCCCTCCATCATCCGAAAGATCAAAACACTTCAGGAGGTAGGGTTGGGCTATCTCACCCTTGGGCAATCTGCCACAACGCTCTCCGGAGGGGAAGCACAGCGGGTGAAGCTCGCCTCGGAACTCTCCAAGAGAGATACCGGGAAGACCCTCTACATCTTAGACGAACCCACCACAGGGCTTCACTTCCATGATATCAAGATCCTGCTGGAGGTGTTGCAAAGGCTGGCAGACCGGGGCAATACCATTTTGGTGATTGAGCATAACATGGACGTGATAAAAGTGGCGGATCATCTTATCGACATCGGCCCGGAAGGAGGCGTAGGGGGAGGAAGGATCATTGCCGAGGGCACCCCGGAAGCCCTTCTCAACCACGAAAAGAGCTATACCGCCCAATTCCTGCGGGAGGAACTGTTATAATTGTACCTTTGTCCCTCTTATGAAGAGCACCACCATCATACCCCTGGAGTTTGTTCCCCTGGAGGAGGGATACCACCTTATGATCACAGCCCGGGTAAACGGGAAGGAGGTACGCATGCTCATCGATACAGGCGCATCACGCACCTGCTTCGACCGTCAACGCATCGTCCAAATCCCGGCCATCAGCGAAGAGGATCTGGAGGGGTTGGAGAAGACGGGAACCGGCCTGGGCACCAACACCATGGAGAGCGCTGGCGCCATCCTTAACACCTTCTGTATAGGAACGCTATGCCTCTCGGAGTACCCGGTAGTCGTTATCGACATGCAGCACGTCAACGCCTCCTACAGCCAGCTGGACCTCCCCCCCATTGACGGCGTAATCGGCAGCGAACTCCTGCTACAACACCAAGCGGTTATCAACTACGCCCGGAAACACCTGGAACTCACCATCGAAGGCTGTTAGAGACACGGAGGGTTATGCTTTTGATAGAGAAGGTCGAAGAGGTACCAACACCGCACTAAGCGACTCCATTTGGCAGAGGGGAATTTCGATTTCAAGTTATGGATCCGGGTTTTATCCTACTTAAACTTAATCCATATCACCTTTTTCTGCGGATAGGCTCCAAGCGTAAAACGATATTGTGGTAAAGATAAAGAATAACAATCACACACGATGATTTATTTATCAAACAATATATAAAAGTTTTTTCACTGTTTTTTTTGTTAATGATAGTTAATTGCATATATTTGTGTGATGCTGTGCAATTCCCTTCGGTCATGCACAGCATCGGCTTGGGGCTTCTCGCCCTATGATGTGTGCAGCCCTTACGGAACTGCACACATCATGGACTTAACGCCATACCCCTGGCGGGAAACGGCGAGAAGCCCCTGGCCGTTCTCTGCAATCTGCGTTAACTAACAGATTTAATGATGGTTATGGGTTTTGTTTAGAGTGATAAAAAAGAGTAAACGATAAATTGATATTTTGAAAAATAAGAATGATATATTATTTGAGTTACAAAATGTTACCAAAATATATGGTAAAACCATTGCTCTTGATAACATCTCGCTTCAATTGAAAGAAGGACAAATAACATCAATTTATGGTCCGAATGGAGCAGGGAAATCTACTCTTGTAAAAATTTTATGCGGTGTAGAAAAAATATCTAGTGGAAATATAAATTATCAAGGAAGAAAATTGGAATTTAAAGGTTATAGAGAAGCCTTGAAATTAGGTATTTCTTATATGCCCCAAGATTTTGGCTTATTATCCAATCTTACTGGTTGGGAGAACATAAAAATAGCCCACAATCAGTTAAATAATCTATTTTGGTATAAAAATGAAACCAACATTCCCAATTTAGAACAAATTCAAAACACTTTGAAAATTAATCTATCTTATTTTAATAAGAAAGTGCATCAGTTAACTAATTATCAAAAACAAATCTTAGCTATTTGTAAGGCTATTTTGTTTGATTCAAATGTTTACATATTTGACGAAAGTACGACTGATTTAAGTAATAAAGATTTTCAAAAATTCACCACTCTTTTAGGTGGTTTAAAAAGTCGAGGTGTATCGATATTATTTATAAGTCATAAAATTGATGAAGTTTTTACTATATCTGATGAAATTATTGTTTTAAAGAATGGAAAATTGATGTCTCAAAAACCTGTTGCTAATACAGATAAAAAAGAAGTTATTAATCTATTTATTTCAAAAGATAGTGAACCTCCTAAGATAGAATTCCCTAAATTATCCCCATATCATATTAATTGCCAAATCAATAGAGAACTCAAATTGGACTTTGAACTTTTTAAAGGAGAAACAGTGTCAATTAATACAAAAGATAGTTCTTTAAACCAAGAAATAGGGTATAAACTTTATGACTGGCTAAACCTTCACTCTAAATATAACGTTGGTATCATCCCTAGTAATAGAGATATTGAAGGTATTTATCCCAACTTATCAATAATGGATAATCTTATTGCTAATTCACAACAACATAAAGATAATATTCTCATTAGAAATAAAGAAATAGATGCTATAAATAGCATTGTTAACAAATTGGAACTTAAATATGAAAATTGGGATCAGAATATTAATGAATTAAGTGGTGGTAATCAACAAAAGATTATTTTTACAAGATGGATACTTGCTGACTTTGATATTCTAATTCTAATAGAGCCAACGTCAGGTATTGATTTAAAGTCAAAATCTATAATCCATAACACAATATTGGAAATGGCAAATATGGGTAAATCGTTTATATTGATTACCAGCGATGAAGGAGAAAAACTAAAATTAAAGTCTAGAAATATTGGAATAAAAGAAACATGTTGAAAAATATAAAAAAATATAATCTACTTATTGTTCTTATACTGCTAATTATGGTATTTGGATTGTTAAATCCTGCGTTTTTGAAAATAGATAATTTATTAAACATATTAAGCCAGAATTCAATTATAGGTATAGTCAGTTTAGGTATGACTTTGATAATAATTATTGGCGGAATTGACCTTTCTGTGGGTTCAATAGTCGCATTATGTAGTATTTTATTTGCTTTATCTATTGTTTCTGGATTAGGGATGCTTATATCAATAATAGTTGCTTTACTTACTGGGGCTTTAATTGGTTTGTTGAATGGTATTACAATAGAAAAAGGAAAAATTCCACCATTTATTGTTACTCTTGGAATGATGAGTATTGCAAGAGGTTTAGCTTTGATGCTTAGCCAGAGTAAATCTATTTCATTAGGAAGTATTAATTTTAACAGTATTATAAACTCTTCATTTCTTGGGATTAATGTTTCTTCTTTCATCTTTATCTTACTGGCAATATTATTGTGGATAGGGCTTAACAAAACTTATCCGGGAAAGTATTTATTTGCAATAGGAGGTAATAGAAAAGCTTCCTATTTTAATGGAATTAAAGTTGTGAATTATTCTATTATAATTTATACCGTGTGTGGAGCATTGTCTGCAGTTGCTGCAGTACTTTTAGTAGGGTCACTTAATGCTGCACAACCTCAGTCAGGAGTACTTTATGAACTTACAGCAATTGCCGCAGTTGTAATCGGTGGTGCCGACTTATCAGGAGGAAAAGGTTCTATAACGGGAACGTTTGTGGGCGTTTTGATATTAGGGGTTATTAACAATGGACTTTCCATTATGAATGTTCCTTCTTATTATCAATATATCTTAATAGGAATAATAATAATAATATCTGTATCAATTAATAATAATTTTAAAATATTAAAAAATGAAAAACACTAAATCAACTTTATTCGCAGTCTTCACAATAGTTATTATCACTATTGTAGGATATTTCATTTATCAGAATTCATCTAAGACAAATGTTGGAGTGATAAAAATAGGTTATCTTGTGCCAACACTTGAAAATCCTTTCTTTGTTAATATGACAAATGGAGCGAAATCAAAAAGCAATTCAAAACTTGAAGTATTGGTTCAAGCAAGTCCTGATGAACTAAAACAAAATCAGATTATAGAAAATTACATAACTCAAGGAGTGGATGCTATTTGTGTTGTCCCGATAAATTCAGAGACAATAATTCCTGCAATTATAAAGGCAAATAAAGCAGGAATTCCTGTAATAAATGTTGATAATAAAATTAGGTTCAAGATAACTTTAGAGGGTTATTTCTAAAACTTTTAAGCAAAAGTAGGTATAAGTTTTTATTTCTACAATTATATCTAAATTCACATTCTTT
>PDRJ01000040.1 GCA_002748065.1 Bacteroidota bacterium
GTCCCGGTTGAACGACATCCCGGTCTTAGGCGAGTAGCTATGTGCGTCATAAAGGTTTTTAGCAGTTTTTGATTGCAATTTTGGTATTACTCTTGCTTGGCTTGGAATAGAGGAGAAGACCTTTACGGCTGTATTTTGCACTTTTGAAGTATGAGCATGCCTGTTTTTGACCAAAAACCAGAAGTATAGGCAATACCATCCCACTACGCTTGAAAAAGCGTAAAAAACAGAGAGGCTAATAAAAAAGTTGTTGCAGTAAAAAGCGCTTGCTTTGTGCCGGCGAACGGATACGTGGTATATCCGCTCCCCTACCCTTCTGCCTTGCTTACTGTGTGGAGATTGTTTGGCATCAAAGCGGGTGAGACGGGCAATTCACGCTGTTGTTGTTTCTGTTTGGGGCGGAGACAAAAGCGTCTCTATACCGAGTGTCTGTCCATAAAGTCAGCGTTTTGAGCAGCGGCTGTATAGAAAGTTCGAATTCGAGGCTTGCGAAGGCTGAAAAATGGGAGTTTACTGGGGTAAATGACCATTTGGAAGACAAGCGTAACGAAGAAGTCGGACTTTATAGACGGACTCTACCTATGTACGACTTATCATATAAAGGATAACGAATAACAAGCCCACACTATCTATTTATCAAACAGAATAGCAAAGGATTTTTCGTTGTTTTTTTCGTTAATGATGATTAATTGCATATATTTGTGTGATGCGGTGCAATTCTCTTCGGACATACGTAGCATTGGCCAAGGGAACGGCGAGAAGTTCTGGATTGTGGTAGCCAATTCGAGGAAATAATCTGTATAACAATAATTTACTCTAAAAGAATCTATCTTTGGAAAAAATATCATTAAATGGAATTAATTCAAAATACAAGCGAATATAAAAGGTGGATTGAGGAGTTGAAATCGGAGGTTCAGAAGTCTCAGATTAAAGCTTCTATTTCGGTTAATCAGACACTTTTAGACTTATACTGGCGGATTGGAAAGTCTATTTCTGAGAAAATTAACCTTACGAAATGGGGTGCATCGGTTGTTGAAAATGTATCAAAGGATTTAAGAAATCATTTTCCGAATCAACAAGGGTTTTCTCGTTCAAATCTTTTCTCAATGAGGAAATGGTACGAGTTTTATACGAAATCCGGACTTGATATTGAAAAAGTCCAGCAACTTGTTGGACAAATTCCATGGGGACATAACGTCCTAATTATTACAAAATCTGCAAGTATTGAGGAGGCTGTGTTTTACATCAATAAAACTGTTGAAAATAATTGGTCAAGATCTGTCTTAGCACATCAGATAGATTTGGATTTCTATAATCGTTCAGGGAAGGCAATAACGAATTTTAAAGATACACTACCAACTCCGCAATCTGAACTAGCAATTGAGACACTGAAAGACCCTTACAAATTTGATTTTTTGACTTTAAAAGAAAAAGCATTAGAAAAAGACATTGAAGAACAACTCGTAAAGCACATTACTTCTTTTCTACTCGAACTTGGGGGTGGATTCTCATTTGTCGGACGACAAGTTCCAGTAAAAATTGATGGAGAGGATTTTTTTATTGATTTACTTTTCTATCATATTAAATTGAAATGCTATGTGGTTGTAGAACTAAAATCGATAAAATTCAGGGCTGAATATGCAGGAAAAATAAATTTATATCTTTCGGCAGTTGATGACTTAATGAAAAGTGAATCTGAAAATCCAACAATTGGTTTGCTTCTCTGTAAAAGTAAATCGGAAGTAATAGCTGAATACGCTTTACGAGGGACAACACAACCGATTGGAGTAGCGGAATATGATATCGTAAGATCCATACCGACTAACTTAAAACCTGAATTACCGACCATCGAAGAAATAGAGAAAGAACTGGCTACAATCGAGTAGAGAGCCGGGTGACCGTCAGTGCCTCTCTCACAGTGCTGCTGAGTTCTTCGAAGTAGCACTGTACATATGGGGCTCGTATACGATAACGGTTCTCTAAATCATGGGGAATAGGGTGTGAATAAAGAATACGGGCAATGTTGGGAGTTGAAAAAGTGTTTCATTTTGTCTGCACTTTTGTGTTTATTTTGTATTTTTGGAAGTGTAAAGAATAGAAGCACGGCAAGTGTTTACGAGCCGTGCAGATTTGAAAATTTATTGCTTTCAAATCCCGCACTGTTCATACGCTAGAGCCAATGCTGTGCACGCCTGAAGGGAACTGAACCGCATCAGCTCAGGGCTTCTCGCCTTATGACGTGTGCAGCCTTTACGAAACTGCACAATCATGGACTTATCCCCCCCAGGCAGGAGAACGGTGAGAAGCCCCGGGATGTTGTAGGACCGTTGGTAGAATCATAATAGATAACATTAATGAAAAATATTGATAGAAATAGTGTTAATGACGCACAAAGAGTTTTTGAAAAATTATTACCAATAAAAATGGACAATTTATTCGATTTAATACAGGACATGAATATTGTATTCAGATCAAAAAGAATGAAGTTCTTATTCTATGTGATAGAGTAACGCTAAAACCAGTTGTGAATAATTACAAACTCCCAGTTAAATACCGTGGACATATAAAGAAAAGAAGAATTGATTCCGTTAATATTGATGATGTTCCGGATTGTTTAGCAAAGACAAAAAATAGCATTGGTTGTTTGTTGCCAACAAAGGGAATTGAAAATTATATAGACCATTTTCAAAGGAGCAATAAGGATTTTATCAAGGAAGCAATAAAGACATATCAAATGCCTCAGATGAGAAAGGCTCACTCAAAAGGCGCCATTGAATATTTAGCACAGAATCATTCAGAACAAGTGAGTAATCCTATCTATGAACTAACAGATTTACAAACACTTAATGACTTTATAGCTGAGGAGAAGAAGAAAATAAAGAAGGCATTAAAGTTAAAACCATCAAAAAGACTTGAAGAACTAAAAAAGGCTAAATCAAAACCGAAACGAACAATAATAAGTCATGCCGTTTTCATCAGAAACCCTTATGTTGTTGCAGAAGTTCTTAAACGAGCAAATGGTATTTGTGAAAAATGTGGAAAACAAGCTCCCTTTAATAGAGACCTTGATGATTCGCCATTTTTGGAAGTTCACCATATCATTCCATTAAGTGAAGACGGAGATGATACTGTGGAAAATTCAATTGGACTTTGCCCAAATTGTCATCGACATGCTCATTATGGGAAAAAAACATATTGATAAAAAACAAAGAAAGACGAACGCACAATCGAGTAAACGGCTAACGACCGAATGACTGCCAGTGCTGCCTCTTCCTCCAAAGGTAGAAGACAGGTAAACCACTGTACGTACGGGTCTCGTATACGGCAGTTCGCTAAATCACGGGGAATAAGGAGGCGAACCCTGCGTGAGCATCATGCAAGGCATCTACAACAGGATATAAATCATTAAAAAGCAATAACTAACAAAAAAGTCAACATGAAAAACCAATATTATGAAGAATTTATTATTGGTTAGTATCGTTTTATTAACACTATTTTGTGCTTGTTCAAAAGACGGACCTATTGCGGATAATTTTCCGGAATGTGAAATGGATAATCCCCTTCCAAAGGGAAATAGAGTTTTAGGTCTCGACTTGTTAGATTTAACAGAAAGCAACACTTTTGATCAGAATATTGATTTAGCCAAAGAATTAGGTATAAATTTCATCGCTCTTCATCTACCCTGGCGTTTTATTGAAACTACTCCGAACCACTACGTAGACCCCTACAATGCAATAGAATTGTTGGGACAAGTTGCCGTAGCTAATAATTTAAAACTTAGCTTGACCATAAGACCTATTGATTTGACGGGAAAAATGGTTCCTTATGATTTAGAAAACGTTCGTTTTAACGATTTTGAAATGATCAATAGATTCAAGTCAGTGGTTGATTTTGTATTTACGAAGATAAACTCCAACACGTTACTTAATATTCAGATTGGCAATGAGATTGATGGGTATAACACATCAAACGAATCACCTGTTTTTTGGGAAGATTATGGCTTCTTTTTACACGAAATAACCAATTATATACACAGCATCAATCCTAATGTAAAAGTTGGATTTACAGGAACTTGTTATGGTTTGCTTCAAAACCCGACTCGGTTTAATACCCTTTTGCAAAGTGTTGATATTTTAGGCGTAACCTATTATCCGATAAATAACGATTTTAGGGTAAAAGAACCCAGCACTGTTTTTAGTGATTTAGATAATTTAAGTACCGCTTTTGACACAAAACCAATTTACATGCAGGAGGTTGGTTATCCATCAAGTGAGACAAATAATAGCAGTGAAGAGAAACAGGCAAATTTCTTTTGTAACTTTTTTAAGGCATGGGATTCTCATGCCAATAGCATTAAATCCATTAGTATCGTTAGGTTGAATAACCTATCTAAACAGGGTGCAATGGATGCGGCAGAACCTTATGGCATATCTGACAGTGAATTCATCGAGTATTTAAGAACCTTAGGTCTCAGAACATTTGATAAGGCCGGGACAAATAAAAAGGCTTTTGAAACAATTAAGGATAATGCGGTTGCAAGAGGATGGTAAAAAACGCACTCAGCCCTCTTTTTTACTTAAAATACTTTTACCGAACACTAATGATAAAAAAGGCGTATTTTCGTTGCGTTAAAATAAGAGGGTATTTTATGGATTTCTTTGTAGCAGAAAATATATCAAAGCAATATCAGCACCATCTGGCATTGGATCGGGTAAGTATTCATTTAAAAAAACAGAGTATTTATGGCCTGTTGGGCCCCAATGGTGCCGGAAAAACTACGTTTATTCGTATTATTAATCAGATTACTGCTCCCGACACGGGTACGCTGTGGTTTGATGGAGAAGAATTGAATCCCTCCCACATCAGCCGTATCGGTTATCTCCCGGAGGAGCGAGGGCTATATAAAAAGATGAAGGTGGGAGAACAGGCGCTCTATTTGGCACAGCTTAAGGGAATCCCCAAAGGTCAGGCCATCAAAAAACTGAAAGAGTGGTTCGAGAAATTCGGCATCCTCAACTGGTGGGATAAAAAGTTGGAAGAGCTCTCCAAGGGGATGGCACAGAAGATCCAATTTATCACCACCATCCTTCATGAACCGGACCTGCTCATCTTCGACGAGCCCTTTTCCGGCTTTGACCCCATCAACGTCAACCTGTTAACGGAAGAGATTCTAAAATTGCGCGAGAAAGGCTCCACCATTATTTTTTCCACCCATAACATGGCCTCGGTAGAAGAGCTTTGCGATCATATTGCGCTTATCCATAAATCGAAGAAGATTCTTGAGGGTAACATGAAACAGATCAAACGGGAGCATCGTACCAACACCTATCGTTACGTGCTCAAGAACCTGACAGCACAACCCGATACGATCATCCCTCACCACATCAAAGTGGTGCAACAGTCACAGGAGGAGAACGATACGGCCATAACCGTGAAGATTCCGGGCGATGAGAGTCCCAATGAACTCACCACAATGTTGTTGGAATATGGAGAGTTAACCATGATGGAGGAGGTGCTCCCCACCATGAATGAAATTTTTATCCGTAACGTAACAGCGCAAAACCATGAATCGGAAAAACGCCAAAACCATGAATAAAACCCATTTAATTATACAGCGGGAGTATCTCTCTCGCGTTAAAAAGCGCTCATTTATTATTATGACACTCCTTGGCCCTATCTTGATGGCTGCCATATTTATTATCCCAATGGTTTTGGCCATGAATAGCGAGGAGACGAGCAAAATTGCGGTGATTGATGATACCGGTATCTATAAGCACCGCTTTAAGGATACCGAGAAGCTCACTTTTACCCTTCTTGATATGCCCATTGATTCAGCCAAAGCGACTTATCATGCCAAAGGGTTTGACGACCTTCTGTATATTCCCAAAACGGAGGTTACCCTTCCTAAAAAAGCTGTTTTTTATGGAGAAGATCAAGTCAGTATTACCACCAAAAGCCACGTCAGAAGCCTGATGGAAGAGGAGGTGCTGGAGCAGCTCATCCTTATGGAGGGGCTTGATCCCAACATCTACCACAAAGCCAAGAAAAAAGCCAAGATTGATATTACCTCTTTTGTGATTGAGGAGGATGGGCAAGAGACAAAATCCTATGCGGAGGTTGCCATGGCCGTGGGGTATGTGGGAGGAATCTTGATCTACATGTTTATCTTCGTGTATGGTTCCATGGTAATGAGAGGAGTGATTGAGGAGAAGACCAACCGCATTGTGGAGATCATCATCAGTTCGGTGCGGCCGTTTCAGTTGATGATGGGAAAGATTATCGGTATCGCCATGGTAGGTCTTACCCAGTTTTTGCTTTGGATTATCTTAACCATGGGGATTGTGGGGGTTTTCAATGCGGTTTTTGCGGCTAAGCTACTGGACAAAAATGTGCCAAAGATTGCGCAAGCTTCCACGGACCTGATCCCTGACCAGGGCGTTATCCAGATGGATGATCCCCAATTGGGCACCATCACCAACGAGGGGTTTCTGGAGGTGTTAGATATGATTAAAAGCATCAACCTTCCGGTGATGTTACTCTCCTTCCTCTTCTTCTTTTTGGGGGGCTATCTTCTGTACGCTTCGTTATTTGCAGCTATTGGAGGGGCGGTAGATAATGAGACGGATACCCAGCAATTTATGTTGCCTATTACCATTCCTATCATTTTGGCGTTGGTCATGATGCCTTCGATTATTGAAAACCCGTCGGGTTCTATTGCTGTTTGGTTAAGCTTGATTCCCTTCACCTCCCCCATTAGCATGATGATGCGTATTCCCTTTGGCGTTCCTTATATACAAATTATCCTTTCAATGGTCATCTTAGTCATTACCTTTGTGGGAATGACCTGGGTAGCCGGCAAGATTTACCGTACCGGTATTTTGATGTATGGGAAAAAGGTTTCCTACAAGGAGCTATGGAAATGGTTGAGATATAAGGGATAACCTTTTCTTTCTTTTGCTTTGGGGTTCCTTTCGTTAACCCGCACCTGTTCTATAATATTTTGATGGTAATGGCTGCTAATTAGAGATTAGTTGTTACATTTACACACAAAGAAAGAGACACTATGAGTCAGGCTAAGAAATTTGGAACGTTTGCTGGAGTCTTCACTCCCTCCATTTTAACGATTCTGGGCGTCATTATGTATATGCGCCTGGGATGGGTTGTCGGTCAGGCAGGACTGATTAATACACTGGTTATTATCCTGGTTGCACACATTATCAGCATTACGACCGGGCTCAGCATTTCCAGTATTGCTACTGACAAAAAGATCCGAACGGGCGGGATTTACTATATTCTCTCCCGGAGTCTCGGATTACCGGCGGGGGGGGCCATTGGGATCACCATTTTCATTGGTACGGCTCTAAGTATTTCGCTCTATATTGTGGGTTTTACGGAGTCCTTTCTCTCTCTTGATGTGGTATCCAATTTTCTTCATTTAACGCCGGGTATTCCCAGCTATCGTTTGGTGGGGAGTGTGGTTGCGGTTATTTTGGTTATTTTGGCCTTAATCAGCACTTCGGTGGTTATCAAGACCCAGTTTTTTATTCTTGGAGCCATTGCGCTCTCCATCGTCAGTATTGTGGGGGGATTGCTATGGGGGAATGGCTATATGCCCTCCTCTGTGGCCATGACACCGATAGAGGGCAGTGAATCCATGGCCATTATCTTTGGGATCTTCTTCCCTGCCGCCACGGGGTTTACAGCGGGGGTGGCCATGTCGGGGGACTTGAAAGACCCCAAGAATGCCATTCCCAAAGGGACCATGATTGCCATTGGAACAGGCCTTATTGTTTATGTGGCCCTGGCCTTTCTGCTCTCCTTTTTTGTGCGGCGCGATATGCTGCTTAACGACCCCGATTTTTTGCTGAAGATTGCACTCTTTTCTCCCCTGGTTATTGCCGGTATTTGGGGCGCTACTTTAAGTTCCGCTCTGGGAGGTATTTTAGGGGCACCACGTATTATGCAGGCCATGTCGCAGGACAAACTCAGTCCCCGCATGTTTGCCAAAGGCTACGGGAAAAATAATGAGCCACGTGCGGCTCTAATCCTCACTTTCATCCTGGCCGAAGTGGGTATTCTCATTGGAGAGCTCAACGTCATCGCGCGGGTAGTCTCCATGTTTTACATTGCCGCCTACGGTTTTATTAATTTGGCTTTCACTCTGGAAAATTGGGCCTCCTCCGATTTCCGCCCCTCCTTTAGGATCAACAAGTGGGTCGGTATTATTGGATTCATTGCCTGTTTCGCGGTTATGTACGAATTGGATGCCATCGCCATGGCTGCAGCCATTGTCATCATTGCCATCGTCTACATCATTTTGCGACGTCAGAAGCTTCGTTCCGAATTGGGAGACGTGTGGACCAGTGTATGGAACTCTCTAACCCGGAAAGCGTTGACCCAGGCGAATCAACGACGCTTGGAGGAGCGGAATTGGCGTCCTAATATCATTCTTTTCAGTGGAGGAACCAATTCACGGCCTCACCTGGTGGATTTTGGACAGTGGATGGTGGGAAAACATGGATTCCTCAGCAACTTTGACCTGACCGAGGGCACCCATGAGGAGAACATGATCTACAAGAGAGACCAAAACATCCGTACCAAAGGAAAAGAGGGTATTTTTGTGCGCAACCATGTCTGTACCGATATTTACGAAGGGATTGAAACCATTGCCAAGACCTATGGGTTTAGTGGCATTGAGCCCAACACGGTTCTTATGGGATGGGCTCGACAGACCAAAGAGCCGGAACGGTTTGTCCAGATGCTTGAGAACCTCTCTACCATGGATCTCAATGTGCTTATGTTGGATTACGACCAAAGGAAAGGGTTTGGTAAACAAAGACTCATAGACCTTTACATGACTCCCTGGGACATCAATGGACTCTTCCCTCTCTACCTGGTACGTTTCCTGTGGTACACCGAGGAGTGGGGAAAAAGCCGTTTACGCCTGTTTATTCTCAATGATGAAAATCAAGATTCCAAATCTATTTTTAGGGCGGCATCCAACCTCTTAGACAAGGTTCGGATTGATGGGGAGATCCGAGTTCTCAACAACCATTTTGAGAAAAAGCCTCATCATCAAATTATCTTACAGGAGTCTCAAGAGGCGGATTTGGTTATTTTAGGCATCCCAGACTTTACCAAGCAGAACAATCGGGAGTTTATCCATGCCACAGATATTCTATGCCGGGATCTGGGATCGGTTCTTCTGGTGAAAGCCTCTTCGGAATTTGACCGTCTTAACCTAAGTTATCAAACCAAGGAGTCTTCCCAGACCACCATCGACTTTACCGAGCAGAATGTCTCATTGCCGCCGGTTATCCATCCGGAACTCAAGACGATATGTTCCAAAACAGTCCATGCTCTCCAAGAGAAGTTGGAAGAGTACGGGGAGGAGTTATCCTCCACTGCAACCCTGATTGATGACTATTTCCGGGCGGTAGAGGAGGATTATCAAAAGGCCCTTCAACAGACCAAAGAGATCTTATCATCGGGCGAAGACTCCATGGTCGGAAAACGTACCCTTTTCCGAAAGCTAGTGATCAACCTCCGCAGCCAATATACAAAGGCGGAAAAAGAGATCTTTCCGGCGATCAACTCCATTATCATCAACACCTCAGATCGGGTTATCAGTGAATTGAGGACGATCTATGACGATTTGCCGGAAGCTCTTAAGATCACCTACGGAGAGGAGACTACCTCCCCTATGGAAGGCGACTCGGAAGCCACAAAACGGTATCGGAAAAAGCTCTCTGCTTACCTTGCCAAGCACCACAAAGGGAAAGAGGCCTCTATTCCCATCCAAAAGATCGTTAAGGGGACGATGACCCACCTCCCCTCACTGCTATCGCACAACGAACAGCAACTTATTGAGCTGATCATATCGCACTATGTGGTGTTGGAGAAACTTCATGATACCCTTGTAAAAAGTTATCCGCTGTTCTTCAAAACCGAAGATACGGCCGAACAGTTAAAGGCCATCCAAAAAATCCTTCAGGAGATTGCAACCATTGTGAAAGAAGGGGTGGATGACAATGCAGAAAAGTTAAAAGATATCTTCGCTCATATCAATAATTACACCTTCCATGCCTCAAAGGCCATGATTGAACTGCTCAATCAACCGGTATTATCAAAAAAATCCCTTTCAGGATCCAAACAGGAGAAACAACTGGAAGAGTTTTCCCAGACTACCGAAGAGCGTATTGGTAACTGGAAAAAAAACCAGAAGTTGCTGGCAAATAACTTGATGTTGGAGATTAATCTCATGCTATTCAATACCATTGCCGAGAGCAGCAGTAATGAGATTATTCATGCCATCGACCTGTTAATTACCGATGGTGTTATTGCAAACCACAAGGCCATTATCCAGTTGTTAAAAGCGAAAGAGCTATCCATTCAGAAGACCAGAGAGATTGTGGATAACAACGACTATGCCAACGAAACGAATACACAAATCACCAATGCCTTTAGTCGTTTACAGCGAAAGGTTCAGAATTTCCCTGAGACCTACGAGATCCTATCCCACGAATTTTACAACGAGTTAGGAAGCAGGGCTTATGACCTACCTGATACGGTTACCATAAAGAGTCAACAGCTGCTTGATCATCTGTATCAACAGGAGTTTACCATGCCCATTAACAAACTCTTACACGAATCGATAAAGGTCATTAATAGGTCCAAACAGAAGGAGCAGGAGATCATCACACGCCTCTCCGTATCGGGTTTCACCGGCAAAGAGCAGCGGGATTTTATCCACGCCCATATTGAGATCTTAGAAGATGAGATTCAAAAATTAACGCTCCTCAGAGAAGAGTTCATCGAGAAGATCTATCATATCTTTGAGGTTTATTCCAACCGGTTAAGTATTCAACCTTTCCTACGTACCGCTTCCAATTTACGGCATTACATCCGTAACATGGAGCGGGAAAAGAGTGAAGATTTTCTTACCCGTACCTATCAACGTATGGACAGTGGAGTACGTCGATTCTTCACCAACTTATGGTATCGACAGAGTCGTGGTATTCTTCTTCATGAACGGCTGTTAAAAGCGGAAAAGAAAGAGCGTTCCGAGGAGCAGATAAGCCGTATAACAGCGGCATCAAGCAGTAGGCTTGCACTCTCCGAGATTCCCTTCCACTACCATCGTTTATTCCTTCGCAAACAGCAATATGCACCCGAATTTTGGATTGGACGAGAGCGAGAAATTGCCGCATTTGAGGTCTACAAAAAACAGTATCACCACCTGAAATCAGGAGCGATCTTAGTGACCGGAGAACGCTATAGCGGAAAGACCTATTTCTGCGAACATGTGGCAGCTAAGGATCCTGTCTATATCGTGTCACCTCCCCTTGGAGGTTCCCTTTCACCCAAGACCTTCTATGCCATTCTTGCCAACAGCTTAGAAGCAGAGAAGCAGAATTGGGAAGAGGCCCTCAAAGCCCTCCCCCAAGGAACGACTATCATCTTTGATAATATGGAACTGTGGTGGAGCCGTTCTACCAAAGGACACCTGGTGTTGGATATCATTCAAAAGATCATCAACACCTATTCGTCAAAGATTCTCTTTATCTGCAATGTCTCTTCCATTAGTTATAAAGTGATTCGAAATATTACAGATATCAACAACATCTTTATTGGAGAGGTTGAATTACTGCCCTTTGATGCCCACGAGTTGGAGACGATCATCATGCGTCGTCACCGGGCCGGAGGCATTCCCTTCCAGATTGAGGGTCGCAATGAGAGCAACTATCGTCCCTGGCACTACGCCAGGCTTTTTACCCGTTACTTTAACTATAGCAACGGAAACATCGGCATTGCACTCTACAACTGGATCTCCAACATTACGGCCATCGAGGATAAGACCCTCATCATGCGTTACCCCATATTGCCCGATGACCTTCCATTGGAGGCCCTTGAAGAGCGCGTGCTTTTCAGTCTTATTCAACTGGTTATCCATCAGCAGATGTCATCGGACAAGCTGGCCAGGGTGATGCAGCTGAAACGTGAGGAGGCTCTCTCAATTCTGGAGACCCTATACAAGAAAAACCTGGCCATCACCGGAGGAGCAGAGATCTATGAGCCCAACCCGGTAATGTACCAATTTATTGTGGAACGTCTTATTAAAGAAGAACTTATATAGCCATGGAATATTCCCTTCATCAATTGACACACGGCAACGTATTGCTATTCTTGGGGATCGTTCTTGCCGGATTTGTCCTGCTCCGCATCCTGAAAAGATACCTACCTCTTGTGGCGCGTAAAGAGCGGATCAGAAGAGCCATTACCATACTTTTACCCATCGTGGAAACGCTCTTTTGGATTTGGGTCTTCTACGAGGCAATCCCCTCCCTCTCCAGTCGCCATCCACTGCTCGGCATCCTTGTGTTCACCATTGCCTTGGCAGTGATTATTTGGTTTGCCTGGTATCAATTGCGCGACTACATTGCCGGGATCATCTTTCACTCCAGCGTGAACCTCTCCGAGGGGGACTATGTGGAGATTAACAATACTACCGGAAAGGTAAATAAACTGAAAAATCGCTACATGGAACTCACCACCTCACAGGGAGAGGTCGTACTGTTACCCTACGCTTCCATTACCGACAAGAAACTTATTAAGAAGCAGATTACAAAGCAGACTCGGAGCTACCATTTCACCCTGCTGGTCAAAGGATCGGAACCCAGTCATGCCCAAACCAAAGCCATCACACACTTTATCCAGTGTCAACCGTGGAGCTCGCTACGTACCAATCCTCAAGTGCAGTTCCTCCACCGGGAGAACGATGGAAACCTATATGAGATCACCCTCTTTACCCCCAGTAACAGTCAGGGAGAAAAGATTAAAGCAGAGTTGGAAAAGAAGTTTGGACAACTATAACCTGTTGGACGGAATTGGGGTTAGTCGGTTTGCAGACCTTTTTGGGCATGGTAATAAGACCAAATACTAATGGCTATGGCCACCAGTAGAAAGGCCATACCTATAAGGAAGGTGACCTGAAAACCGTAGTATTTATAGAAGAGGATCCCTATAATGGGAGCAAAGGCGGATCGAACTCCGGTAAGCCATAGGTGAACGGCCTGATAATCACCGGCATCTTCATGGGCACAGTAGTAGGCCGACCCAATATTCCACAGCAGTGGCATGGTTGCCGCAAATATCGAGTGGAAAAGGATATATCCCATTAACATATAAAAGAGGGTGATCCCCATGAAATCCACATGCTGGGGAAAGAGATCCGTCAACACCAGAAAGCCAATATAGAGAAACATCGCACCAAAGGTGATTACACTGAACTTTCGTGGGTCAATGCTCCCCAGTAGGCGGCCGGCAAGAGGTAGCAGTAGAATCGCTCCCACATTGTATGCATTTCGATAAAACGCCATACTGGAATAACTCAGGTGTAAGGCCTCCTCAAAATAGATAAAAATTACAGAAACTGTTGACATAAAGGCGAAGCCATAAGCCATAAAGGCCAGTTCAAAATGCAAAAAGGGCTTATTTTGCCATAGGATACGCAGCATCCGCTTCATGGAAAGCGTTACCGACTGAAAAAGAGGCATCGCCGGAGATTCTTTTATGGGCAAACGATAGGGAATCCGGGAAAAGATAAAGATCGAGGAGATCCCCAGCACGGCCACCAAGGGGAAAACCCAGGTAAAGGCATAATAATCACGATCAAGCAAAATCCCATAACCAAAGGTGGTGACTAACATGACAATCTTGTTCAGCGAGGTACTCACAGAGTAGAGGCGGGAAAAGTTCTTATGACGATAAATATTCCGCAGAAAAAGATTAATGGTGGGATTAATGATGGGGGCAGCGAGGAAGTAGATTAAAAAGAGAATGAGAAAGAGGTAATGGTACAGGCTATCTCCCCCACTATAGGCCGAAGCGGTGCGGGGAAACAGCAGCAAAAGAAAAAGGGGCATGCGGGTAACAATGCCCACACGCCGCAACATTTTCCGCTTATCCCTGGCCCTCCGGACAAATTCATTGATAAAAATCAAGAAGATAAAGACAAACATTGAACTTTGAAAAAGGATACTAAGCTGCCAGGGAGATCCTCTCATACTTTTGAGAAACACAAACTCATTCAGAGCCAGCACGCCCAGCACTACGCCCTCAATTAACGAGTAGAGGGTGTGCCGCACAAAGGCCTCCCTCTCGTCGGGTTGAAGTTCGGAAAAAGAGAATCGTAGCATACCGAAGAATTAGTGTCTCTCTATAACGTCAAGTTTTTGATTTTTACCATGGGAAATGTTCGCAAGCTAAATCTGCCAATCAATGGGGGGTATATGGTGGGAGGAGAGGTAGTTATTGGCTTGGGAAAAGGGTTTTGAGCCAAAGAAACCCCGGTGTGCAGAGAGTGGTGAAGGGTGTACATTCTCCAGAATCAGGTGTTTTTCCGGGTCGATGAGTTTTTTCTTATTCCGGGCATAGTTGCCCCACAGGAAAAAGACCAAATGCTCTTTCTGTTGCGACAAGTGATGAATAACCGCATCGGTAAACTGCTCCCATCCCCGCCCCTGATGTGAGCCGGCCTGATGAGCCCTTACGGTGAGCGTGGCGTTGATAAGCAACACCCCCTGTTCTGCCCATGCCGAGAGGTTTCCGTGTGTGGGGATGTTGATATTGATGTCGTCGGCCATCTCTTTCAGGATATTTTTTAAGCTAGGTGGTTGCATCACGCCCCGCGGTACACTGAAACACAAACCATGTGCCTGCCCAGCACCGTGGTAAGGGTCCTGCCCTAGAATAACGGCCTTCACCTTGGAGAACGGCGTAAGGTTAAACGCTGAAAAAATCTCCTTTCCCGGAGGATAGATAGTGTAACTCTTCTTCTCTTCTACCAAAAAGGATTTAAGCTGATCAAAATAGGAAGCTTGAAACTCTTCCCATAAAACAGCTTTCCACTCCTCATCAATCATTACTTTCTTGATCGTACTCATAGCGTCATTTTTGCACTGTTTGTCTTTCCCTGAGGAACGGCTCCTCCCCTTACCTGTCTCAATACCGACAAAAAAGGGTATCCCATCGGATTGAGAACATTTTATACAAGCGCAAATTACGGAAATTCTTCCGAAGAAATACACCCCCCGAAAAAAACCAATCACATCATAGCACTTCGCACATTAATTCCATGGAGTTTACGGGAAAAGCTATCCTGCCTTTGTACTTCATAGGTAAGAGCGGAGAGGGAAAAGATTGGGATTTTAGAAGGGTTCTCCTATCTTTGTATAGGATTTATTGAATCGTGGCAAGAGAAACCGCCAATCCTTAAGATTCTTTGGCAAAAAACACCAAAGATAGTGCTTGTGAAAAGCTATAAATCACCCATCTTTAATGCATCGGTGATCATGTATAAAGGGAACATATTTTTCTTACGGGGGTTATTTTGTCTTAACATGAAAAAAAACAGTGTCTATGAATCTTGAGAAGCATTTTGCACCATTCCGGAAGGGAATCATAGGAAATGGCATGACTTTTACTACGCCCTATGGGGAAAAGCCGTTAATCTATGCTGACTGGTTGGCTTCTGGCCGTCTTTACCAACCCATAGAAGATCAGATTGCCCATGTTTTTGGCCCTTATGTGGCCAATACTCACACGGAAACCAGTGAGACCGGCACACGGATGACCAAAGCCTACCACTACGCCCAAAAAGTGATTAAGAAACACTGCAACGCCAATGATGATGATATTATCATTACTCAGGGAAGTGGGATGACGCGGATTATTAATAAGTTTCAACGAATTCTGGGGCTAAAAGTTTGTACGGAAGAGAGAAGAGAACAGTTAAACGAAGAGGATATCCCCGTTCTCTTTATTACTCATATGGAGCATCATAGTAATCACACCTCTTGGTTTGAGACCCTCTGTGATGTGGTGGTTTTGGAACCTGATGAAGCGTTATTGGTGAGTCCTGATGTACTGCGGCGCGAGTTGGAGAAATACCGGAATCGAAAATTCAAGATGGGTTCTTTTACAGCAGCTTCCAACGTCACCGGCATCGCTCCCCCTTACCATGAACTGGCAAAAATCATGCACGAGTACAATGGACTTTGTTTTGTGGATTTTGCAGCAGCAGCTCCCTATGTGGATATTAATATGCATCCGGAGGACCCCATGGCATCGTTGGATGCGATCTTCTTTTCACCCCATAAATTTTTAGGAGGACCTGGATCGTCTGGGGTTTTGATTTTTAACCGTGCCCTCTATCGTTGTGAGATTCCTGATGTTCCGGGAGGGGGTACCGTAGATTGGACCAATCCCTGGGGAGGATACAAGTTTATTGATGATATTGAGATTCGGGAAGATGGGGGAACTCCCGCCTTCCTACAAACCATCCGAACCGCCCTCTCTATTGACCTGAAAAATCAAATGGGCGTAACCTTTATGCAGGAAAGGGAAAAGGAGCTTGTTCATCAAACCCTGGAGCGGATGTCGAAAAACGAAAAGATTCATGTGCTAGCCGATCATATCACAGAGCGTCTTGGAGTAATCTCCTTCTATATTGATCAAATCCATTATAACCTGGCGGTGAAACTTCTTACCGACCTATTTGGTATTCAAGTGAGAGGAGGCTGTGCCTGCGCAGGAACCTACGGACACTATCTGCTCAATGTAAATCAGGACTATTCCAATGCCATCACCTCACGCATTGATAGTGGCGATCTTAGCGACAAACCGGGATGGATCCGATTCTCGATTCACCCGACCATGACAGACGATGAGTTGGCCTATATCCTTGATGCTTTTGATCATATTGCGGATCATTACAACGATTACGAAAAAGACTATATTTATGACAATAGCAAGAATGAATTTCGTCATGTAAAGGATCCATTGGATAAAACAGAGCAGATTATGGAGTGGTTTACCTTGAAGGATGCTTAAGCCTTCCCCTTGTTAATCACGATAACGCAAGGAGATAGAAGGTGCAATAAGATCACGGGATTATGCATTTCTCCTAATCCCATAAGTTGAAATAGAAGGCGTACCCTGAAAGAGAGGATACGCCTTCTATTTTTTAGCATGTTATCGTTGAATGAAGTTGGATTAAAGCCATTTCACCAAGGGAAAATCTTGTCGATGAGGAAGGAGTTCATGGGTGGGAAAGAGACGGAATGCGAAATCGATCACGCCAGGATCATTTACGACTCGTTCGAAGGTAAAAGTCACCCGATCTTCTCCGGCATCTGCTTTTTGCATAGCGAGGGTATTTTTCATTTGGATCTTGTTGTTTACCTTTCGTGCAATGACAATCTCCATGCCCAGGTCTTCTGCTTTCAAACCCGGTGTTCGCAACGCCACCTTTGCGGAGAGACGATCGCCTAATCGCAGCGCTTGTGCTGTGGACTCCGGTACATCCAATTCCAACACCTCAATCTCTTCCCATCGTGAAAGCACCATCTGCTTCCAATAGGAGAGTTTTCGAAGGCCTGCATAGGCATTGGGTTTTACCATCAATAGACGATCGATCAGTTTATTATAAAACTTTTCATAATAATCATCCAGTTGGCGTTTCATGGTAAAGTGGGGCGCAATGTCTGCCATGGTTTGTTTAATACGTGAAACCCAAGCCTCCGGTACATTCTGACTATTTCTATTGTAGAAGGCCTCAGTAACCTCATTCTCAAAGAGGTTATAGATAATCTCAGCATCCAGTTCATCCTGCATATTCTGATCCTGGTAGGTCCTCTCTTCTTTGATGGCCCATCCAGCATCTTCGCGGTATCCTTCAGCCCACCATCCATCAAGTACGGAGAGGTTTAGCACTCCATTCATCACGGCCTTTTCACCACTGGTTCCACTGGCTTCTAAGGGGCGGGTAGGCGTATTCATCCACACATCCACGCCACGGGTAAGGGCCTGTCCTAGTTTCATATCATAGTTCTCTACAAAAATAATCTTTCCTTTGAAAGCAGGACGTCGCGAAATCTCTATAATATTCTTAATCAACCCCTGCCCTGCCCCATCTGCAGGGTGTGCTTTTCCCGCAAAGATAAACTGTACCGGTCGTTCGGGATTATTTACGATGGCTTCCAGGCGTTCAATATTCTTAAAGAGCAGATGGGCTCGTTTGTAAGTTGCAAAACGACGGGCAAAGCCGATGGTTAAGCGGTTGGGGTTCAATCCTTCTGTGATCTCCAGGATATCCCTGGGGTTCTCCTGACGGCGGGTCATATCTTGCGTTAAACGCACCTTGAGGTAATCAATCAATTTAGCCCGCATTTTATTGCGCATATCCCATATTCGTTCATCCGGTACGGAGTGAATGGCCTCCCATACTCCGGGGTCAGACTGCCGGGACAAGAAATCCGAGCCAAAGAGTTCGTCATGTAAATGGCGCCAATCTTTATCAATCCATGTGGGATAGTGTACCCCATTGGTGACATGGCCGATAAAGAGCTCCTCCGGGAAGTATCCTTTATAGAGATCCTTCAGCATTTCACGCGACACACGGCCATGAATTTTGCTTACCCCATTTACCTCTTGGGACATCTTCGTAGCTAGTACACTCATAGAGAACTTTTCTGTTTTATCCTTCCCATTAAAGCGTCCCATGGCCATAAACTCATCCCATGAGATGTTAAGCCGATCAGGATAGTGAGGGATATAGGTTCGCATAAGATCTTCGTGGAAGAAGTCATGCCCTGCAGGAACCGGGGTATGGGTGGTAAAGAGCGTGGAGGAGCGGACAATCTCTTTTGCCTCTAAGAAGGAGTAGTGTCGCATCTGGACATAATAGCGCAGTCGTTCAAGCACGGCAAAGGCGGCATGCCCTTCGTTGAGATGGTAAACCATGGGCTTTATCTTGAGCGCTTCAAGCAAGCGGATTCCGCCTACTCCCAAGAGCATCTCCTGCTTAAATCGATTTTCCCAGTCCCCCCCATAAAGCTGGTGAGTTACCTGTTGATCGTAGTCGTTATTGTCGGGGATATCCGTATCAAGGAGATAGAGGGTGATCCGTCCCACCGACACGGACCATACCTTGGCCATCAAATTACGGCCGGGAAAAGCAAGGCTCACCTTCACCCACTCCCCATTTTCGTCCCGTACCGGCTCTATGGGCAGGTGAGTAAAACGCTGGGGATGTCTGGCTGAGATCTGATCACCGTGGATGGTGAGTTCCTGGGTAAAATAGCCATAACGATAGAGCAAACCGATCCCGATCATAGAGGCATTGGAATCAGAGGCCTGTTTCAGATAATCACCGGCAAGCATTCCTAATCCTCCGGAGAAGATCTTTAAGGTATCATGGAGTCCAAACTCCATACTAAAGTAGGCTATCTGTGGGGTTCCTTTGGGTTTGGCATCCATATAAGTATGGAAGTCAGTTATCACTTTATGGAATTTTTCCATAAACCATTTGTCCTCTTGTAGCTCTTTCAAGCGCTGGAAGGAGATATCCTCCAACATTGCCACCGGATTGTGCGCATACTCCTCCCACCGTTGAGGATCTACATAGGCAAAAAGTTCTTCCGCATCCACATTCCATGACCACCAAAGGTTTCTACTGAGCTTTCTCAGTTCTTTCAAACTATCGGGGAATACCGGCTTTACCATGGTCTTCCGCCAGATAGGGTCATTGGTCATCACGATCTCTACTCGCTCCTGTAGTTCCGGCTGCAATTTATAGGCATAGAGATCAGCCCGCAAATCGGCTTGTGCGAGGGCAAAGGTGTAGGCATCTTCATAATGGACGATCAATTTATTCCAAGTCAGCTCTTTGGCGAGGCTCATGGCTGCCAGGGAACGCTCCTCCCATTGTTTATCGGAGAAAGAGAGGCACTCTTTTACCTTTTGTTTAATCTCATGCAACGCATCAAGGTAGTTGTTGTCGTCTCGCGTAATGACACAGACGCCATCTTCCGGACTCTTTTGATGTTCATTCATCCAACGCCCAAAACCGGCCAAATCAGTGGTGACAGTGGGTACTCCAAAGGCAATACTCTCTAGCGGGGTGTAACCCCATGGTTCATAGTAGGAGGGAAAAATAGAGAGATCCATTCCGCTCAAAAGGTCGTAATAGGGCATCTCAAAAATTCCATCATCTCCATTCAGGTAAGAGGGCACAAAGATTAGATGGATACCCTTCTCCTCAGAGGCATTAAAACCACATGCTTTGAGGCGATTCAGAATGGGATCCGAATCCGGATTGTGCAGTCCGTGAGTAAGGTATTCATGATGGATTCCCGAATCCTCCAGGGGTTTCCCAAGACGTTCTTTCAGCTCCTTTCGGGAACCACTTTGATCAGCGGGAACAGCAATAAAGGCTACCACCTTTTTTTTCATATCCTGTTCCTTGTTCAACTCCGCAAGCGTATCGATGAAGAGGTCTATTCCTTTGTTCCGATACTCGTATCGACCGCTATTCAGCACAAAAAGGGTGTCATCAGGAATCTCGATATTCAACAGTGCTGTTGCCACCTCTCTGAGACGTGCTCTAGCCGCTTGTCGTTTTGCCGAGAGGAGTGGTTTATCCACAAAGGCCTCATCAAAGCCATTGGGGGTTAACACATCCACCTCCCGCTTTAAGAAGAGGCGACACTCTTGGGCCGTAATGGAGGAGACGGTTGTAAAACAATCGGCATTCAATGCGGCCAACTTCTCCAAGGAGTGTTTTGAGCGAAGGTTAAAGCGACCTGCAATCTCATCGGGATTGTAAGACTCAGGAGAGGCATATAGCTTCAAGCCATTACCGGCAATGGCCCTGCCCAAAACGGTGGCATGAGTGGTAAATACGGTACCCACTTGGGGTACATTCTCTTTAAGATAGAGGATGCCTGTCCCGGTCATCCACTCATGAAAATGGGCAATGATACGGTCTTGGGGGCCCAGGTGATAGTCGTAGTAAGATTCTATAATCTTTGCAGCGGCATGCCCAAAAAGAGCCGGTTCAACATAGTCCCATCCTCCGGAGAGGCTGTCCAACTTGAACGATTCCCAATAGTGGGCAAAGATGGCGTCTTTTTCCTGGAAATAGGAGGTAAAATCAATCAAAATAGCCAGGGGCTTTCCCGGAATGTTCCAACGTCCTGTACGAAATAGCATTCCATCCGCTTTCGCTTGTTTTCTCCAATCGGTAAACAAGGTGCTATCTTCTGTAAAATAGGGATTTTCAGAGGTATCTTTCCATACATCGGGTCCGATAAAGATTCGTTTTGTTTTGTCCTTCCCATGGCCACCGGCCACACTGGCTTTTGTGGAGAGTACCGTATAAATACCGCCCACCTTATTGCAACTTTCCCAACTCACTTCAAAAAGAAAGTCAGGGGATATTAGTTCTTTGTTATTCATAATTATTTTAAAATCAATTAAATATATGATTCTCCATGAAGGGAATCATTACCCAAGGTGCAAAAATAGCATTCTACACCGTAGAAACCAACAGGGAAGGGAGATAGAGCAAAACATAAGGTTAAAAAAGGTAATGGGATTTCTCTTTGGCCTTCAAAGGCACTATTGCCTTGTCACACCCATACATAGAGTCCGTCTATAAAGTCCGACTTCTTCGTTACGCTTCTCCTCCAAATGGTCATTTACCCCAGTAAACTCACCTATTTCAGCCTTCGCAAGCCTCGAATTCGAACTTTCCAGACAGCCTCTTCTCAAAACGCTGATTTTATGGATAGACACTACATAAAAACTTATGAGATGGCATAGCACACGGCTACCATTGATCTCATTGCCCCATCATCACATTAACAACTAACATCTGACACCTCAGCCCCATCCACAGTTCCATAAGCAAGGGCTGACAGCGATAAAGGGTTTATCCCAATAGCATGGATGAAGTAGTGCTCTTTTTCTACTTTATGGCCTCAATTCTATCGGCGATAAAGGCACGTGCCTCTTGTACCTTTTTCCGGGAAATCCCCACGGAGAGGTTACCGGCCTCGTTGCGTTGTTTGATATTCATTTTTCGAAGGACAAACTCTTTTTTCTTTCGGCCAAGTCCTTTCAACGCAGCTGCAATAATTGCTGCATCCATATCTTTAAGCATCCGCTTTACTTTCTCTGCAGGAAGGGTAAACAGGTCATCAAAGGAAGCATGTTCCGATTGGGAGATCGTCGTAAGCTCCTCCTCAAATTTTTCTTCATGAGGTAGATCCTTCATGGATGCCTCATATTTATCCACACGAATCAAGAAGTCTGAAAGGACGTTCATATAGTTTATAAAGGCTTCATAGGCGGAGTCATAAGGATTGAAATAGCTATGAACTTCACCATCCGAGAACCACTTTGTACACATGTAGTAGAAGTGGTCTGAGGCCTGAAGAAAGTTCCAGTCACGTACCAACGCTTCATCTTTACAGCCCATCATGATTTCCTGTACAGAGTAAAGTTTTTCGAAGGCTTCATCTTGCAAGTCATTACCTAGCCAGGCCGTTAGATCTCGCTCTTCATCAGCCCAAGAGATGGGATGGGGTACCGATACAGCACTTACGGATTGGTGTTTTTCTACAATCTCTTTAGGTGTGGCAAAAAGAAAATCCGTATCCGAAAGCACCCGTTCCACCATTGCTTTATAGAAATCAAAGATGCCACTCTCTCGTTTTTGATGCTCTCCAAAGGTTTCATAATCCATAAAAAGATTAATCACTTCGCTATCAGAGCTCATCGAGTTAAGCCACCCCACAAATTTTTCTGCAGTGACAGGATACTCTGACCACTCTTTGACAGAAAATCGGAAGGCAATATCATCAGACAATTGATAATTTCTCAGTAATAGCTTCATCTTTGGGTTCCGGGCTGTATGGTACAAAAAATCAGGACTTTTCCATCCCAATACATGTTTGGCTCCTTCGGTAAGCATGGTTTTATATCCCAAGTCCCCCACCATATCGGCAATATCGTCAGAATAAACCAACTCGGTATTTCTAAAGGTCACCGGTTCTACGCCAAAGAGTTCTTTGGTAAGTTGTGCGTGTTTTCTCACCTGTCCCATAAACTCTTTACGGTTTCGCAAAGCAGCCAGGGAGTGGCTGTAGGTTTCTGCGAGGAACTCCACATTTCCAGTTTGAGCCAGCTCTTGGAAACTCTTCAACACATCGGGAGCATACCATCGAAACTGATCCATTGCCAACCCGGTAATGGAGAAGCTCACTTTAAAGGCTTTTCCATAGGATTTTATCAACTCCATCAGAAGATTGTTCATGGGGAGGTAGGAGTTTTCTGCCACGCGGCGCAGGATAAATTTATTTTGGTAATCATCATAATAGTTATGATTTACTCCTACGTCAAAAAATCGATATTTTCTCAAACGAAAGGGCTGATGGACCTGAAAATAGAAGCAAAGAGATTTCATATTCTGTATTATTTTTATTTTTCTACAAACTAAAGCACTGAGGCATAAACGTCTTTTATTTTGTGGGCGGCGTCGTCCCATTTCAAAGCATCCACTTCTGCTTTGCCGTGTTCCCGGAATATTTTGGCCAGGGATTTATAATTCACAAGGCTCCAGATAGCATCGGCCATGGCATCCACATCCCAAAAATCCACTTTAATGGCATGTTTCAAAATTTCCGACACGCCAGACTGTTTGGAGATGATCACCGGCACATTGGAGCGCATGGCCTCCAGAGGCACGATGCCAAATGGTTCGGAAACGGAAGGCATCACAAACACATCGCTAAGGGCAAACATCTTATCCACATCAGCCCCTTTAAGAAAACCGGTAAAATGAAAACGGTCACTAATCCCCAGTTGAGCCACACGTTTGATCAATTTATTCATCATGTCTCCGGAGCCGGCCATCACAAAGCGCACCTTGTTGGAGCGTTGCAACACTTGATGTGCCGCTTCGATAAAATATTCCGGTCCCTTTTGAAAGGTAAGGCGTCCGAGAAAGGTAACTACCTTTTCGTCCACATTCTTCTCCAACCCCACAAATTCGCCCTCACTTCCGGGCTCCACAGCGTTGTGCACCGTAAAAACTTTCTCCGGGGAGACACCATATTTTTCAATAACGATCTGCCGGGTAAGGTTTGACACGGCAATAACACGGTCGGCAGCTTGCAAACCGTTTCTTTCAATATCGTATACGATCTGGTTCACATTCTCACCCGAACGGTCAAACTCTGTGGCATGCATGTGGACCACCAAGGGTTTGCCACTGGCTTTTTTGGCGGCTACACCGGCGGAATAGGTAAGCCAATCGTGGGCATGAATTACATCAAAATCATTTTGAACAGCGATGGATGCAGCGATCAGGGCATAGCGGGAGACCTCCTCGTAAAGATTAGTTCCATACTTGCCGGAGAAGGTAAACTTCCTATCCGAAGTTTTCAACACCTTTCTTTTCTCCTGGGAGGTGGTATTCAAATGCACAGTTCGTTCAAACTCTTCCGGCCCAAGATAGGGCACCAAATTGGAGCCTATCTCCATATAGGAGATGTTATCAAAATATTTTTGAAACACTTCATCTTCCATGGCTACCGGCACATCCGAAGCGTTGATAAGCCTCACCGCTTGTTGATCTTCATCTCCATAAGCTTTGGGAACCACAAACAGGACCTCCACATCATGTTTTACCAATCCCTTGGTCATTCCATAACACGCCGTTCCCAATCCACCGGTAATATGAGGGGGGAACTCCCATCCAAACATTAATACTTTCATAAACCACGATTATTTATTTATTCTTCTTCACGAGAAAATCGATCAACAACAAGGCGCCCACACTGGTTGCATGGGAAATAGTTCCTCCCGCTTCATAGGGCGGATCACCCGAGTAGAGTTGGGAGATACTGCCCATACCGTGTTCCTGCATTTCGTCTTCAAAATTCCGATAGATCTCTTTCAACGTATGGATCCCGCCACTTCCATAGAGGCTAAAATAGGCTTCGGCGAAGAATCCCAACAGCCAGGGCCATGCGGTTCCTTGATGAAAAGCCAAATCACGGGCATGCTGCACCCCCTTGTACGTAGATTGGTAACGTTGGTCTTTGGGGGAGAGGGTTCGCAATCCCCGAGGGGTTAATAATTCCTTTTGCACCCTGTTTACCACACTCATCCTTATCTCTTCGGGCAGTAATCCAAAGGGACTCGCTGCGGCCACAATCTGATTGGGCCTTACAGACCAGTCGTAATAATCGCCATCCACATAGTCCGCAAGGAACCCATAGTCTTCATTCCAGAAGGTTTCCAGAAATGCGGAGGGAATTTTTTGAGCAATGGCCTCCCACTCCTCCACAAAGAGTTTATCCGATGCTTCTCGTGCCAACATGAGGGAGAGGGAGATGGCGTCATACCAAAGCGCATTGAGTTCTACCACTTGACCGTAACGGGGCGTATTGGGTTTTCCATCCACAACGGCATCCATCCAGGTAAGGGGTTTATTTCCCTCTTCAATTCGTAGCAGCCCACTATCCAACATGTGTGCTCCACTGATTACGCCACGACGGAACTGACTAAGGATATTACGCATTACCAGGTGATATCTTTCCCATATCATGGCACCATCACCAGTCACCTCCACATACCATCGAAGGGCGTAGAAAAACCACAAAGAGGCATCCAGGGTAGGCATGGTACTCTCGCTGCCTGTCCCCTCATTTTTAAAGAAAGGCCCCTCCATCTCACTCACCATGGCATCGACCACCTCCACAAACATTTTGGGGTTATCTCGTGCCAAAGTAAGGCCGGGGAGCGCAATAAAGGTATCCCGAGCCCAAGAGCCTAACCAAGGATATCCGGCAAGTACCCACATCATCCCGTGCTCTTTAGCAAGAAATTGTTCCGCTGAATTTAGCAAGCAGTTCCGATAGCTATCACGGGGCGTCCGTTTTTTTATCTCACTATTAAAAAGGCGTTTCAGCGAATTGGGTTTCACCTCCTCCAGGCTTGCAGAGAAGACGATGGTTTCCCCTTTTTTCAGAGGGATATCAAAGTAGCCGGGCACAAAAAGATCTTCCCGATACTCAAACCCCCGCTCCCTATCTTTGGCATACTCAAAATCATAAAACCAGTCGGGACAGTGAATATACTCCATCTTCTTGCTGCACTGCATATTCAGGTAATCATACCCCTCGTACAGTCGAACACGGATACCATTCTCAATGGGGAAATAGCGTGCATCCACATACTGGTTGGCTTTCATCACATGATGTCTGTTTCTGAAGGCTAAGAAAGCACGTAGACGTAGAGTAATAGGTTCCTCTGCTTCCAACAAGGTATAGCGGGTTAAGAAGCGGTTATGCGAGGTACTGAAAAAACGCTCTTTTTTTAATTTCACCTCTCCCACACGGTAGGTAATATGGGGGATGGGGTCAGCATCCAGATCGGCAATATATTTGTGTCCCTTGGGGCTAAAAACCTCATTTCGAAACATATGTATCCCCAGATTAAACTCTGCATCATGCTGAATAATAGTCTCATCAAGCGATGAAAGTAACACGTGTAACCCCTTATCCACTCCCGGCTGGGCGGTGATAATAAGCCCGTGGTACTTTCTGGTATTACAGCCAATTATGGTAGTACTACTGAATGACCCCGCACGATTGGTGCGTAAAAACTCCCTAGACAGAGCGTACTCCAGGTTTACAAGCTGCTCCTTATCAAATTTAAGATAACTCATGCGTTAATTTTTTCCCTGTTATTTTCCAACAAAGTTAGGCTTTTATACCGCCTTCTTCATTACATTCGTTAAAAGTAAGGAAAAGATAACACACCACAACATTTTTTTCAGAAAAAAACAATATCCCTCCCCCTCTCTCGTAATTGATATAATAGAATTGATAGAATATTGTAGCTTTGTCATCACTATGAAACAGCATCAGAAACCTGGTAAATTACTACTTTTCTTACAGTCACGACAGATAAACTTTCCTGTTAAAGGTGCTATTTTCACGTTTCTGATAGCACTCTTAGCTGTCAGCTCTTGCAAGAAACCGGCTTTAGAGAATCCCGGAGAGAATGCTCGTCTTGCATTCTCCTCAGATACCCTTCTTTTTGATACCCTCTTCACCACCATTGGCTCTGTCACGAAGCAACTAAAGATCTACAACCCCTACTCCGGGGAGTTGCATATTGACAAGATCATGCTTGCCGGTGGAGAAGCAAGTCCTTACCAAATCAACCTCGACGGTGAAGCAGGAGTCCTGTTTGAGGATGTTCGTATTCCAGCAGAAGACAGCCTGTTTCTATTTGTTCGGGTGACCATAGACCCCACTCATGAGAATACCCCCTTGATTGTGTCCGATAGCCTTCTTTTCTTCACCCATAACCATACGCAGAAGGTAAAGTTGGTCTCGTGGGGACAAGATGCACACTATATCGTCGCGGATCATCATCCCACCAACGGGCTCCCTCCCTATAAAATCATTGCGGGAGAAAATGAGCATATCCGATGGGAAAACGACAAACCGTATGTGATTTACGGATATGCGGTGGTAGACTCTGCCGGAACCCTTGAAATAGATCCGGGAGTAACTATTCACATCCATGCCAAAGGAGGGGTGTGGGTTTATAAAGGGGGAGCCATTGCCGTAAATGGCACCTTAGAGGAACCGGTAACCTTCCAGGGAGACAGGCTTGGAGAGGCCTATGATGACCTGCCCGGACAATGGGATAGGATCCTTATCAACGAAGGTCCCACCGACAACTATTTCAACCATACCATTATCAAGAATGCATTCATTGGCATCCAGGCAGAACCTTTGCGAGAATATACAGGAAATACCTTGGTCTTAAATAATACCAAGATCCTCAATGCTACGGGAATAGGTCTTTACACTAAGGCCTATCGCGTAAGGGCAGCAAACAGTGTTTTTGGAAACTGTGGTAGCTGTACCGCAGCTCTTACCCTTGGCGGTGATTATGACTTTAGACACTGTACCTTTGCTACCTTTTATGGATACAATGCACGAAAGGATCCAGCCCTGCTCTTAAACAATTATGGAATTGATGAAAATGAGAATCCAGTACCGGTGGACCTGGTTAATGCCTATTTTGGGAACTGCATCATCTATGGTAGTTTAGAAAAGGAGTTGGGCTTTGACCTTATCGATTTGGCTCAATCAACATATCAATTTGACCACTGTCTTATCAAAACCTCAGAAATGATTGATACGGAACCTCAGTTCATTGCATGCCTTCTTAATGAGAACCCCTACTTTGCTGATTCTACCCAAAACTTTTATCCCGATACATTGATCTCCTCTGCCATAAACAAGGGAAATATGCAAGTGATCAATACCAGTGGTATTGATATCTCAACCGACATCAAGGGAGAGAGTCGTATCAGCGACGAGGCACCGGATTTAGGTGCTTACGAATTTTATTAATTCTTGTTGTAACGTGACTGCCCCATGCTAACTCCGAACCTTACCGATACCATTTGTGCCCTTGCCACGCCCCAGGGAACAGGAGCTGTTGCCATTATCAGAATCTCCGGTAGTAAGACTACGGAAGTGTTGAAGGAGATCTTCGTTCCCAACAATGGGAAAACGGTGGAAACGCTCCGTCCCCGCTATGCATACCTGGGAAACATTGAGGATGGAGGCACCATCCTTGACCAGGTCTTGTGCACCCTCTTCAGGGGAAAGGCAAGCTATACCGGCGAAGATAGTGCTGAGATATCGTGCCACGGCTCCCCGCTTATTCAACGAAACATCATCGCTCTTCTGATTGAAAAAGGGGTACGAATGGCCGAAAGAGGGGAATTCACCCTTAGAGGATTTCGAAATGGGAAGTTCGATTTGGCCCAGGCAGAGGCGGTGGCCGACCTGATTGCGGCAGAGAGTACGGCTGCTCATGATCTGGCTCTACAGCAGATGCGTGGGGGATATAGCTCAAAGATCAATACCCTTCGGGAAAAACTGGTGAAGTTTGCTGCACTTATTGAACTGGAATTGGATTTCAGCGAAGAGGATGTAGCCTTTGCTGACCGGGAGCAACTCTTCCAACTCCTGGGCGAGCTCAAAAAGGAGATCAACCTGCTTATAACCTCTTTTCAAAGGGGCAACGTAATTAAAAAGGGAATCCCTGTAGCTATCATAGGGAAACCCAATGCGGGAAAGTCGACCCTTCTTAACGCCCTTCTCAATGAGGAGCGTGCCATTGTCAGCGAAATTCCCGGAACTACCCGGGACACCATTGAAGATACCATCCAGATCAACGGCTATACCTTTCGCTTTATCGATACGGCCGGGTTGCATGAGAGTCAGGATACCATCGAAAAGATGGGCATCCAACGTACCATCGAGAAGATCAATCAGGCAAAGGTCATTCTTCACCTCTTCGACCTTAGCACCACAGATGAGAAGCAGTTGGAAGCAGAGATTGCGCAATTTCAAACGCACCTCAACAAAGAGGAGAAGAAGTGGATTTTGATCGCAAACAAAGCCGACACTTCTAATCGTAAAGAGCTCTCCATCAAAGGGAAAGAGATACTATGGATAAGTGCTAAGAAGCGGAAAAATATTCATCTTGTTACCGAAGCATTGAACCACGTTGTGGAGAAGGCGTCTCTTACAGATCGCACCATCGTAAGCAATACTCGCCACTATGAAGCTCTTCTGTTGGCCAACCAAGCCATTGAGGAGGTAGAACAAGGATTCAAACAGCAAATCCCTTCAGATCTTGTGGCCATTGATATCCGAAGTGCCCTTCATCACCTGGGGAGTATTACCGGAGCTATCACCTCCGACGAGATTCTGGGCAATATCTTTAACCAATTCTGTATTGGAAAGTAGTATAATTGCGCTAAAAATCAAGATCATACATTTGGATAACACACTCTGGTAATGGTAAGAAACCCACTGGAGAAGGTGAAAAAAGTATTGATGAGAGTATTGACATAAAAAGTCTTTTTATCTCTAAAACTATTGTCATACCTTTGTTTGGTAACAACTATTCTTATTTTGGCATACGACTATATTGTTTTTCAACGATGACTTTCGCGTAAAAAGTAACATAAAAAATAGATTAATTATGAAACGAATCTTTTACATTTTAATGCTAATCATTGCGGGTATAAGCATCTCTAATATTGTTCTTTTAAAAAAGAAAGAGCATCAGGCTACTCCCCTCCCCCTTGAGTCCATT
Organism: Bacteroidota bacterium; assembly: GCA_002748065.1. Lineage (GTDB taxonomy): Bacteria > Bacteroidota > Bacteroidia > Bacteroidales > BM520 > BM520. The sequence continues at coordinate 30,052 of PDRJ01000040.1, forward strand.
GGCGTAAAAGGAGAAAAACATATGATTCCCAACGACTGGTTTGCCTATCAACGGATATGGCCCCATAAAACCATGAATAAGAAGGCTATGCTTGATGGACTTAAACAGGCGCAACTAATGCCTGAGCGTAAAGGGGACTATACATGGGAACTGCTTGGCCCCACGAATGTTGGTGGGCGAATTGTCGACATTGAATTTCATCCGGAGGAGCCGGAGGTACTCTACGTGGGAGGGGCCACCGGAGGCGTTTTCAAAACGGAAAATAGTGGTCTGGAATGGGTCAACGTCTCCGTCAATATGCCCAATGTGAATATTGGTGATATCTGCATTGATCCCAACCAAAAGGAAACGGTCTGGGTGGGAACGGGCGAGCCCAACAATGCCTCACTCAGCTACTATGGAGATGGGATTTACAAGTCGGAAAATGGTGGCGAAACCTGGGAGCATAAAGGATTGGAGAACAGCAACTATATTGCGCGTATTGTGGTGGATTATGCCAACTCAGACCGGCTTTTTGTGGCGGCCTGTGGCGATCTTTTCTCGCCCAGTGAAGAGCGGGGAATCTATCGCTCTACCGACGGTGGCGACAGCTGGGAGCGGGTACTCTTCGTTACAGATACCACTGCGGCCATTGATCTGGTGCAACACCCCAGCAATCCGGACATCCTTTACGCAGGAATGTGGGAACGCACACGCGGTTTTACCACCCGTCGCTCCTTTGGCCTGAGTACCGGCATCTATCGCACCACCGACGGTGGCGACACCTGGGAAGAGCTTACCAACGGACTACCGCAAGGGGAAGCTGGACGTGTCGGTATTGCCATTGCCAAAACAAACCCCAACGTTCTCTATGCCTGGTACGATATGCCCTACAAAATGGTGGAGGTCTATCGTTCTGACGATGGCGGTGACACCTGGCAGCAAAAGCCCTCCGGCGAGCTCGAGGGAATGAACAGCTCTTTCGGATGGTATTTCGGACAGATTCACGTGGACCCCAACGATGAAAATCGCCTCTACCTCTTGGGCATGGCATTGTGGCGTTCCGATAATGGAGGAGATGACTGGATACTCTTAGCCGATTATGGCAATATGCAGGAGATTCATGTGGATCACCACGCCATGAAGAGCGTTGCAGCTACAGGAAAACTGTGGGAAGGCAACGATGGCGGCCTCTACTATAGCAACGACTATGGGGACACCTGGACAAAGGTAAACAACCTACCCATCACCCAACCCTATGCTATTGATGTAAGCCAACAGAATCCGGAAAAGATCATCTGTGGCACGCAGGATAATGGCTCTAACCTAACCCTTTTCGGCGAGGATCAGTGGGAACATATTTTAGGAGGTGATGGAATGTATTGCCGCATCGACCACAGTTTTGATGAGATATACTATGCAGAGTCGCAATGGGGGAACCTCTACCGTTTCTCCGGAGGATGGGCTGACTACATTGCCTACGAACCCTCCGGGGATAGTCCACGGATCAACTGGTCAGCGCCCCTTGAGCTGGACCCGGTAAATTCCACCACCCTCTATTTTGGTACCTATCGGGTATGGAAATCCACCAGCGCCGGAGACAGTTGGGATGCCATCAGCGGTGACCTCACTTCCGGCACCTACAACAGCTCCTTCTACACCCTCACCACCATCGGCGTTCACCCCCTCAACACGGACATTATCATAGCCGGATCAGCGGATGGCAAGGTACACGTTACTTCTAACGGAGGCCAAACCTGGAGAGATTGTACAGAGGGACTCCCGGGACGTTGGATCACCAAGGTTATTGGGGATCCCTTTGACGAGAATACGCTCTATGTAACCATGTCGGGATTGCGTTGGAGTGATTACCTCTCGCATGTCTATATGTCCCATGATTTAGGGGAAACCTGGATCGATATCAGCAGTAACCTTCCGGAACTTCCGGCGCACTCCATCCTTGCAGACCCCGAAAATGAAGGACACCTCTTTATTGGAATGGATGCCGGGGTTTACTATACCAAAGACTACGGTGAAAATTGGATCGGAATCAATAATGGGATTGCCAAGGTGGCCGTCGTAGACCTTCGATTACAGCGGGAGACCCGCCAACTCTATATGGCCGGATACGGAACTTCTCTCTACCGCTTGAAAATTGACGACTTAGGGGTAGGAATGGAGGAGACCGCCGCCCACCCCTCAGCCCATATGGAGCTCTACCCCAATCCGGCAGCGAACGGAGAGGTTGTAACAATCCCTGTCTCCATTGCAACCCAAGGATATGCACAGGTGAGTCTTACCGATCTCTCAGGACGAGAAGTTGCTTCGATCTTCAAGGGTTCCCTGGCTTCGGGTAAGACCAACCTCCAGTGGACACCGGAGAATCTTCCGGCAGGCTACTACCTCTGTCTCCTAAGATGGAATGGGGAAACCGTTACGCAAAAGCTGGTGATAAAATAACCATGCATAATGCGGCTATTTTGCCCGCCACAGAGAGGCGCCCTTAACCTTATAACCATCAAAAAAAACAGGATACGATAACCTCCATATATCATATAAAACTCCCATAATCATTAAGGGATACACCACAGAATGATTGTAGGGACGGAGGTCCGAAGTTGGAAGACATTTTTTTTGTAAACATCGCAATTAACCCAAGCCAAAGGCTAACAGCTAAAAGCCAAAGAGCAAAAAATGTAAACAGATGAAAGCAGTAGTAAGATTTTCGGTTATTCTATTTTCGCTATTGATCACGATACCCTCATGGGGATGTACCACGCTTGTGGTTTCCGGAAAAGCGACCCCCGATGGTAGGCCTCTTCTCTGGAAGTTACGAGATACGGAAGTGTTGGAGAATAAGATGATCTGGATAAAAGAGGAGGGCTATGCCTTTATCGGAATGATCAACGCAAACGATGAAAAAGGGGAAAATATATGGTCAGGAAGCAATGAGAAGGGCTTCTCCATTATGAATAGTGCCTCTTTCAATGTGAACATGGAGGGGAAGTCGGACAAAAAAGATTGCGAAGGTACTTTTATGCGAAAGGCGTTGGCGCATTGTGCCTCTTTGGCGGAGTTTGAAGCCTTGTTGGAAAAAGAGCCACGCCCCATGGGATTGGCCGCACACTTTGGGGTCATTGATGCCCAGGGTGGCGCCGCATTCTACGAAGTAAACAACCACACTTGGACAAAATTTGATGCCAATGACGAGGCCACTGCTCCCAACGGATACGTGCTTCGCACCAACTACTCTCTCACGGGAAAAGAGCGTACCGGTTACGGATTTGTCCGCTTTGAAACAGCCCAACAACTTCTTGAGCAGGCGCGAGAGAGAGGAAAGATCTCCTACCAAACCATCATTCAGACATTCTCCAGATGCTTTGTCAACAGCCTTACTCAGGAGGATTTCCGGGCCGAATATGAAACGGTTCCCTTTGGCGAGCACTATGTAAATAGTGGAGATCTGATCACACGATACGGTTCCTCTTCCGGGATGGTGATTCAGGGAGTGCGGAAGGGCGAAGACCCTCTTCTCACCACCCTATGGACGACTATTGGTTTCCCCAACACCTGTTGCGTCATCCCCCTTTGGTGCGGTGGTGGCGAGCACCTCCCCGCACTGCTCACTGCTCCCGGCACGGAAAATGCACCACTCAATGAAAAAGCAGCGGCCCTACAAGAGGAGTGCTACCCACGGGCAGGCATGGGATCAGGGTATAAATACCTACAAATAGGAAGACTCATCAACCGAGAGGGAAATGGCTATGTGCAACAAATTGAAGCATTTGAGCAAGCAATTTTTCAACAAACGGAGGCGGAGAGAGTACGCTGGCGTCAGGAGGGCTTTACCAAAGAGGATATCCAACGTTTTTATACCCTTATGGACCAAAAGGTAACAGACTTTTATGAGGAGATGGAGCGCCATAAACCCATGCAAGCCTCCCTTGAAATAAAGGCCGGAGTTTTTAATAAAAATGGGGATAGTCCTTACTGCATCACCGATGCCCTTGAGGCACTGGCGATAGACCCGGCCATAACCACACGAGTGGTTTCAGCAGCAGACATTATGAGTGGGAGAGCCGATGACCTGGATTTGATCCTTTTCCCCGGCGGCGGTGGACGCAGCGAAACGGGAAGTCTGGGAGAACAGGGCATGGAGCGAGTGGTTCAGTTGGTAACCGAGAAAGGGATGGGCGTAATTGGTATTTGTGCGGGAGCCTACATTCTTACGAAGACCCCTGATTACCCCTCTTTGGGGTTAAGTGGTGCTGAGGCCATCGATATAGCGCATGACCATCGGGGACACGGATTGGTAAAATTCTCCCTTACTCCTCAAGGAAAAGAGCTTTTCCCCGAACTGGCAGAGAGGGAGATCCTCTATTCACAATATTACGAGGGGCCTGTGCTTATAGAAGCCACAGACTCGCCCTGGAAATACACCGAGCTAGCCACCATGCTTAGCGATGTGCATCTCGTTGAGGGGACACCGGAAAACATGACCAATAACCGCCCCTTTATCCTCGTTACGGAAAATGGAGCGGGCATGAGTGCCTCGGTGGTTGGACATCCTGAATCCACGCCCGGAATGCGGTGGATCATCCCCCGTCTTGCACGCATCGTCACCAAAAACAGACCTATCCCCTACCACAAGTTAGCTGTAAGGCCCGAAATCCATACGCAGGAGATGCTCTACACAAAGGAGGAGGCCAGGAAGCAACGAAAGGCATATTACAACCTTACCGGGAGCAAAGAGGAAAAGATCGCTGCCATGAAAACCATCGTGGAGGGTAATGCATGGTCGGCAAAGAAATGGATTCCCCCTATGATTCGGGACAATGATCCCGAAGTACGAAAACTGGCCGCAGAACTTACCCTTTTCATCGAGAGAACGGATGCCATACCGGACCTGGAAGCTGCTTTGCAAACGGAAACATCCCCACAGACTAAGGCCGCCATTGAAGAGGCTATTCAAAAATTAAACATTATCCGAGGAGGTTATGAATAAACAAACCGTGACGCCCATCTATCTCGATTACAATGCAACAACGCCCATTGATCCGGAGGTGGCAGAGGCTATGCGCCCCTTCTTGCAGAGCTACTTTGGCAACCCTTCAAGTAGCCACGCCTATGGTATCACTACCAGGAAAGCCATTGAAAAAGCAAGGGAGCAAGTTGCCAAACTCATTAATGCTTCCCCTTCGGAGATTATCTTTACCAGTGGAGGTACAGAATCCAACAACTATGCCCTAAAGGGGGTGGCCCTGGCCAACAGACACAAGGGGAATCACCTTATCACCTCATCCATCGAACATCCCGCCATCTTTGAAGTGTGTAAATACTTGGAAAGAAATGGATTTCGGGTCACCTATCTCCCTGTGGACACTCATGGTATCATCTCCATAAAAGAGCTGAAGAGGGCTATTGAGAAGGAAACCATCCTTATCACCATCATGCATGCCAACAATGAAACAGGAAGCATACAGCCCATTGAGGAGATCGGGAAGATCGCAAAAGAGAGGGGGATTCTTTTCCATACGGATGCGGCTCAATCGCTGGGAAAGATTGAGGCGGATGTGGAGAGCCTCAAGGTGGATCTGTTGAGCATTGCGGGACATAAGCTCTATGCGCCCAAAGGAATTGGTGCACTCTATATTCGTAATGGCGTTACGCTGGAAAAACTAATCCACGGAGCCAACCATGAACAAAACCTCAGGGCCGGTACGGAGAATGTCTTAGAGATTGTGGGGTTGGGGAAAGCCGCCGAGATTGCGCACCGCGACCTGGCACAAAATGCCGCCCATTACATGCAACAGCGAGATGCCCTCCATCAAGCAATTATGGCTGCCATTCCGGAGGTAAAATTAAACGGACACCCCACCCTTCGGCTTCCCAATACGCTGAGCCTCTCTTTTCCGGGCGTGGAGGCCAACACGCTTATCAGTCGCCTGGAAACAGTAGCAGCCTCTGCAGGAGCGGCTTGCCATACCGAGAGTATTGATGTCTCGGCTGTGCTTGAGGCCATGAAGATTCCCATAAGGTATGCCATGGGAACCATCCGTTTCTCCACGGGGCGTTCCAATACCCCGGAAGAGATCCGACAAGCGGCCAAAACCATTGTTGAAACAGCCCAAACACTGATGCCCAAGGAGGAAATGCTACCCCTTAAACCGGTGACCACACATGAGGAGATCAAGCTAACCCACTATACGCATGGGTTAGGATGTGCTTGCAAGATCGCGCCTCAGGCCCTGGAGGAGATTCTTAAAACGCTCCCCCCCTGGAACCACCCCAATATCCTCGTGGGCACAGAGACTGCTGACGACGCGACAATCTACCAAATCAATGAGGATACGGCCATTGTCCAAACCTTGGATTTCTTCACCCCCATTGCAGACAATCCCTATGACTTTGGAGCCATTGCTGCTGCCAATGCCCTCAGCGATATCTATGCCATGGGAGCCACCCCCCTATTTGCGCTCAACATTGTGGCCTTTCCGGAAAACACCTTGCCCATGGAGGTGTTACAAGATATCTTACGCGGCGCCCACGATAAAGCTCATGAAGCCGGTATTGGCGTACTTGGAGGACATACCATTGAAGATCCGGAACCCAAATATGGAATGGTGGTTACCGGGATTATCCATCCCCAAAAAATCCTTAAAAACCATGGTGCCAGACCCGGAGATCAACTGATTCTCACCAAACCTTTGGGCACCGGCATCATCGCCACAGGTATCAAGCGGGGACTCACAACGAAAGAGACAGAGGAAAGAGCCCTCTCCCTTATGAAACAGCTCAACAAAGTTGCAGCTGAAGCCATGGGTGGCTACCCTGTTCACGCCTGCACCGATGTAACCGGCTTTGGCCTTATGGGACACCTTCTGGAGATGAGTCGTGCCTCCAAAACGGATGTTCAAATATGGTACGACGCCCTCCCCCTTCTGGATGAGGCTATCGCGTTGGCTACGGCAGACGTTATTCCGGGAGGAACCCACAAAAACCATGCGTTCGTCAAAGAGCAGATCGACTTTGGAGGGTATGGCCGGGTAACACAGATGCTCTTGTGCGATGCGCAAACTTCCGGAGGACTCCTTATTGCTCTCGAGAGAGAGAAAGCCCGTCAACTTCTCAGCGATCTTCATCACTACGGGGTGGAGGATGCCGTCATTATTGGAGAGTTTACCCATAAGGGAACAGGAGCTATCCATATTGTATAATGGCTTCTTAAAAAGAGGCCCGTAACAGATTGAACCCATGAATAGATTTGAACCACAATTCTTACGGAAAGCGATTGCCATCGCTGAAGCTAACATGGAGTCCTTGGAGGGCGGCCCTTTTGGTGCGGTCATCGTGAAAGATGGAGAGATCATCGCCACCGGCAACAACAAGGTCACCTCAGCGCATGATCCCTCGGCCCATGCCGAAGTGGTTGCCATCCGAAATGCCTGCAAAAAGCTCAACGATTTTCAACTCACAGGGTGTGAATTATATAGCAGTTGTGAGCCTTGTCCCATGTGTTTGGGAGCCATCTATTGGGCTCGTCTTGACCGGATTTATTATGCCGCTTCAAGGGAAGATGCCGCCCATGCAGGCTTTGACGACTCCTTTATCTATCAAGAGATTCCCCACTCTCCCGAGAAGAGAAGTATTGTTGCAACACAAGCATTGCAAGAAGAAGCAGTGAAAGTTTTCAAAAAATGGATACATTTGGCGGATAAAACGGAATATTAATTGATCACAAAGACAAAAAGATGAATTTTGAACTAGAAGGCAAACTCATTGCAATATACGACACACAGGAGATCACCTCCACCTTTAAGAAACGGGAATTTGTGCTTGAGCACAGTGAGCAGATCAACGGTAGGGACTTTATCAATACCATCAAATTTCAAATTGTGCAGGACCGATGTCAGCAACTGGATAACTTTAAGGTGGAAGACCGGGTAAAAGTCAACTTTAGCATCAAAGGGAGAAGGTGGGAGAAAAATGGTCAGGTCAACTACTTCAACAACCTTGAAGCCTGGCGTATTGAATCCGCAGTAAAGGCTGAATCACCACAAGCTCCCCCACCGGAGACCTCTATTGATGAGTTACCCCCCTTACCGGACGACTTCAACGACCTCCCCTTCTAACCATGGAGATTGATACCATTATTTGGGATTGGAACGGAACACTCCTTAATGACGTTGACCTCTGCATTGCATTAATGAACGAGATGTTGCAAAAACGCAACATGCCCTTGCTCGCTAAAGAGCGCTATCAGGAGTGCTTTACCTTTCCTGTCCGCGACTACTACGAAGCCATTGGTTGGGACTTTGGCAAGGATCGCTTCGAAGAGGTTGGCCATGAATTCATTGATTTATATCGCAATAGACAACACGAGGCCACCCTCTTTCCGGGGATTGAGAGGGTGTTGCAAACCTTGCAAGAAAAGGGCTACCAGCAATACATTCTCTCCGCAATGGAGGGGGATCTACTAAAGGAATCGGTAAGGAGACGGGGAATCACCTCCTATTTCCGCGGGATCCAGGGGATCACCAGCCACCTGGGAGAGGGAAAAAAAGAGATTGCCCGACAGATGATCAAGGATGGGAGCATACACGCCTCCAGCACCCTTCTGATTGGTGATACACTCCACGATGCCGAGATTGCCCAAACCTATCAGATACCCTGTCTTCTGGTAGCATACGGGCATCAACATTACAAGCGCTTAACCACATCGGGGTTTCCGATAGTCACTACAGCAGAGGCGTTGCTAGAAACCATCCCATAATCACAATAACTTTGTGCTTTATAATCCCGGCAAGTTCATGTGTTTCCCAAAGAGATCGGTATCACTTTTCGGGAAGATGTGTTATGGCTTTATCTCTCTCCGGGGTCACTACCTCATAGCGTACCCCAGGTCAACAGAGGAGGAAAATCACATTCGTTTGGTGCTACGAATGGACTGCTCTACGGTCACATATCCCGGATAGGAGATGGAGCGGCCGCCCACGGTGATAAAAGGTTTCACCTTCAACTGCAATCGTGAAGGCTCATTCTCTTTCTGTCCCGAAAGGTTTAACAATAGATTTAATACAGCATCAAGACCTTCACCCCCAAGCACCTTTTCAAGATCGAGAGAGAGATGAAAAGGAACGATAGCCTGACCACCATTGGGCTGAATCACCACTCGTTCATGCACCACCCCATCCAATAGATGGTTATTGTCAAGATAGGCCTGCCAATCCATCCGGCTCATCGCAGCCGTCTGCGTATTGGGGTTGGAAATTTTTACATTGAGATCCATCTCCACAGGTAGTTCTCCTTTGCTCACGGCCATGGTTAACTTAGTGATATCGGCAAAAGAGAAATCACCCACTTTTGTCTTATTATCCAGTTGAATCCCCAACACTCTCACATTGGAGATTTGCTGCATCTCAAACTTACACTCCTTTAAGGCGGCTACTTGTACCACTTGTTCAAGGATATCACAGGAAGAAAGAAAGAAGAGAGGAAATAGCAGTAAGGAGAGTATCGTTTTTTTCATAAGGCACTATCTATTGAATCTATGCGGGAAAATTTCAGCAACTTGGTTTATTCATCTATCTCTTTCTAAAACAAAACAGAACACCAATCCAGTGTCTGTCCATAAAGTCAGCGTTTTGAGAAGAGTCTGTATCCACAGAGCAGATCTTTCACAAAGAAACGCTAAATTTGCGCAATATCAAAAAAAAAGAGTGTATGCTTACCATAAAAAGTCCCATTAATTATCCTCCCTTCAACATTGCTAGTGAGGAGTATCTTATCAAGAATTTTCAAGAAAACATCTTTCTCCTCTATATTAACGATCCTACCATTATTGTAGGGAAACATCAAAATACGTTGGCAGAGATCAATACAGCGTATGTCCAACAACAAGGAATACATGTTGTACGCCGTCTTTCAGGAGGGGGAGCCGTTTTTCATGATCACGGAAACCTCAACTTCTGCTTTATCACCAATCAAGAGGGGGATCAAAAGGTGGATTTTAGAAAATATACGCAACCAATTATTGAAGTGTTACAGCATCTGGGGATCAATGCCACCTTTCAAGGACGTAACGATCTGACTATTGACGGTAAGAAGTTCAGTGGAAATGCTTCCCATGTCTATAAAAATCGGGTATTGCACCACGGAACCATCCTCTTTGATGCAAAGATGGATCAGTTGGCAAAAGCCCTAAAGACCGATCCGCTCAAATTTTCTGACAAAGCCGTCAAATCGGTGCGCTCAAGGGTAACCAACATTGTGGAACACCTGAAAGCGCCACTCACCATTGAGGAGTTGGAACAGTTAATTATCAACCACATCAACACCCTCTATCCGGAGGCAACGCCCTACTCTTTTAGTAAAAAAGATAAGCAGGAGATTGAGATCCTTGTGAAGGAGAAGTTTGATACATGGGATTGGAATTACGGCTATTCGCCCCAGTATACCTTTGAGAAATCGATCAAAACCACAGGCGGTAAGATTGAGTTTCATCTTGAGATCAAGGAGGGCATCATTGCACAGATCAAAATCTTTGGTGATTTCTTTGCTCAGAAGCCCACAGAAGAGATTGAGCGGTTACTTACAGGAAGTCCACACGATTTGGTGCAGTTGCAGCACACCCTTGAAGGCATTGATTTTAACAGCTATTTTAACAACGTACCTTTAGCAGAATTTATCAATGGGATGTTTTAGATGAAGCACTTAGAACAATCTATCATAGAGGAGTTTTCAAAGGCCATAAAGGGTCGTTTTCTGGTAAGCGAGGCCGATCGGTTGATGTATGCAACAGATGCTTCGGCCTACCGGGAGATTCCTCTTGCCGTGGCCATTCCCCAAACGAAGGAGGATATTCGTCAACTTATTCTTTTAGCCCGTAAATATCAATTTTCGCTAATCCCAAGGGCAGCAGGCACCTCTCTGGCCGGGCAGGTAGTAGGAGGAGGCATTGTGGTGGACATCAGTCAGCATCTCAACCATATTCTCCACTTCGACCCGAAAAAGAGAGAGATCACCGTTGAGCCGGGAGTGATTCTGGATGACCTGAATCGTTTTCTTAAACCACATGGGCTCTTTTTCGGTCCGGAAGCCTCCACCGCCTCCCGCTGTAACATAGCGGGGATGGTGGGCAATAACGCCTGTGGTCTCCACTCCTTAGTTTATGGAAGTACTCGGGAGCACACCAAATGCATTACCGCTTTTCTAAGTGATGGGACAGAGGCCACCTTTACCTCTCTCTCCCCCCAACAGTTTCAGGAGAAGTGCCGGGGAAACCGTCTGGAAAATGCACTTTACCGACAAGCAAAATCCCTCCAATCCGACGAAAAGTTTATGGAAACAGTTCGTCGGGAGTTCCCCCACCCTGAAGTTGTACGACGCAATACCGGATACGCTTTAGACCTTCTGTTAGATTCTCCAAAAGAGGAGTTTAACTTCTGTAAACTTCTTGCAGGTTCGGAAGGAACCTTAGCTTTTTTCACGGAAATCACGCTCAATCTCGTTCCTCTCCCTCCTCCAAACAAGATTTTGGTATGTGTGCATCTAAGACAGCTTGAAGAGGCCTTGCACGCCAACCTTATTGCATTAAAATACCAACCCTCTGCCATAGAGATGATGGATGATACCATTATTTCTCTTGCAGCCAAAAACAAGCTTCAGAGGGAGAACAGCTACTTTATAAAGGGTTCTCCGGCGGCCATTCTCATTGTAGAGTTTATGGCCCTTGATGAGGTCAGCTTAAAACAGCAAGCTCAAAAAATGGAAGAGGAGATGAGAGCCGCAGGTTACGGCTACCATTTCCCCCTTATTGAAGGGAAAAACATCCAGCGGGTATGGGCTCTACGAAAGGCAGGGTTAGGCGTTCTCTCCAATACACCCGGCGATGCAAGACCCGTATCGGTTACGGAAGATACAGCGGTGCATCCGCGCCTGTTACCCGATTACATTGGAGCCTTCACTGCCATGATGGCACGCTATGGTAAAGAGTGTGTTTATCACGCCCATATTGCCACGGGAGAGCTCCACCTGCGCCCCATCCTTAACCTAAAGAAACAGGAAGATGTGGAGCTGTTTCATCGTATTGCCCTTGAGTCGGCTCATCTGGTAAAAAAATATCGAGGAAGCCTTAGTGGAGAACATGGCGATGGCCGATTACGCGGGGAGTTTATTCCACTTATGGTAGGTGAAGAGATCTATCAGGTATTTCGTGAAGTCAAACGACAGTGGGATCCTCAAAACCTCTTTAATCCCGGAAAGATTACCGATACCCCTCCCATGAACACCTCGCTGAGGTATGAACCGGGTAAAGAGACGCGCCAGCTTAAAACCTGGTTCGATTTTAGCCGTACCCAGGGGATTGTCCGTGCAGCGGAGAAGTGCAATGGATCTGGAGACTGTCGCAAGCCTGCCGCTGCAAAGGGAACCATGTGTCCTAGCTATATGGCCACCCGCGACGAAAAAAACAGTACCCGGGCCCGGGCAAATATCCTAAGAGAATATCTCTCTAACTCTCCCAAAACGAACCCCTTTGATCATCGGGAGATTTACGAGGTGATGGATTTATGCCTTTCCTGCAAGGCCTGCAAGTCGGAATGCCCCTCCAACGTTGATGTGGCCAAGTTAAAGGCCGAGTTCCTCCAACACTACTATCAGAAGCATCCCATTCCCATACGCACCTTAGCCATTGCTTATCTGAACAGTTTTTACCGAATAGGTATGGTGTGGCCGGCATTGATGAACTTCTTTATGACCCAACCATTTTTCAGTAAGCTCCTTAAACGCAGCATGGGATTTGCCACGGAACGCTCTATGCCCAAGCTCACCCGACAGACCCTTCGAGGATGGATGCGAAACCATATTAAAAAACATAATTCCAAGGCAGAGAAGGGAACAGTCTATCTCTTTGCCGATGAGTTTACCAACTATCTGGATACCTCAATAGGCGTCATCACCATACAACTTATTAACGAGTTAGGGTACCAAGTAATCATTCCAAACCACGGCCTTAGTGCACGGACATTCCTCTCCAAGGGAATGTTGAAAAAAGCCAGGAAGATCCTCTCACGAAATGTACGGTTGTTGGCTCCTCTTATTAGCGAGGAGACGCCCCTTGTGGGAATAGAACCTTCGGCCATTCTCGGTTTCCGTGACGAATATCCGGATCTTGCAGAGGCCTCCTTGCAAGAGCAGGCCAGGAAGATTGCCTCCAACACACTTCTCTTTGAAGAGTTCTTTATGCGGGAAGTTAAAAAGGGAAACATCACGGAGGCACAATTCACAGAAGAGGCTCAATCCATCTTACTCCACGGCCACTGTCAGCAAAAAGCGGTAGCCAGTACCCTACCCTTACGGGAAATGCTCAGTTTCCCCAAAGCGTATGATGTGGAAGAGATTCCCAGTGGATGTTGTGGCATGGCCGGCGCATTTGGATACGAGAAGGAACACTACTCTTTGAGCCAGAAAGTGGGGGAACTTGTGTTGCTTCCGGCCGTGAGAAATGCGAAGGAGACAACCCTTATTGTCGCTCCTGGCACCAGTTGCCGACACCAGATAAAGGATGGCACAGGCAGAACAGCTCTCCATCCGGTGGAAGTAATGAAGAGAGCCTTAAAAAAACAGGGGTAACATCTCTATCCATAAAGCCGGGATTTGAAAGAAGCATTTGTATAGAAGATTCAAATGCGAGACTTGTAACAATTGAAATAGGGAGGTTTACCAAGGTAAATGCCCCTTTGGAAGACAAGCATCACAAAGAAGTTGGAATTTATCCATACGTTATAAGGATAGCTGTAACCAGCTTACAACTTCTCAATAATCCCTTCAAATAATATTTTCATCTTTTCGGCAGCCCTATCGGCAGCATCGATAACCTCTTCAGCATCATTTTTATACCCCTCATGGAAGGTGTGCGCTTCATTGGTAATCACAGAGACACCAAAGACCTTTATATCCATGTGACGAGCGACAATCACCTCCGGAACAGTGGACATTCCACACACGTCGGCTCCTGCCAAGCCAAAGAAGCGATACTCGGAGGGAGTTTCATAAGTTGGCCCAGTGGATCCCAGGTAAACCCCCTTATGAAGGGCCATATTGTGCTTCTCTGCCACCTCATCAGCTATGGCTATTAAACCTCGATCGTAGGGAAAGGTCATATCGGGAAAACGAGGTCCTAAATCTTCCTCGTTTTTACCGATCAATGGATTGGGCATCAGGTTGATATGATCTACAATCACCATAAGATCTCCAACACGATAGGAGGCATTGATACCTCCGGCAGCATTGGAGACAAAGAGTTGTTCAATTCCCAAAAAGTGCATAACACGCACGGGGTAGGTGACCTGCTTGGGAGTATAACCTTCGTAAAAATGAAACCGTCCCTGCAAGGCCATTACCGGTTTTCCTCCCAGCCTGCCAATGATTAGGTTTCCCTTGTGGCCTATGGCTGTAGAGAGGGGAAAGTGAGGGATCTCCCCATACGGAATAACGACATCTTTTTCAATGGCTTCTGCCAGTTCTCCCAGGCCACTACCCAGGATGATGGCAACTTTTGGCCGCAGTTTGGTTCGTGTTTGAATATAGGCTGCGCTCTCTTTAAAATGTGCAATCATAGGTTATCGATTTATCCAGTTCTTAGCCGTCTTAGCGGCCATATTAATAATCTCTTCTTCTCCCTCCACATGGCGGTTTTCCATAAGAATCTTCCCGTCACAAATTACGGTATCGATGCAATGACCTCCAGCAGAGTAAACGAGGTTGGCGTTAAGGTTATGTAGTGGAACCAGAGCAGGATCTGAAAGATTTATTAAGTTTAAATCGGCCAGATAGCCCTCCTCGACCTTCCCCAATTTAAGACCGAAAATCCGTCCTCCATTTTCAGTGCTCAGTTGCATTACCTCGTCTACAGGGAGGGCAGAAGGGTCACAACGCCAGCCTTTTTGTAAAAGGCTGGCCACCTTCATAGCCTCCAACATATCGAGATTATTGCTTGAGGAACAGCCATCTGTGCCAAGTCCCACACAGACACCAGCCTCTTTCAGTTCGTAATAAGGGAATTTATATCCGGAAGCCAGTTTAAGATTCGAGTTGGGATTATGAACCACCTTAACCTTTCTTCTTCCCAACAGATCAATATCATGATCTGAAAGCCACAAGCCATGAGCAATGACCACATTCTCATCCAGGATGCCCAATTGTTCCAAATACTCCACGGGGCGGTAGCCAAAATGTTGGATCGCATTACGCACTTCTGTTTCTGTCTCCGAGAGGTGGATATGATAGAGCAAACCGTGGCGATCGGCAAAGTCCTTGGCCCATTTTAGGGTGTCACCAGAGACCGTATAGATGGCATGGGGTCCCATGGCAAAGCGAATACGTGAGGTAGCATAGTGTTTGGATTCTTCAAAGAGCCGTTGTGTTTCCTCTTTCACTTCTGCTGCTTTCTTCTCTTCAAAGTTATCCAAAACTACCGCCGAGAGGACGGCTCGCAAACCCATCTCTTCCACAGCTCGCGCTGTACCATGAAAAAACCAATACATATCGTTAAAGAGCGTTGTTCCCGACTTAATCATCTCCAAACAGCCCAACTTGGCTCCCCAATAGACATCCTCCTCTACAAGTTTAGCCTCATAGGGCCAAATCTTTTCCTGTAACCACTCCTCCAGCCACATATCTTCTGCAAAACCACGAAATAGGGTCATGGCGTTGTGGGTATGGGCATTTACAAAAGAGGGAATGGCTGCCTTTCCCGTACCATCAATCACCCTATCGGCATCGATATGGATTCCCTTTTCAATCCGTTCGATCTTATTCTCACGAATATAGATGTCTACGATAGCGCCCTTGAGGTAGATATTCTTTATTAAAATACACATGAAATATCATTTCTAATTCTGAGAAGCACAAAAGTAGCAGAAATATTGGTACCAAAGCGGAGAATATCACCTCCAACTTGTCTACAAAAAAAAGTTTTTTGTAAATTTGCACCCCGTTTGGGACTGGTTGAGTAGCTCAGGGGATAGAGCAACGGCCTTCTAAGCCGTCGGTCGCAGGTTCGAATCCTGCCTCAATCACAGGAAACAAAAAAGCCACCGAATCTCGATGGCTTTTTTTAGTGGTACAACACTATTCAATACCAGCAAAGTGTTTCATAAATTGTACACGTGTATAGGAGGCCGGATCGTCAGCCCTTTTCATGCTCAACTTTCCTCTAAAATCATCGATGCGCTCATAGTCATGGGCCTTCATCCACTCTCTCACCCTATTATTGGCCTTCTCAATTTCACCAAAACCATGCTGATATAGGGCAGAAACCATTTGAACAGCTTTAGCCCCTGACAACAGTTGCTTTATAACGGCATCACCATGATGGATCCCGGTACTGGCACACAGGTCACACTGCACATCTGAGGATAAAATACCGATCCAACGCATGGCGTTATAATACTCTTGATCCGTAGAGAAGCGCGCCCCCCCGGTAAGTTTAAATTTTTCAATATCAATATCTGGCATCAGAAAGCGATTAAACATCACAATACCATCTAACTCCGTGTAAGAGAGTTTTGTAATCCAATGTGCCATATCGGTAAAATAACTACCGATCTTTATGGCCAAGGGCAATTTTGTGGATGCCTTTACTTTTTCTATAATTTGTAGATAGGTTTCTTTGTAGTCGCTGCCGCTCTTTTCTCGATCCACAGGAAGAACAAACACATTCAATTCCAAAGCATCAGCTCCAGCTTCTTCCATCTTTTGGGCAAAATCCACCCATTCGGAAGCGCTGTAACAGTGAACACTGGCAATAATTGGAATATCCACCTCCTCTTTCGCTCGGCGAATAAGGGAAAGATACTCTCCCAACTGATGATCACGGGCATAGTTACCAATGAGATCATAGGCTTCTGTATAACCAAAACCGGAATGGGCTTCATTTTCACGAATTTGTCGTTGCGCTTCATGCTGAATCTGCTCCTCAAAGAGCGATTTTAGCACAATAGCACCTGCTCCTTGCGAGGCTATCTTTTTCAAATTATCAATGGTATGCGTAAGACCACTACTTCCGGCTATAATAGGACTTTTCAGGGTAAGCCCAAGATACTGGGTTCTTAAATCAGTCATAAATCAAATTATTTTATGAGGGTAAAGATAACAATAATTTGTGACTACGCTCTACCATTACTGTTAAAAACCTCCACGTTATGGAGAGACACTATTTCGTGTCTGTCCATAACGTCAGCGTTTTGAAAAGAGGCTGTATAGAACGTTGGAATTCGAGGCTTGTGAAGGCTGAAACAGATAAGATTACTGAGGTAAATGACCATCGGGAAGAGAAGCATCACGAAGAGGTCGGACGTTCTGGACGGACTCGCAACAATGCACTCTTCCTATAGAAGGGGTATCGCTCCTAAAGGCTAAAGAGGGAATGGTCAATCCACATTTGCACGATAGTATTCAATCAAGCCCTCCACAGGGTTGGGGAGTACATGGGCGACGGTCATCGCAAATTTTTGGGCTACCCCTTCAAGAATAGCACGATAGTGATAGGCCACGGACCCCACAAAGGAGAGTTTTTGATTTTTGTAGTTGGTGTAACGGGACACCTGGTGTACAAAGAAGTCCGAAAAGCTGGATTCAATAATATTTTTAATAAAAGGATCCGTACTTCTTTCATGAATAAAGGGGCTAAAGGAGCCAAAAAAGGCATTGGGCAAGGGTTGGTTATAGATGGCATCCATCACCTTCTCAAAAGAGAGTTTAAATTCCTCTTCCAACGCATTTCGAATATCCAGGGGAAGGGTATCACGCAGATAATGCGCCATCAAACGTTTGCCAAAATCGGTACCACTACCCTCGTCGCCATAAAAATAGCCCACGGAGGGGACATTTTCCACCACTTCATGACCATCATAGAGGCAGGAATTTGATCCTGTACCGAGGATACAGGCAATTCCGGGTTCATCTTTCAAGACCGCTCTTGCAGATCCTAACAGATCGTGGTACACCTCAATGGTTGCTCCGGGATAGAATTTAAGCAAAATGGAACGCACCAGCTCCTGTTTTGACGCCGTACTACAACCACTTCCATAGAAAAAGACCTTACGAATTCTCTCCGAGGAGATCTTTTTTTCAAGATGTTCACTTATTATCTGTTTCAAGACGGAAGGATCCGAATAGTATGGGTTAAACCCTGCTGTTTGCACAAACGTCATGGCTTGATTCTGATTCAACAGCACCCAATCGGTCTTTGTAGATCCGGAATCTGCAATTAAGATCATACGGTTATTTATTAACGTTCGTGCAAAGATAGGCTTATTTTTCTGGAAAAAAAGAGGAGGCCATTCCCCTCAGATATTGAAAAAATAGTTCTATATTTGCAGCCACCAGCGGCAGTAGCTCAGTTGGTAGAGCATCAGCTTCCCAAGCTGAGGGTCGTGGGTTCGAGTCCCATTTGCCGCTCTCACTTTTGCATAGCGCAGAGCACTTATCAACTTTCGATGTGGAGAGGGCTATTTTCCGCGCCCTTGCAGTACAATAAGAACAGTATATATCAGAATTTTAAAGTCCATGGCCAGGGACATGTTCTCCAGGTAGAGGATATCATACTTCAAGCGCTCTACCATTTCATCTACATTCTCCGCGTAACCGTACTTCACCTGCCCCCAAGAGGTTATGCCGGGTTTAATCTTAAGTAACAGCCGGTTATAGGGGGCTTTTTGAGCAATCTGATCAATATAATATTGGCGTTCGGGACGTGGTCCGACGATACTCATATCACCTTTCAACACCGTATAGAACTGGGGCAGCTCATCAAGACGATACTTTCTCATGATCTTTCCAAACTTAGTAATTCGAGGATCATCTTTTGATGAAAGTTGAGGACCATACTGTTCGGCATTCACAAACATGGAACGAAATTTATGCATACGAAACGGTTTCCCATTCTTTCCCACACGTTCCTGGCTATAGAAGATGGGCCCTGGAGAACTCATCTTTACCCCTATGGCCGTGAAAAGGTAGACGGGAGCTAGTAAAAGCAATGCCAAAGAAGACATCACAATATCAATTCCCCTTTTCAAGGTTTGCTGCCAAACCGGCATAATCTCCGGAACGACCTCCACAAGGGGGGTACTAAAAATCCCCGTAGTACGCACCGTACCAAATAGAAAGTCTTGCATGTTGGGTATTATTTTTATTAAAACGTCACAGGGTTCCAGCGTTGCAATGATATTCTCCACAGTATCATTCTCGGAACGCTCTATAGCGATAATTACCTCCTCAATATGATGTTCCTTGATAATTCGGGGTAACTCACTATAGTGCCCTAAATGTGGAAGATAAGAGGATATGCGGTAATGGTCGTAATGGATCGCATTGGTAAATCCCACAAAGATATTTCCGGAAGACTTCTCCTGATTCTCAATTTCGTTATACACCGTAATGGCATTCCCATTGCTTCCCACAATTACCGTAGGAAAGCCAATACGGCGGTTATGAATCCGATAGGCCGTGATTGAGGTAAGAATTACCCGGAAGAGGTAGGTAAAAAAGAAGTGAACCGAAAGAAAAAACAGGAAAGAGGAGTAATAGGACTTGTAAGAGATCACCGTATCATCCAAAATCAATACAAAGAAAATAATAATGCCTCCAATGAGGGTAATCAACAAGGTTTGTCCCAACTCTTTTACCCTGGATTTTCGATACACTTTTCGGTAAGTTCCCGTAACCACATAGAGTATCCACCAAAAAGCTACGACAATAGTAACGCCAAGATAATAGTTGGCATCCACATAAACCTGTCCTAAATTTTCATGGAGAGGTGCTTCAGCGCTATACTTTCGAAAAAGGAAAAACAACGACCAGGCGATCCACGCAGAGAGCAGATCAAGCAACACATACTTCAAAACCTGTATTCGTTTATTCATCATATCTCCTTAATATAGTAATTTGATATTATCTAAGAGAATCACAGACTGTTCCTCTTCTTCATCAAGCACACCTCCAATGAAGACCTTGTAGTATTCGGCATTGATATGCGTTGTAACTGCAGTCGTCAGATAGACATACACCTTCTTCCAATCATCGGTAGGGTTAAGATTTAACACCGGTGTTCGTCGCCAAACCTGGTCGAAAGCGGTAAGCCCCACCGTGAAGACCGACTCTGTTTTATAATCAAATTCCAACACCACAATCGATCCATCCTGGGGTAACCTATAGGTCGTGTCACTAACCACCTCAAAGTAGGAGACCGAGTCGGGCGCAGAGAGCACCACCTTCCCACTGGCATTCCCCTCATAAACCTCTTCGGGGTTGGAGGTGATAAAGAGGGTTGTATCGCTATTTTTGGTCCTCTCCATATTCACGCGAAGATCCTCAAACCCCTCAATCCAACTAAAGGAGGTATTCTCTCGATAGGCATAAACAGGGGTAACAACGATCACACTGTCCCTAACCAGGTTCACCTCTTGCTCGTAGGGTAGATAAAATTCGTATACCCTACGAGAATCAGCAATACCGTTGGCCATAACACCGGCTTTCAAGCGTAAAGAGACCGGCCCCTCTTTGAGGATGGGAATATTTACCGGTGTTTCAAACACCCCTATTTGTTGATTATCCACATAGAGCCACACATCCACAATCTGGTGACTAGAGGATCCTGAGACCGGCTCATAAGATTCGAGCAAACTCTTCTCTACTCTCACATAAGAAGGGATAGGAGTTTCCTTGATGCAGGAGGCAAACAAAAGCAAGCTAATCAAAAACAAAGCGAGAAGCCGATACAACTGGTGCGCCATAAACGAATTTTGAACCCGGTTAATTTTAATGTGTGCTATGAGATGAGAACGCAAGAAAATAGGTTTTATTACAATCGACCCAACGAAAAATTCACTTTGTCCAAAATTTGATGTACAACTTCCAGTGCAAAAATCCCATCCTCTATGGTAACAGGGGGCTGCACATCATTTATGATGGCTTCAGCAAACATGGACAGCTCCTTTTGAATCGCATTCAGGGGCATCACTACTGGATAATCAAAAAGGATTTGCTTCGCCGGTTTATTGTTCCCCGGGGAAAAAGATAAGGCATAGGGATCCTCCACATCACCTTGCTGCTCTTTCATGCGAATCACCTCCACCTTTTTATCCAGGAAGTCCACCGCCACATAGGAGTCTGTTTGGAAAAAACGCGTCTTACGCATGTTCTTCATAGAGATACGCGACGCGGTGAGGTTGGCCACACAGCCATTATCAAATTCAATACGCGCATTGGCAATATCGGCAGTGTCACTTACCACCGGAACGCCGGAAGCATGAATTTTTCGAATACTTCGACCCACCACATGAAGAATGATATCAATATCATGAATCATAAGGTCAAGGATCACGGGTACATCGGTTCCCCTGGGATTAAACTGAGCCAAACGATGCACCTCAATAAACATGGGGTTCTCCAGGTAGGGTTCTGCTGCGAGAAAAGCGGGATTAAAGCGTTCCACATGTCCCACCTGAACCTTCACATCGGCCTCTTTGGCAATGGCAAGAAGACGTTGAGCCTCTGAAGGAGAGGCTACAATGGGTTTTTCAATAAACACATGCTTTGCCTTTCGCAAGGCTTTGGAAGCACATTCAAAATGGGAAATGGTAGGTGTTACAATATCAACCACATCCACCGCATCGACTAAGTCTTCTATAGAAGAAAATGACGTTATCCCAAACTCCTCACTTACCTTGTTGGCCGTTTCAGGATCCACATCATAAAATCCGACTAAATGATAGTTTGCAATTTGTTTTATACATTTTATGTGAATCTTTCCCAGATGGCCTGCACCCAAAACACCAATTTTCAACATCTTCTTTGTTATTATATTATTTTAGGTTCAAGATAACTTTAGAGGGTTATTTCTAAAACTTTTAAGCAAAAGTAGGTATAAGTTTTTATTTCTACAATTATATCTAAATTCACATTCTT
>PDRJ01000043.1 GCA_002748065.1 Bacteroidota bacterium
GGGCGGTTATACAGGTAGCGCAGCAGTTCGTACATTTCGTAATGCGCTTTGTCGCGAATGTCAATCATAAGGGGACGTAGTCCCTGGGTCATGGCATCTCGTAAAGCAAGGTGTGCCCTTTGGGGATTTTCCTGGTAGCGTGTTTTGAATTGTTCAATGGCAATGGGTTTCCCAAACTGGATATGGAGTGTTTCGTCAAAACGATCGGTATGGCTGTAATAGAGTCCTACCGGAATTACGACCGTTCCCAATGTAAAATGGTGTTCCTCTTCGGTAAGAAAGACAATGCGGGGGATCCCCTTTTTGAGGGGGAGAAGTCGTCTGATGGGATTATGAACTGCTTCGGGGAAGAGTGCCAGGAGTTTATGATCTACCAAAACCCCTTTTGCTTCTTCAAATACATGGTTATTATTGGCCAGGTTCTCCTTGCCATCGCGAATTCGGTAGACGGGCAGGATTTTCAGTCCACGAAAGAACCAGGCCAAAAGGCGTTTTTTAAAGATGTCTGCGCGAGCCAGAAAGACCGGTTGCCCGGGTACGGCATAGATCAGGGCCAGGGCATCAATCAAGGCATTTTGATGGTTGGGCGCAAACACCACCGGTTTCTCTTTGGGTAGGTTTTCGATCCCCTCTATCCAGATCTTACGATGGTAAAGCCTCATGGCAATGTTAGAGGCAAAACGTCCCAGGGTGTATCGGAAATCGTATTGTTGAATAATTTTTGACATGGTGTTAATCTAATCTGATGGGTTTTCTATTCCACAACCACGCAATGGTCATTCCTGAAATGATGTGCCATATTCCCCACCAGGCAATGATAAAGGCCATTCCGCCTAAGTTTAAGCTTTGATCGAAGATGTGGGGGTTGAAGAGCAGCGCCAGGCCCAGTCCCGAGTTTTGGATACCCGTTTCAATGCCGATGGTCCTTCGGTTATTTTGTTTCAGACCAAAGAGGCGTGCAAAGTTGTATCCTCCAAGAAGGGCAATGCCATTATGCAGCAATACGATGACAAAGATATAGCGGATATAGTTGAGGAAATGATCGTAATTGGAGGCGAATGCACCGGCGACGAAACCGATAAAGATAAAGAGGGAGGTAATGCGCACCCCTTTTAATATTCGTTTGGTGGTGTTGGGGAACTTCCATGCAAAGGTCATTCCGGCAGCCACGGGTAATCCGAGAAGGATAAATACCGTCTTTATCATCTCTATGGGATCGATGGTGACCGGCACCAATAGCGGGGAAGAGGAGGCATATAATCCGCCCCAGAAGGCGAAGTTTAAGGGGGTGAGCACAATGGAAGCCAAGGTGCTGAAGGCGGTCATACTCACAGAAAGAGCTACGTTGGCTTTGGCCAAAGAGCTGATAAAGTTGGAGATATTTCCACCCGGGCAGGAGGCCACCAAAAGCATCCCTAGCGATACCGCTACAGAGGGTTTTAGTAGGATGATGAGCAGGTAGGTGAGCGCAGGGAGCAGCAGCCATTGGCTGATGATCCCCACTATCGCCGGTTTGGGACGTTTGAAGAGCTCTTTGAAGTGAGCAAGCTTGATGTCCAGTGCTACGCCAAACATGATGAAGGCAATGGTTACATTCAGGAGAAAGAGCCCTTGTGGACTAAAATTCAGCTTTATGCTATCGAGGATTTCTAAGTTCTCAAACATCATTTAAACAGATTCTATTTTTTATTCTCCGGAGTTGTTAAAGGGGTCTCCTTTCTCAAAATCCGGTTGATAATTATCACTACTTTCCAGCGCCTGAATCCAACCATTTTCAAATCCTAACTGATCAAGATGATCTACAACTTTTTGATACTCAAAAGTATAGAGTCGCCTGTTCAAGGGAGGCCTTTTCCGAGCTTTGAAAGCGGGATAGTATTGAGCCATTAAAGATACGGTAATTTTTGTATTCACTTGTGTTGCCATTTCATTCAACACCCCGATGCTGTTTTCTACATATCCGGGGAGAACCAGGTGACGGATAATGACGCCGGAAACGGCAATTCCCTGTTCGTCAAGCTGAAGCGTTGTTCCTTTTTGTCGAACCATCTCCTGTAGAGCCTTCATGGCGATGTGGGGGTATCCCTTCACCCCTGAAAGTTGTCGTCCCATTTTTTCATCGGCATACTTCATATCGGCAAGATAGATATCCACCCAGGGTGCCATATCCCTTAAGGTTTCAACTTTGTCGTAACTATTGGTATTGTACACAATCACCGGGTTGTAGCCCCTCTCCCGAACAGCGGATATGATACGAAGCATTTGGGGAATTTGATGGGAAGGACTCACAAACCCAAGAGAACGAATTCCGGTTTCCAGGAAGGCACAGATGGTGCTGGTGGCTTCTTCCAGAGAGAGGATGGGCGAAGAGAGGCTATTTTGGCTAATCTGATGATTTTGACAGTAGATGCATTGAAGGTTACAGTGGGAAAAGAAGACGTTGCAGATCCCTTTTTCGCCCGATATGGGTGGCTCCTCCCCTTCGTGCTTACAGATGGAGCTAATGTGAAGTTGCACATCAGTTGTACAAAAACCTGTTGAAAAAAAATGCCGATCCACATTGCAGTTATGTGGACAAAGCGTACATTTGGCCTTATAATTGTATGTGTTCTTCACCTTGAGGTGCGAAATTAGTGTTTTTAAGCATGATGGATACGTTTTTTATATAACATTGTAAAAAAATAGGGATGAAACAGGCTTTCCGTTGGTATAGAGGATTGATTATTATAGGGTTGATCCTTGTTGTACAGATATTTACCAGTTGTACATACTTCTCTTACAAAGGGATACAAACCCTCTCTCCTCCCCCCTCTTCCCTGCTTTTGGAGGCGCCAAAGTTAACCATCCTCCAAAACAGCTTTAAGCCCGCAGGAGATACGACAAAAAGGGTCTTGATCGATACGATTCATCGCTATGCCCTGGAGGGATTTTTACACGCTTTATCGGATTATAACGGGATCCACTTTGAGGTAGACTCGCTAACTTCCGTTCGGGTAAATAAGAAAAACAAGATCACCTATTTCGATTGGCAGAAGCTTGCGAACCTCTCCCAAGAGCGGGGAGCAGGCCTTTTTGTGCTTCTTTACGATTCGGATATCAGTGTGCGGAGTGATTTTTTCTACGATGAGTATGGGGATGTGGAGGCCCGCAGGGATTTTTTGATTGCCAATCGTTGGCTTTTTATTGATCCTGAGAAGCAGTTGGTTTTGAAAGAGGATATTTTAATCGATACCCTCTCTTATCGAGCTTATAATACTTTTCCCGAGGCAGCCTTGGGCGATCTTCCTCAGGTTTCGGATGTGCTGGCGGAGTTGAGCTGGGAGACGGGACGCCTCTTTTCGAAAAAATACATTCCCATTTGGCAAGATCAACAAAGGCCCTATTTCCTTTTGCAAAGGCCGGGATATGATCGCGGCATTGAGGCTTTGAAGAAGAATCAACTGGATAAGGCGGCAGCGGTATTTCGGTTGTATAGTGACCATAAAAATAAACGGATTGCGGCCTTGTCCAGGTTTAATATGGCCCTGGTCTGTGAGATAAGGGGGGAGTATGAAATAGCTTTAGACTGGCTTAGAGAATCTTACGAGATAAAAAAATACCAAATGACCGAGGAGTATATACAGATTATGAAGCGGCGGATCGCCGAAAAAAAACGGTTATCCCCCTAACCTCTTCCCTCGGGAGAAACGGGTGATAAGATATTGTTAATAATTTGAGTTTAAAGGGGCTTAAAATCCCCTTAGCATCTAAAAATTATTATACATTTGCAGGACAAATCAGTATCTATTAAGAACGCATAAAATTAAATTCTTCACTATGAGAAAGCACATCTTTAACGCAGGTCCTTGTATTCTTTCTGAGCCTGCACGTGAGAACACGGCAAAGGCGGTTCTCGACTTTAATGGTATTGGAATGTCCATCATGGAGATGAGTCATCGAAGCAAAGAGTTTCAAGCTGTTATGGATGAAACGGTGGATCTGATGAAGGAGCTTCTTGGGGTACCCGAGGGATACTCTGTTCTTTTCCTTGGAGGAGGGGCCAGCACCCAGTTTGCCATGATTGCTGCCAATTTCCTGGATAAGAAAGCTGCCTATCTGAACACCGGGACTTGGGCTACTAAAGCGATCAAAGAGGCTCAATTGTATGGTAAAGAGAAGGTTGTGTTGGTGGGTTCTTCGGAAGACAAGAACTTCTCCTATATTCCCAAGGGTTATGAGATCCCTGCAGATGCGGATTATTTCCATATTACCACCAACAACACCATCAAGGGTACTGAAATTCGTGAAGACTGTGATAGTCCGGTACCATTGATTGCGGATATGTCTTCTGACATTATGAGCCGTCCGATAGATGTGAGCAAGTATGCGATGATCTATGGTGGCGCTCAGAAGAATCTTGGCCCGGCAGGGGTAACTTTCGTGATCATCAAGGATGAGATGCTGGAAAAAGTTGTTGATCGCCCCATTCCCACCATGCTGAAGTATAGCACACACGTGAGTAAAGGATCCATGTTTAACACCCCTCCGGCAATGAATATTTTTGTCGTTGGCGAGACCTTAAAGTGGGTAAAAGCACAAGGTGGCGTGAAAGAGATGGAGAGAAGAGCTATTGAGAAGGCAGATCTTCTTTACAACTACATTGATTCCAGCGCCATGTTTAAAGGCACGGTGGCCAAAGAGGACCGCTCATTGATGAATATCTGTTTCGTTTTTGAAGAGCAATATGAACACTTGCAGGCGGAACTTCTTGCTTTTGCCGCAGAACACAATATTGCTGGTATCAAAGGACACCGCAGTGTAGGTGGTTTCCGGGCAAGTTGCTACAACGCCCTCGAAAAAGAGAGTGTAGAGGCGCTGGTGGAGATGTTAAAAACCTTTGAGGCCAAGCATCAATAAGAGACGTTCAGTTGAACATGAACTGTTTTAAGGGGAGGGGTAACGCAGATGGCGGGGCCCCGTCTCTTTTATTTTTAAACCGTAAAAAAAATTACCCATGAAAAAAATATTAATTGCTACGGAAAAACCGTTTGCTCCTGAAGCAATCGAAGCCATCAAATCAGTGGTGGATGCTACTCCCGATTACCAATTGTCGTTACTGGAAAAGTATACCGATAAAGCCGAGCTTTTGACAGCGGTGGCTGATGCCGATGCCATGATCATCCGTTCCGACAAGGCCACACGGGAAGTGATAGAGGCCGCTAAGAACCTGAAGGTGATTGTTCGTGCAGGGGCCGGATATGACAACATTGACCTGCAAGCATGTACGGATCATGGCGTGGTGGCCATGAATACCCCGGGACAAAACTCCAACGCAGTGGCAGAGTTGGCTCTGGGAATGATGGTTTTTATGGCTCGTGGAACGTTCAACGGAAAGCCCGGCACCGAGTTGAAGGGCAAAAAAGTGGGGATTCACGCCTATGGAAACGTGGGAAGAAACCTGGCCCGTATTGCCAAAGGGTTTGGCATGGAGGTGTATGCCTTTGATCCCTTCTTGGAGAAATCAGTGATGGAAGCTGATGACGTAATCGCCGTGGATTCAGCGGAAGAGCTCTATAAGACGTGTCAATATATCTCCTTGCATATTCCGGCTAACGAGAAGACAAAAAAGTCCATTGGAAAGACGATCCTCTCCTTGTTGCCTAAAAATGGTGTTTTAGTGAATACGGCACGAAAAGAGGTTATTGATGAAGAGAGCTTGCTTGCCTTTATGGAGGAGCGTCCCGACTTTAAGTATCTGAGTGATATCGCCCCGGATTCAGCGGCTGTTTTTACTGAGAAGTATGAGGGACGGGTTTTCTTCACTCCGAAGAAAATGGGAGCCCAAACGGCAGAAGCAAATATCAATGCCGGTGTGGCCGGAGCTACACAGATCATCAATTTCTTCGAAAAAGGCGATACCACCTTCAAGGTGAACTAATTTTGAGAGGAAAGAAGCACACAAAACGTTAATCTATTTTTATAAAAAATAAAATTCTATTACAGTATGGCAATTATTAAACCTTTCAAAGGTGTAAGGCCGCCCATGGAATTGGCCGAGAAGGTCGCAGCCAGGCCCTATGATGTCTTAAATTCGGAGGAAGCACGCGAAGAGGCAAAAGATAATCCCTATTCCCTTTTACACATTACCAAAGCGGAGATCGATCTGGAGCCCGGTATCGATGAACATACCGAACCGGTTTACCAGAAGTCGGTGGATAACTACAAGATGTTTAAAGAGAAGCAGTGGTTGGTGCAAGATGAGAAAGAGAAGTACTACATCTATGCCCAGACTATGGATGGTCGTACGCAATATGGCCTTGTGGCTGCTGCTCATACGGAAGATTATCTCAATGGGGTGATCAAGAAGCATGAACTTACGCGTAAGGAGAAGGAAGAGGACCGCATGATTAATGTGCATCGTAACAATGCCAACATTGAGCCTGTATTCTTTACCTATCCTGCCAACGAGAAGATTGACAAGATTGTGAATGATACCATTCGTGATGAAGAGCCGGTGTATGATTTTACGGCAGAGGATGGCTTTGGTCACCACTTTTGGGTGATCGAAGATGAGGCTCATATCGCTGAGATTACGCGCATTTTCAAGGAGGAGATCCCCTATACTTACGTAGCGGATGGACACCATCGTACCGCTGCCGCAGCACGGGTAGGATTGGAGAAAAAAGCCAATAACCCACAGCATGACGGCTCCGAAGAGTATAACTACTTCCTGGCTGTTCATTTTCCGGATGATCAACTTAAGATTATTGACTACAACCGTGTGGTGAAAGATCTTAACGGTATGAGTGCTGAAGAGTTGAAGCAGAAACTGGAAAAATCCTTTGTGGTGGAAGAGATGGGAAGCGACATCTACAAGCCGGAGGCGCTGCACGTATTCAGCATGTACTTGGAGGGGAAATGGTATAAAATGACAGCCAAAGAGGGTACCTTCGATGACAATGATCCTATTGGTATTCTGGACGTGACGATTCTCTCCAATCTCGTTCTCGACGAGTTGTTGGGGATTAAAGACCTAAGAACCAGTAAACGCATTGATTTTGTGGGGGGTATTCGCGGACTTGGTGAACTGAGCAAGCGAGTGGATAGTGGTGAGATGAAAGTGGCTTTTGCCCTTTACCCTGTCTCCATGCAACAACTTATCGATATTGCCGACACCGGAAATATCATGCCTCCTAAGACCACTTGGTTTGAGCCCAAACTACGCAGTGGCTTAGTGATCCATGAACTTGTTTAACAACTCCTTCCCTAAAACCTGACAGCGATAGAGTGCTGTCAGGTTTTTTTATACGAAATCAATTGCTATGAAAAACAGATCGCTTTTTTTTCTCCTTTTGGGGGTGCTATTTACGTGGTGGGGCTGTTCTTCGAAGCCCCAAGAGGCGGAGATCACGCCCCAACCCCTCTCCTATTTTTCCCATGTGGGGAGCTTTAATTTTGATAAAAATACCCGTATTGCTTATGATTTGGACAACGAGGCGTTGGCGGATGCCGTCTCTTGGTTTACCGATTTTGTGCAGCACGGTTCCGGGCTCTCTCTTACGCCTGTTGAAATATCGAGCCTGGAGTCCTCTTCCAATACGTTGATGATTAACCTGGTAGAAGAGGAGGAGAAGAGTGAAGCCTATCATCTTCATATTAGAAGCAATGTGATTTCCATTTCAGCTGCATCTGTGGCTGGTGTTTTTTATGCTTTTCAGACTTTGCGTCAGATGATGCCTTCTGCCATTGAAGCCTCGGGGAAGATGCAGAAAATCTCCATTCCTGCTGCTGAGATCAAGGATGCCCCCGCCTACCGTTGGAGGGGCATGCATTTGGATGTGAGCCGTCACTTTTTCCCGGTTGCCTTTATCAAGGAGTATATTGATCTTATTGCCTTCCACAAGATGAATGTGTTTCATTGGCACCTAACCGATGATAACGGTTGGCGGATCGAGATCAAGAAGTATCCGAAACTTCATGAGGTGGCTGCATGGCGGGTAGATCGAGAGGATATGCGTTGGGATGAGGTGACGATGCCGGAGCCCGGAGAGAAAGCAACCTATGGCGGCTATTATACCCAGGAAGAGATCAAGGAGGTGGTGGCTTATGCCGCACAACGTCAGGTGATGGTCGTTCCTGAAATTGAGATGCCGGGGCATACCTGTGAGGTGCTGGCGGCATATCCGGAGTTGGGGTGTACCGGAGGGCCTTATTACGTACAGCCCGGAATTTATTGGCCTAACCAGGATATCTTTTGCGCCGGGAATGAGCAGGTCTTTACCTTTCTTGAGGAGGTGCTTGAAGAGGTGATGGCCCTTTTTCCGGCTCCCTATATCCACATAGGTGGTGATGAAGCCACCAAAACCGCCTGGGAGAGCTGCCCCAAGTGCCAAAAGCGCATAGAAGATGAAAAGCTGGCCAATGTGGAGGAGCTACAGAGCTATTTTATCAAGCGTATGGAGAGATTCCTTCTCTCTCACGGCAAGAAATTGATTGGCTGGGATGAGATTTTAGAGGGGGGGCTGGCGCCGGAAGCTACCGTAATGTCGTGGCGAGGAACGGAAGGAGGAATTGCCGCCGCAAAATCCGGCCATGACGCGATTATGACCCCTGTCTCCCACTGTTATTTTGATTACTATCAGGCCGATCCCGAATTTGAACCGTTGGCGATTGGGGGGTATACCACCCTGAAAAAAGTGTACTCGTTTAATCCTACCCCTTCGGTGCTGAATGAAGAGGAAGCAAAACATATCTTAGGGGCACAAGGAAACCTTTGGACAGAGTGGGTTAAAACGCCGGAACATGCCGAATATTTGGTGGTTCCCCGAATGACGGCTTTGGCAGAGAAGTTATGGACAAGAGAAGAGCAGTGCCATTGGCCCGATTTTCAGCAACGAATGAGGCAACTCTTTACCCGCTTTGATTTAATGGGTATCAACTATTCCGAGGGCTCTTTCAAGGTGGAGATAGAGACCCAATATGATGCTGTTAATCAGGCATTCAATGTCTCTTTGGAGACCATAGGGCTCTCTGATGCGATTTACTATACGCTGAATGATACCACTCCGCCTGATGAAAATGCGCTTCTTTATGAGAAGCCTTT
The DNA here is from genome assembly GCA_002748065.1 of Bacteroidota bacterium. GTDB lineage: Bacteria > Bacteroidota > Bacteroidia > Bacteroidales > BM520 > BM520. The sequence continues at coordinate 9,083 of PDRJ01000043.1, forward strand.
CATGGTGGATAAAAATACCGTTATTAAGGCGATTGCTTACAAAGAGGGGGAGCCCAGAGAGAGATACAGCACCACAGAAGTAGTACTGCATAAAGGGATTGGTAAGACTGCAACCTTGAAGAGCCCTCCGGCAGATAAGTATGCTTGTGAGGGAACATTGACCCTTTTGAATGGCCTTTTTGGTTCTCCACGTCACTCGGATGGACAGTGGTTGGGATTTTGGGATAAGGATATGGAGATGGTCGTGGATTTGGAGCAGGAAGAATCGATCAACCGGGTCTCTTTGCATGCCCTGGCCATGCCCGACATCTGGATTTTTCTTCCTCAAGAGGTGGAGGTTGCCTATTCAACAGATGGCGAAAATTTTGAAGTGATGGGGCGTCGGACCCATTCCATAAACCAACAGGATTGTGAGCAGGAGATAGTACCCTTTATTGTTGAAGACAAACCGGTTAAGGCGCGTTACATCAAGGTGAGTGCTAAAAATGCCGGGGCATTGCCCTCATGGCATGGAAGTGCAGGAAATCCATCGTGGATCTTTGTGGATGAAATTGTGATAGAGGGAGAATGAGAAAGCCGATACAAGTAGAAGTGTGTGCCAACTCTCTCTTCTCCGCTTTTGAAGCGGAGAAGGGAGGCGCTTTTCGGGTGGAGTTATGTGAGAATATTCCGGAAGGGGGAACGACTCCCTCTGCGGGAACGATTTGCTTAGCCCGGAAAAAACTTTCCATCCGTTTGCATGTGATTATTCGTCCCAGAGGGGGGGATTTCTGTTATTCGGAGGAGGAGTATGAGATTATGCAGCGGGATATCCTGTTTTGTAAAGAACATGGCGTTGACGGTGTGGTGTTTGGTCTTTTGGATCCCGAAGGAAAGGTGGATAGGGAGCGGAATCAACAGCTATTGGATTTGGCTCGCCCTATGAGTTGTACCTTCCACCGGGCTTTTGATGTGACGCGAGACGGCAGAGAAGCGCTGGAAGATCTGATAGCGATGGGGTTTGACACGGTGCTTACCTCCGGTGAGCAGGTAAAGGCTGTGGATGGGGTGTCGCTTATTGCACAACGGGTTGAACAGGCTCAGGGACGTATTGAGATCATGCCGGGGAGTGGTATTAATGCGGAAAATATTCGTTGGATGGCAGAGAAGACCGGAGCTACGACCTTCCATCTCTCCGCTCGTCGCCCCTACCCTTCCCGGATGGTTTTTCGCACCCAGCTCCCCATGGGAAGCCTATCGGCAGATGAAGAGTGGAATCGAAGATACACCGATGCGGCATTGGTGGAGAGGGTGTTGAGGGCGGCCAATGGATAAGCCGGCGAAGGAGATCCCTTTTGTGGACATCCACACCCACCACTTTGTGGAGAGGGAGGGGGTCGTGGCACTGTTTAACCTTATGTGGCACGAGCGTGCGGTCAATCCTCTTCCTCCCGATCTCCCCCACTCCCTCGGAGTTCATCCTTGGTTTATGGAGGAGGAAGCGGCTTTACCTCCTGAGGAGGCTTTCCATTCCAAAAATGTTGTGGCCATTGGAGAGGCCGGATTGGATAAACTTCGGGGGGTATCATTGGAGGTTCAGCGAACCTTTTTCCGTTATCATATCCAGCTTTCGGAGGCCCTCTCCAAACCGCTCATTATTCACAATGTGCGCATGACTCACGAGATTGTGGCTCATTACGACCGGCAACATCCCAAGATGCCTTGGGTTTTGCATGGTTTTATAGGAAATAGCCAGCAAGCAGAGATGCTGTTAAAACGGAATTTCTACTTTAGTTTGGGAGCCCCCTCCTTTCAGAGCATAAAAACGGTGGAGGCGCTGCCTCTTATCCCTGTGGAGCGGCTCTTTTTAGAGACCGATGAGGGTACTCACCCCATAGAATACCTCTACCAACAACTTTCTGAGGCGAGAGATATTCCGTTAAATAGGCTGAAGGAGCTGCTATTTCGAAATTTTCATCAGTTGTTCTCTTCGTGTTCGTGAGGATGCTCATCGTCGCATAAGGTCATTTGGGGGTCAATGGCGATGACCTCCTGAGGATTTATCCCGATCTTCCCTTTACGAATCAAAAAATCAAATGCGGCAGAGGCATCCATGTCGTTGTTAGAACAGGCATAAAAATGTGTTTCTGCACCGAATCGCTGTTGAATATCTGCCATAAAATCGGTTTTATTGAGATAACTTTTTTGGGTTTCTTGCATCATGCGTAACACCTCATGAATATGTAACTGATTCATATATAGTTGTTTTTATTGTAATTTTATAAAGATCGCTCCCTACCCCTTTTTTGAGGTACGGTGTGAGTGACCTATGGTTGAACAAATAAATGACCTTTTTGTCTTTTGTTTATTAAAAAAAAGAGAGGCCCTCAATGTTTGGGTAAAAATGATGATAGAGGAGAAGAATTGCGGTATAAGAAGCAAGCCCTCAAAAAAGAGGAAACATCCATGACTAGTTTTTAGACACACAACGGAGTGATTATGGGGACGGAAGACCAAAGACAATTTTTTGTGAACGTTGCCATTAACCCAAGCCAACGAGGGCTAGCAGCTAAAAGCCAAAGGTCACAACAGATAAACAGCGGAAACACTCCTTTTAAGGAAGAGGGCATCTGCTTTTGCATCACGCCATAATTGGATTACTTTTGTCAAAAAATCAACAGATCATGAAACCAACACTACTGATACTTGCGGCTGGAATTGGGGCTCGTTATGGTTCCGTAAAACAATTGGATAAAATGGGGCCTTCGGGTGAAACCATTCTCGACTACTCGGTATATGATGCCATCCGTGCCAAGAAGATCGAGCAGCATATCCCCTGTGAGGTTGTTTTTCAAGAGCTTCACAATGTTCCTCAAGGCATTAAGGTGCATCCGGAACGGGTAAAACCCTGGGGCACGGCTCATGCTATTTTGGTGGCGAAAGAGGCGATTGGGGAGAATTTTGCCTCCATCAATGCGGATGATTTTTATGGGTATGATGCCTTTCGTGTCATGGCCGACTACCTCTCCTCTTCGGCTTGCCAGGATTATGCAATGGTAGGTTACCCCATTGGGAAGACATTGTCGGATCATGGTTCGGTGTCGCGTGGCGTATGCCGTATGGATCCCCAAGGGTATCTAAAGGGGATTGTGGAGCGCACCAGGATTGTTCGTGAAGGGAGAACCATCCAGTATCAGGATGAAAAGGGATTGATGCAGCCCCTATCGGGTGAGGAGACCGTCTCCATGAACTTCTGGGGATTTACCCCGGATGTGTTTGATGCCATTGAGAAGCAGTTTCATCAGTTTATCGATAAAAGAGCGGATGACCTTAAGGCCGAGTTTTATATTCCCTTTGTGATTGATAACCTGATTCAGGCTAATGTTCGACAGACAAAGGTTTTGCAGACCAGTGCCGAGTGGTTTGGAGTAACCTATAAGGAGGATAGAGAGGCCGCTGTGGCACGTTTAGAGGCATTGGTGGAAGCAGGCTTATACCCCGGAAATTTGTGGGGTTAGGGGCAGCGGCTGTTACCGGTAAGGGGCTGTTCGTGTGCCGTGCAAGATAAGTTTGGTGGCGTTGTGGAGTAGGCTCTCTTTATTCCTGCTTTGAAAAATATTCTCTTTAATCTGCTTTTGATCTTCATACACAAGGCGAAAGAGTGTCCAGTAGCCCTTCATTCTGTTGAGGTGGATTTGGGCACTGTCCGAACTCTCTTCAATGCGTCTGTTCAAGTCGGTATAGAAGGCCATGAAACGTTGCGTTTCCCATTTTCTGTTTCCCGACTTTATCCACTCCCCCAAAAAGGGATTGGTAATAAGTCCGCGTCCCAGCATCCACGATGAGACCGAGGGCATCAGTTCTTTGAGGTTGGAGTAGTCTTGGGGGGTGACGATATCCCCATTATAGATCAATGGGGTATGTTCAAATTTAGGAAGAAAAGGACGGAGAGCGTGGGGGTCTGTTTCGCCAGAGTAGCGTTGTTCCCCAATGCGGGCATGGACGGTTAAAGAAGCGAGGGGAAATTGGCTAAAGAGGGTCATAAGCTCCGGAAGGAGGCTCTTGTCATGGAAGCCTAAGCGGGTTTTGATGGAGAATTTAACCTCAATCCGGGCAAAGATTGCGGTGAGGATATGATGGAGTTCACGGGGATGCTGCAACAGTGCAGAGCCCCGGTTTTTTCGGGTGATACGGGGCATGGGACAGCCCAGGTTCCAATTGACCTCTTGAAAGCCCCGGCGGGCCAGTTCCTGAGCCATCTGTATGATTTGTTCAGCGCTATTGCCGATCACCTGAGGGATCACGGGGAGCTTTTCGTTGGGAGGGAGGAGGTCTTTCAGGCGTGATGGGTTGATATAGGCCACTTCAACGAGGGGGATAAAGGGGGCAAGAACCACATCTATTCCGGAGAAGTGGTTGGAGAAAGCCTCCCGAAAGGGACGTTCAGTGAAGCCCCTCAACGGCGCCATATAGAGTTTGGGATTTGCTGTCATTGTTTGATAAATGCTTCTTCAAAGGCCTTGGCAATTGGGCTTATGACCCTGCGGCCATCCTTTGCAGGGAGGTGTTTGGGAGGGCCTTGTGGCGTGTTGTTGACATCTACAATATAGATGTTATGGTCGTCTCGATCTCTTAGGATATCCAGCTCGCCATAGTCCAGGTGAATGGGTGCCACATAACGGTTAATCTTTTCAATTTCCTCTTTTGAAAAGAGCGTATCAATGGCTTTCAGCGCTGTTTTTGCGGTATCGTTGGTGAAGCGGATGGCGTGTGGACAGTACTTTACGTATGCAAAATCAAGGGTTCTCTTTACAATGGGCACCCGAAGATCCACCACCTGATCATCCTCCGTTTCATTATGGATAAACTTTTGGTAGATAAAGCCCTCCCGGGGTTTCCTCATGGGGTTTACACATCAGAGAGTACGGAGTCCAGTTTATCAAACCTTCGTACATAGTCCTCCATGGAGTGGAGAATCACCTCCCTGGCCTCTTGGGCTCCATAGGTATCGGTGATTTGTACATCAATCTCTTTTCCGGGGAGATCCTTATAGGTCAGGAAATAGTGTTTCAGGCGTTCGACAACCATTGTGGGAAGTTCGGAAATATCTTTGTATTTCCCATAAACGGAGTCATTTTCCAATACGGCAATCAGTTTGTCGTCCACTTCGTGGCCGTCGAGCATGCGGAAGCCTCCTACAGGAACCGCTGGAACCAGGATATTTCCATGAGGAATCACTTTTTCCGTAAGCACACACACATCAATGGGATCATTATCGCCCATAAGTTCGGGTTTCCCGGTTTTCTCCATGCAATACTTTGCCACGCGCTCTCCGGAGAAGGTCTGGGGAATAAACCCATAGAGGGCCGGAACCACGTTGGAATACTTTTGAGGGCGGTCTATCCGAAGGTATCCGGAAACCTTATCTACTTCATATTTGACGGTATCTGTAGGAACCATCTCAATAAAGGTCATCACCTTATTTGGTGCTTCAAATCCGATGTCAACGCCGTGCCAGGGGTGTGATTTGTAGCGAAGCCCCATCAATCGTCCGATGGGATCCATTATTTTATTAACCATAGACATAAGTTTATCGTTTAATATTTATCAGAGCACAGAACTGCCAATGAATGTGTTGAAAGAAAATCACCTTTCATTGTAAGTCCACCCCCCATCAAGGGGCCCCAAATAAACACGTAAAAGTAATAAAAGGTTTGATAATTTTCAACTTATCTGTTAGGTGAAGAAAAGATGAAGAAATTCCCGTTACCTTTGCGCGGCCTGTTTTTCGGTCCATGATCTCCTTTTTTGAGGAGAGAGGGGCAAGGCCCTGTTTTTTTAGTGTTTGAGTTATTGTTTTTAAAATTATGTAAATAGTGTCTGTCCATAAAGCCAGGGTTTTGAGCAGCGGTTCTATAGAACGTTCGAACTCGAGGCTTGCGAAGGCTGAAATAGGGGCGTTTACCGGGGTAAATGCGATTATATTGAGCAACGCTGAAATAACCCTTTGGGCGACAAACGTCACAAAGAAGTCGGACTTTATAGACAGACTCTAGATAAACTATAAATCAGAAAGAGTAGGATTTGATGAATTCCTGGTTAAAGAAAAAAAACATTGAGATATCTCTTCAACGGTATGGGATTGATGCCATGAATGCCATGGCTTTGGGATTATTTGGTTCTTTAATCGTTGGTTTAATTTTGAAGAATATGGGCGGATGGCTCTCCATTCCCTGGTTGATGGATATGGGGCACTTTGCTCAAAAAATGATGGGCCCGGCCATCGCCATGGCCATCGCTTATACCTTGCAGGCACCGGTGTTGGTGATTATTGCCAGTTTGGTCGTGGGGGCCTTTGCGGCTCCTCTTGGCGGTCCTGTAGCCGTCTTTTTGGCGGCGGTGATCACCACCGAGTTTGGCAAGATGATCAGCAAGACCACCCCCATTGATATTATCATTACGCCCATGAGTACGTTGCTGGTGGGCCTGTTATTTGCCCGCCTTGTAGGGCCACCGGTACAACAGTTGATGCAAGCCATTTCCCATTTCATTGCCTGGTCGGTGGAGTTACAGCCCTTTATTATGGGGATGGTTTTGGCGGTGGTGATGGGGATGTTGCTCACCTTGCCCATCTCCAGTGCGGCTATTGCCATCTCCCTCTCCCTCAGCGGGCTTGCGGCGGGAGCTTCTACGGTAGGGTGTGCCGCACAAATGATTGGTTTTGCGGTGATGAGCATTCATGACAATAACTCCGGAGCGGTTATCAGTCAGGGGATCGGTACCAGCATGTTGCAGATGCCCAATATTGTCCGAAATCCCCGGATTTGGCTCCCTCCCATTATCACCAGTGCTATTTTGGGGCCTGTGGCGACGCTATACTTCAGAATGCAGAACCTTCCCGAGGGAGCCGGCATGGGAACCAGCGGTCTGGTGGGGCAAATTGCAACGATCGATGCCATGGGCGACGCCCGACAGGTTTATTGGGGGATTGCATTACTGCATTTTCTCTTGCCCGCCCTCCTCTCCTACCTTTTTTATCGCCTGCTGCGCTGGAAGGGATGGATAAAGCCGGGCGACTTAACGATTACCACGTAAGGCCTTTTCAAAAAAATAGGCTATCCGTTATTGGGGGTAATCCTTAAATTCTTTGGGAAATTTCTCCGGAGAGGTTCCAACAAAAGGTGGTTGTAGGAAGGGATAGCGAAAGTTAAATTTTATAACTACCTTTAGAACCACAAAGGTTGAAACGTCAAATGGATTACCGTGATGAACCCCAAAACCATCATACCCGCTTTTATCTTTATCCTCCTACGGGGCTGTTTTTCCGCCGATGCCCAGGTGTTGGAGCAGGACTCGCTGGCGCTGGTGGCCTTTTACAACAGTACCGGCGGCCCCAACTGGAAGAAGAATACCAACTGGCTCACCGGGCCGGTAAGTACATGGTATGGGGTAAAAGTGGAGAACGGACGGGTTACGGAACTGGGGAAAGAGGGAAGTTTCTCCTTCAATAATTTAACAGGCCAGCTCCCTACTGAAATAGGTCATTTAACGGCACTTAGAATATTAATTTCCGGAAACAATCCTGATTTATCAGGAGCGATTCCGGAAGAAATTGGAAACCTTCATGAGTTAGTATATTTTGGCATTGGGAATTCTTCACTTACAGG
>PDRJ01000041.1 GCA_002748065.1 Bacteroidota bacterium
ATAATTCTTCAATTGCGCTCGAAGAAACTCCATAAGCATATCCTGTACCGTTGCGATGGTCCGTTCCTGGATGGTACTCTCCAGGGTAATTGCAACAACGCCATTCGCCTTCATGTAAGGCTCAGATGCCGTTAAGGCTCCATACAGGAGTTGATCTCCCTTATGCGACTCAGCCCACTCCTTCCAGAGCGCGCGCATAGCCGCTTCATCCACCGGTTCATTCTTTTGCTTAAGCTCATAACGCTCATCCCGTTGCTGTCGGTTGCGGGAAAGGATCTGCTCCTCCTCCTGTCTGATGGAAAAGCTACGTTTCCCTCTTTGCAAACCGAAGGGAGCACTTCTCACTTTTTCGGGAACCACCACATCCCCCTGTTCGACAGAAGGCACCTGCTCAGAAGAGGATGCAACAGCTTTTGCGAGATGCTCCCTGGGCGAAATAGCCGAAGAAGTAGAGACCGAAGGGGATGCAGAAGACGGAGCAGTGCTCTTTGTTGCTTCCGGAGTCGGGGTAGCCCTTACCGGTGCGGGGTCATTTTTTTTTTGCCCCACCGTAGTAGGCAATGGAGTAACCGGAGCTTGCCCCCCTCCTGAAGCCAATGCTGCCTCAATCAACATCAACTCTAAAAGAAGGCGCTTATTGGTGCTGGTTTTATACTGCGTATCAGCTTTACTCTGCAACTTCAGCAGGGTAATCAGAAAATCCTCCCGACACAACACTCCTTGGGCCTTGTATCGTTCGCCCATCCGTTCACTCTCTTCCAGCAGCGCATAGGTAGCAGGATCCCGGCTCACAAGCAGGTTCCGAACATGCACCCCAAATCCCATCATAAAATGCTGCCCATCAAAGCCATTACCAATAATCTCATCCAGAATCAAAAGAGCACTCTTCACATCCCCCTGGATCAAAAAATCCATAAGACGAAAATAGTAATCATAATCCAACACATTCAGGTTTTCTATTACCGACTCATAGGTAATCTTACTGCCAGAAAAGGAGACCAATTGATCAAAGATGGAGAGGGCATCACGCATGGCGCCATCTGCTTTTTGGGCAATAATATGCAGCGCTTCCGGCTGTGCCTCAACCCCCTCTTTCTGAGCCACCCACGCCAAATGGCCAGCAATATCCTGAATGGTGATCCGTTTAAAATCAAAAATCTGACACCGACTCAATATGGTGGGAATAATCTTATGCTTCTCCGTGGTCGCCAAGATAAATTTAGCATACGATGGCGGCTCCTCCAGCGTTTTTAAAAAGGCATTAAAGGCCGCAGAACTCAACATATGCACCTCATCAATAATATAGACCTTATAGGCTCCCACTTGAGGAGGAATCCTCACCCGCTCCACCAGACTTCGGATATCCTCCACACTATTATTTGAAGCGGCATCAAGCTCATGAATATTAAAGGATGCATTATTGTTGAAAGAGGTACAGGACTCACAAACGTTACAGGGTTCCATATCCTCTCCCGGATGCTGACAATTGATGATCCGCGCAAAAATCCGGGCACAGGTGGTCTTCCCCACCCCCCGAGGTCCACAAAACAGAAATGCCTGAGCCAACTGGTTATGACTAATCGCATTTTTCAACGTTTCGGTAATATGCTTTTGCCCCACAACACTCTCAAAAGTCTGAGGACGATATTTTCGCGCAGATACAATAAAATTCTCCATTCAACTGTTGGGATTAGGAACACAAAAGTACGAAAATAATATGGAGAGATAAAAGAACGTTCCCGCCATGACACTAATTTTATTATCTTGCATGTCCATATCATAACAACGATGATTCTACTTTACTCTAAGCATAAAACTTCGCGGATTGACTATATTACAGGATTAATATTCAAAGAGTTGATGGGGTATAATGTCCGGGTCACCACCCAGAAAGAGACCTACTCCAATCATGAAGGGATCAAGTTATGGTATGATGATGCCCCCGCCCCCGGAGGGCTCAAAATCACCCCTGCCGGACTTGTACACGCCAAGGGCACCAAGGAGGTGGTCACCCCCCAACTCACAGAATATCGAGGGATTCCCTGCCTCTTTCCCGTAACGGGGGGAGCACTACCCTACGACCCATTCTCTGCCGCTTTCTTTCTGGTTACCCGCTACGAAGAGTACCACCCTTACCAAGCGGATGAACACGGCCGCTTTCAGGCCTCCAGCAGCTTCTCCTTCAAGCATAACTTTCTACACAAACCGGTGGTAAATCACTATGCACTTCACCTGAAAGAGCAAATCCAGGCACAATACCCCGATTTTCAACCACAACAAGCGACCTACCAATTCACGCTGACCGTTGACGTGGACTCCGCCTGGGCAATCCGTAATAAAGGACCTGTCCGCACCCTCGGCGCTATCCTCAAGGATCTAAAAAAGGGGGACTTAAAGAAACTAACGTACCGATTTCGCGTATTGCGAGGAAAAGAGCCCGACCCCTTTGACAGTTTTAACCATCTCTTCACCTATCGACGTCGTTTTGAGATGAACCTCATCTTCTTTATTCTTTTGGGGGATTACGGAAAATATGATAAGAATATCAACTGGTATAACGTCCGGTTTCAGGAGTTAATCAAACAACTTGCAGATATTGCACCCATTGGCATTCATCCCTCTTACGAGTCGCGAAACCGTCCCGCCCAGGTTGCTGAAGAGATTGCACGCCTGGAGCAGATCACAAGAAAGGAGGTCACCAAAAGCCGCCAACACTTTTTGCGACTTCACATGCCCACCACCTATCGCACCCTTGTGGCAAAAGGAATTCGTGAAGATTACACCATGGGCTATGCCGACGATTATGGCTTCCGGGCGGGAATATGCACCCCCTACTATTTCTATGACCTTGACCTGGAACAAATCACAGGGCTACGGGTCTTTCCTTTTGCCTTTATGGACGGCACACTACGAGATTACCTGGGCAAGTCCGTGGAAGAATCCAAAGCGATTATTGACACCCTTCTGGCGGAAGTCAAAGCCGTCAATGGCCATTTTATCTCCTTATGGCACAATGAGTCACTGGGAAACAAAGGACGTTGGGAAGGATGGAAAACACTGTGTGATTATATGATACAAAATGGGAGAGCATCACATGCATAAAAAAGCCATCACCTTTCTTCATCATCATCAAATTAACAAGGAAAAGTGGGATCAGGGGGTCAGCTCCGCCTTCAACACTCTTCCCTACGCCGAATCCTGGTATCTTGACATTGTATCCCCCAATTGGGGAGCCTTAGTAGGAGGAGACTACGAACAGCTTATGCCCCTACCCATTAAGCAAAAATATGGAATCCCCTACCTTATTCAACCTCTTTTCGTGCAACAACTGGGGATCTTCTCCCGCTCTCTTTTGGATAGTACCACCGTTGAAGCTTTTTTAGATACCATTCCCAAAAAATACGTCTATATCAACCTCAACCTCAACAGTCACAATCAGTCCAAGAAGTTCTCTCGTTTCCATCTTAACCATGAGCTGGATCTCGTTGACCCCATAGAGCACCTCAGAACCCACTACTCCACCAACCTGAAGAGGAACCTAAAAAAAGCGAAAAAAGCGCAACTCTCCCTTATGAAAAACCTGAAACCCGAAGCCATTGTCAACCTCTTCAGGGAAGACCGAGGCCGGGAAATAGACGGATGGAAAGAGGCAGAATACAGGCTATTGCTTCGACTGTTATACAGTGGGATTCATAAAAACAGAATCGACACCTACGGCGCGTTCTCTACAGAAAACGAACTCATTACCGCAGCTGTCTTCTTAAAGAGTCAGGTCTCACGCATCTTTCTTTTCAGTGGAAATAGCAAGAAAGGAAAAGAGCAAGGGGGCATGCCCTTTTTATTGGATCAATATATTGCCCATCATACAGAAAGCAACCTCACCTTAGATTTTGAGGGTTCCAACGACAAAAACCTTGCCCGCTTCTACCGCTCTTTTGGTTCAACAAGCGTGCGCTACCCCTCCTGGCAAAAAACAATATGCCCCTTTCTTCTAGATAAGCTCCTATTTCGAACGTAGATTCCAACCCCATACCTACAACAAGGCATACTCCTATAGCTGTACTCCTTCCGACCACCCTAAAACCCCTATTCGGTAATCACATCAACAGAGGAACAAACTTTGTCTGTAATCATCTTTTTATGACATAAAACACCTAAAATGCAACACAGAAAATTGGGATTTGTAAAACGGCGGTTGTATCTTTGTAATCAATAGGGAGAGATTATACAAAAAAAGAGGTCTATGATTCGTAATCTTGGAAAAGAGAAGAGCATAATGAATCGGTTTCTTGCCGAGCTTCGTGATGAGGTAATTCAGAAAGATCCCATGCGTTTTCGTCGCAATTTGGAACGTATGGGAGAGGTTTTTGCTTTTGAAATCAGTAAGGAACTTGCTTATGGTCTCCAGGAAGTAGTCACTAGCCTGGGGGTCGCAGAGATGGAACTCCCTCTTGAAGAACCGGTTATAGCAACGATTCTACGAGCAGGTATTCCGTTCCACCAAGGGTTCTTAAATTACTTTGACAGAGCACCTTCAGCATTCATCAGTTGTTACAGAAAGCATACCACCGGCAATAACTTCGAGATTCAATTAGAATACACCTCCTGTCCCGATTTAACGGGGAAGAGCGTTATCCTGGTAGATCCGATGTTGGCATCGGGATCCTCGCTCTATCTCACTTATCGTGAACTCAAACAGTTCGGAAGCCCTAAACATATACATATTGTATCGGTAATCTCTTCGATGGAAGGAATTAATTACCTACGCAGAAACCTCCCCCTAAACGATGTAACAATCTGGACAGCAGCAATCGATGAAGAGCTTACTGCCAGATCATATATTGTTCCCGGGTTAGGGGATGCCGGAGATTTGGCCTACGGGAAAAAAACAACGGCCGAATAAACGCGCTCTCCTCTTGCGTTAAGCTAAGGTTAGGTGAGCTATTTCTAGTCAAGATTTTTCGTTTTTTGGGCACGTTTTACCTTTTTCTGTATTAACAGAAAAACGATAGTACATGCGCGATTTTACGTTGAAGAAATATCATCTTCTCATTGAGACGCTGCTTAGCACAGGTTATCGCCTACTGCCGGTAGTGGAGTTTTTATGCTTTGAAAGCCCGAAAGCTGCAGCGCTAAGACATGACGTAGATCGCTATATCCAACGAGCTATGGAAATGGCGAACATGGAGCATGAACTGGGGTTAAAGGCAAGCTATTTTTTTCGGAAAAAAGATATTATTCGCCATCCCCAGATCATTGCCCAGATCGCCTCCCTCAACCATGAGATTGGCTATCACTATGAAAACTTAGCGGCTCACAAGGGGAACCCCAAAGAAGCCATCAAGGATTTTAGCGAAACCCTGGAACATCTCCGAAAGATTGCCTGGGTAGATGGTATTAGCATGCATGGCTCTCCCTGCTCCCGGCATCACAACAGAGCTATCTGGGAGATCTATAACTACCGCAACTATGGCATTGGCTATGAGATCACCAACGATATTCACTATGAGCATATTCTCTACCTCACCGATACAGGAAGGCGATGGGACTACGGGGGATTTAACCTACGAGACAAAGTCTACGGAAAGAGGCTGAATAGGGGAATTGTCCACACCAACCACCTCCTGAAAGCACTACAATCCAATTTGCTTGCCCCTCTCCTTATCTTCAACATCCATCCCCAACGATGGGACAACCGCCTCCTCCCCTGGTTCGCTGAACTTGTAGGTCAAACCCTGAAAAACAAGATAAAGAGACTCATTCGGTTTCGTCATGAACCTGTCAAATAGGTGAGCTATGCATACTCATTGCACGAACAAGCCATGCTGCTGCTAAAACACCCCAAATACAACGAATGGGCCTCCTTTGTAGAGCACCACCCTCATGGCTCTCCCTTTCAACACCCCGATTGCCATGCCCTCTTCAGCTCCTATGGAAAACTGCCCCACAAGGCACTCCTGCACTTTGACCAAGAGGATCATATTGATGGTATCATAACAGCCTATCCCTGCTCATTCTTTCCCCAGTGGCCGGCTATCCCCCATGCACTTATTGGTATTAATGCCCCTTTGGTGGATCCCCACTGCACGCCCCTCCAAGCTCAAACCATCCTCTATCAACTCCATTCCGCACTACGCAAGTCGAAAAACAGGCAAACACCCCTCATAGAGGTCAGAGAGATGAATGGAAAATCGGGCAGCCCCTACAGAACAGGCTCCACAAAAACAAGGCTCTACCTAAACCTCGTCAAAGAGATCACCTCTCCAGAGACGATCCTCCAGGGAAGCTCTCCTACCCTAAAGAGGGAGATACAACGAATCCGTAGGAGCCCTTTCACCACCGAAGAAGCCGTAAAAGAAGATCTCGTCCCCCTTCTCCATCTGTTCAAAAGACTCTACCGAAAAATCCGAAAACCGATGATTGCCAAAAGCATCCTCAGAGGCATAGTAGATTCAAAGAGAGAGCAATACTCATTCCGCCTGATCGTAACGAAACGGGAGGGGCGAATATGCGGAGGAGCCCTGCTGGGATTTTGCAAAGAGACCTGTTACGAATGGTACATTGTGTCAGACAGAACGATAAAAGATAGCGGCGTGGCCACCACCTGGGGGGCCATGGAGTATGCGCAACAGAGAGGTTACAAACAGTTTGACTTTATGGGGATAGGGAGAGAGGGGATCCCCTACGGAGTACGCCGTTTTAAACTAAAATTCGGAGGAACCATAACGACATACCATCGCTATTGGCTATAATTCCCTCTCCCGGCTTCCCTCACCCACTTCCTACCCCACCCGACAACTATTTTTCTGTGCGTTTCACACAACCACTCCGAAAATGATATCCCGAAATTCGGAGTTAAACCTTTCTCGTATAGCAGCATTGTTCCTTAGGAATCTTCCTGATTTTTTCTGGTAGATCCCCATTTAGTGTCTGTCCATAAAGTCAGCGTTTTGAGAAGAGTCTGTCTATCAAGTCAAGGTCTTGAGACGCAAGATCGAAGCGATCTGTAACGGTTAATTAGCATGAACCTTTCCCCCTACAAAACCGTCGGCCTCGTACAGGGTTTCTTCTTTTTAGTCCGCAGGAAATACATGTTTATAGCGGCCTAATTTAGCGTTTTGTGCGACCCCATCAGGGTCGTATTATTCTTGCAACCAATGTGCCAGCAAAAAAGACACAGCAGATATTGGCATTTGTACTTAATTCTGTATTTTTGGGACAAATAAAAAAAATATGGGACAAAAGGCACCACATTATAACCTTAAGAAACTTCCACCACGGAGGGAAAAAGTGGAAACCATTGACATATTGAGACAAACCAATAAATCAACAGCAGCGTTAGCCGAATTAAAGGGGATTGCAAAGACCATTCCTAATCAAGCAATGTTGATTAATGCTATCGTATTACAGGAAGCAAAAGATAGTTCAGAGATAGAGAATATTATAACAACTGAAGATGAGTTATACAAAGCATTGACCGTTAATAAAACATCTATTTCTCCCGAGACAAAAGAAGTTGTAAATTATCGTAGAGCCATATTTCATGGATTTGACCTTGTACAAAAACAAAGATTTTTAAAAGTCAATGACATCATAAGCATTCAGCAACAATTAATTGATAATACAGCAGGGATTAGAAGTACTCCGGGAACTGTTTTAAAAAATGATAAAACAGGTGAAATTGTTTATACGCCTCCACAAGATAAATCTGAGATACTGGATTTACTGACTAATTTTATCCAACATTTTAATAGACAGGATGACTTATCACCATTGATAAACTTAGCAATATTACATTATCAGTTTGAAAGTATTCACCCTTTCTATGATGGAAATGGAAGAACAGGTCGCATTCTTAACATTCTTTATCTGATTCTTAATGAATTAATTGATGTGCCAATTTTATACTTAAGTTCATATATAATTGATAATAAACCTGAGTATTACAGGCTTTTAAATCAAACAAATCGAACAGGAAAATGGGAAGAATGGATCCTATTTATGCTAAAAGCTGTTGAGCGTACATCAAAAGAAACCATTACTCGTATTACAAATATTAAAGACCATCTTGATAATACGATAATTAAGGTTCAGGAAAAAGCACCTAAGATTTACAGGAAAGAACTTGTTGAATTATTATTTGAACAACCGTATTCGAAGATTGAATTTGTTGTAAATAAACTGGGAGTAGAAAGAAAAGCAGCTTCACGATATTTAAAGGCGTTAGAAACTGCCGGAATAGTTAAATCTCAAAAAGTCGGAAGAGAGACTTTGTATATAAACAAAAAGTTAATTGATATATTGAAGCAATAATGCACGAAAACCTAATCGAGTAGATGGCCGAAGGCCGGGTGACCATCAGTACATCTCTCACACTCCTGCAAAAGTTCAAGCTGTCCTACGCCCCAAACACTCATTAAACAATTCCTTCCTTTTTCTGTGCTTTTCACACAACCACTCCAAAAATGATATCCCGAAATTCGGGGTTAAACCTTACCTTTGTGAAGCGGGAAGAATACACTATTACCGTGATGGCTTAACGCCGAAGAACAGCGAAAAATGAGAGGCTATTTCCAACTTCAACGAAAGATGCTAAACCGAAAAATCATTGACTTCGGAGTTCCCCTCCCCGTAGCCTATATCCTTTTGCCGGTTCTCTTCTCCCTCTTTTCCCTCTATCTCTTTCGAAAAACGGAATTTGCCCCCTATCTCTATGGGCTATTGGGCTTAAGTTTAACCTTAAGACTAAGTGAATACCACAGAAATTTCTTCCTCCGCTCCATCTTTAGCAAAAAGAGGTATCGCATGGTAAGAATCATGGAGAACCTGACCGTCGCCATGCCTTTCACCCTCTTCCTAATATATCACACATCCTTCTTGCTTTCTCTCCTCCTCAACCTATTGGTGGTAATTGTGGCGCTTTTCACCTTTCGTATGGCTAATGGTATCACCATCCCAACCCCCTTTGGCAAAAGACCCTTTGAGTTTACCATCGGTTTCAGAAAGAGTTTCTACCTCTTTCCCATCGCCTATTTCCTAACCTATATGGCAGGAGCTGTGGAAAATTTCAACCTTGGAATTTTCGCCATGCTCTTAATAGGCATCACCTGCTTATCCTATTATGTCAATGTGGAAAAGGTATATTTTGTATGGAACTATAACCTATCCGCAAAGAAATTCCTATGGGAAAAGGTAAAAACCGGACTCCTCTACTTCGCCCTGTTAAGTGTACCCTCCCTTATAGCGCTATCCCTCTATTTCCCCACGGAGATCACCCTATTACTCCTCTTTTTTATGCTGTGTTGCATCTACCTCATAACCATAATCTTTGCCAAATACACCTCCTTTCCCAAAGAGATCGGACTATTGCAAGGGATACTAATGGTGGTAAGTTTTCTATTTCCACCCATACTCCTTTTGCTTATTCCGCTCTTTTATCTCCAAGCAGTACAAAGACTCCAAAAAATACTCACATGATTAGGGTTGAACAGTTATCGAAATTTTACGGACGAAAACAGGTGCTTAGCGGCATCAACTTAGCATTTGAGCGGGGAAACGTCTACGGAATCGTGGGGGAAAATGGGGCGGGAAAAACCACCCTATTTCGATGCATTGCAGGACTGGAAAACTACAAAGGATCCATATCCTCCAACCTTCATCCCCTCAAGAACCATTTGGGATTACTTTTGACAGAGCCCTTCTTCTTTCCAAAAATCACCGGAAAAGAGTACCTGCAACTGCTGGCCAATGCAAGACAAACGCCCCTATCAAACCCAACAGCAAAAAACATCTTTGATTTGCCTTTACACCAATATGTTTCCACCTACTCCAGTGGCATGAAGAAGAAGTTGGCCCTAACGGCCATCCTTTTACAGAACAATGAAGTGTTTGTATTGGATGAACCTTTTAATGGTGTTGATATCCAAAGCAACATGGTGATCACTGAGATCATAAAACGACTGAAAGCGATGGGAAAGACCGTGATCATCTCTTCGCATATCTTCTCAACGTTGGCCGATACGTGCGATGAGATCTACCTCATGAAGGAGGGAAAAATCATCAAAAAAGTAATGCAACAGGATTTTAACCACTTGGAAACCGAGATCAAAGCATTTACCATCGGCAACCGCATTGACCAACTTGAATTGAAATAGCACAACACAAAAAACCGATACGCCAAAATTTATACCTTTGTGCCACTAAGGTACCATGAAAATATCTGCATCCATATATTCCGCCCAAGGGATAGAACTCAGTAGTCTTCTTCGTGAGCTCGATGCTTACCACAGTGATTTTTTTCACATCGACTGCAACGACAACCCTGCGGTGTTTGAAGACATTCAAACGATTAAGGCGTTATCAAAAACGCCCATAGACCTACACCTAATTACCCCGGAACCGGAAAGGTATTTCCATCAAATCCGACAATCGGGAATTGAGTCTGTAACCTTTCAATACGAGCCCCTAACCCGCCATCTGGAGATCCCCGACGATCTGGGATGTAATACGGGTATTGCCCTCACCACCGAAACGGATATTGCGGTGTTTGAGGCGTATGCTGAAAGGGTGAACCACATTCTTTTCATGGCCACGACGCCGGGCGTAAGCGGACAGTCTTTTCAAAAAGAAAATTTCAAAAAAATTCGCGCCTTTCGGAGGAAACACCCCGATAAACAGATCCATGTGGATGGAGGCATCAACGCAGACCTCTCCTTTATCTTGCGAAACATGGGAGTCTATGTGGCCGTAGTAGGTTCCTACCTGCTTCGACAGGAGTTTATGGGTTCGGCCATGATCAAATTGCGCTCCGACGCCGAAGGATCAGGATTTAAGGTCAAAGACTTTATGATCGGTTTGGAGGAAATCCCCGTACTGAAGGCATCGGAATTTACCATGATGACCATGTTAAAGCGTGTGGATGATTTTCGCATGGGTTTTGTCAACATCGTGGATGACGAAGGGAAACTTCTGGGAATCATCTCAAATGCGGATATCAGGCGAGCCCTAATTCGCAATTTAAGCCACCCTCAGACCATTAAACTAGAAGAGATCATCAACACGAAGCCGGCCATTATTGGGCAACACAACTCCGTCAATGAGATGATGAAATACATCAAAGGATTATCCTTCCCCGTATTATTTCTACCCGTAATTGACGAAAAAGGTATCCTTTGCGGTACCCTTAAATTTAACAACCTAATTCGAGGAGAGTTATGATAATTGAGCTTAGAAAAAGTCTAACAAAAGAGCAAATCACCCATCTTGCAGAAAACTATAACGCCTTTGTGGTACAGGACGAACACCGGACACTTCTGGTGAACTCCTCTTCCGTAAAGGCAATCAATCCCGCAGACGAGGAGATGATCGCAGCATCCTGGTCATTTGATAATGATATGCAGTTGTCTTCCCGGAAATTCCGCCCCTCCACACGCAACGTCAACATTGGTAATTTTTCCACGGGAAAGAGGGAGAGTATCCTAATAACAGGCCCCTGTAGTGTAGAGTCGGAAGAGCAGATTGAGCAAACGGCTCAACTACTTAAAGCCAATGGGTTAAGTGCGCTACGAGCCGGTTCTTTTAAACCGAGAACCTCCCCCTATAGTTTTCAGGGAATGGGGCTGGAGGGCCTCAAGCTGTTGGACAAGATCCGGCAGAAATATGGGTTCAGTATTGTCACCGAGGTACGAGACAGCACCCACGTTGAGGAGGTCATCGCATACGCAGATGTGGTACAAATTGGAGCCAAGGCCATGTATGACCAAGGCATCCTTCGCACCTGTGGAAAGATCCAAAAACCCATCCTCCTCAAACGCGGTTTCGGGACAACGCTCCAAGAGTTCGTGCAGGCAGCTGAATTCATCTTATCCGGAGGCAACCCCAACGTAATCCTTTGCGAACGGGGTATTCGTACTTTCGAGACCAAGTCTCGTTTTACGCTCGACCTTTGCGGCGTGGCCTACCTCAAAGAGCATACCAACCTACCGATCATCCTGGACCCGAGCCACGCAATGGGGTACGCCTATGGAGTGCCCCATTTGGCACGAGCCTGTATGGCCATGGACGTTGACGGACTCCTCATTGAGGTGCACCCCAACCCACCGGCGGCAAAGAGCGATGCCTCTCAACAACTCAACCACACACAACTTCAAGAGCTGCTTCAATCCCTCCGCCCCATTGCGGCAGCCGTTGGTCGTAACATTGTTTAAACCGTACAATCCCCATGGAAGTTTTTGCCCGAAACCTACATCAGTTACTCAAAAAAGAGGGAATCACTCCCGAACAGTTGGCTGCACAGGCAGACATCAAACCGGCAGACATTCAAGCGGCCTTAAATGCAGAGGCGCCCCTCCGCCCCTCCGAGTTACTACGCTTATCCCACCGGTTGCAAAGCGGCCTCTCCGCTCTTTTCACCCACAAAGAGACGCTGCATAACGATTTCGACTGCAAAATGCTGGCACTGGATATCGACGGCGTTATGACCGATGGGGGCATGGTTGTCCACTCCGACAAAACAGAATCCAAACGATTCAACACCAAGGATGGAATGGCCATTAAACAGCTGCTGAAACAGGGAATTGAGGTGGGATTTATCAGTTCCGGGAAGAATCATGACCTGGTTCAATACCGTGCGGATATGTTGGGCGTAAAACGGGTCTGGGTTGGAAGCGGAGAGAAACTCGAGGTGCTAACGAGATGGTGTAAGGAGATGGGGATCTCCCTCTCTCAGGTTGCTTTTATCGGCGATGATATTAACGATAGAGAGGTGTTGAAGCAAGTGGGGCTCTCGGCCTGCCCCGCAGATGCGGTTCCCGTCATCAGGGATCTTTGCAGCCATATCTTAACCCGTAATGGCGGAGACGCCTGTGTAAGAGAGCTTGTCGAATATATGGGGTTTCTTAAAGGCTAACGCCCCTTCATGTTGCACAAAAACCGTAAACCTATGACCTTACAAAACTACATTCGCCAAATCCCCAAAGCGGAGTTGCATATCCATATCGAAGGAAGTTTGCAGCCTGAATTGATGTTTACCTTAGCGCAACGTAATGGGATACAACTCCCCTACGCCCATGTGGAAGCGGTGAGAGCGGCCTATGAGTTCGGCAATTTGCAGGATTTTCTGGACATCTATTATGCCGGGGCAGGGGTATTGATTCAAGAGCAAGACTTTTATGACCTCACATGGGCTTATTTGAAGGATGCCCACGCGCAACATATCCTGCATACAGAGATCTTTTTCGACCCCCAGACCCACACCGATAGAGGGATTGCCTTCGAGACCGTCATCAACGGCATCTACCGAGCCATGCAAGATGCAGAGAAACAGTGGGGGTTAAGCAGTCTGCTGATCCTCTCCTTTTTAAGGCATCTGCCTGAGCAAAAAGCCATGGAGACATGGGAGATGGCTCAACCACATCTGGACAAAATCGTCGGTGTCGGGCTGGACTCTTCCGAGAAGGGCTTCCCCCCCTCCCTCTTCCAACGGGTGTTTGCCAAGGCCGAGGCCGCCGGGTTACGCCTGGTGGCTCATGCCGGCGAAGAGGGACCTGCGGAGTACGTGAAGGAGGCCTTGGAGCTGTTGCATGTCCACCGCATAGACCATGGCAACCGCAGTTTGGAGGACCCCCAACTGGTGAAACACTTGGTAAAGGAGCAGGTTCCGTTGACGGTTTGCCCCCTATCCAACGTGAAGCTATGCAATGTACCCTCTCTGAAGGTACACCCCCTGCTACAGATGTTGGAGAGCGGACTCAAGGTAACCGCCAACTCCGACGACCCGGCCTATTTTGGAGGTAACCTCAACGCCAACCTTTTGGCATTGGCAGAGGCACAACCCTTACAACCGCAACAAGTTTACCAACTTATGAAGAATGCCTTTGAGAGTAGTTTTGCCTCAGAGGAGCGCAAGAAAGTACTACTGGAAGCATTGGAGAACTTTTAAGCCCCATCCACCATTTTTGCACTACAAAAAATACACTTTTTATCAAAAAATGCACTTTTTATAGTGCATTTTTTGTATTTCTACGCACTAAAGCCGAACAAACAATCTCACATCTGCAAAATGAAAACCATTTACAAGATGCAGGGGATATTTTTTGGGAATGCTTAAATTTTTCTCACCGACAGGAGATTGCCCCTTTCTCCCTAACACAAATCCTTAACAAGGAGGTTCAATTGCCGCTTATAAAGCATCCTTTGCCTTTGTTTAAAAAGTATTTAGAGAGTGGCTATCTCCCTTTTTCACAAGAAGGTGAATTTATGATTCGTTTAATGCAGGTTATTATTCAAACCTTGGGAAAAAAAGTCACAAAAGCATGGGACAAGGAAAGAGGAGTGTTTACCTTACCGTGGAACAAAAAGGATCCATTAAAGATCAAAGCGGATGAAAGCTATCAGGGGGATAGGAAATCCTGGTAAGAAAGAGTGCCTGGGCAGGCACTGACGTCCCGGCTTTGCCGCGGTCCTTCGAACGGATAACCCCATGCATCTCCTCTGCCCCCATCTTTCCTTTTCCAACCTCCAATAGTGTCCCAACGATAGCTCGCACCATATTGCGCAAGAAGCGATCAGCTTCAATGGTAAAGGTCAGCTTATCTCCCACCCTCTTCCAATGAGCATCCATAATGGTACAATTATTGGTTTTCGTCTGGGTGTGCGACTTGGAGAAACAGCTGAAGTCCTTATACGCAAAAAGGATCTCACACGCACGATTCATGGCTTCCACATCCAAGGGGCCATAAATCTCATGGGAGAAGTCCTGGGCAAAGGGGTCTCGCACACGGGCTATACGGTAGACATACTGTCGGGATAGGGCCGAAAAGCGCGCATGAAAATCCGTCGCTGCACGAAAGAGGCCATACACCACTATATCTCCCGGCAGAAAGCGGTTAATCTTAAACAACAGCTGTTGTGCCTCCTCTCCGGGGGGAAGGGGGGAAACCGTATCAAAATGGAGGTAGAAGTCGGCAGCGTGCACCCCGGTATCGGTTCTGCCGGCTCCTACCACATTAATCTCTTTCTCCACCAATCGCTGAAGACACTCTTCCATGACCTCCTGCACCGAGATTGCGCCCGGTTGCCGCTGCCAGCCATGGTAAGCTTTGCCGTTATAGGCCAGATGGAGTACATATCGATACATGGAGAGGCAAAGGTACGAATTTATGCCTATTCCCATGCGGGACAAGGCTCCATGTACGGCATCGGGTTATCTTTTGGAAGCACGCCACGTCACACCGGCCTGAAACTGTATGCCGGGCATCTTCACCGAAGCAATTTCATGGTACTGCGTGTTAAGCACGTTGTTCACCGTCACATAAAAACTCACCTCAGAGAGGTGATAGACCGCCTTCAAGTCAAGCAACAGGTAGGGAGCGTATGCGGTCTCCGGGAAGCCCGCCCGATCATAGTCGATATAGCTCCCTGCACGGTCCTCTGCGCGCAAGGTAGCTGAAAAGTCCAGGTGGCGATAGGTATAAGCGGAGGCGATCCGCAGGGCATGTTTCAGGTAGTCTAACACATATTTGGAGATAAAGGGGTTCTCCGGCTCTGCCATCCAAGCAAAACTATAGGAGACAAAGAGATAGCGAAGACCCTCTTTTTCGGAGAAGTGCATCTGGGTTCCCACCTCGGTACCAAAGGTGTTAAGCTGAGTGATATTCCTACTTTGCCACTTGTCACTCTCCTTCTCTTTGGCCCAATCGATGGTATTTTGTCCATAGCGATAAAACCCATTAAGGTACATCAGCACCTTGCGGGTATGTCTTTTGATCCCCAACTCCCCGTTAAGGGCCGTTTCGGGTTTCAGGTCGGGATTGCCTATATTCAGTGGGCCGGAATAGTAGAGGTCGGTATAGGAGGGAAGGCGCGCCGTACGGTTTACAGCCATATAAAGCATATATTGGGGCCAGAGGTCATAACTCACATCCACGCCACCGGTCAACAGCGGTTGCCACACATTGGAAAGGGTCAACGCCCCACCGCCGGAAAAGGCGATCCTATTCTTCTTCACATAGTATTCGCCAAACAGGTTACCGCGCAAGCGCTGAGCACTGCGGGTAAAATAGGCATCCGGGTTCCCCGGAACACGGCGTCTCTCCGTCATCTCCTCTCCCAGCACATTACTGAACAAACGCTCTTCCCGAAGTTCAAAGCCGAAGGTAGTTTTGGCATACTCCCCGCTGTAGCGCATGTTAAGTTTTGCTCCTGCCACGTGACTAACATGATGGTTGTGGCCCTTATAGTAGTAGCCACCGCCAAACCCTGCAGTATCATTCCCATGGACAAAAAAACCATTTGTGCGCGCATAAACATCTTCCCGAAACAGTTCAAAACGATCTTGATTACGCCGGTAGAAGAGGGCAGGTTCAAACCGGATTTGCTTCCCAAAGGAGCTGCTAAGCAAGAGAAATCCGGTATTCAGCGCTTCGTATTGCCAGGGGAAGGCCGGAGTATAAAAGTCATTGGCACCAAAAGACTTACGAACAAACCCCGCATCGATCATAAGAGGAGCAATGCCCATATTCAGGCTTCCGGAAAAGAATAGATTCGTCGTTTTATAATCCGTATTGTTTATGGAGTCGTTACGAAGGTAGCCATCGCTCTGTCGGTAGCTTGCCGAAAGGAGCCCCGTAAATCGTTTTCTCTTGAGCGAGGCCACACCGGCAACACCAAAGCGGTTATAGGAGCCGTAATAGGCGGAGAGAGAAGGTTCGGCATACCGTTTGGTGATAATATTCACGGCACCACTGTAGGAGTTGATACCATAAAACCTATTCCCGGGCCCTTGCAGTATCTCAAGGCGACGCACATCCTGCATGGCAACGGGCAGGTTTAAGTTGTGGTGTCCTGTTTGGATGTCGTTGATAGCTACGCCATTGATAAGTAGCAGGGTCTGCTCAAAATTACCGGCACGAAACGCTATATCCGACTGTATGCCGTCGGCACCACGACTGCGAATATCCGCCACGCCTACCTGCCCCAACACTTCGTGCAGGTTATCGGCAGGCAGGAGTTGTAGGGCTGTCTCATCAGCCGACTGGATCACTTTTGCCGTTTTCTCCAGAAACTGCGGCATACGACTGGAACGAATCTCGATCTCCTTTAGGAAAACCGTATCCAACTGCGCAAAAAGGCTGCTGGTAAAAGAACTTAGCACCAATGTGGTGAGGCTTGCCAAACTAATGGTCTTTCCAATGGAAGCAAAAACAGCTGCTTTCGTGCGTTTCCAACGTCTGAAACGCATGGTCTGATTGAATTTTTTTAATGTATACTTCATTTTTTTGTGTTTTGGTTTTGCAAAGATAGTTTTTTAGGCAAGGGAGGTTTCACGGCTCCATGAAAGGAGATTGGCATGGAGAAGATTCAGGAGGGCCCGATGATATTGGGACATTTTTTCTATTTTTGTAGTCTAATTAGTGTTTGTCCATAAAATCAGCGTTTTGAGAAAAGGCTGTATAGAAAGTATTAATTCACCAAGTCTCTCACAAGAAGACACCAGAACGAAGTTTGTAGGTCATACGATTAGGCCTTATCTCTTCGAAAGAGAAGACGAAGAGAAAGGCTCACAAAGTCAATATAGCGACGAATTGGGTTGTTTTCATACAGAGACACATTAAAACTCACACAGATGAAGAAACTATTTGTTACACTGTTGGCCTTTTTAGTGGCTGCGCCAGTTCTCTTTGCTCAGGAAGAGAAAAAAGAGGAGAAAAAAGGGTATGAATTTACCGTCATCAAAGAGATACCGGTAACAGCGGTACGGGATCAATACCGCAGCGGTACCTGTTGGTCCTTTTCGGGGTTAGGGCTACTGGAAGCCGAACTTTTGCGCATGGGAAAAGGCGAATACGACCTTTCAGAGGCCTTTATCATTCGCAACTGTTTTGAGGAGAAAGCCAACCGTTATGTGCGTTGGCATGGAAACCTCAACTTCGGTGGCGGTGGAGCATTCCACGACGTAACATGGGTATGGAAAAACTTCGGCATTGTGCCGGAAGGAGCCTACACCGGACTGCCGGAAGGAGAAGAGAAGTTTGTCCATGGCGAACAGGAAGAGGTGCTCAAAAACTACGTGGAGGGTATCGTAAAAAATAAAAACCGCAAACTCACCAAGGTGTGGATGCAGGGGTACGAAGGAATCCTCGATGCTTATCTGGGCGAAACACCGGAAACCTTCCTCTACGAAGGAAAAGAGTATACCCCTCAATCCTTTGCCAAGGAGTTAGGACTCGACATGGATGACTACGTAGAAATTTCCTCTTTCACCCACCACCCCTTCTATGAGCCCTTTATCATTGAAGTTCCGGACAATTGGCTTCATGACGTGGTATACAACGTACCGTTAAATGAGATGATGGAGGTGATCGACTATGCCATCGAAAACGGTTACACCATTGGCTGGGGTGCTGACATAAGTAACAAAGGTTTTTCCTGGAAAAATGGCGTGGCCATCTTACCGGAGAAACCCATCGAAGCAAGTGCCGGCTCCGAAGTAGCCAAATGGGATGAGATGAGCAAAAAAGAGCAGCAAAATAGACTCTACAATTTTGACGGCAGTGTGGTAGAAAAAGAGATTACGCAGGAGATGCGCCAGGAACATTTCGACAACTACCTCACCACAGACGACCATGGAATGCTGCTGTGTGGTATGGCCAAAGATCAAAATGGCAACGAATACTATAAGGTGAAAAATAGCTGGAATATCACCGGCAACGACTATGAAGGATTCTTCTACGCCAGTAAACCCTTCGTGGCTCAACAGACCATCGATATCATGCTTCATAAGGATGCCATCCCCAAACACATTCGCAAGAAATTAGGACTATAAAGATTGCACGCCCTATTCCCCCATACAAAGGCTGTTTCCTACTGAAACAGCCTTTTTTTATGCCGTTCTCTACCGCAAAAACAACCACAACCTATTCCATGTTGGCTTCCCTATGCAATTGTTAATTCGAGGCCGTATAGCACATTCGAATTCGAGGCTTTCCAAGACTGAAAATCGAACGCCCCACCCAAGAAAACAACTCAACACACTTATAATCAGTCTTTAAAAAAAAGAACAAGAAATACAATACGTATGAATTGGTGATGAAAAAATAGGATACCTTTGTAAGCGTAGGCTTATGGTGTAACTCAAAAAATGCACGACCTATGAACAGAGTCATTCTTATTGCAGCCCTGCTGATTCCGGTATGGCTACATGCACAGAAGAGGGATACGACCACCGTCCCTTCCCAAAGGATCTCCTCACTGGAGGCACAAATTGATTCGTTGCGAAACAGGGTCATCGTAATGGACTCCGAGATACAAGCGCTAAAACAGGGCGTAACGAAAGGGAAAACGGACATAGAGGAGATGCTGGCCATCTTTAGCACAAGCGACACGGGAGAGGTTCAATTTGAAACACGCTCCCGGTATAAACGAATCGATGAACTTCTCAAAAAGATACAACAGCGTCCGGGACAATTGATCTTCAATGGCAATGTAACCAACATCAATCAATTTACCCTCAAAAATAAGGAGACAAAAACCTTCGGAACAGGCTCATTCGATATCTTTGCAACAACCTCTTTTGGGAAAGGCACGCTGCTGTTTATCGACCTGGAGGCCATTGGAGGCGATGGCCCCGACCTCCACGCCCCCACCTTTTCGGGACTCAATGGCGATGCCGGCAGCACCCAATCGCCGGACGGTATCGATCGGCTCAACGTATTAGAAGCGTGGGGTGAATTTACCATGTTCAAAGAGATCTTAACCGTCACCATCGGGAAGATCGATTTAACCAACTACTTTGATAACAATGCTTATGCCAACGACGAAACCACACAGTTCATCAGTGGCTCCTTCATCAATAACTCCTCCTTTGCGGTTCCTTCAAACGCCCCAGGAGTGCATTTCAGAACCACCTTCTTCAAACGGTATCACCTTCAGGTGGGACTCTCCAGCCAGAGAAATGAAGGGGTTAACCTCTTCAACAACCTGTACAAAATCGCCGGCTTGGGATTTACCTTTGCTCCCGACTCCGATTTTGAAGCAAACATACGCATGTACGGCTATCAGGTACCGGCCGCCCGCAATGACTATGGCTTTGGCGTAAGTCTTGACAAGGTATTTTTCAATAAGTTCAATGTCTTTGGACGATATGGGCTAAACCATGATTCTGTAGCCAGTTATTGGGGAATTAGGTCCTCCTGGAGTACCGGATTTCGATTTATACAAACCATTGGAGAACAAGCTTTTGCCATAGGAATCGCCTATGGCGAGAACTCCCCTTCTAACCCAAGCCTCAAGGATGAAAAAATAGCGGAGTTCTATATTATCCGGAAGCTCAACAAATGGGTGCACCTGTCACCCCACATCCAATACGTTTGGAACCACAGGGGATCCCATGAAGAGTTTATGGTTTTTGGATTACGAACCCATTTTAACTTCTAACCCACCCTCCTACCGACGCGTGCAGGAAGTATCCCAAAATTCTATTATTTTTGTCCTACCACAAGAAAAAGTGTAGGCTCATCATGGATTGGAGGTTAGAAAATAGAAGAGGACACATCTACCATTTGTCGGAACTCACTAGTGAGCTAAAGATGGTAATCCAGGATCATTTTCGCCGTCCGGTATGGATAAAAGCAGAGATCTCCTCCATCAAAAAAGGGCAAAAAGGGCACTATTACCTTGAGCTTGTAGAGAACCGCTACGGGATCATCGAGTCCAAGGCTCAAGCCATGGTATGGGCCAGCCATGCCAACCGCATCATCCCGCATTTTGAGGCGGCCACCGGAACCCGTCTAAGCAAAGGGATGACCATCCTTTTTCAAGGGAGTGTGGTCTTCCACATCATCTATGGCTTCTCCATTCATATCCAGTTTATTGATCCGGAATACACCCTGGGGGAGATGGCCAGGGAACGAGAAGCTGTCATTGCCCGACTTAGAAAAGAGGGGTTTATGGAAATGAACAAAGAGCTCCTGCCCCCCACTGTTCCCCAGCGGTTAGCCATCATCGCCGCTCCGGGAAGCAAAGGGCTAAACGATTTCACCAAAACCCTTCAGACCCATTGCCATGCCATTGCGTTTGAGACGACCCTGTTCGCCGCCATTATGCAGGGAGAGAATGCGGCACCGGACATCATCCGTAACCTACGCATTATTGAGGCACAACATCAGGACTACGATGTCATCATCCTCATAAGAGGCGGTGGCGCCGAGTTAGACCTAACCTGCTTCGATGAATATGAGTTGTGTGCAATCCTCGCCCAGGTGTCTCTCCCAGTCATCACCGGCATCGGACACACCGATGACGAAACCATCTGCGATCTTATTGCCTCCCAAAGGACCAAAACCCCCACTGATGCGGCCATGTTTATTTGTGGAGCCATCGCCGACTTTCAACAACGGCTTCAGACAAGTGAAGAGGCGCTCCACCGCCATGCACAGAGCGCCCTGGAAATGGCCAAAACAAACCTCAAAGGAAACGAGCAGCGACTCCAAAGGGAACTAACCCATCGCATACACTTCCAAAACAGTTATATCCAAAACCTCTCCACCAACGTAAAGCGTATCACACAAAGCATCCTTGACCAGGAAAAAGAGCAAATAGCGCGAACCACCGCTACCATCAAGCAGAAATCAAACCTAGCCCTATTCCAACAGAAAAACCTTCTAACAAGAAACCATCTCCTTATGGAGAGCAACGTAAAAAACAGGCTACTCCGGGAGGAGGAACGAATCCGTAACCTACAAAAACTGGTTCAGATTCTTCACCCGGAAAACACCTTAAGGCGAGGTTTCTCCATCACCCTAAAGGAGGGAAAAGCACTTACCGACAGCTCTTCCCTCAAAGAGGGAGATCAGGTGGAGACCACACTCTTCAAAGGATCCATCACCTCCATGATCATCCGTAACACCCACAATAATGACAAAGAAAATTAGCTACGACGAAGCCATTCAAGAGCTGGAAACCATCGTATCAGAGATGGAAGAAGACATCAGCATTGATCAACTCAGCATACAGGTCAAACGAGCCACCGAGCTCATCGATATTTGCCGCAAAAAACTGTTAAAGACAGAGACAGAGGTCAACAAAATCCTCCATAAAGAGGAGGAGGAATAGCCTCACTATAACACGCCCACCAGTTGGGCCAAGAGAAAGAAATAGTGCGCCAGGATGCCGGCAAACAACCCCCCAATGGTGTGGGAGAGCAGAGCCTTTGAGGTAAGTTGGCGATACCCCAAGGTATCGAGCATAGCCGTGTGCGTACTCAAATAGCCACTCCAACACATCCCCATGGCGGTAAAAACGGCAATCGCATTACCGTTGATAAGTCCCTCGGCGACATACATCTTCACCAGAGAGAGGGCAGCTCCCACAGCTCCAAGCGAGGTGATGGGAAAGGCGATAAGCTCAGGATCTTCGAAGCCAAAGAGAAGCTCAAATGCACCACTGATATACTGCGCCAACCACGGCAACACCGGCACCCCTTCGTAGGCAAGCCCTTGATAGCCCACCGCAGCATCTTTGGGTCCAAAGGTGAGAATCATTACGATGGTAGAGATCACCAAAACCCCGGGAATGATGGAGAGGCCCAACTGAACCCCCGACTTGCCGCCATCCAAAATGGAGTTCAACAACCGCATAAAGGAGGAGCCCTCCGACTTAAACGAGATGCAGGTATCATCGCCCTGAACCTCCTTTATGGATAATTTCTCCAGCTCTTTTTTTGAGAACCTCTGCATCAAACGGGTGGAGATAATCGCACCACAGACCGCCCCAAGAAGCCCCACCATGGCCGGCATGAAGTAACCAAACCCACTCATAAAGGTGATCACGATCAGTCCCATGCCAAAGGATGTTCCAAAGTTGGTCAGCGAAACCAACTCATAAGTCTTAAAGTATCGGCTGAAGTTTTTGTCATTGGAGAGGGAAATAATCGCAGGGTTATCGGAGAAGAAGGTCATCACTCCGGCCAATGCTGAAACTCCCGGAAGATTAAAGAGCGGGCGCATCAATGGTGCCAACAGGGCTTCCAAAAGACGTACCACCCCAAACTCGATCATCAAACGGGACAAGGCTCCTGTCAAAACCGTAATCCCCATCAAATAGAAAACGGTATTCATCAACAGATCCCAAGCCGTATTCATGATGGTGTTGAGCATATTAGAAACCCCCATCACCGAGCCCAACCCCCCAAAAAAGGCAAAGAAGAATAACAAAAAAATAAAAGCCTCGTAGCGTCTTTTCTTCAGAAATAGGCTATTGCGGAGTTGTTTTAAGGCTGCCATGACAACTTAATTTACATTTCCCAATTAATCTATATATCAGGGCACGAAAGTAGTAAAAAATAGTGTATGTTTGCCCGCGAAAATTTTTGAGCAATGAAGCAACGGACAACCATTATTCTTGCCTTCTTATGGTGTATGTGTGCACCCTTTCTTTCCAAAGGAAACAACGATGAGGAGAAGACCGCCCATACCACAAACATAAAAGGAGACCTTTCGCTATCGTTACAGAACCAACACTACTGGCGAGGCATAAAGACCGGACAAGGACTGAGTCTGGAGTTGGGAGGTAATTTACAGATCACCAAATCCCTTCAAGCGGGAATATGGAATGGGATAGCTCTTAACAGCTCCTACAAAGAGGTTGACTTTTACCTCTCCTGGAATCAGAAAAACCTCACCATCACACTGTTGGACTACTATTGTCCCAGGGAGAGGATCTTTAGCGACGAATTTACCGACGTGAAAAGCCATACCACCCCCCACTTAACAGACCTACAAATTGCATACAACATTCCCAGGACGCCTTTTACTCTTATGGCAAGCACCCTGTTTTGGGGCTGCGACCTCAATGCCAAAGGCAAAAACTACTACAGCACCTACCTAGAGCTGGGATACACCCAATCATTTGACGAGATGAACACCCGTATTCTACTAGGTTACAGTCTATGGGAAGGCATCTATGGTTCCAAAAGGGGCATTGTAAACATGGAAATTGCAGCAGAATACCCTCTCATCAAACGAGAGGCCTTTGCCCTGTTAGTCAACACACACTTTATCTATAATCCCCTAAAAAAGAAGCTCTATTTTGGCGCGGGAGTCTCCCTAAAAAAGAGCAACCAGGGCTCATAAAAGAGTGATCGGTTTTCTAATACCCCCGCAAGAGGAGCAACAAGAGAAGAGCGGTAGTAGGCGTATGCTGATATGCCAACCAGAGGAATCTACCACGTAATAACATCCCCAACCGCTAGAGGGACAATGAGGAGAGGGCCTCTTCCTGAGAGGAGGTAAATTTTACAAGGAGAAGCGGAAAGAATCGAATATAAACCGTAACTTTGTTCATCAAATTATCAACAATGATTACGAAACTCTTTCCTGAACAACGCCTTGCAACTGCCATTGAAGACAACCCCTCGCTCTTGTTCATGCTTGAATATTTCAACATATCCCATCCCATAAAACATAAAACCATTGCCAACATCTGCGCAGAGAGCCAAATTAATCCCCATCTAATGATTTTAATTGGTGATATGTACAATGGGGAAACCGGTCAACCTGATATCACGCATATTACCGAAGAAGACATCCCAACCATCCTCTCCTTTCTCAAAAACACCCATAAGCAATACATCAAAGAGAAATATCCAGAGATAGAGACGCTTATCGGACGCCTCAAAGAGATCTCAAACCCCATTGAATTTACACAGATAGAAACTTTCTTCAGGGAGTACTTTGCCGAGGTTATTGAACACTTGGATTATGAAGACAAATACGCGTTTCCCTACTTCTATGAGATGTTAAGCAACAACCGGGTAACAAACCACTCTTTCTCTGCTGCAGAGTACAAAAATCACCACTCTGATATCGAGACCAAACTATCCGACCTTAAAACACTCCTGTTGCAACATATCAGTATGGAGAAAGGGATCTCTATTCGCCGAAAAATTCTCCTTAAACTCTTCGAACTTCAAAAGGATCTCACGGTACATTCAAGAATTGAAGAACAAATACTCCTTCCCATTGTTGAGAGACTGGAATATCGTCGTTAGTTCCTAAACAGCTATGATCTAAAAACGAATATGCCTCCGCAAAAAATCAATCATGGATAAAAAGATTCTTCGCATCACCATTACCGAACATTCTGAGATCCTATCAGAAGGGTTGTTATCCATGCTAAAAGGACATAACCCAGCCTTGATCGTCTCTCGAATTGACCATTTCCAGGATCTCGAAAATCATTGCTTAAGACATGATGTAGATATCATTTTCATCAACCCTTCCCTCATCCTAAATCAGGAAAAGAATTTCATTCGATTCAAGAAGAGTTATCCTGCCACGTCTGTGGTAGCCATCGTATACCAACTCTTTCCCCAAGAGGTTCTCAGGCTCTTCGACGAGACCATTACAATCACCGACAACAGCTTGGCGATCATGGGGAAAATCGATCATCTTTTATCCACGGAACGAGAAACGACCCTCACCAATGATGACCTTACGGAGAGGGAATTGGAAGTTCTTATTGCCATTACCAAGGGATTATCCAACAAAGAGATTGCCGACGAACTCAACATCAGCATCCACACCGTCATCAGCCATCGAAAAAACATCTCCGAAAAAACCGGTATTAAGAGCATCTCCGGCCTCACCATTTACGCCATTTCACAAAAGATCATTCCGTTATAGGGCGTAGTGACACAAAGACTTAATATTACGACATTTTAAAAAGAGAAGGAGAGGATAAGTTTTATGTTCCTTCCCATTGCAGGGATGTAAGAGCCGAAAGGACGATAATCATCATCCAACAGGTTCTCACACACCAACCTTAACTGGGGATGTCCGGGCAGCAAATGAGAACGCAACTCCAAGGAGGCATTAATCACAAAATGTGCTTCTGAGGGCACATAACCCCAAGGCCCCCCTCCTGTCCCTTCCGGAATCTCAGCCACACGTTTTTGGGGAGCCGCATACGCTGGGTTCAATCTCACCACATAGCCTGTTAACCACCGATAAGAAGTAGTTCCCTGATATCGAAGGTCAAGTTTCACCGTAAGCGGCGGCATTCCAAACAGTGGTTTTGACTGATCATCGGATAGTTCAACCCCATACACGTACGAGGCTCCTCCCCGAAGGGTAAGTACCTGGCCTCCCCCGAAAACACGGGGAATCCGGTAGGCTAAAGAGAGTTCTCCCCCGGTCAGTTGCGCATTGGTATTCTCCAACGTAAAATCCACATCAGGATCATCAGATGGAGCTTCATTGATAAAACCATCCAACAGATTATGGAAAAGGGCTAGATCAAACTTCATCCGATGATCCAGAGCCTGGCCACGGAGGCCCAGGTCAAAATTCCAGCCATACTCCGGGCTAAGAGCAGGATTTCCCTGTTTAACTCCCTTACAACTAACCACTTTCACATAGAGCTCCTCGGCAGTAGGCATCCGAAAAGCCCTCCCCGCATTCAGCGAGATACGAAAGCTCTCCTTAGGGGCATAGACCACCCCCACATTGCCACTAAGCGCCTCCCTGTTGGCTCGGCGTGCCTGCGAAAGTTCTCCTTCTCCCTCAATCACCCGGTAAAGATCATAGCGAAGCCCCGTTATTAGACGGACCCGATCAAAAGCACTCCACTCATCGCGCACAAAGGCACTCAGGTTATCCTGCCCCGTATTCTTAGAACCCTCCACATATCCATGAGTATCATTATAAAAATCAAATAGTTCCAATGGATTATCCAAACGGAAATAGTAGCCGTCAACGCCCGTTGTAAGGGTATGATTCTCCGAGGGGCGAATCTTGGTAAAGATCCGGGTTCCACCATAGTCATTTTTATAATGGTGAAGATTTAATGAAGAGACCCGACCACTTACGGCACTAAACTTATATTGATAGTAGTCGCGCCAGCCATCATCATAAAAAAAGTTTACCCGCACAAACTCCACTATCTTATTTTTGGGAGAGTAGGTATACGACATATCGGCATGAAAACTCTGCTCCTTATTACGAATCTTCGTAAAAAACTTTGTAGGGCCATTAAATCCCCTTGGCTTTCCCCAATCCCCATAGTGATAGGTAGCATTGAGAAGAACTTTATGTACTTCTGAGAATTTATAACCAGTATTCAAGGCCACATCCCGATCTTCCACATCGCTATTCTTTGCTATCTCACCGCCACCATATCTCATGGCTCCCGTCTTCCGGTACTTCCCATTCAGGGAAAATCCAAACTTCTCCCGCTTATGACGGACTTTCAATATCTCCAAAAACTCATTATTGTTGGATCCATAACCGGAGTGAATCTGCACCCTATTCTCATTACCATCAAAGGGTTCGTCACTAATCACATTAATAATCCCCGAGATAGCACCACTACCATAAATCACGGACCCGGGTCCTTTGATCACCTCAACCCTTTTGGTATCGTAAATATTCATATCCTGGCCAAAATAACCACCAGGAAACGTACCAATACGACGGTTCCCATCCTTTAGGATCAACAACCGGTTGGAGTTAAGGCCCCGTAAGATAATGGGAGAGTGATATTCCCAAACTTGGGTAAAACCGGGAATATCCGCCAAAAGATCGGCCATATTTGAGCGCATCTGAGAGACAATCTCCCTGGGGGGAATCAAGTGAGCTGACCGCGTGAGGTTCTTCATGGGCTGCTCATAGAGGCTCGCAGAGATCACCACATCTGATAGCTCCATACTCACAGGCTTCAAATAGAAGGTCTGAGGAGTCAACAACGCCTCCCTATGGATAACCAGCTTTTGAGGCTCATACCCTAGATGACTAATCACCAAAGTGGAACCTTCATGATCACGGAGCGATAACTGAAACTTCCCCTCTTCATCGGTGGTTACTCCCCGGGCACTCCCCTCCTCCAACACATGTGCATAGGCCACAGGGGCGTGAGAAGAGGCATCCAACACCACTCCCCGGAAGAAAAGTGACTCTCCTTGCGCAAAGCCCCCCAAAGAAGCCATAAAAAGAGCCATACCCAAAAGCATCATAGCAAAAACCCTATTCCTCATAGAAAAATCAATTTTAGAAGTCATCAAAAAAAGCAGTGGCGACAAAAAGATGTTGATGATCCGTTATTCAAGCAAAATAGATGAACAACTCCTCCACCGGGCTCCTTCTGCTGCCACTGCAACAAGTGTCAAGCTCACACGACTCTCCTCTCTATGCGAGCACTACACAACGCTTAATTAGCGTCTGTCTATAAAGTCCGACTTCTTCGTTACGCTTCTCTTCCAAAGGGTTCTTTCGGCTTTGCTCAACACATCGCATTTACCTCAGTAAACTCCCCTATTTCAACCTTCGCAAGCCTCGAATTCAGACTTTCTATACAGCCGCTGCTCAAAACTCCGACTTTATGGAGAGAGAGTAATTATAAACTAGTCCGCAAGGAAATCCCACTCAATGGCCACATACCCCCGGGGAGTAGGTGCCGGATTTGCCGGAAAGTCAGTCACAATAAATTTAACGATCTTACCTTCACGGGTCTTTATAATCCACACAGGTTCGTCGCCTTCAACATTGTTATTAGCAGGCACTTTCCATTTACAACCAATAACCAACTTGGCATACTCTTCCTTCAAAGCACTCATCAAGGGAGCCCCAGTGGTTCCGGTAGGCAGAGAGGAGAGGTCGAAATCAGCTGCATCCGATGCCAACAGATACTCCTGAATATTTTCCGCAGTAAGAGCTTCAAAAGCATCACGCCCCTTACAGGTCGTATCCACTTGCGAATAATTTACCGCCTGAACGTCGTCGTGCAGACGAATAAAAGGAGCTCCCCCCATTTGTCCATTGGGTTTTTCCCCTTTTATGGTACGAATCTTAAGATCATACGCAAAATCATCCATGTGCAAAGAATCCATATTGTTTGCACCACCCTTTTGATCCTTGTAAAGGAAATCAAAGCCTACGCCGCCGGGATTTCTACCGGCACAGATGAGGAAGGGAGACTCCACACCCAAAAACTCAACAGCCGGAGGAGTTGGCGGTGGTTTCGGCGGATCCACAGGTTTTTCTTCTTCACATGCTACAAACAAGAAACTCATAACTCCTACTAACAGAAGGAGCAAGAAACCATTTTTTTTCACATTCATCGCTTTTATTCTCTTTTGGTTATTAATGGCGTAATATTCCGATATATCTTCACACGAGAAAACCCCCACTAATAAGGATAACACACCCCCAAAACCCCTACAAATAGGGATAAATCACAAAGAGAAGAAAAGAGCTATTCTAATCGGGGATATAGATAATTTCACCGTTCTCCAGCTGATATGCGGTACCTACCCTTTTCCCTTTATTTCCAGTGGTTTCCTTCTTATCCGATGCCTTATAGGACTCAATCTTCTCCCCTTTCTTGGTAATAATTTCCATCTGCTCGGTTCCCGGGTTTTTCACCATGGTAAAATCTTCCTTGGAGAAGATCTCATTCATGTTGTATCTCGAGACCAAAGCAACCATCAGGGCTACAGCGAAAACCATCGCCACATCAAACAGATTGGAAACCGTTGCCATCGGATCGATCTCTTCCTGATCAAAAAAGTGTCTTTTCCGTTTCATCTTATTGCTTTTGATCCATCAACAGTTCCACAATAAAATCCAGGTTATTGACATCAGCAGTGTACCAGCGACGTTTTACTTGTGTAACCACAAACCCCACGGCACCACTCAACAATCCAATCACCGTAGTGGCAAAAGCCACCTGCATATTCATGGCCATAGAAGAGATATCTCCAGAGGCTAAGCCCACCAAAGCCGGCCCCATGGGGATCAAGGTTCCCATCAAACCAAGAATGGGTCCCACCTTAGCCAGCGTCTGGCTCATAGAGAGATCTTTCTGACAGGCAACCTCAAAATCACTTAACAGCTTCTCATAGTAGACCCGCTCAGACTTGGAGTCCCTCACTTTTCCAATAAACTCGGACAAAAGTAATTTCCCACCGGAGGGAAACTCCCCCAACACTTGCCGCACATTTTCCCTGCTCAACGTTGCGATACGGTCCCTAAACTTTTTATTAAACCGCATTTTATGAATGTACATGCCGTAAAAAGTCCCAATTAAGATCAAGGATCGCAGAAAAAACAGAATCAACAAAATCAACACAGGGATCAGTAACCCCGTGGATATCCAGTACAAAATTTCACTAATCTGATTCATATACTCTTTTTTTATTTCTAATTCTACATTGATAGGGATAATATACCACCCCCGATAAGATGATAAGGAACGCCGCTGCAAAGAGAACCCCCAACTCCCTCCACGGCAAGGTGATCAACGCATAGCGAACGGGGAGACTAAAGGCCATCACCGAAACCACCACCGCGATCACCAACTGAAAGATATGGAGGATAAACTTGATCTCCAACCGCAAGTCTTCCACAGGGAGGAGCCACTTCATCAACCAGGAGAAGCCCCAAAGGGCAAGGGGGATAAGGAATACCATCATCCAGGCGAGAAGGTTATAGCTTATGCCTCTTATCTCCAGAAAAAGGGATGACTGTAGATAGAAGAGGGAGAGAAACACCACGACCCCGGGGAAATAAGAGGCATAAGCTAAGATCTTACGCTCCCGACTTCCATAATGAAGCCTGATGAAGAAGATACTAATAAGCAGTCCAAAGAACACCTCAAAGATCTGAATAACAAGGAAGTCACCTATAAAGGTCGCATCATTCAGCCGACTCATAATCTCCGTATTGCTTATCTCCAAAGCATACGGATAGAACAACCGCAAGGCTACGCCGGAGAGGAGGAGCCAAAAAAGGACAAATGCCTTCCTCTTCATAAAGGTAAACTGCAGTGAAAACAGGAGACCTGCCAATACCAGTAAAACGATGATTAATGAATGCACAGCCTTTCCAAATTAAATTTATCCTCTATTTCTTCTACGAATATAAAATACAAGAAGCAGCAAAATTCCTACCACCACCAACGCGGGGATCAAGGCATTACTCCTCTTCTTTACGCTTCGTTCCGGCTGCTCATCCGCACGATTCTCTTTCTCCAGCACCACCGACTCTTTATCCGAAACACTCTTTTTCTCTCTCACCGAAGCGATCTCCGTCTCGTAAGCTTTTTGAAGTTCCGGGGTCAATTTCTGCTGGATATAACTCTTCAACTTTGCGTTATCACACACAAAGCCACTACATCCTGCTTCATGCTCTTTGACCAGTTCTGCATGCAGGGTTGCCAGTTTGGCAATTTGCTCCTGAGAGGCCTTCCACATCCCCTTTCTTGCGGTCTCAAGCATCACCGCCGACATCTCCTGCATCGCATAAGGGTTCTCTCGCTTAAAGAAGTCCTGGACACCCAATTGCTGTTTATCTTCCACATAGGTATCATACAGATCGTCCCACAGGCGATCCTCAATAACGGAAGGTTTCATCACATTCCATCCAAAGGTGTTTCTAAAGGTCTCTGCAAAGGTCTCCGCCGAGGAGGCTCCTCCCTTCATATACTCCTTGATATAGCGAGGGTTGAGCAGGGTGGTGCGGGTTTCGACCCAAACAGCCTCTTTCAAGCCCTGAACCCTTGCGTGAGAAGCATTGCGGAAATCATTAAAATAGGACTCCGCATCATTCCCGGTAACCTCTTTTACGGCCAGGTTCATCCCCCCCATAAACTCATACACATGATCCAGGCTCAAGGCGCCCCATGTGTTACTCTGCCGGGGTTGAACCACCGCTTCGGTATTCAGCAAAGCCGCCCGGAAAACGCCATCCTCATATTCGCCCCAATCTTCAGCGTCGGAGTACCTTGCGCCCATATTTTGGATATAGGTCTTAGCCACCATACGGGAGGAGTCCCAACGGCCGGAGTTCTCCACCATACCCATAATACCGGTTCCATAGTTCCCATTAACGCCGCCAAAGATGCGTTGGGAGGAGAGTTTTCGTGCATCCTTGGGTGAGAAGCCGGCATCCACCAACTGTTGTTCCGCATCGCGCACCCCTTTCTTCACAAAGTTCTCTTCATCGCCCCCCTCCATGGCCACCTTTTGAATGGCTCTATTAATGAGGAAAAGGCGAGAAGCTGCCAGATCACGCAACTGTCCGGAGGTCTGAACCAGTACATCAATACGCGGCCGCTTCAACTCCTCCAAAGGAATCATTCGCACATCATAAACCCGACCAAAGGCATTCCATATGGGCTCCACCCCAAGCAGGTAGAGAATCTGAGCGATGGTAGCACCCTCCGACTCAATAAAACTACTTGACCATAGGGTAAAACTAATCTTCTCCGGATATTGACCATCATGCTTCGAGCGATAGTCTTCCAACAAACTTTCGCCCAACTTCTTTCCAACCCTCCAGGCCTCCGGTGTAGGAGTCTGCTCCGCATCAATGGAATAGAGGTTCCTTCCGGTGGGAAGGGATGCTGGGTTTGCAATGGGATCACCTCCCGGACTGGGAGAGGTATACCCCCCTTCCAGAGAGTTCAAGATAGCCACAAACTCCTCTTCCGGACTCTCCCGAAGCGCTTTCTGCTTTTTCAACACATCTTCAAGTGCATGTTTCACCATCTGAACCGCACGCGAGAAGTCCTCTTCCAGCGTTTCAAGTCGAGCAATCTCTCTTCCAGCTGCCT
Organism: Bacteroidota bacterium; assembly: GCA_002748065.1. Classification (GTDB taxonomy): domain Bacteria; phylum Bacteroidota; class Bacteroidia; order Bacteroidales; family BM520; genus BM520. Next base: position 32,605 of record PDRJ01000041.1, read on the forward strand.
CCATAAGGGGAGCCAGTTGGGTATCCATAAAAGCCACTAATGCCTGCTCCTCTTTGGAAGGAGAAGCTATCTTTCCAAGGATCGCATGCAGCTCGTCTTTATGCTTCTCCAGGTAATTCAAGGCCGTATTTTTCCCACGGAGGTCCTCCAGAGAGAGGAGAAGACACTCTTCCACGGAAAAATCAGCTACCTCTTCCTCAAAATAGAGAAGAGCCTGCAAGCGAATCGCCTCTTCCTGACGACGCTCCTCAGCCTCCACATCTTTCATAAGTCCCTCGTCATGGAGATAATGTAGCGCAAGGTTACGCATGGAAGTGTCTTCGACCATCTCTATAATAGAGAAGACAATACTATCGGTGGCCACCTCTAAAGCCTTCGCCATGGGAGGCACCACCTTTGCCAGGTTCTTCACCTTACGAAACTTCTCCTTATCCAACAGAGCAATGGCCTTTTCGTAAGATTTATCCGACTCCAGTGTCATCAAGAAAGACTTCTTCTCCTCATCCGGTAAGCAACGGATAATCAATCCCCGGAGTTTCAAGCTATCCTCCCGGGACAAACCTGTATGCTCTTCGTGCGAGGCTTTAGCCCCCATCATACCCATGGTGGCCATAGGCATTGCCATAAAATCTTTCTTCTGATCCTCCCAACGTTGTGCCCGTGCACGATCTTCCGAAGAGACGATCCGTTGAAAGACAGCAAGCGGATTCTTCGTACGCAACACCTCTCCAAGATACCTTTCGGAAGGATGAGTATACCTGTCGTTAAAGAATTTCTTATCCTCGATCCGTTCTCTATCTATTTTTTTCTTAAGCACATCCAGCTCCGCCAGATTATAGGCAATGGCATCCACCAACATCAGCTGAACGGTCTCCTCCAACTTATCCTTGGGATAGGGTACTCCCATGGTGTAGAGGCCACCGGTCACCTTCTCATGCTCTATCTCCTCTAAGTAGTTGGCCAACTTCATCATATCCGCCTCAGAGTAGGGCTGATCCAGGATACTGTCAAGCCCCAGGTCCAAATGAATTTTCGCCTTCACAGCCATCGCTTTTATGGAGAGGGCATACTCATTCTTCACCGCACCCTTGGCCTGCTCATATTTATGCAATTTGGTATGCATAATCTCACGGTTAGAAAAAGCCTGAGCCTCAATAAAGGGAGGGGTAAGATAGGTTTGTGTAACGGCATAACTTCTACGTTTGGCGATCATCCCCTCACCCACATTGCTGATGGTATAGATGTAAAAATGGGGGGTGGTTCCAATGAGAGGATCGGTCCAGTCGTACTGGGAGAGTGCAATCTGTTTTCCGGGGGTAAACTCCAGGGAGCCATGGGTTCCAAAGTGGAAAATGGCATCGGCTTGAAACCCTTGCTGAATCCAGAAGTAGGGCGCAATATAAGCGTGGGGCGGAGCCGTCTTAGCGCCGTGCACCAGGGCAAATTGGTTCTCTCCGATCCCGGGGAGAGGCTGTGGCAAAAGCACCACATTCCCAAAAGCGACGCGTGCCACGGCCAGGTACTCCGTTGAATCCTTATAAACGGACATAAAACTTCCCGGAGCTTTTCCATATCGATTGACCACCTCCTCATACATGGAAGATGGCAACAAATCCTCGCACCACTGCTCATAGGTCACCGCCTCAATAAGCTCAGGTGAACCCTCCTTCAGAAACGTATCAAAAGCGCCCTCTGCGTAAGGCCCCAATACCGGCCCCATACGCATAACCACCTCTTCAAAAGCCTCATATGTCTCCGGAAGTCCTTCCACATTATAACCTTCCCGCTTCATGCGCTTCAACAGGTTGTACAGAGAAGGTAGGACCTCCATGTTGGAAGCCTCCAGGGCATTTTTTCCCGGGCCCTTGAAATAGACAATAGCCACCTTCTTATCGTGGTTATGAAGTTCTTTCAGGTTCAAATAATTGGAGACAATTTCGCCAAACTTCTCCAGACGCTCAGGAACAGCCTGAAAGACCAGAAGCCCCTGTTCCGTTTTATACTGAGCGAAAACGGCATAGGGCACAATCCCTCCGTCAAACTCAGGCATGGTCACACTCTGGCTCAAAAGGCCACCAAACATCCCCTGTTTATCCTTTAACCACTTCTCATACTCACTAAATACGCTTACAGGGCATAACACAGGAACATCCTGCTCCTCCAACCAATCGATCACAGCCTTGGTATCCCCACTCATATCCAAACGACCATGGGGAAGGTATACAATAAGATCGGGTTGTATCGTTTGCATCTGTCTCAAACGACTTTGCCACCCCGCCACAGGATAGACATTCAGGTTCCGTGATTCCAATTCGACAATTAGGCTGTCAATATGCTCCCTATTGGCGTTAAAAGGTCCCGGAACACTGGTAAAAAGCAACACCCGACGGTTCTTTTTTTGGTGGACTCCCGTCTTTAGAGCCCACTGTTGAAACTCCTCCACCGTATTGAAAATGGCATCCTCTCCCAGATAAAAGAGCACATCGGAGTTGATCTTACGGGGCGGACTGACACTATCTGCGCTACCCCGCTTACCATCAAGTTCGTAACGGATATATTTAAACATATTCCGATAGTTAAAACGCCCCCCATTCTCCAGGTAACCGGAGATATTATCCAACTGATGTCCAGCGATATTCGTTAACTGTAACGCTGGATTTGTCGCCGCATACATAAAGATATCAGCACCCTTCTCTCCCGCACGAACAATCTTCTCTTTCTGATCTTCGGGCAGTTCTAAACCCATACCAAAGACAAAAAGCGCATCATACTTCCTCAGTGAGGGGAGGGAACGCGGATAAAGTTTGTCGATTTTCACGGCCTTCTCTTCGTTAGCCGTTACGATCTTCGCATACATAAAATCGGGAAAATTGATAAGACCTACCCGAGTTGGCGCATAATGTTTGTGGTAATAAAATCCCACAAATACCACCACAACGAAGAGAGTCAATCCTACAACTATTTTTTTCCGCATACTACTATTTCCTTTTCAATTTAACATACCAATAATCAAACACACCGGAAAGTATGACAAAAAGCCCCATACTTCCCAAAAGAGGAATTATCAGGATATACAATGCTCCCAACAATCCCTTAAAGATTCGAGCATTGTGAAGCTCGAACAAAAAATTCCACAAAGGCATCCTGTAAGCACGCGACAAGGATTCCGGCATGATCAATTGACCATATATCGGCTCACCGGAGGCATCACACAACCCTTTATAATGGCCGCAAATGTACTGACAATTATCCTCATATTCAACGAAACCGGTCACAAGTAGCGAAGCCGGCATTCCCTTATGTTTTGGAGGTGACACATGAAGGAGAGACTGTTTATGCTCCTCTCTTACATCGTAGAGCAGCAACCCTCCAAAGGAGCCTACCAGCCACTCTCCTGGCACCTTTTCTTCAAAAACAGTCGTTCCCATGGCAAAAATGGAGAAGGGAAGCTCCAATTTCTTAAAAACAGCCATTTCACTCACCGCTCCAGCCCAGATTCCATCGGAACACTCCAGCACCAAACGATGAGCATCATGATCGTACAACGCATTGTTAATTTTCTCGTGCCAGGGATTCCGGGAAAAAGAGGGGAGCCATCGTTGGCTCACAGAACCATCGGCAATGGCAAGAATCAACGGAGGGCGAAGAAAAATCCCGGTGGCAAATATGACCGTAAGGAGTACGGCCACATACCATCCCCATTTCTTATGATAACGAAGGAAGAAGGCGTACCGCTTTTTCTCTTTTCTCCCGGGTTTCACGCCCCCTTTTTTGTAGCCCCTTCGCCACCTCTTTGGGTAGAACCAAATGTAGAATGCCGAAACGGCAAGAAACAGCAGGATAAGGCCTGCCAAATCCCACAAAAGTTTTCCCGCCCCTCCCAAAATGGAGCCGTCATGCAGCGATAAGAAAAACCGAAACAGCGGCAGACGTAGGTTCTCCTCGTCCCTATGGGGAATTACAAGGGAAAATTGCTCTTCCGAAGAGAGTGGCTTTTGGTAAATGGCCGACTCGGTCACCACCAGGTAATGGCCATCCCCCGTTACAATCTTTTTCACCGCGGAGCGATTCTCCGGCAGGGGAATCGCAACCCACTGCTTCGTATCGCAATCCACTTGAAAGAGTCCACCGTTGGTAGCAGCCCACACCAATCCGCTGGAGGAGTCAGCCAGCAGGTGGTTGGTTCTTCTTTTCCAGGCAGCATCAGGAAAATCCCCCTCCATAAACGGCTCAAAATGAAGCCCATTATCCTTGGAAAGAAAAACGCCCTGATTTCCCCAAACCATCAACTTACGAGAATCGAAACGAAGCATCCCCTTCAAGGAACTCCGATTCCAATTGACAGGATGGTAATGCTTCGGCACCCACCTTCCAGGAATAGAGAGGTCACGGATCAATCCCGGATGGTTGAGCAATATACCGGAAACAGCCATCCATCCCACAAAGAGGATTAGGAGCAACCCCGGATACTTATGATACCACTTGCTTAATCGAAAAAACCGTTTCCCTATACCCATAAAAATATAAAAGCGGGACGGGTATTATTTACCTACCCATCCCGAATAAACTAAAACCAGTTTCTAATCAAACACAAAAGTGTCTATTAGTCCAATTTTGTAGAACCATCTGGTTGATAACTGTACTTCATGGTTACATGTCCACTTTCGCCATCGGCATTAAAGTAATCTTTCAGCCATACCTTCGCGTATTTACCGTCGGCTGTTTTCACCACAAAGATTTCGTTGCTGTAGGTATACTCAGGACCCTGCTGGCCATAGGTCATCGTCACCCAAGTAGCCAGGACCTGGTCACCGGGTACATGTTCCATCACCGGAGGCATCACCGTAACATCAACAGCTACATCAATAAAGTCGTTCGAGACATAACCGCTCTCAGGAGCCGTAGTAACTGCTGCGAAATTGTTCTCACCAGTAGCAAAAGTCCCCCCTTCGCCAGGGCCTGCTTCTCCTCCATTTACACGCAAATCGTAACGATGGAATCCGATATCCCATGCCGTAGAAGTAGCAAAATCAGCTACCTCAACCACTTCACCCTCTTTGAAGCTGAAATAGACCCAAGCGTCGTATGCCGTAGCATCAATAGTGATGGTATTAACGGATACAGGATCTTTAGGTTTATCCTTATCTTTACAAGAGGTAAAAACTAAACCAATGCCTAAAACGGCAAGAAGTGTCAAAAAATGAATTTTTCTCATAACAAATTAGTGTTTATTTCTTAATTAAAAGTTATACGTGAATGATACAAAGAAACGTCTTCCCACACTGGCCGTCGTATTCATCGTCACAGTGGGAGCCGTATAGTTCAAGAGGTTTCTCACCCCAAGCCCCAACATATAATGTTTTCCATACCGCTGGTTTACCGTTAGATTAAAAATAGCATACGCAGGATAACGCGCTTCGTACACTTTGCCATACAAAGGACTCTCTTCGATCATGTTCGTTCCCTTAACAACTTTTGTACTCAAAAGTTTTCCCGAAAGGTTTGCAGTCAAGTGATACTTATTCTTCTCATACAAAAATTCCAACTGAGCGGTAAGCGCATGAGGGCTTATATCCGAAAGGGCTACCACATCACGGTCTTTTATGTGATGCGAATAGACATAGCCCGCCTTCAAGTTAAACAGCGTATGAAGACGCCATTTCAGCATCGCCTCAAGGTTCACCACCTTCACCTTACTAATGTTAATGTAGTTAACCATAGAGTCATTCACCCAAATCCCCTCAATCTTATGATCAATCTGATTATACGAACCGATTAAGGTGGCATTCAGTTGGTGATCCAGGTTCAGGTAATCCAATGACACGCTGCAATAGTTGTTTGTCTCCGGCTTCAAGTCTGTACTTCCCACTATCTGGAACATGCCCAAATGGCTCCAGTTCATATAGAGCTCCTTAAGGGTAGGCGAACGATAGCCCCTGGCGTAATTCAAGCGCAGATTAAACGGTTTTAAACGATACCTCAGCGTGATGGAGGGAGAAGCATGAAAGGCAAAGGTGGAGTGATAACCTCCTCGCACACCAATGACGGCGGAGATATCGTCAGAAATCGTATACTCATCTTGTGCCACAAAAACCAAGTCGTTGGTCGACTTTGATTGAATCTCACTGGCATCCCAAACAAACATATCCGCCGAAAGGATCTCATATAAATTCTCTATTCCCACAAACAGGTTATGTTTTGCCCCCAAGCGAGTGGTATAATTCAACTTTGCATTATGAAAGGTATTACGGTAATAGCGTACGGCGGTATCGTTTTTCCGTTCTTTCACATCATACTTATCAAAGATATCCGTGTTATAAGAGAGTTGAATATTGTCATTGGCCGACATGCGGTACTTCGCAAAACCACCAATAGAGTAGTTTTTAAACATATCATGCTGCCAGTTGTAAACCCGGGTCAAAAACTCTTCATGGCGATAGTGATTACCTCGTAATTCAAAGGCCCATCTCTTCCCATCATCATAACCAATTTTCTGTGTAATGGTATAATCCTGAGAGCCATTAATTGCCGTTTCATGCAACTCTTCCACTAAGGTCGTATCCAATTCAGGGTAGTAAAACCTCATTCCCTCACGATCAGATAGGACATATCCATCGGTACTCTTGGCATTCAGGAAGGTATTACTATAGAAGTTTCTATTACGAAACCCCAGGGAGAGGTTCCCATTCAGGTTAGGTTTATCCATATTCCGATAAAACTTATCCTCATAGTCCTCGTAGTAGGTATCATCAGGAAAATAGTTCTTCTGGTTTCTTTGTCGATATTTTACATTAGCAGAAATATCAAACTTATGGCGGGGCTTTCGCGTAATAATATTGATTACACCGCCCATGGCATTGGAACCGTAAAGAGCCGAGCTTGCCCCACGCACAATCTCCACCCGTTCGATGTTTGCCGCATTAATACGCGAATAGTCAATATTCCCTCCTGTCTCGCCGGCCAGTCGTTCCCCATCCACCAGAATTAAGGTATATTGAGGCTCCAGCCCCTGCACACTCATGGTCTGCCCAAAGCCATGCCGAGCCAACTCAATCCCCGGAACTTCCGTTTCAAGAATATCTGTAATGGTAGCTGCATCGGCTCGTGCAATCTCTTTTTGTGCAATCATCTGCGTAAGCACCGGAGCTTCCTTCAAAATGTGAGGAGTTCTTGTGCCGGTAACTGTAACCTGTTCCAAATTCAATACATCCTCCTCCATGAAAAACGTATGCCCCTGCTCCACACGCAAGGTATCATTCACCACCTTGAAACCGATGGAACTAATGTGAATAATCAGGTCACTTCCCGGAGTTACCCCCATCTGAAACTTCCCTTTCTCATCAGAAATACCATTCCCGCTGGAGCTATTATCCAACGTTTGCCAACAGATGTTGGCATAGGGTACAGAAGCCCCACTCTCCTTCTGAAGAAGGGATATGACTGTTGACTGTCCATAAATCCAAAAGGAAGAAAAAAGCAACACCCCCACAAGAAAGAGCCTATGAGTGTTACTTACTATGCTATTTATACCTCTGTTCATCTTTTTTATCATCTTTTTTCTTTTTCTCACTATACCCTGGAAGCTACAAAGAGAAACACCTCTACGGTTTTATACCAACGGGGATTAATTCAAGGTAAGTTTATCAATCAGTACATGTGTCGGCACCTCACTACTCCCAGCTTTAAATGAAAGGAGCTCCTTCAACTCTAGAAACTCGGCAGGAGTCACCGCAAAATAAACCCCCTCTTCTCCTAGATGCAGCAGCAGTTTCCGGCGATTCACCGCATCACGGTTTCTATGAATATAAAATTCATAATCAATAGAATGGACATACTCAGAGAAGCGACGCATCTCCTCCTCCGACATATTCAGAAAAAGATTACCAAACTCCAGGCTGACCCTCTTTTTACAGGGACAAGAAAAGATCTGGCCATTTTGCGTCCTACTCAATATCTTCATTCTTTTTTTTCAACGATCAACTCTGCTCACCACAAAGCCGAATTTGCGGTGCAAAGGAAAGGAGAGGGATACAGATCCACAATACCCATTTGTGGTGATTTTGGGAAACCCATATCACAACAAGGAGTGAGAAGAATAATTTATCCCCACTCCTTGTCGCTACACTTACTCTCCCTTCATCTTATAAAAGGTCTGTACATCAGCATTCTTCTCCCCAAACTTTTCCCTAAGTTTTTCAATAATTTCCCCACGGTCTACCCCTTTCTCCTCCATCTTTTTCACGAGAAGATAGGCGCCAAAGAGCGCTGAAGAGCCTATCTCTGAAGCAAAATAACCCACTCCTTGATTCCACGCAAACAGGGCAAAAATTTCATCGAAAGCCTCTATGGGAACACCTATAGAATAGGCCTTCACAAACTCACGTACCGCCTGACGCATTCTCCCGGCACCTACTCCATTGGCAAGCGATAGGAGTAAACGGGTCTTCATATCCAACACATTATCTTCACGGCCCCAGATATACGTCCAAAAGTTAACCACGTTGGAGGCCAAACGGGGATCAATGGTGTTGAAATTCACAATAGCGGTAGGCTTAAAAGGCAATGCCCCTTCATCAGCTTCAGCGGCCTCCGGCACACTACTTTTATAGAAGTAAACCCTATATTCCACCTCAGAGACCACCTCCAGAGAGTGCTCAAAGCCCAACTCCGCCATGGCTCCGTACAGTGGAACCGGTTCAAAACTTTGTACAATACAGATTCCCGTATGAAGCGGCATCTTTTTTGCCTTCTGTAAGATAGACGGGAGAAAGTTACCCTTTAACGATCGCACATCCCGTACTTCAAAATCTTCTTTGCTTATGTTCCAGTTTTTCATAATAGATCATGCTTTTAATAAAACGATTCATTTGGTTTTGCAATCATACACAACATGGTTGACACCAAGTGTAACCAATGTTACAAGCGCAAAAAACGCGAACCATCAGGAAACAGAGAAAACCCATATAACAAACTAATTAACAGCAAATTAACAGAGATTACAAGATAAAAAAATCACCACAAATAGGGATAACCAGCCAAAAATATCCTCATTTCTAACGATTGTTCCCCTTCGCCTGACACAGGATATTTGCCATCAGAATAAAAACTAATCAGAGATATGAAAAAAGTTGGAATTTTTTACGGATCTACCACCGGTAACACACAAGGTGTAGCGGAGCAAATCCAAGCCATATTTGGAGAAGACAATGCTGATATCATGGAGGTTTCAGGCGCGAAAAGTGCAGACCTTGAAGGGTACGAAAACCTTATATTAGGGTGTAGTACCTGGGGTATTGGAGATATGCAAGATGACTTTGATGACTTCTTGCCGGAGCTTCAAGGGGCAAACCTCGAGGGCAAAAAGGTAGCGCTCTTCGGTTGTGGTGATCAGGAATCTTACGCAGACTCTTTCGTTGATGCCATGGGGGAGATCTACGCTACAGTGAAGGATAAGGGATGTCAACTGGTAGGTAGTGTACCCACAGAAGGATATGAGTATGATGAGTCTCGTGCAGTAGTAGATGGTAACTTTGTAGGTCTTCCCATTGACGAAGATAATCAGAGTGATCTCTCTAGTTCAAGAATTAACCAATGGGTTGGTGATCTGAAAAACAATTTTGGTTTATAAATCCCCTCCCATTATTTAATAAAGAAAAACCTTGCTTTACTACATCTCCTTATTTTTGAATCGTTCATTACATTACAGCAAGGTGGTTTTTACCCATTATTGAATCAAAATAGCGGCAGGAGCATCCAACCTTATTTGTTTCTGCCGCTTATTTTCAATGGGTTTATAGAGAAATATACGTATCGTGATCCAAGAAGTATTGAAGATGAAGGGAGACAAAAAATTGCGTCCTGAGATCAACTGCAGTGACTACAAAAGTGCAGAAATGCAGGTGTTGCTTCACCACATTTATGAGTACAAAAAGGGATTACGAAGTTTGGTCTTGCATACCATGAGTAAAGAGGAGCAATACAAAATGGAGGAGTTGCTCACACGCAAAAAGATCCCTTATGTGCTTCAAGTGGTCAATGACAAAAAGGTTAACGTCTTCTTTGGAAAACAGGAATGCATCAAAATTGTAGAGGGATTTGGAGATAAGTCGTTGAGTGATTTTTCCGATGAAGAAGATTTTATGCTCGGAATTATGCTAGGTTATGACCGAACACAACAGTGTGAAAGATATCTAAAGAGAAAGTTTACGTAAAAGCCATAGTACGGTTTCTCTTAAGTGTTTAGCGATGAAAGCAGGCAATGAACGTTGCCTGTTTTTTTTATATAAAAAAAAGGGAATGCTCCTAAGCTGCATTCCCATGTGATGAGCGGAAGACGGGACTCGGACCCGCGACCCCAACCTTGGCAAGGTTGTGCTCTACCAACTGAGCTACTTCCGCAAGCGTACCCGGAGTGGGACTTGAACCCACACGGCCGCAATGGCCAAAGGATTTTAAGTCCTTCGTGTCTACCAATTCCACCATCCGGGCAGACCTTTTAAAAAAAAGCCTCCTATAAACGGAGGCCCTCTGAGCGGAAGACGGGACTCGGACCCGCGACCCCAACCTTGGCAAGGTTGTGCTCTACCAACTGAGCTACTTCCGCGTTTCGTTTGGGAATGCAAATATAGGGTGATTTTTCCATTCCACACAATATCCGCCAAAAAAAATTATTTTTTCTCCCCCCAAGCGCCCCTCAATGGCTATTCTTTTTTAAAAGAGCGCGCAAACGGGCGAAGAATTGGTTAGAGAATGAGCGATGTTCCCCATATACATTGGGCGGAATTTCACAAATACGATCCATCTCCTTCTCCGAAAGGTGCAACGCATCCAGCACCTCTTTGAAGTCACTATGCTGCTGTTTTTTCTCATCTTCAGCGACCACCCTAAGGGCCTCCTCACGGGTCATCTCTTCATTTCTAATCATATTGCATAGCTGCGGCACACGACGGGAATTGCCAAATCGCTCCTCCCGGACAAAATTGGTAAAGGGTTCGGCGATACAATCGAAATGCCGGGTATAATCCGAGTGGGTAGGCTCCACCCAATTCATCTCCTTTTTCAAGAGTACACTAATCTCCTTATCCGAAAGAGGTTTCTGGTAATAGAGCATATTCACTTTCTTGCCAAAACGGCCTGTCTTAGTAAAGAGGAAACTGCTGATATAGTTTAAGCGGGGGTATAGCAGAAAGCGCCTAATCTCACGCTTTCCAATTTTTCTGTTCTTACGAAGGATCACCTTTAACCTTTTTTGGTCATAGATCTCTTCCGAGGAGAAGGAGTTCTCCTCGTTAGCGGTGTGTCCCAACAGGATCAGTGGCGTTTTATAGGCTTCAGAAACCTTGAGCATACTCCGCTCTATGCCCACGCCACACACGCCGCAGATCTCACCCGACTCCACCAATGCGGTTCGGTACAATTCATACAACATCTTCTGACTTTGATGAACCCAGATATGGTCAACCCCACACGCTTTTACCGCACTGGCAATATTCTCACGGGCAAAGTCGCTCAAAAAACCGTTGTCATAGGTATAGGTCAATACGTTGAGGTCATATTTTTGCACCGCCAGGTAGAGCACATAGGTACTATCTTTCCCTCCACTCAGGGGAACAAGGGCATCGTAAGTTCTTCCCTTGCGCCTGGCCTTTTTCAAAATGTGAATCAATTCCGACTCATCATAAGGCTCAAAAGGTTGATGATCATTACAGAAGTTACAATGGCCATTCTCCTCAATAACGACCCCCTCAATCTGATCACTCATGATACACTTCTTACAAAGGTGCTCCGTCTTCTCCATATTATCCAATTTGGTGGGCGCTCACTCGGAAAGGATCACGAACCTATCCACCCAACAGTTTTTTAATTTCATTCAATTTCATCAGGGCCTCAACGGGGGTCAACGAGTTGATATCCGTATGCAGGATCTCATCACGAATCTGGTAAAGCAACGGATCATCAAGTTGAATAAAAGAGAGTTGCATGGCTTCGCTATCGCTGCTGCTCTTTTGCCCTATCCCCTCTCTTTGGTGGCTATCTTCCAACTGTTTAAGCAGTGCCTCTGCCCGGCGTGTAACCATGGCAGGCATCCCGGCAATTTGTGCCACATGGATTCCAAAGCTATGCGCCGTGCCCCCCTTGGCCAGCTTCCGGAGAAAGATCACCTTATCGTTGATCTCCTTCACCGAAACATGGTAATTCTTAATCCGTTTCATGGTGGTAGCCATCTCATTTAATTCGTGATAATGGGTGGCAAAAAGCACCTTGGGGCGATACAGCTGATGATTGTGTAAAAACTCAGCAATGGACCAGGCGATGGAGATACCGTCATAGGTAGAGGTTCCCCGGCCAATCTCATCCAACAGGATAAGACTTCTGTTGGAGATGTTGTTCAGGATGGAGGCTGTTTCATTCATCTCAACCATAAAGGTAGACTCCCCCGAAGAGATGTTATCCGAGGCTCCCACACGCGTAAACACCTTGTCCACCAAGCCAATGGAAGCGTGTTTTGCCGGAACAAAAGAGCCCATCTGAGCCATCAGGACAATAAGGGCCACCTGCCGCAGCAGCGCAGACTTACCCGACATATTAGGCCCGGTAATGATCATTATTTGCTGTCGTTGGTTGTCCAGGTAGACATCGTTTGCCACGTACTTATCCCCCGGAGGCAACTGCTTCTCAATCACCGGGTGGCGTCCATTCTTGATATCAATTTCAAAACCATCGGTCAACACAGGGCGCGTATAGCCATTCTCTTTGGCCAACAGGGCAAAAGAGTGCAGGCAATCGAGCTGAGCCAACAACTGCGCATTCAATTGTATGGGCTGGATATAGCCGGCCACCACACTAATCAGCTCCTCATACATCCGGGTCTCCAGCGCTAAGATCTTCTCCTCCGCATTAAGGATCTTCTCTTCCAACACTTTAAGCTCCTGGGTGATGTAGCGTTCAGAGCTCACCAAGGTCTGTTTCCGCACCCACTCTTCGGGCACCTTCTCTTTGTGGGTATTCCGCACTTCAAGGTAATACCCAAACACATTGTTATACCCTATCTTCAAGCTGGGGATTCCTGTGGCCTCCGACTCTCGCTGCTGAATTTGGGTCAAGTAATCCTTACCACTATAGGCCAGTTTGCGCAATTCATCCAACTCCGCCGAGACCTGATCACGGAAGACACTCCCCTTCTGGACATGGGAGGGAGGGTCATCCACCAATGCATCCTGAAGGCGTTGGCGCACCACCTCACAGGAGTTCAGCTGGTCTGCAATGCGTGCCAGAGCCTCATTTCCCGTGGAGAGACAAGCCTCTTTCACCGGGTCTATGGCCAAAAGGGCATTTTTCACCTGCAACAATTCCCGGGGGTTAATCCGCCCCGTGGCTACCTTGGAGATCAATCGCTCCAGGTCGCCCACCTGACGTAGCCGGGAGGCAATCTCTGAGGATAACGGCTCGTCGTCTAAAAAGGTATCCACCACATCATGTCGTTCCGTCACAGCCTGTATCTCCTTGAGCGGAAGCACAATCCATCGGCGGATCAACCGGCTTCCCATGGGAGAAATGGTCCTATCCATAACGGAGAGCAACGTGGTCGCATTCTCTTGCGGCGAATGCAATAGCTCCAGGTTTCGGATGGTAAAACGATCCAACCACACATAACGATCCTCCTCGATACGAGAGAGGTTGGAGATATGTTGCACCTTGTCGTGACGTGTTTCAAAAAGATAGTGCAATGCTCCTCCCGCAGCGATCACCCCCTGTTCCATCTCCTCCACGCCAAACCCCTTAAGCGATTGGGTCTGAAAATGACGGGTGAGGTTTTCATAGGCAAAATCGTACGAGAAGACCCAGTCATCGAAAGTGGAGAGGTAGTAGTGGTTGCCAAAAACCGACAGGAAGGCCTCCCTTTTATTTCGCTGAAGGATCACCTCACTGGGCTTGAAACTCTGCACCAGCTTCTCCACATAGCTTAAGGCCCCTTGAGCACAGAGGAACTCCCCGGTGGATATATCCAGGAAAGCAACACCACATACGGTGTCCGTCAGGTGAAGAGAAGCCAGGAAGTTATTCTCTTTTTGATCCAAAATCTTGTCGTTGTACGAAACCCCGGGCGTCACCAGTTCCGTAACCCCACGCTTCACAATGCTCTTGGTCAGTTTAGGATCTTCCAACTGGTCACAGATAGCCACCTTTTGGCCGGCCTTCACCAATTTAGGAAGGTAGGTATCCAAGGCGTGATGGGGAAACCCGGCCAAGGCCATGTCTGCCGCCGCACCATTGGAGCGTTTCGTCAAGACAATCCCCAAAATCTCCGATGCCTTCACGGCATCATCGCCAAATGTCTCGTAAAAATCCCCCACCCGAAACAACAACATCGCATCAGGGTATTTACCCTTTATATGGTTATATTGCTTCATCAAAGGGGTATCCGACTTTCCTTTTCCCTTCTTCTTCGCCATATTCTTACTGTAAACGGACAAAGGTACTTATTCCCCCAAAAGATAAAAAGAAAATCTCCCTACCTTTGTGGGAAAAAGAGATCTTTCATGCGAAAACTGAAAAACGAAGAGCTGGGGCGACCGGATCTGGAAGCCTACAAAAAGCAACCCAAATATCCTTTAGTTGTAATCTTAGATAACATTCGAAGTCAAAATAATACCGGCTCCGTATTCCGCACCTCCGATGCTTTTCTCGTGGAAAAGATCATATTGTGCGGCTTCACAGCAACACCCCCACACCGAGAGATTCACAAAACGGCACTGGGAGCCACCGACGCCGTAGCATGGGAATACCAGGAAGAGACCATCGTCGCCGTCAAAAAACTTCAAGCAAAAGGGTATAAGGTCTTTGCCATCGAACAGACGGAAGAGAGCATCGACCTCGCATCTTTTTCCATTGCCCAAGGGGATCATATTGCTATTGTCCTGGGCAATGAGATCAAAGGAGTCTCCCAGGAGGTAGTGGATGCCTGCGACGGAAGCATCGAACTGGCCCAATATGGCACAAAACACTCCCTCAACATCTCCGTCTGTGCCGGGATTGTCATCTATCAACTCTTCCATAAGATGAAATCCACCCCATAATTCCCCGCCTACGCCAACAAGAGAAAGCCCCCACAGGGTGGTAAGCACGCCAAAAGGGAAGAAACAGGGTAAACCAACGATAACTTCTCCCTTGAATGGTGTCTGTCCATAAAGTCAGCGTTTTGAGAAGAGGCTGTATAGAACGTTCGAATTCGAGGCTTGCGAAGGCTGAGAAATGTGAGTTTACTGGGGTAAATGACCATTTGGAAGAGAAGCATCACAAAGAAGTCGGACTTTATAGACGGGCTCTAGATAGGCCTATTCTACCATCCCCCCTAAAAAAAAGCAGGAAAATCCCCCCTTGAAAAAGATGGAAATTCACCCCCTTCGAAAATCTTCCATAAAGGATATTTTCTATATTTGCACAACAGATAAAGTCTGACAAAAACACTTTTCGCGATTTCATATTACTAACAATAAAAGTCATCTCACTATGAGAAAAAATTACATCAAGTTTTTACCTATTTTTATTCTTACCGTAGGAATGATGTTCGGTTGTGTCTCCACCAAGATGCCCAAATCCTACACCTTAGACCCTTCCACCTTGGAAAACAATGGAGGGAAAATAGCGGTTAACATAGCGGGTTCTATCCCCAAACGCTCTTTCAACAAAAAGGATATTGTGGAGTTCACCCCCGTATTGACATACAATGGCAAAGAGAAAGAACTCTCGTCCATGATCCTCAAGGGAGAAAAGGCAAAAGGCACCGGGACAATCATTCCTAAAAAGGGAGGCGATTTCTCTTATAGTGATGAGATAACATATGAGCCGGGCATGGAAGAGGGGATACTTACCGTCACCCCCAAGATCATCAAACGAAGAAAAACAATCCCGGGAGAAGAGGTAACCCTTGCAAAAGGAGTTGTGATGACCTCGCAATTCGTGATGCACAACGAAAAGGTTTGGTTTGCCTCTCGCGAAAATGCCGAAAAATTGGGCATGGACACCGACGGCTACTATGAGTTAATCACCCAGGAGAGCGGCAAGGCAACGTTCTATTTTCTGGTGAACCGCGCTAACATAGACTACAACCTGAAACTCAACAAAACGTTAAACGTAGAAGCCGACCTGAAAAAACTGAAAGACTTTATCAACAGAGGGTGGGATGTGAAGGACATTGAGATCAATGCTTACGCTTCCCCTGAAGGAGAAGAGTCGTTCAACGAAGGGCTCTCGGAAAAACGCGCCCAGGCGGGAATGAAGATCCTCAACAAGATCTACCTTGAACTTCTCAGGGATCCTGGATTCATCTCCGCTGTCGAGCAGTCCAACCTCAAGGATAAAAATGCCATCCTCAATGTGGTAAAATCGCAAACAACGCCCCTAAAGAAAGAGCAAGAGATCCGAAATATGACCCTCATCTACAGCGAGCTTACGGAGGAAATTCTCCCTCCATTGCGTCGTGTGGAGATCAGCGTAAACTGCTACGAGCCCAAGAAAGACGATAAGCGCATCGCTTCACTCGCTATTCTCTCGCCCCAGGACCTCTCCCTTAAAGAGCTGTTATATGCCGCGGAAAAAAGAAACGATCTCAGCGAGAAACTGGAGATCTACAAATCTGCAGCGACCCTGTTCCCCAACGACTGGAGGACACATAACAACGTAGCAGCAACCTACCTGAGCATGTACAATGCCAAGGAGGCGGAGCCCTACCTTGAAAAGGCCAACGAGTTGAGCCCCAACAACCCCATCATCACCAATAACATGGGGGTCGCAGCCAGCAAAAAGAGAGCCTATGACAACGCCCTATCACTTTTCAAAAAGGCAGAAGACTTGGGAGTTGATGCCGCCTACAACATCGCCATCATTGACATTGTCAAGGGAAAATATCAGGCGGCAAAGAGCGTCATTAATGCCAAAGATTGTACCTATAACAAGGCACTCATACAGCTTATTGAGAAAAAATACGAGGAGGCTTCCCGCACCCTCAAATGCAGTGAGGAGTCTTGCATGAAAAACTATCTTTTGGCCGTAATTGCAGCAAGAACCGACAACAAATCAGCCATGGGAGACTACCTCTCCAAGGCGGTAACGATGAACCCTAAACTTGCAAAGAGGGCTGCCTCTGATATGGAGTTCGCCAATTATTTTGACGATCCCATCTTTATTAAGGCTCTCAAATAGCGCGCTCTATCTACATTCCCGAGTCGCTCCACCTTCATACGGTCTTCACAAAGCCCCAGCAGTTGGGTAATGGTTTTGTGTAGTTTTGGATGCACAAAGTCGGGCATCAACTCCTGTAGAGGCACCAACACAAAGCGGCGTGCGGGGATACCTTTATGCGGAATCACAAGATCCTCCTCCTCGTAGATCACATTGTTGTAGAAGAGGATGTCAATATCCAGGGTACGGGAGTGATAGTGGGCTGTCGCCTTATCTGTCCTCCCTAAATCCCTCTCTATACGTTGGGTTCGTGCCAGAACCTCACGCGCTCCCTTGGCCGTAAGCAATACCACCACACAGTTCCAAAATGGAGGCACATCAGACTTAAACCCCCAGGGCTCCGTTTCATACACCCCGGATAGCGCCTCTATGGTACCCACTTGCGAAACCAACTGCGCCAAACACTGCTCCAGAATCAGACTGCGCTCCCCCAAGTTACCCCCCAATAATAGAACGACCCTATTTTCCATACCCAAAGTTACATTTTTTCCCCAATCTACTTTGAGGTACGCAGCCTTGGGGTACTTTTTATCGAAAATTGCACACAACAGCACGCGGGATAGTTGCAAAATCAGAAAAAATATAGTATATTTCGCAAACTCCTTGTGAGGCGTGTTTTGTTCTATCGCATAATGGTGATTCGAAAATGGCCGTTAACGGGTTCTGCGGTCTTTTCGCGTCCAAAAGAAAAAGCAATCATGGTCAGGATCCGCAATAACCAAATCTTGCATGCTATGAAAAAGATTACTCTATGGTGCCTTTTTGGGGGGCTCTTCCTTATATTTCCAAATACCCTGAAAGGTCAGGATTACTTCCCTTTTCCTTCTGATAGTGCCACTTGGTATTCCATGCGTTCGCAGTATGAAATGATTCCTCCATACATATCCTACTATACAATAAAATACGAGATAATTGGCGATACCATCCTGAATAATAAGACATACCATAAAGTTTACCAAAGTAGTCCAGATAGTACCAATTCACATTTATCATATACGGGCGCCTTACGGACAGAGCCTGATAGTTTACTGGTTTACTATATCAATAGGGGGGATAGTGGAGAAAGGTTACTGTATAATTATAACCTACTCCCAAATGACACCCTTATAATGAGGGGTTTCCAACACATATGTATAGATACCGGGTCTATCATACTAAATAATAACATCAAACACAAGATACAATACATGTATATACCTGAAAATGATTGTCTACAAACATGGGTTATGGGAATAGGAAGTTTAGGAATTCCTTTATTAGAACCTTATTGGGCCTACTGTGCTTATGCATCTGAAATAGCCTATGACTTGACATGTTTTAGCTACAAGAATGAACTCATCTATGAATGGGATATGAACCCGTATTTTACCGGATGTATTGGGGATAATACTGGTGGAATTGAGGAGCATTCCATTGAAAGTTTGCAGGTAGTACCAAACCCCGTACAGGGAATATCGAGGTTATCGGGTTATGGCAAAGGTACAGAAAAAGTCAACTATCAGGTGCTGGATATTACCGGCCGCACTCTTTATGAGCGCCACAATGTTTCATACATGGATATTGAAATTAAGGGGTCGGATTACAGGTCGGGGATCTATTTCCTACAGCTTTATAACGCTACCATGGAAAAACCACACATCTTAACGTTTCAAATCAGATAGAGGAAGAGGGTAATAATGAAAAAACAAACCCTGTGGATGGCTCTTTTTCTGTTGTTGCACGCGGTGGGTTATGCCCAGTTTCGGATTGATTGGCAACAGAGTTACGGCACGATGGCCTCGGATATAGCCTACGACATTGTGCAAGTTGATGACGGCTATTTCGTAACCGGTTTCGCCGGCGCAGGAGGAGGGCAGGTAACCTGCTCCAAAGAGGGCGCCGGTTGGCTCCTCCGGTTTGACAGTTCCGGAAACTTGTTATGGCAAAGATGTTACCCCCGACGATCAGCAATTCGCATGGTTAAAGCCATTGGATCCCCCTATTTCTACATGATAGGCGGATGTACCCTCGACCCCTATCCCGATACCTACAACCTGTGGATAGCAAAAATCGACAGCCTGGGAAGCATCCTGTGGGAGAGGGTACTGGGAAACACCATTGGCATATTAGGTGGCGACCAATATGGCGAAGCCACTCCCGACGGTGGGGTGATCGCCTCAGCACAAATCGACTCCCAGGGAGGAGATATCACCCATTGGCATGGGTGGTATGATGGCTGGGTGATCAAACTGGACAGCCTGGGAAATACGGAGTGGGATCAATCCATTGGTTCATCCTTTATTGAGTTTATCAATGTGATTATACCAACCAGTGACGGGGGATATCTTGCCGGTTTGTACGGGGAGCCCAATGGCATTGACGGAAATGTGGAGTGTGTTGTTTTCTCCAATGATGCCGATGCCATTGTTTATAAAATGGATAGTACCGGAAACCGCCAATGGGATCAGTGTTACGGAGGAAGTGCCCTGGAAGGGGTCGTTAACCTATTGGAAGTAGAAGATGGCTACCTGGTGGCCGGTATCGGAAGCTCTACCGATGGCGACCTTCTGGGAGCCGGATGGCATCCGGGATGGGAGGGTAATCACTATCCAGACCCAACAATCGATATATGGCTCGTAAAAATCGATTTCCATGGAAATATTATCTGGCAAAAATGCTATGGCGGTACTCAAAACGAATCCTCAAGAAAAATTTTTCAATCGGAAGATGGTGGATTTGTGATTTTTGGGGAGACGCATTCCTTTGATTGCGATGTAGAGGGCAATCCTTCATGCTGTAAAGAAAAACCCTCCATCTGGATTTTTAAGGTTGACCCTATGGGAAATTTTCTCTGGCAACAGTGTATTGGGGGATCGGGCTCTGAGAGTCTGTATAATGGCGTGGTGAGACATAGCGATTACCGATATGTAGTGGCCGGTGAAATGAATTACAGCCCCTCAGGAGATGTGAATTGTTCAAATTTTGTCCCCCTCTCCGGACCAAATTTCTGGGTATTTAGTATTTCGGATACCACCGAAAATATCGCTGAACACAACCCGTGGATGGACAAGGTTAACATTTACCCCAACCCGACAAGCGCCGTGTTGCACATTGATTTCCCTGCCAACACGCCCATACCGCATGCACTTCTTGAAATCCTCGATATCAATGGGAGGGTCGTATTGAAACAAGAAAAGCTCTCCCACACCAACAACCTTGCTATTGAACAGCTTCCCCCCGGCCTCTTTTTAGTACGAATCAGGGACGACGCACGGTTAATGACGAAGCGAATCATTCGTAAAAACTTGTAAAAAAGATAAGATTGGAGGGATTTTCTCATAAATGTAACCTCCCTGCATATCAAGCGTCATACGGAGTATAGGGGGTACCGGAGGATCTCTCGATGTCGCGCCACAAAGGGAAGATCGAGCCCCTAAGATGCTATTGATTATTTTCCCTAACTTTGTCAAAAAATAATGCCATGAAAGACTTTTTCAAGTACACCCTTGCCACCATCACCGGAATTGTTATCACATTCCTTATGCTCTCCTTGATCTCAACCCTCCTCTTTGCCTCCATGCTTGCCTTGGCCGATAAGCAGGAGGTGGTTGTGAAACAGGGAAGCGTCCTACAGATGAACCTTAACTACCCCATTAAGGACAGGACTCCCCAAAATATGCCCAACTTCTTCTTTTCCGATATGGTTACCCCCATTGGCCTCCACGATATTTTGGAGACCCTTGACAAGGCGGAAAAGGATGACCGGATTGAAGGAATTTTCCTCAATGTGAGCAATCTTGCCGCAGGGTCGGCTACCATTACCGAAATACGCGATGCCCTTGAGGACTTCAAGAAAAGTGGAAAGTTTATCTACGCATACAGCGAGGTTTATACCCAAAAAGCCTACTACCTGGCCTCTGTAGCCGACAAGGTCTTTCTCAACCCTGTGGGATTCATCGATTTTAAAGGATTGAATGCTCAGGTGATGTTCTACAAAAATTTCCTCGATAAAGCCGATATAGAGGTCCAGATACTCCGTCCCGAGGGGAATAAATACAAAAGTGCCGTTGAGCCCTTTTTTATGGACAAGATGTCAGAAGCCAACAAAGAGCAGACCTCCAAATACCTTGATGCCATATGGAACACGTATTTGGCAAAAATCACCAAATCACGAAAGATATCCATGGCTCAACTCAACGAGTTTGCAGACAACTTAGTGGGGATGGATGCAAAAAGAGCCTTGGGAGCCAACCTGGTGGATGAGTTAGCCTACTTAGATCAGGTGTATGAGGCCATTAACGAGGCAACAGGAAACCCCAAAGAGGGAAAGATCACCGCCATCACACTGGCCAAATATAAAACAGCCAAGTTGGAAAACGAAAAAAAGCATACCTCAAAAGATCGCATTGCCGTCATTTACGCTTCCGGGCAGATTGTAGACGGCAAAGCCAGCGATCAAGTGGTGGGTTCCATCCGATTTGCCAAAGCCATTCGGAAAGCACGACTGGATAAAAAGGTAAAGGCCGTAGTGCTACGGGTCAACTCTCCCGGAGGAAGTGTAATCGCCTCCGACGTCATTCTCAGAGAGATGAGACTCCTTAAAGGCGTGAAGCCGGTGATTGCTTCCTACGGTGATGTGGCCGCATCCGGAGGATACTACATCAGTTGTTTTGCCGATAAAATCGTGGCTATGCCCAACACCATCACCGGATCCATTGGTGTTTTTGGAATGATTCCCAACTTCGAAGGCCTGCTAAACAAAAAGATCGGTATCACCACCGACCATGTGAGCACCAACAAAAATGCGGGATTTCCCAATCCTTTCAAACCGCTTAACACTTTTGAAGCAGCCGAAATGAAGCGGCACGTTACAGATACCTATTTCAATTTTACCCGCTTGGTTGCCGAAGGAAGAGGCATGCAACGGGAGGAGGTAGACCATATCGGACAAGGCCGCGTATGGGCCGGATCCGATGCCATACAGATCGGTCTTATTGATGAATTTGGCGGACTGGAAAAAGCCATTGAGATAGCCGCAGAAGCAGCAGCCCTTGAGGAGTACCGAATCAAAAAACTTCCCAAGAACAAAAGCCCAATGGAACAACTTCTGGATATGGTCAGTGGCGAGCAGAGTTTCAGCAAGCTGGAGAAGACCATGGGACCCTACTTCCGCTATATCGAAACCCTAAATAATGTCCAAAAGATGCAGGGGATTCAGGCGCGTTTGCCCTATGATATCTACATCGACTAAATAGAGTCCGTCTATAAAGTCCGACTTCTTCGTTACGCTTGTCTTCAAAAATAGTGCAAACCGAAAGCAAAAGTAAGCTTGCTTATATTTTGCTGAGGTGAAGCCTATTTTATGTAAAATGGTCATTTACCCCAGTAAACTCACATTTTTCAGCCTTCGCAAGCCTCGAATTCGAACGTTCTAGACGACCTCTTCTCAAAACGCTGACTTTATGGACAGAGACTAAATAGAGTCTGTCTATAAAGTCCGACTTCTTCGTTACGCTTGTCTTCAAAAATAGGCTGCACCTCAACAAAAGTACGCTTGCTTATATCTTGCTGAGGTGCAGCCTATTTTATGTAAAATGGTTATTTACCTTAGTAAACTCCCCTATTTCAGCCTTCGCAAGCCTCGAATTCGAACGTTCTAGACAGCCTCTTCTCAAAACGCTGACTTTATGGACAGACGCTAAACAGCGTTCGAGGGGGCACAATCTTTAGTGAAAACCCTTTAGCGCAGCGCGTCTCAACTGCGCTTTCTCTTGTGGCGATTTGGCATAATCATAGTCATAGATCGCCCCTTCCCAGTCGCCATAGGTAGGATTGGGAAGGACAAAGAAGCGTGACCCGAAGTCGGCGGCATATTTATCCACGATTTCAAAACGCTCGCTAATGCTCTTATGCTCAAAAAGCGTCGTAAAATCTGCCAGGTTATCCCCAAAGAACATAAGGATCTCATACTTTTGTGCCACCACTTTTCGTCGGGGCTCTTTTCCCGAGGTGGTCGTCCTAAGCAAGAGGGTCTCCTCTTTCACATTGGGAAATCCCATCTCACGAAGGTTGGCCATGGTGGCCTCCCTGGTGGCCTCCTTACGGTTACTAATATAAAAGAGAGCCACCCCCTTTTGATGCGCATAATTCAAAAACTCCAGGGCTCCCGGGATCGGCCTTGCCTCCCGTTTATCCACCCACTCCTTCCATCCTACGGGATAGGAGGTTCCATCCAAAATCGATTGAGCGGCATGGGGACTATTATCCAACACGGTCTCGTCAATATCTACCACAATGGCATACTGCCTGGAGAGGTTCATACCCATTCTTCTCAGGTAATCATCCAACCGTAATCGCCCAAAATTAAAGGTTTGATAGCACAGTGCCCGGTACTCTGCCGAGGTCTGCATAAAGAGTACTGCTTGTGTCGCTTCCGACTTCTCCAACGTGTGGGTTCCTCCCTCTTCCGACTTGTAATGGTGTACGCTACAAGCGAAAAAGAGGGGCAATGCAAGCGCATAAAAAAGGATTCTTCTCATAGGTTTATCTTTTGTAGCCTTTGGCCGGGTTTAATCGCAAAGGTAGCATTTCTAAAAAAAAATGCCACCCCCAATACGAGGGCAGCATTAATATTGAATCAACACACAAGGTGGTTTTTGCTATTCGTCATCGTCTTCAAAGCTCATGGCTGCATAGCGCAAGTAGCTCTTATAGCGCCATCTTGCATTCTCTTCCGCAGCGGCAAAGAGTTCAAAGGCCTCTTCGGGGAATGATTTAAGCAAGGAAGTATAGCGTACCTCGCTCTTCAGGAAACTCTGGAACTTGCTCCAATTGGGTTCCTTACTATCGAGGGTAAACGGATTCTTCCCTTCTTCTTCCAAGAGAGGATTATAACGGTACATCTGCCAGTAACCGCATTCGACGGCCAGCTTCTCTTCCATCTGTGATTTTCCCATTCCGGCACGAAGACCGTGGTTAATACAGGGAGAGTAAGCGATAATCAATGAGGGTCCCGGATAGGCTTCGGCCTCACGAAGAGCCTTCAACCATTGTGCCTGATTTGCCCCCATAGCCACCTGAGCTACGTAGACATAACCATAGGTCATAGCCATTGCTCCAAGGTCTTTCTTACGAATACGCTTTCCGGCGGCGGCAAACTTTGCTACAGCAGCAACAGGGGTCGCCTTGGACGACTGGCCACCGGTATTGGAGTACACCTCCGTATCCATACAAAGCACATTCACATCTTCCCCACTGGCCAGCACATGATCCAAACCACCATATCCGATGTCATAGGCCCAACCGTCACCACCAAAGATCCAGATAGACTTCTTAATCATAAAGTCCTTCAACTCCTTCAACTCTTTTGCAACGGGGTGTGTTTCATTCTCCAACGCGGCCATCACCTTAGCTGAAGCCTCTTTGGAACCTTCGGCACTGTCTTTCTGTTCAAGCCACATCGCAAAAGCAGCTTTGGTCTCCTCATTGACGGCATCCATAGCGCCTTCCATACGAAGTTTGATACGATCGCGCAACTTGTTTACCCCAAGTGCCATTCCCATACCATACTCGGCGTTATCCTCAAAGAGTGAGTTCGCCCAGGCGATTCCTTTCCCCTCACTGTTCCTGGTGTAAGGGGTAGAGGGAGCAGATCCTCCGTAGATAGAGGAACATCCGGTGGCGTTGGCAACCATCATGCGGTCACCAAAGAGTTGGCTAACCAGCTTAACGTAGGGCGTTTCACCACAACCGGCACAGGCTCCGGAAAACTCAAAGAGCGGTTGTGCAAACTGCGAGTTCTTCACCGATTTATCTTTCGGCATAAGCGTATCCTTATAGGTTACGTTTTGCACCATGTAGTTCCAGTTCTCAATCTCCTTCTCCTGCGTTCCCAAATACTCCATCTTAAGAGCCTTGGTCTTGGCGGGACAAACATCCACACAGTTTCCACATCCGGTACAATCGAGGGTACTCACCTGAATACGGAATTGCAAACCACTAAGGGGCTTACCATTAGCCTTCACCGTACTGACACCTTCGGGCAATCCTTCCATCTCTTTCTCGTCGAGCAGGAAGGGACGAATTGCAGCGTGGGGACATACATATGCACACTGGTTACACTGGATACAGTTCGCAGCAACCCATTCGGGAACGCTTACCGCAATACCCCGCTTCTCATACGCCGTAGTACCTGCCGGGAACGTTCCGTCTTCACGTCCCACAAAAGCACTTACAGGAAGGTCGTCACCCTTTTGGGCATTAATGGGATCCACCACATTACGAATAAAGTCGGGACGTGTTTGATCCACCGCTACCTCTTCAGCCTCTAAGGAAGCCCACTCGGCGGGGATATCCACCTTCGTCACTTGACCTCCACGGTCAACAGCGGCGTAGTTCATCTTCACAATCTCTTCTCCCTTACGGCCAAAGCTCTTTACAATCGCTTTCTTCATCTGTTCCACCGCCTTATCGTAAGGAATCACGTTCGCAATCTTAAAGAAGGCAGACTGCATGATGGTGTTAATACGGTTTCCAAGCCCTATCTCTTCGGCTATTTCCGTAGCATTGATGATATAAAAACCGATCTCTTTCTTTGCCATATAGGCCTTCATGCTGTTGGGCAGGCGACGTTTGGTCTCCTCCACATCCCAGATTGAGTTAAAGAGGAAGGTTCCCCCTTTACGCAATCCTTTTAGCATATCGTATTTATCAAGATACGAAGGCACGTGACACGCCACAAAGTCGGCAATATTCACGTAATAGGTTGAACGGATGGGGTGGTCTCCGAAACGCAAGTGAGAAACGGTAAATCCACCCGACTTCTTAGAGTCATATTGGAAATAACCCTGACAATATTTATCGGTACTCTCTCCAATAATCTTGATGGAGTTCTTATTGGCACCCACGGTACCATCAGAACCGATACCGTAAAACTTAGCCTGGATTGTCCCTTTAGGGGTCACATCAATATCTTCAAGCAGGGGAAGTGACTTAAAGGTCAAGTCATCTACGATTCCCACCGTAAAGTGGTTCTTAGGCTCTGCCAATTTCAGGTTCTCGTATACCGAGCGAATCATCGCTGGTGTAGTATCTTTGGAAGACAAACCGTAACGCCCACCCACGATCATAGGACGCTCTTCATGGGGCATGTCATAGAACAGATCTCGCACATCCAGGTAGAGGGGTTCTCCGTTTGCACCCGGCTCTTTAGTACGGTCAAGTACGGCGATACGTTTCACGCTCTTGGGATAAACCTTAAAGAAGTATTTTGCAGAGAAAGGACGATAGAGATGGCAAGTTATCAAGCCCACCTTTTCGCCTTGTGCTCTCAGGTACTCTACCACCTCTTGCGCAGCCTCTGTCACAGAAGCCATAGCCACAATCACATTTTCAGCCTCGGGATCACCGTAGTAGGTGAAGGGGTGATATTCACGTCCGGTAAGTTTGGACATCTCCTGCATATACTCCTCAACCACATCCGGAACTATCTCATAAAACTTATTTGCCGACTCTTTTGCCTGGAAGAAGATATCCGGGTTCTGCGCTGTACCACGGGTCACCGGATGCTCCGGATTAAGGGCATTCTCACGAAATGCACGCACACCATCCCAGTCCACCAACTTACGCATATCCTCCATGTCAAGAGCCTCAATCTTCTGAATTTCATGTGAAGAGCGGAAGCCATCAAAGAAATGGACAAAAGGAACACGCGTCTTTATAGTGGTAAGATGCGCTACACCGGCCAAATCCATAATCTGTTGTACCGAACCTGAAGCAAGAAGGGCAAAACCCGTTTGGCGTGTTGCATACACATCACTATGGTCTCCAAAAATGGAGAGGGCATGTGCGGCAACCGAACGGGCACTCACATGAAATACAGCAGGCAATAACTCACCCGCCACCTTATACATATTAGGGATCATCAACAGCAATCCCTGAGATGCTGTAAATGTAGAGGTCAATGCCCCTGCCTGTAACGAACCGTGTACCGCCCCGGATGCTCCACCTTCCGACTGCATCTCACTCACTCGAACCGTCTCGCCAAAGATGTTCTTCCTTCCATGAGCAGCCCACTCATCCACATATTCCGCCATGTTAGACGATGGAGTAATCGGATAGATAGCTGCCACTTCACTAAACATATATGCAATATGCGCAGCAGCCATGTTCCCATCACAGGTAATGAAATTCTTCTTTTTCATAGTGCGAATTGTTAAATTCTTATATTTATAGCCTTAATTTTTCTCCTTGAAAACTTGTGCGAAATTATAAATTTCCAACCAATAAAGGCACGATATTGACAAAAGCACCCCCTTAACATCCCAATTTAAATCTATTCTAAATTAGAAGTTTGTATTTAAATCAAAAACCACTACTCCCCCTCACGAAAACAGCAATTCCATCCCCAAAAAAACACCATACGCCATCGCCAATACACATATTTTAAATAAGTTTGTCCCTGTAAACTTTTCACAAAATGGAGACGATTCGCACCCTATACAAGATCGGGCATGGCCCTTCGAGCAGCCACACCATGGGACCGGCGCGCGCGGCGGAGAAATTTCGGAGAGAGTACCCCGAGACCCTCTACCGTGTCACCCTACTAGGATCACTGGCGGCCACAGGAAAGGGGCATCTCACCGACAAAATTCTTCACAAGACACTGGGTAAAGGATTAAAGGAGATCCTTTGGAAACCCCATATCGTCCCTCAAGAGCACCCCAATGCCCTGATTTTTGAAGCGCTATCAAAAACAGGAGAGCTCCTCAAGTCGGAAACATGGTTTAGCATTGGAGGAGGAGAGATCACACAAAATCCCAAACAGAAAAACGCTAACGCCATTTATGGGCTGCATAAAATGGATGATATCTTGCTATGGTGCCAGAAGAGGGGGTTAAACCTCTGGGAATACGTAGCAGATCGTGAAGATGACGACCTTTGGGATTACCTGGAAGAGGTATGGCACGTCATGGAGAGTGCCATCAAAAACGGATTGGATCATGAAAGTCGTCTCCCCGGCCCCCTAAGTATTGCCAGAAAGGCCTCGGCTTACTTCACCAAAGCGCAACAACAAAACAATCATGTACGCCCTAGAGTTCAGCTCTATGCTTATGCTCTCGCCGTTGCGGAAGAGAACGCTTCAGGGGGCAAGATTGTAACCGCTCCCACATGCGGATCCTGCGGTGTCGTACCGGCAGTACTCTACCTACTGCAAGAGTATCACCAATTTAGTAAGAAGAGAATCCTGCATGCGTTAGCCACAGCAGGACTCATTGGCAACCTAATCCGTACCAATGCCTCCATCTCAGGGGCAGAAGTAGGTTGTCAGGGGGAGATCGGTTCTGCTTGCGCCATGGCCTCCGGAGCGGCAACACAACTCTTTGGAGGATCACCGGCTCAGGTAGAATACGCCGCAGAAATGGGCCTTGAACACCATCTGGGCCTAACCTGTGACCCGGTAATGGGCCTTGTCCAGATTCCCTGCATCGAACGAAATGCCTTCGCTGCCACCAGAGCCCTCGACGCCAAAGACTACGCCCTGTTATCTGATGGAATCCACCGAATATCCTTCGATAAGGTAGTCACCGTTATGAATGAAACCGGACATGATATCCCGGCGCTATACCGAGAAACCGCCCAGGGAGGATTGGCAAAAAGAGAGAGATAACGACTGCGGGAGACGGGAGTCGGAAGACCGAAGACGGAAGACCGAAGTCGGAAGATGGGAGACCGAAGTCCGAAGACGGGAGATGGAAGACGGGAGACGGAAGAGTGAGGTTGGAAGTTGAAAGTTGAGCGACAACCTTTTGCAAACGTTGCGGTCAACCCAAACCAAAGGCTACGAAGCACAAACAGATAAAAACAATTAGAAAATGCTCACAAGTTGCCCAAAGCGCATAAACGTTAGGTTAGCACTTAAGCGGAGTATCCAAAGAGACAAAACCTACGACGGCCTCTTCAACCCTTTCAGCACCTTCTCGGCATCTCTCCAATAAAGATTATCCTCGTTATCCGAGATCTTTTGTAGCAGATAAATTGCCTTCAAGGGCTTGGACTCCTTCAAATAACACATCGCCAGATACCACTCCGCATGCTCAACATAGAGGTTATCCTTATGGTCAAGAACCGCCTTAAAGGATTTGATCGCATCATCATACCGCGCTGTTTCAATGTAAGAGATTCCGCCATAAAAACGAAGGGCAACATTAGCGGGATCTTGCGCAAGACCTTCCTCAAACATCAGCGTAGCCTCCTCATAATCCCCCTCACGAAACTTCACCAAAGCCTGATTCATATCCCCCTCTCCTCGTACCGTACTCCCTACGATCATCACATTTTCGGGATGATAGTATCTATCAAACATCTGTTCAGAAGAGTACGAGCGGGGAGTGAGCAACAGGGATCCGGCTGTAATCAAAAGTCCCAGACTAGCTGCCACAAAAGAGTATCTCCAATAGGGATTCTTTATCATCCTTCTCATCCCTAGAAAACGAGTGTGAGCGGGCTTTTTCAACGCATCCAACTTCATCTTTAAATCAAGAAGTTCAAAATCATTCAAAATCGTATCCAGCTCCTCGTTAAGAGAGGGACAAGAGCCTCTATAGTTTGAAGCAACCCCCTGGGGAACGGTCTCAATAGTTCCTTTTACAACCTCATGAATCTTCATATTCCTTTAATTCTTTGTATGATGTATCACCTTCAATTCGCTTTTTCAACAACTCCTTACAGCTATACTTACGCGCTTTGGTATAATCCTCACTAGCATATCCCATGACCTTGGTAATATCGCGTATCGACTTCCCTTTGGCAAACAACGATAATACACGCTGGCAGTCCGATGACAAAGAACCGAAGTGCTTCAGGTAGATCCGCCTCCGTTCCGATTCAGGATTAAAGAGATCATACTCTCCCAGGTTATCATCCGAAAGGGGCAAAAAACCTTCAACCTCAGTAACATCAACTGTACGCTCGTCAAAACGCTTATTCTTGTTAAGGTGTTGCAGCCAAAGATTGCGACAAATACTGTAAAAGAACGTCTTGAAAGAACTCGTTAGCGAGAACTCCTCTCCTCTAACCTTTTCGTAAACGACGAAAATAGCATCCTGGAATAGATCCTCAGCATCCTCCGGAGTACCTGAATTACCCTCCACGAAACGTCTCACGAGACCGATATACTCACGATAAATCGACTCTATGACCTCCGTTCGGCGCTCCCTCAATCCCTCAAGGTAATCCAAATCACCGTTTACAGAAATTCCTCTCTTCTTCATCCAGTTTTCCCAAAAAAGTAATACAAAATCCCCAATTTTTTTTATATTTTGTTCAGGAGATATCACTTAAACCATTTATTCCCAAGAAGATAATAAAAAACCCGGAAAAAAGGTATAACGTCCTCCTTTCCCGTTTCCCTTACCTCTTTTCACTGCTATCCGATAAAAACAGGAGAAGAAAGAAGACGACACCCTCATCCTCCTCTCTTTCTCCATCGCATTTTGGTTTCCCTCAAACCGAATTGCAATGAATAAAAGTACACATTTTTTTTGAACGTTTCGCTCTTTAAGGAGTGATTTTGTTCATTAATTCAACAATCACTTCAAAAAAAATAAAAAAAATACACTTTCCTCTCCCAGACACAAATAAATCATAAAAAACTAATAATCAACCACAAAAGCACCTTAAAACCGCTATTCACATGGTTTTTATTACGCAATAGTGACATTTTTTTAAAAAAAAGTTCAAAAGAGGGTATTACCTTTTTCGGAAAAACGGATTAAGGGATAGACACGACGAGAAGAGAGTGTGACTGAGGAGAAGGAGTGGTGTCGAAGTTGTGGTGTTAATGTTAATTTCATGTATAACGAGATGAGAAAGTTGTATTTTCGCTTATTAGGTATTAGTATGGTTGTTGTTTTGCTGGGT
This sequence comes from Bacteroidota bacterium, assembly GCA_002748065.1. Classification (GTDB taxonomy): domain Bacteria; phylum Bacteroidota; class Bacteroidia; order Bacteroidales; family BM520; genus BM520. Next base: position 63,745 of record PDRJ01000041.1, read on the forward strand.
TCGACGCTTGGCGTGACAGCTCAGAACTCTTTTTCAGGAAAGGTTCTCTATCATGGAAATCCAGATAAGCCCGTACATTCTGTAACCGTGACCATGCAAAATGCGGATAACTCATTTTTCCAGACAGTGGAGACAGCATCGGATGGTTTTTACGAATTTACTGATATCCCCAACGGGACCTTTACTATAACAGCGGAAACTGAACTCGCTACGAGAGAGCCGGAACTCATGGATGCCTTTATGATCATGCAGCACCTGCTGGGAGCGATCAACCTGGAAGGTTACGAAGCAATGGCCGCAGATGTGAATGACAATGGCACCGTTGATTGGGAAGACTACTGGGACATCATGATTGGATGGATTGTATACCAACTCCCCTTTGAGAGTGATCCCTGGTTGTTTGACACATTAGAGCACACCTTCTCTGCCAGCAAAGAAGAGGGTAACGGTAATGGCAATGGGAACGGCAATGGGAATGGTAACGGTAACGGAAATGGCAACGGCAATGGAGGAGGAAATAACACATCCTCAGGAAATGAGCTTGGATGCACCACTTCGGGAGATGTCTCAGGCGTATACATCATTCCCGATGACAAAAATACATCGAGCATTATTGCAACACAAGTTATTGATGCTCAACCCGGAGAGACTGTAGAGCTCACCTTCAGCTCACAGGAAGAGCTTACTGTTTTGGCGCTCTATTTAGGACTCCAGTACGATGCCAACCTCTTGACCATTGAGGGCTACGAAACCTATCCCCAGGCAATGGCTCCCCGCACGGAGGAGGCAGAGGGAATACTCGGGTTCAACTGGATGGCGGAAAGCAAGGATGAGGCAAAGTCTCTTACAGACGCACAACCCATCATCACGCTGAGCGTGACCATTGCAGAAGATGCTGCTCCTCAGGAAATCAACTTCACACTGGATCAGGAATCCGGAGCCATCTTTGCCGGACAGAATGTGAATTTTGCTCCGATGCAACTGACAACTCAATCGATCCGTATCTCGGAAAAGGGAGCTACCGGTATAGAGGAGGTGAACTCCTCGGTAGAGATCTATCCTAACCCCACATCAGACTATGTGGTAGTGGTGGCACAAGAGGATGAGATCATCCTCCGTGATATGACAGGAAAAACTGTGCTGAGGACCGAGGTAAACGGAAAGAAGCAGATTGATCTTTCTTCTTTAGCTCCCGGATACTACTTTTATTCCCTTTCAAAAGCTACTCATGAAAAAGCAGCAGGAAAGCTGTTAATCACAAGATAATATCTCCTAATTAATACAACAACGTAACACCGCTTAAAACAGGTCAACTCTCCCCGGGTTTGACCTGTTTTTATTTAGAGGCTGTATAGAAAGTCCGACTTCTTCGTTATGCTTCTCTTCAAAAATAGTGCAAACCGAACGCAAAAGTAAGCTTGCTTATATTTTGCTGAGGTGCAGCCTATTTTATGTAAAATGATCATTTACCCCAGTAAACGCACCTATTTCAGCCTTCGCAAGCCTCAAATTCGAACGCTCTATACCACCACGGCTCAAAACGCTGACTTTATGGGCAGAAAGACACTATTTAGAGAGGCTTCTTTCTTATTGGCACCAATTTATTTTATACTTTTGCTGCGCGTACAACGTTGTTAGCTTTTTCAATCTTCCATGGCAAAACCAACACACTCGATTGTCTCGGCTCTGCTGATTGCAGGTCTTTTGTCTTTTCAGGCACTCTTTTGTCATGCCATAAGTCAGGATCAAGACTACACGAAACAGATACGGAAGGCCTACACGTTACTGCATCAAGATCAATACCAAAAAGCCAAAGAGATCTTTCTGGCATTGGAGAAGGAACCCATCGGGCATAAAGAAATAAGCTTTCAGATCGAAGCAGGAAAAGCCATTACTTGCTACTTTACGGAGGATAAGATCCTCTCTGACGCTGCTGCAAGAGCGCTTCTCGACCCCATACCCCAAAGCTATCATAAGTCTCCTCTCGTTGCTCCTGTCTTTTACGCGATGGCCGGCTATGCAAAACAACGGAAAGATTTTGTACTGGCACTGCACTATCTCGATACAGCCTCCATCCTTATGGGCAGAAAAAAGGCTGTGGATACCAGCTTCATGGAACGCATATACAACCTACAGGGACAATGCTTTTTTCATCTATCCAAAATGGAAGAGGCCTTAAATGCTTATCAAAAGGCCTTAACACTCGCCACCAACTACACCAAACAGCATCCCAACCATCTTCTAAAATATACCCTGGCCGTAGGAACCGTTTATGCCAAAAAAGGAGAGATCGACCAGGCCAACCGTTACTTCGAAGAGGCCATAAACCTACAAAAAGAGATTGACCGTCCGATAACCTACTACGACATCATCTCTCTCAATAACATGGGAAAGTTATATTTCGACAACAAACGGTTTCGGGAAGCCTCCAACATGTTTGACAAAGCCATTCGCCTTGCCACCCAGATGGATCCACCCAACCAACAGTTACTGGGAGATATCTATATTAATCAGGGGAATATTTACCTCCAGATCACCGACTTTCCCAAGGCAAGAGAGTACTACCTGAAGGCAGCCTCCCTAAGTTCTATTGGCGACACAAAAGCGCAAATCCTAATCAATAATATTGGATACACCTACTATCGGCAACAGAACTACGAAGAGGCCATCCCCTATTTCCAAAAAAGCATCGATCAGGCTCCCAGCCAACCGGATGCCATCAAATCCATGCGAAGCCTCGCCCAATGTTACGAAGCTTTGAAACAGCTTGACAAGGCGGAACACTTCTTTGTAGCGGCCATCGCTCATACAAAGCAAGATGATGGCACTGTCACCATGGAGCATATCCTCTCCCTTCAAGATTACGGGCAGTTCCTGCTCAAAACCGCGCGAACCGCCGAAGGGATCGCTCTTCTTGACCAATGCATCACCTACTATGAAGAGCAGCGAGGAAACAAAAAAGATAATGAGGCGGAGCTCCACACCAATCTGGCAAAATCTTATATCCGCCAAGGCCAGCTCTCGACGGCCCTTTTTCATGCACAAAAAGCACTGATGCTTCTGGAGTCCAATTTCAGCGGTGACAGCATCATGAACGATTCCGATATTTTCCAGTCAGAATCGCCCTATGAACTTTTAGGTGTTTTAGCCTTAAAGGCCCATATATTGCATAAAATGGGGGATCAACAGGAAGATAGCACCTATTGGCATCAGGCTGAAAACACCTATGCCCTTGCCACAAGCATCTTCAAAAAGGTAAAAATCGCCTATCGCTACGACGAGAGCAAACTCCTTATCGCCAACCAAAGTCACCAACTTTTCCGCGATGCCATCGAATTGGCGTACAAACGCTACTTAAAGAGTGAGGATCGTCATTTTTTAGAAATGGCTTTCACCTACCTGGAAAACATCAAATACTCCACCCTTTTAGAGGCCTACCGAGAAAAGGCCCTCATGGAAAAGATAATTGGATCCGAAGAACATACAGAACTACAGCGCATTCAGAAGGAGATAGAGAAAAACACCCACCTGCGCTCCTCAATGCTACCGGAAGCAGAGAGGCACCCTCAATGGCTCAAAGATAGTCTCAATGCAACCATCTTCAACCTGAACAGAGAAAGGGAGAAGATCGAGAATCAGCTGCATAAGCTATACCCCGAATTCTCCCGCCTCAACAAACGACTCAATGTAATCACCCCCCAAAAGATTCAGCAAAACCTTAGGAGAGGAGAAGTCCTCTTAGAGTATGGCCTAAGAGACTCCACTGTTTACACTTTCTGTATCTCCAGGAAGTCTATTCTTATGCAATCTAACCACATTGACCACACCTATCTGGACTCGCTACGAATGGCGATAAACGCCAAAGATCCCTCCCAAAATCATAATCTCAAAGAGTTTCAACAATTTATTCGTGCATCGTCGTACCTCTATGACATTTTAATTCGACCTTTTGAAAAAGAGATTGCAGGAAAATCGATCATCATCATTCCCGACGGAAAATTGGGCTATATCCCCTTTGAAGCCCTCATCACCAATAAACCTTCCCTGGAAAAAATGGATTATCGGAAGGCCCATTACTTAATAAAAGATCACGGCATTAGTTATGCTTACTCTTCAACCATCCTACTGGAAAACGATAGACAACCCCAAAAAGGAAAAAAAAGAGCGGTTCTGGCTTATGCTCCCAGGTATCAGAATTTTCGTCACAAGGATTCCACGCTAAACCATTTATCACCCATTCCGGGTACGTCGAAAGAGGTTGAGACCATCTGCAAAATCTATGGTGGAAAGGCTATTATTGGCGATGATGCGACAGAGGATTCCTTCAAAAGCATCTCACAGGATTACCAAATCATTCATTTGGCCATGCACACGCTAATCAACCCACAACAACCCTCTTTTTCCAAATTGGTTTTTGCCCCTCCCCATACCGATGCACAGGAAGATGGGGTTCTCTTCACCGATGAGCTCTTTCACCTCTCGTTGAAAGCCGATATGGCGGTACTCAGTGCTTGTCAAACAGGAGATGGAACCATTCATGAAGGGGAGGGAATCCTCTCTTTAGCACGGGGATTCTTTTATGCCGGCATCTCCAGTGTTGTCATGACACTATGGCCAGTGGACGATGGAAGTAGTCCTGTTATTATGGAAGCCTTCTACCGTTACCTGAGAAAAGGATACACCAAAGAACAGGCACTGCAACGGGCGAAACTTGATCTTCTGAAACACAATGACCCGGTATCCTCTCACCCTAAATATTGGGCAGGATACGTCACCATTGGGAACCAGGCTCCATTACGAAGAGGCCCTCAATCATGCTACATGATTGGCCTAATAGGAGTGTTAATTTTGGGAAGGCTCTTTCAATACATCAAATCCCACGCTTAACAGGAGGGGCAAATGCAATACCTTTTCGTTTAATATGCTAAGAAAGAATACGTGATCTATCCAGATAATTTTGAAGAGAAGACCGGCTTCGATAAGATTCGACAAATCATCATTGACCTATGTATCAGTGATACCGGGGCATTAGTCGCAAAAAAGATGAGACCTTTTTTCACCTATGAAAAGATCATCCATCAACTAAATATCACGGAAGAGTACCGCACGCTACTTCTTTTAAGTGAAAAGATCCCCACACAGAATTACCTTGACCTCACCGATACCTTTAAAGAGGTTCTGTTGCCGGGAACCTTTTTAGAGACGGAAGAGTTAGGCATTGTACGAGCTTCTTTAGAAACGCTAACCGCACTTTTTCACTTTTTTGAACCGGAAGAGCGGGCAGAGCAATATCCCCTACTCACAGAACTGAGCAAACACCTCTACGTATCTCCGGAAATTCCTCAGGAGTTAAACAAACTGCTCGATGAAAAGGGGCAGATTCGATCCGATGCATCGGAGACGCTTTATGAGGTTCGTCAAGAGATCACAAAAAAACAGCGAAGCATTGACCACCGTATTCATAAAATTGCCCATGAAGCCCGTCAACAAGGGATTTTAAAAGAGGATACAGAGATTACTATCCGCAATGGAAGACCGGTAATTCCTGTTCCAGCGGCTCATAAACGGAGGCTCAAGGGGTGGATTCATGATGAATCGGCGACAGGACAGACGGTCTACATTGAACCCACAGAGATTTTCGAGGTCAACAATGAGATTCGGGAGTTAGCGTTGCTCGAGCGACGCGAGATTGTTAAAATCTTAACTGCCTTCACCGACTATCTCCGTCCCTTTATTCCGGAGCTCAACAAAGCCTATTGCCACCTGGGGGAGTTTGACTTTATTGGAGCTAAAGCAAAACTGGCACTACAAACGGCAAGCATCCGACCCATCGTGCGTCGGCGGCCCGTTATCAACATCCGCCATGCCCGACACCCGCTACTCTACCTCTCCTTCAAAAAACAGCAGCGAAAGGTCGTTCCCCTTACCCTATCCCTATCCCATAAGGAGCGAATCCTTGTCATCTCAGGTCCTAACGCAGGAGGAAAGTCCATCTGCCTAAAGACCATTGGTTTACTACAATATATGCTCCAATGTGGACTTCTTATCCCCACCAACGAAAATTCAGAATTCGGAATTTTCCGGCATATTCTTATTGACATTGGCGATGAGCAATCGTTGGAAAATGATCTCAGTACATACACCTCCCATCTTCAAAATATGAAGACCTTTCTGCGAAATGCAGACAGGCACACCCTATTTCTCATTGATGAATTTGGAACGGGTACAGAACCCAACCTGGGAGGAGCCATTGCCGAGGCTACGTTGGAAAAACTCAACGAGCAAAAGGCCTGGGGGGTGGTGACCACCCACTATGCCAACCTCAAGCTTATGAGTGGAAAACACCCGGGAATTATCAACGGAGCCATGCTTTTTGATACCCATAAGCTACAACCCCTATTCCTATTGGAAACAGGAAAGCCGGGTAGCTCCTTTGCCTTTGAAATTGCCAGAAAAATCGGTTTCCCCAACGAAATTCTAAAAAGGGCGGAAACAAAAACCGGCAAGAAACAACTGGACTTTGACCAACAATTGCAACAACTGGAGATTGAAAAAAAGCACCTCACAAAGCGACAAACAGAGGTATCTCTGGCAGACGATCTCCTCAAAGAGCTCATCGAGAAATATAAGAAAAGGGTGCTTGAGTTAGAGCAAAAGCACCACCAGATCATTGCTCAGGCCCACGAACAGGCAGAAGAACTCATTGAGAAAGCCAATACCCGCATTGAACATACGATCAAAGAGATCAAGGAGGCACAAGCGGAAAAAGAGAAGACAAAAAGGCTAAGAAAGCAGCTTAAGGAGAGTGCCAGCCAACGCATAAAACAGAACCACGAAGCACTCCACAAACTCAAAAAAAGATTAGAAGAGGTGGAGGAGACCAAAGCAAAAAAGGCCCCGGAACAAAAACGCCCCAAACCGGTAACCTTCCATGTGGGAGATTATGTAAAATTACGAGCACAAAAAAGCATTGGGATCATCACCCAGATTCGAAACCAAAAGGCCACCGTCGAGGTCAACACCCTATCTATCCACGTAGATCTAAAGAGTCTTGAACCGGCTACTCCCCCAACCACTACCCCCAAACAGGTACGCCTCACCACCTCCTCTTCGGGAAATATTGTCCACGACCTAAGCAGCAAAGCGGCCAACTTCAGGATAAGCATTGACGTACGAGGACAACGAGCAGAAGAGGCCCTCGCCAATCTCACCAAATATGTCGATGATGCCATTTTACTCAACATACCGGAGATCAAAATCTTACATGGCAAGGGGAATGGTATTCTAAGGGATGTCATTCGGGATTACCTTAGGAGTATTCCGGAAGTACAAAGATACCGCAATGAGGCCTTAGAGTTAGGAGGAGATGGTATTACTGTAGTCTCTCTTCGTTATTAATAAGCTCCTGGATCGCCCCTCTTTGACTTTTTGTCAAACGTGCCACCACTAAATCATAAGAGTGATCTATCAACGCACGAATAAAAGAATCATCCAGAGAACCATCCACAAGAATCGTATTCCAATGTTTCTTATTCATATGAAATCCGGGAGAGATAGCGGGATAGCGCATCCTTATTCGAAGAGCTCTCTCGGGGTCACACTTTAGGTTTATGGAAAAGTCACCTTGCATACTTGTCAACGCAAAGATCTTACCCATAACTTTAAATACCAACACATTATCATCAAAAGGAAAACTCTCACTCGCGGCCGGTTTCGCCAAACAGTAATCCCTAAATTCTTCGATATTCATCCCTTAAAAATCAAGTTTCACGCCACGAAGGTAAAACGTATGCGGCATATATGAAACATCCATGACCGATTTTAGACACACAGCGGAATGATTGTGGGGAGGGGAGACGGGAGACGGGAGACAGAAGATGGGAGACCGAAGACGGAAGACCGAAGTCGGAAGACCGAAGATGGAAGACAGAAGACGGAAGATGGAAGATGGAAGATGGGAGATGGAGGACAATTTTTTATGAATGTTGCCATTAACCCAAGCTAAAAGCCCAAAGCTACAACAGAGAAACAGATGGAAAAGGGGGAGAAAAACCATTTAATGAAAAAGATGTATCTTTGCTTTATGTAGAACAAATATGTTCACCCTATGAATGAAACAGACAAGACAAATGCTAAGAAGCAAGATTCCGGCCTAAGCCGATCGAAAAATATTCTTCAAGTACGGAAAAAGATTGCCTTGCAAGGGGGTGGAACCAAAGCCATTGAGAAACAAAAAGCCACGGGAAAACTAACAGCCCGCGAGCGTATTCTTGCACTGGTTGACAAAGGTTCTTTCCATGAATATGACCTATTTGTGGAACATGCAGGACGTGATTTTGATATGGATAAGAAATACCTACCGGGCGATGGTGTAGTTACGGGAACGGGAACCATAAATGGATATCCTGTGTGTGTATTTGCTCAGGATTTCACTGTTGCCGGGGGATCGCTGGGTTATATGCACGCCAAGAAGATCACTAAAATCATGGATCATGCCATGAAATTGCAAGTCCCGCTAATTGGGATTAATGACTCCGGGGGAGCCCGAATCCAAGAGGGGGTTAACTCCCTGGCAGGGTATGGTGAGATCTTCTACCGCAACACTCAGGCCTCAGGCGTAATCCCACAAATTTCTGTCATCCTTGGGCCTTGTGCTGGTGGGGCGGTATACAGTCCCGCATTGACCGATTTTGTCTTTGTAGTAGATAAAATCTCCAAAATGTTTATCACCGGACCCGAGGTTATCAAAACGGTTTTGGGCGAAGAGATCTCCATGGAGGATCTGGGAGGAGCCAAGGTACATGCAGAGCTAACAGGGAATGCACACTTCTATGCGGAGAGCGAAATAGAGTGTTTTGAACAAATCAAGAATTTGGTCTCCTACATCCCCTGGAACAACAACTCTATAGCCAAACCCTTCCCCAAGAAACCCCCTAAAACAAGGCACTACAAGATTGAGGATATCTTTCCGGAGAACCCTAAACAGCCCTACGATGTACGCAATATCATCAGAGCCCTCTCTGACAGTTCTGAGTTCATGGAGATTCAGGAGAAATTTGCAGCCAACATCACCATTGGATTTGGACGGATGGAGGGGAAAACTGTAGGATTTGTCGCCAATCAACCGCTGGTTCTGGCAGGGGTTCTTGACGTAGACTCCAGCGACAAGGCGGCTCGGTTTATCCGCTATTGCGATGCCTTCAACATCCCCTTAATCACCCTCGTCGACCTACCGGGTTATCTTCCCGGGATTGACCAAGAGCATTCGGGTGTGATTCGCCATGGTGCTAAGATATTGTACGCCTATAGTGAAGCCACCGTACCCAAAATCACACTCATCATGCGAAAAGCTTATGGTGGAGGCTATATTGCCATGTGTTCCAACCACCTCCGTGCCGACTTCGTCTTTGCATGGCCCACCGCAGAGATTGCCGTTATGGGACCTGAGGGGGCTGCGAATATCATTTTCAGGAATGAAATCAGAAATGCAGAGAACCCCGAAGAGGTACGCCAACAAAAAGTGAAAGAGTACAAGGATAAATTTGCCAACCCCTATGTGGCAGCAGCCTATGGGTATGTGGATGCCGTTATTGAACCGGAGGAGACAAGAAATATGCTGATCCATGCACTTGACATCTCAGGAGAAAAGAGAATTCATACCCCTCCTAAAAAGCATGGGATTCCCCCATTTTAAGAAGAGAATGAATCTTTTTTCTGACCGAAAACAAACACGATATGAGATATAAAGAAGCCCCCAAGGAGTGTAAACCATTTGTCGTAGAAAATGGCCAATATAACACCATGCTTACCACCAAATATGTATCCAGGGAGAAGTATGCCCCCCACGACCCTAAAAAGATCTCAGCCGTCATACCAGGCACCGTAAGAGAGATCTTTGTACGCGAAGGGAAAAGGGTAAAAAAAGGAGATAACCTCTTGATCCTGGAAGCGATGAAAATGATGAACAACATTGTTTCCCCAATGGATGGGATCATTAAATCGATACACGTAACCAATGGAACGGTGGTACCCAAAGCGCACCTCCTGTTGGAGTTTGAGTAAAAAAAGGCCTATCCGATGATAGGGATGAGATCTAAAGCGTATCGCAGGGCGAATCGTAGAAAAGCGTATTCGTCTCTGCGATATAGGAAAGCACCTCCTCTTTCCCACTGGTGGTAAGACTGCTCGTTGCAATATGAAGCGGCATCTCTTCCCACGATTGTAGGAGTGTTTTTTGGTAAAAGGCTATGTTTGCAGGAAGTTGATTTTTTCGTAGTTTATCTATCTTCGTAAAGAGGATCACAAAAGGGATCCTACTGATTGCCAACCACTCCATAAAAGAGAGGTCATTCTTCTGAGGCTCTAAACGAGAATCCACAAGCAGGAAGAGCGTCATCAGGTTGGTACGCTTAAGGATATAGTTTCGAATCATCGAATCCCACTTGGCCACCTCTTTCTTGGAGACTTTAGCGAAACCATAACCCGGCAGATCCGCCATATAAAAATTATCATTCAACAGAAAATGATTAATCAAGCGGGTTTTGCCCGGTTTTCCACTAATCTTTGCCAATCCCTTATGTCCCGTCAACATGTTAAGAAAAGAAGATTTGCCCACATTGGAGCGACCAATCAACGCATACTCGGGAAGCGATGGATTGGGACATTTATCGATGGAAGGGCTACTACAAAGGAAGCGGGCTGTATGCACTTTCACGACGACTCCCTTTCATTTCTAATCTCCAGATAGGAGGTTACATAACGCTTAAATTTCCCCTCCATAATATCCCTTATGGTCACCAGAATGCCGGTCTCTTCAACCTTTCCAAAAGAGTCGTTCACAGAGGTACCAAATACACGCATGGTTAAGGAGAGATTCATATAGGCATTCACCAGCGGAGGGATATTTTCTTCCCGTTCCCTTACCTCCTTAACAAGCTGCTTATAATCCTTGTCATAATCATTTCCCACAAATAGCTCCTTTAAGAAGGGGGCCTCCCAATCCACAGAAACCGCCTTATAGGGGACCACCAACTTCTCTCTATCCCCAAAATAGAGATTCATGAATTTAAGCAGAATATCCCTTGCTTCCCGGTTGTAATGGGGATACATGGTAATCTTTCCAAAAAAGAAGTGCGTATCGGGATAATCCACATGAAGTGTTCCTACCCCATCCCACAAATTATCAAGGGCAAAAAGGCCTTTCCGCTGATCCTTGGATACCTGGAATAGAGGCTGAACGAAAGAGCGTCCCAGCTCCACGGTATAGGGAAGATAATCGTTCACAAACTGTGTCGAGAAACGAAAAAGTTTACCCGTGGGCGTGTTAGAGTATCCTTTCTCATCGGTCTTTACATCCTTTCCATGAATAAACCGATATCCTCCTACCACCTCCCGTTCTTCAGGATTCCAGACAATAAGCTGGTGAAACGGCTTTTCACAGGTATCAAACCTATCGATGTCGGCAGCCAATCCGGTTCCTCCTCCTGCACTCCTAAAGGTCTCTTCCCTCAAACGGCCAACCTCATCCATCAATATCGGGGAGTCCTGTGCCGTAAAAATATAGATTTCGTTATTCCCCGCATTGGTTTTTCGCACAAAACGAACCTTTGAAAGCTCTTTCTCTATAAGATCCCTATCAATTTTTTTAATTATCTCTTTCATATCTCTTACTCTTGATCAAACGAAGCCTCCGCATTTTCTTTAAGCCGATAGACGTGATCCTTCACGCGTTGAGCCCATTCTCTATCGCTATATCTTTTGTCAAAAGAGGCGTAAGGAATGGGCTTTCCAATCACCATCTTCACATTTTTATCCTCTAACCGGTAGGCTTCATCCACCAGAAACATCATTTCAATATTAAACTTTATCCGGAAGAACTTTCGAATCTTAGCCAACCGATAAAACCGCTTTGAATTTCTTCCGTGAATATAGACCGGTATCACATCACGCTGCATACTCCTCGCCCTCGTCACGAAGGTCTTCTTCCACTCCAGGTCACAAACCACGCCATCCCTCTTTCGGGAACAAAGCCCGGCAGGAAACATGATAATCGCTTCCTCCCCCCGAAAGGCCTTTTCCAACTGACGCACATTGGCCATATTGGATCCTATTTTATTCACCGGCAGGAAATACTCCCGCATATTCTCCAGATACATCAAAAAATCATTGGCCGGCACCAAGATATCCTCTCTTCGTTTTCCCACCACATTAAAAAGAGCCAACCCATCAAAACCGCCAAGGGGATGATTTGCCACCACGATAATCCGCCCCTCCCGAGGAATGTTTTCCAAGCCACTGGCAGACACCGAAGCGCGGAAATCCTCCAACAACATTTCAGAAAATGCAACCCCCCTACGTCCCCCCGCTCTCTTGAAAAGGTTATTCAACAAATCCAGGTGAATTATCTTCCTCAAATAGCGCTTCAAAAAACCGGGCAATTTAGCATACAACCCGGGAGAACGAGCCTCCACCACCTCACGAAGGTCTATGGAATAAACCTGTTCCTCCTCCACAAGACAATCTTTTTTCCCTTGCATCTCTCAACTATTTTTGACAAAAGTAACGAATAATCTGCAACAATATCTCTCTTTAGGCTAATTCATGCCTGTACATAATGCCAGGGGGTTAAGAACCCCTGTGTAGACGGTTCCGATTTGTGGCTCGCAAAAGTCGGAAAATGAGCGTTTACAGAGCGACAAACTCCTTTTGAGGAGATGCATAACATTTTCATTATTACGGATTACCCCCAAAAAATTGACCATAGAAACTTCTTTTTCAAACATCATCATCCTTTTTCTCAGATCAAAAGCCCCCCTCTTTCTACCAAAAACACCCTTTGTTGATAAAAAAGTGGTAAAAAGTGGTAAAAAGTGGTAAAAAATACCCTATCTTTACCCTTTGAAAAAATGGAGACTAGTCTATTCATCAGCGAGAATCATGGGTGCAAGATCGATTCAAAAGGTCGTGTACTTCTTCCTGCAAAGCTAAAGAAGCAGCTTGCAGGGAGTTTGGATGATGGATTTGTCTTAAAACGCAGCGTGTTCAACAACTGTCTTGAACTATACCCCATGCAAGAGTGGAAGAAAGAGATTGCAGGAATTGATAAGCTGAACCGTTTTGTGGAGAAGAATGTACGATTTATCCGCCGTTTCATGGCCGGTGTAACGATTGTTGAGTTGGATAACCAAGATCGTTTTTTGATTCCCAAAGAGTTGATCAAGGTAGCCTCTCTAAAAAAAGAGATTATGCTCTCTTCAGCGGTAACAAAAATTGAGATATGGGATAAGGATCTTTACGAACAAGATCTTGCCGATATCGATGACTTCAAGTCCCTTGCAGAGGAGGTAATGGGAGATCTTTAATCAAAAAACAGACGATGTATCATAAACCTGTCATGCTTCAAGAGTGTATCGACGCATTAAACATACGTCCCAATGGGATATACGTGGATGCTACTTTTGGTGGTGGCGGGCATGCAAAGGCAATTTTGGAGCACCTTTCTGACGGCAAGCTATTCGCCTTTGACAGGGATCCTGATGCCATTGCCCGCCACACGGGCGATGAGCGACTAACCCTCATCCAGCAAGACTATCGTTACATGTTGCACTACCTCACCTTTCACCGGGCCATCCCTGTAGATGGCATTCTCGCAGACCTGGGAATCTCAAGCCATCAAATTGACCGTCCGGAGAGAGGATTCTCCACCCGCTACGAAGCACAGCTTGACATGCGCATGGATCAAAAAGGGGCACGCACTGCGGCAGACCTCCTCAACAGGGCCTCCCTCGAGGAGCTCAGCCATCTCTTCAAGCAATATGGAGAGGTAAAGAATGCGTACAATTTAGCGAAGAAGATCGTTGCAACACGTAACCATACCCCCATAACCACCACACAGCAGTTGAACGAAATTGCCGCGCCCTTCTCCCCAAAGAAGAACCCGTCCAAATACCTGGCACAAGTTTATCAAGCGCTTCGTATTGAAGTAAACGACGAACTAAATGGACTAAAGGAACTTCTCCGGCAGGCGGAACAGGTGTTGGCCAAGGGGGGACGTCTGGTGCTGATGAGCTACCACTCCTTAGAAGATCGGTTGGTAAAGAATTTCCTCAAAACGGGAAACTTTGAAGGAGTATTACAGAAAGATTTTTTTGGCAATGTGATTGCCCCCTTTCAAGCAACACAAGGAAGGGTAATTACCGCTTCCGAAGAGGAGGTTGCGGAGAACCCAAGATCACGGAGTGCACGATTACGAATAGGAGTAAAACAGTAGATGAATCAATTTAAGCAACATAGCAAGAAGGAGCAGCCGGGTTCAAGCGGGGGATCTTTTGCGACACACATGCGCAAAGCGATGGAGTTCACCTCCCATCGTCCATCGAAGAATGCCGTATTCCTCTCCATCACCCTTTGTATTCTGGGCATCATCTATATCATGAACGCATACAAAGCCGAAAAGAAGGCCATTGAGATCAACAAGCTAACCGTTGAAAACAAGGAGTTACGTGCGGAATACCTCCTTTTGAAAAGCAAGATGATGTACTATAGCAGCCAGGGGAACCTGGCGCGCAAGCTTCAAGAGCGGGGCATAAAAGAGGCGATGAATCCTCCCACAAAGATCACCAAAAAAACAGAAGAGTAGCACCATGGGAAAACAGCGAAGCTCCATATCGACCCAAAGCTACCTGGTATTTGCCGCCATCGCAATTATCGCATTGGTGATTTTTGCCAGGGTATTCTACCTTTTTCTCGGGCCGGGATCAGATCTTCGCGCTATGGCCGAAAAAAACGCCTATCGTTCCAGGGAGGTAACCGGCATCAGGGGCAACATTTTTAGTACCGACGGGGAACTCATTGCCACGTCTGTTCCGGTCTTCTCCCTCCATTGGGACTACAAAGTGATCCGAGACAGCCTCCCCGCCCCCTACTACGACACCCTCTCTTCGGGCCTGGCCTCTGTATTTCCTAAAACAAAAGGCCATTTTCTCCAACTCCTGGAGAAGGCACGATCCACCAACAATCGATACCTCAAGATCTACCACGAGGCAAGTTATGAACAACTCAAAAAACTGAAACAGCAGCCTCTCTTTTGCCAGGGACGCTACAAAAGTGGGCTCATTGCCGAGGCCTTCTACCGGAGGGAATATCCTTATCAGGAATTAGCGCTTCGCACCATTGGGCGATACAAAGAACAGGCAAAAGAAAACAGCGTAGGCATAGAAGGAGCTTACAACCATTTCCTTTCGGGTGAGAAGATCTCACGCTTGGAGAAGCGCATCTCCGGGGGTATGTACCGCCCCATAGAGTTCAACGACAACGTGGAACCACATAACGGCTACGATATCATCACCACACTAAACATGAAGTATCAAGATGTGGCGGAGAATGCATTACGTCGCCATCTCACGGAGCACAAAGCCACCGAAGGCTGTGCCGTACTCATGGAGGTACACACCGGCCATATCCTCGCCATTGCCAATCTCTCCACAAGAACAGGAAGGGAGAATCAATGGAGTAGCACATTCGATGAGTCCTACAACGTGGCACTGGGCGGATCCATGGAGCCGGGCTCCACCTTCAAACTGGCTACGACCCTGGCCCTATTGGATGATGAGAAGGCCGATATCAATGACACGGTCATCATCACCAACGGAGTCAAGTACTACCACCGGCAAAAAATGATCGACTCACACATTGAGAAAGGAAAATTCACCTTCACCCTCAAAACAGCCTTTAAGGAGTCTTCCAACGCCGCCATCTCATGGTTTGCCTATAAGCATTATAACGATCATCCGGAGGCATTCATCAAGAAGCTAAAACAGTTTAACCTAATGCAAAAACAGGGTATTGAGATTGCCGGGGAGCCAACGCCCCTCATCAAAGATACCAAAGATCCCCAATGGTCGGGCGTCAGCCTACCCTGGATGGCCATAGGATACGAACTGTTATTAACGCCCCTGCAAGTGCTGGGTTTCTACAACGCTGTGGCCAATAATGGAACCTACGTAAAACCGCTCTTAGTTAAACAGATTCGTGAGGGAGATCAGGTTATCGAAGAGTACGACACGGAGATCCTTAAAAACAGGATTGCCGGAAAGGAGGCACTATCCAAAGCACAGAAGCTACTGGAAGAGGTGGTAAGGGATGGGACTGCCGAACGAGCATTTATAAACAACCCCTACCCGGTAGCCGGAAAGACTGGGACGGCACAGATTTATACGACGCATGGCTATAGCAAAAAGGAGTATAACGCCTCCTTTGTGGGCTATTTCCCTGCTGATAACCCCAAATACTCCTGTATTGTAACCGTGAATCATCCCAAAGCAGGAAGGTATTATGCCTCTTCAGTGGCCGTGCCGGTGTTTAAGGAGATTGCCAATAAAGTTTACGCCTCCGACCTCTCCATCCATAAGGACCTCACCGACACGGTATCACGCTATAGCACATGGGCATACGGCTATACGGATGACCTCAGAGAGATTCTCTCTACGATGCACTATCCGGCAATGAGGGATTCCAGCACCTGGACCAGCCTCACCCTCAAACCCAGGAAGGAGATTGTCACCCAAAAAAGCCAACCCCAACGGGGAGTGATTCCCAACCTTTTGGGACTAGGACTGCGCGACGCTATCTACATGGCGGAAAATACAGGCATGAAGGTCAAGATCACAGGGGAGGGCAAAGTGAAAAAACAAATCCCCAAAGCCGGGACAAAAATAGATCCATCACAGACCATATCCATAACACTACAATAAAATGCAACAACCGAAAGAGATATTCATACATAGCCGGGTGGTCAAGGTTCTTGGCCAGTGGAAAGGAATGCCCAGAGGGGTTTGCATTGACTCAAGGAAGGTTCGGGAAGGATGGGCTTTTGTAGCCATCAAAGGGACATTGACCGACGGACACCAATACATTAGCCAAGCGATCGCCCAAGGAGCGACCACCCTCATCTGTGAAAAAGAGCCCAAGGAGGCGTTTCCTGAGTCGACCTGTGTTGTGGTGGTTGAAAAGAGCAGTGTTGCCGCGGGAGAACTTGCCGCTGCCTTTTACAAACACCCGTCCAAACAGCTCAAATTGGTAGGCGTCACCGGAACAAATGGAAAAACCACCATCGCCACCCTGCTACACCATCTCTTCACTGCATTGGGGTACAAAACAGGCCTGATCAGCACCATCCACAATAAAATTGGGGAGCGGGTGCTACCCTCAACCCATACCACTCCCGACGCTATCACCCTTCAAGCTACCATCGCCGACATGGTGGCAGAAAACTGCTCCTATTGCTTTATGGAGGTAAGCAGTCATGCCATTGCACAAGATCGGGTGGCGGGGCTCTCCTTCGACGGGGGGATCTTCACCAACCTAACCCATGACCATTTGGATTATCATAAAACGTTCAGTGCCTACCTCAGCGCCAAGAAATCCTTTTTTGATCACCTTCCTCACACAGCCTTCGCCCTTACCAATGCAGATGACAAGAATGGCCTGGTAATGACGCAAAATACAACCGCAACCGTGAAGCGGTATGGCGTACGCAACATGGCTGACTTTAAGACAAAGATTCTGGAGAACAGCTTTACGGGGTTGCACCTCAACCTTGACCAAACAGAATTATGGAGTAGGTTGTGTGGTAGTTTCAATGCCTGGAATCTAACGGCCGTTTATGGGGCAGCTGTCCTTTTAGGACAACAGAAAGAAGAGATTCTTATTGCACTCTCCAATGCTCCTACGGTGGAGGGGCGATTTGACCTTGTGACCAGTAAGGATCAGGTCACGGCTATCATCGATTATGCTCACACACCCGATGCGCTGAAGAACATCCTCCAAACCATCAATGACATTCGTGCCGGACAGGGACAACTGATCACGGTAATGGGTGCCGGAGGAGACCGGGATCGCTCCAAACGGTCCCCCATGGGATCCATTGCATCCAGACTCAGCGATCAACTCATTCTCACCTCTGACAATCCACGCACGGAAGATCCGGAAACGATCCTGGCGATGCTCATGCAGGGGGTGGAGATCAGCGATAGAAGAAAAGTGCTACAAATTGTCCATCGCGAGGAGGCCATCAAAGCCGCGTGTGCCCTGGCTCGTGCGGGAGATACCATTCTTGTGGCTGGAAAAGGCCACGAAAAATACCAAGAGATCAACGGGGTACGGCATCCTTTTGACGACAAGGCCATCATACAAACCATTTTTAAAGGAGGGGAGTAATCGCTATGTTGTATTATCTATTTAAGTATCTTCATTCCATCAACTTCCCCGGAGCCGGTGTCTTCCAGTACATCACCTTCAGAGCCGCCGCCTCGCTGATCACCTCACTGATTATCTCTCTGCTCATTGGGAAACGACTCATCAACTTCCTGAAAAGAAAACAGATTGGGGAGAGCATACGTCAACTGGGATTAGAGGGACAAAACGAGAAAGAGGGCACCCCCACTATGGGAGGAATCATCATTCTCCTGGCCATCATCATTCCCACTCTTCTCTTTGCCAGGCTCGACAACATCTATGTGATCCTCATCCTCTTCACCACCCTATGGATGGGATTTATCGGCTTTCTCGATGATTATATCAAAGTATTCAAGAAAAACAAAAAGGGGCTTGCCGGCCGTTTCAAAGTACTCGGACAACTCTTGCTGGGAGTAATTGTGGGAACCACGATCTTTTTTCACCCTAACGTTGTCATCAAGGAGAAACAACAGATCAAGCGTACGGTCACTGAAGATCGGATGATCTTTGGGGAGGCAACACAGTCCAGCAAAACAACGATCCCTTTCTTCAAGAATAACGAGCTCAACTACGCCAAAGCCCTCCATTGGATGGGAGAGGGGGCGGAGCGATGGGCATGGATAATCTTCATCCCCATTGTAACTTTCATCATTATAGCGGTATCCAACGGAGCAAATATGACCGACGGCCTTGACGGGTTAGCCACGGGATCATCGGCCATCATTGGAACGACCCTGGGAGTTTTTGCCTGGTTATCAGGTAACATCATCTTTGCCGACTACCTCAACATTATGTACATCCCCCATGTGGGAGAGCTCACGGTCTTCATCAGTGCCTTTGTGGGAGCCTGTTTAGGATTCCTATGGTACAACTCCTACCCTGCTCAAGTTTTTATGGGAGATACCGGGAGCCTGGCCATAGGAGCCATCATTGCCGTTTTTGCCATTATGATCCGGAAGGAGTTGCTGCTTCCTATCCTCTGTGGGGTATTCCTTATGGAAAACCTCTCGGTCATCATGCAGGTCTCTTATTTCAAATATACCAAGAGACGCTATGGAGAGGGGCGGCGAATCTTTCTAATGGCTCCCCTACACCATCACTACCAAAAGAGAGGATATCCCGAGGCCAAAATTGTAATGCGTTTTTTGCTCACAGGCATTCTGTTGGCCGTCGTATCCATCATCACCTTAAAAATCAGATAAATGAATCGTGAGCGTATTGTCATATTAGGAGGAGGAGAGTCAGGCGTAGGTGCTGCTCTATTGGCAAAGAAGAGGGGCTATACCATTTTTCTTTCTGATAGAGGAAGCTTACGTCCCCACTACCGTGCTGAGCTACAAAAGGAGGGGATCCCCTTCGAAGAGGGAGGACATACCGATCAGATTTACCAGGCCCAAAGGGTCATAAAGAGCCCGGGGATACCGGAAAATGCAAAAGTGCTGGATCATTTCAGGGAAAAAGGAGTTACCATCATCGCTGAGATTGAGTTTGCCTATCAACACTGCGAAGGAACATTGATCGCCATCACCGGCACCAACGGCAAGACCACCACGACGCTACTCACCCAACACCTCCTGGAGCGTGCTGGCAGGAAGAGCATTGCTACGGGCAATGTGGGATACAGTTTTTCCAGAGCCGTAGCAGAGGGCTACGACTTCTATGTGGTGGAAGTGAGCAGTTTTCAGCTGGATGGCATCACCTCCTTCAGGCCACATATTGCTGTGATCACCAACATCACTCCGGATCATCTCGACCGGTACCACAACGACTTTGAGGCCTATGCCCTTTCCAAAATGCGTATCACCATGAATCAAATAGAGGAGGATCATCTCATTGTATGTAAAGAAGATCCCAAGAGCCTGGAGATGCTATCTAAGACAGTGGTGAAGGCACAGCTCCACGCCATCACCCTCACACAAGACCAAGGGGCCGCCGCATGGCTCAACGGCCACCATATCATCATACCCGAAAAAAATAACCAAGAAATATCTATGACACTCGAAGAATTGGCATTACAAGGCAGGCACAATGTGTACAACTCCATGGCTGCCGGAGTCGCAGGGCGACTCATTGATATCCGTAAGGATAGCATCAAACAATCCCTTTCCGATTTCAAGAATGAGAAACACCGTCTCGAAACCGTTGCCACCATACACGGGGTAACCTATATCAATGACAGCAAAGCCACGAATATCAACGCAGCGTGGTTTGCCCTGGAGTCACAACAAGGCCGCGTCATTTGGATTGCCGGCGGAGTCGACAAAGGAAACGACTACATGCAACTGATGGAGCAGGTAAAGAGTCGTGTCGAGGTGTTAATCTGTTTAGGAAAAGATACACGTAAACTTGCTGAGACCTTTATCAATCATGTGGAGAAGATCCACAAAACCGAAAGCATGGAAGAGGCCGTCACGATGGCCTATCAGGCAGCTCGGCCGGGAGACACCGTTCTTCTGGCACCTGCTTGTGCAAGTTTCGATCTTTTTGAAAATTATGAAGAGCGGGGCAACCGGTTCATCAACGCTGTAAAAAAATTATAAGGATGAGAGGGATCCGTTTAGAAGGAAATAAAACGCTCTGGTGGGTTGTCATTGCCCTACTTGCTTTCTCCCTATTGTCGGTTTTTAGCACCATTGGGAACCTGGCCTGGTTGCGGAAAGATGGGAATACCACTTTCTTCCTCCTGAAGCATGGGCTTATCCTTCTCCTCGGCTTTGTCACCCTCTACGTCACCCACAAACATTTCGATATTATTCGCTACAGCAGGCTGGTACAACTTATTCTGGGGATCAGCATCATTCTCCTCATTGCCACCTATGTGGTGGGATTGAATCTAAACAGTGCCAAACGGGAGCTACCCTTCCTCTTTGGTCTCACCTTCCAGCCATCGGATATCGCCAAGATAGGGATGGTGATGTACCTTGCCAGAGCTATTGCGTCGAAGAACAACCTCATCCATGATTTTGAGAAAGGCGTCTTGTATGTCATCATGCCCATTATATTTATATGTGCACTGATCCTCCCCTCCAACCTGAGTACCGCCGTCTTGGTCTACATCATTGCCTTGGTTATGCTGATCATGGGCAAAGCCAGTGGCAAGCTCATCGGGGTTTTGGGAGGATTTGGCATTGCCGGACTGCTCACCATCATGGTATTAGGAAAAGCTGCGCCGGATCTAATCCCCCGGGTAACGACCTGGGAAAACCGCATAGAGAGCTATCTTTCCGGGGATCATGAGCGGGAGAGCAATTACCAGGCCCTGCAGTCGAAGATCGCCATTGCCGACGGATGGCCCTTTGGCAAGGGATACGGCAACTCCACGCAGCGACACTTCCTGCCGGAATCGTACAATGACTTTATTTTCGCCACGATCATCGAGCAGACAGGAATCATTGGGCTGGTGCTCATCCTGGGCTTATACCTCATCCTACTTGCTCAGTGCTATCGGGTTGCCAAAAATACATCGAGTCAGTTCGGGCACTTCCTGGCTTTAGGAATCGGTTTTATGATCACCTTCCAAGCCATGACAAACATGATGGTTGCCACGGGGATCCTCCCGGTTACAGGACAGCCTCTTCCGCTCATCAGCATGGGAGGTACCTCCATCTTAATTACCTGCTTTGCCGTGGGAATTGTTCTCAATGTAAGCAGACATAGTGAAATAATTGAAACGAACACGGATGCGTAAACAACAACCACATAGATACCTGATTAGTGGTGGTGGCACCGGGGGGCATATCTTCCCGGCCATCGCCATTGCAGAGGCTATCCGGGAAAAAGAGCCAGAGGCCCGGTTCCTCTTTGTGGGAGCCAAAGGACGCATGGAGATGAGCAAGGTACCCCATGCGGGGTATCCCATCACCGGACTTAATATCACGGGGATCGCCCGTTCACTCTCCGCGAAAAACCTGCTCTTTCCCTTCCGGTTGGTGGGCAGCCTTATCAAGGCCCTCAAGATCATCCGTCAGTTTAAACCGGATATCACCATCGGTACCGGGGGGTACGCCTCAGGCCCTACCCTCTATGCCGCTGCATTAAAGAGAATCCCCATCCTTATTCAGGAGCAGAACGCCTATCCCGGCATCACCAACAGAACGCTGGGCAAAAGGGCGGACAGAATATGCGTCGCCTACGATAAGATGGAGCAGTTTTTCCCCAAAGAGAAGATTGTTCAAACGGGAAACCCCATCCGAAAACAGCTACAGACACCGCATGGAGACAAGCGAGAGGCGCTGCAGTTTTTTGAGTTCACAGAAGCGCTTCCCACCATTCTCATCGTTGGAGGAAGCCAGGGCTCCCTGGCCATTAACCGTGCCATCATGGCGATCCTCAAAGAGGAGAGGTTACAGGCCAATATCC
Source organism: Bacteroidota bacterium (assembly GCA_002748065.1). Lineage (GTDB taxonomy): Bacteria > Bacteroidota > Bacteroidia > Bacteroidales > BM520 > BM520. The sequence goes on from PDRJ01000041.1 coordinate 86,338, forward strand.
TCTGGCAAACAGGAAGCAGAGGCTATGACGAGGCGGTGAAAGCAACAGAAAAACTCCAAAACGAACGCATTAAGATACACCAATTCATCACGCGCATGGACCTGGCTTATGGTGCTGCGGACATCATAATTTCAAGGGCAGGAGCCATTGCCATCTCGGAGATGGCCGTGGCCGGAAAGTGCACCCTTTTTATCCCACTCCCCTCGGCGGCGGCAGATCATCAGTACAAAAATGCACGCTACCTACAAGAGAAGGGAGCCGCCATCTGTATTCCCCAAAAGGAGATGATGGAGCGACTGCTTCCCACCATCACACAGCTCCTGAACAACCCCCAAAAGGTGTCGGAGATTGCTCAACATATACGCTCCATGGGACAACCCCATGCAGCAACAGCCATCGCCGATGAAGTTTTTCACTTAATAGCGACAAAACGATGAGAAAAACAGATCGACATAAGGTTCTTTTCATTGGCATCGGCGGAATCGGCATGAGCGCCCTGGCACGCTATTACAACCGTACGGGATGGGAAGTATACGGCTATGATAAAACACCAACGGCACTCACGGCACAACTCCAAAAGGAGGGAATCCGGGTCTTTCACAAAGAAGAGGCATCTCTTTTTGAGAACGATACCGAAAAGGTGATCTATACCCCGGCCATTTCCACATCCAACGCTCTGCTCACCTATGCAAGAGAACGGGGATTACCGCTCTACAAACGGGCAGAGATTTTGGGCATACTGTCGAAGCAATACCCTTGCATTGCCGTGGCGGGAACCCATGGAAAAACAACCATATCCGGACTATTATCCCATATCTTCCATACAGCGGGAATTCCCATACTGGCATTTGTCGGCGGCATCACGACCAACTACCACACCAACCTTATCTATCACGAGAAGCCCCAATTTATGATTGTGGAGGCCGACGAATACGACCGCTCTTTTCTTCAGCTTCACCCTAACCTTTCGGTCATCTCGTCCATTGCCCCCGACCATCTCAATGTTTATGGCAACTATGAAGCTTTACAGAAGGCTTTTACCCTTTTTGCACAACGCACCCAAGGAACAGTGGTTACTCAGCAACAACTCCTTCCGGTTCCATGGGCGCACCAATCCTACGGCCTGGAGGCGGGAGCAGACTATGTGGCTCAGGAGATCCGTGTGGTAAACCACCAATACGAGTACACCCTCTCCACCCCCAAAGGATCCATCGTTATGCAAAGCCAGGTGCCGGGAAGGCACAATGTGGAGAACGCCGTTGCAGCAGTAGCCATTGCCCAACAGGTGGGGATCCCACTCCAAACCGTAAAAAAAGCATTGGCGTCATACCGCGGTATCAAGCGGCGCTATGAGTTTATCCTTCAAGAGGCACACCGGCAATTCATCGACGACTATGCACACCATCCCGAGGAGATGGAGGTGACCATCAGGACCACCAAAGAGCTCTTTCCG
>PDRJ01000006.1 GCA_002748065.1 Bacteroidota bacterium
TTTTACGTTCTGAAATATGCGTGTTTTTTATATACTTGTTTTTCATTGATACAAAATAACTTACAAAGATAATTAATCTCTAAAGTTATCTTGAACCTATTTTTTTCCTAAAAAAAGAGAAAAAAATGACAACTATCTCCTTTGAATAGTGCTATTGGAGGGTAACATCTTCTCCTTGAAACAAAAAGCACCAGGAATAATTCCAACCTGGAAAGTGTCCAAAGGCATGGCATGGGGGGAATAACGATACACCACTCCGGGTTGGTTATAGTCAATGGCATCGGCCACATAAACCTCCGAGGTGGCAGGATCCACGCCCAGCCCATAAAATCCGCCCATATAGCTTTGTTCATACGGGCTCTCCACAAAGATTTCCGGGGCATCCATTCCCACAACGGCCATATAGTAGAGGTCCCCGTTGAGGAAAAAGAGCGTATCCCGGGTACCGTTGATGGCAAGCTCAGAGGGCGCATCAGCCATATCCATCATAATGGTATCGATAATCGACAGCGAATAGGGCTCAATGCAGGTCAGCGCGGGATGCTCCTGACCATAGGGAGACCCCGGATACCCGCCATCAGAGAGCACCCAAAGGCGGTTGTACTTGTCCAAGACCATGGAGTTAGGCTGCTTCGCCACCGCCACCGAGTCGATCACCTTATCCCTATCACTGTCAATCACCAAAATCTTTCGGTCATAACTCCAACAGTTGACAAAAACACGATTCCCAATGGCCACCATCTGTTCCGTGGGATGCTGGTTGAACGCCGAAAGCGTATTATGGACAGAAATATAACCGCTAATGGTGTCTTCTTCCAAATCGACAATGGCAATGGCATGGGCATAAAGATCCGTCACATAGGCCTTCTCCCGGCTCAAGAAATGGATATAACGCGGGGAGGTGAAGCCGGTAATCTTCTTTTTAAAGGAGAAATCATCCGCATCCAACACGATAATCTTACCGCTATTATTCACCACCACATAGAGCAACGAATCTCTCAGCACCACCGACTGGGCCACGTCGCCCAAAGAGAGTCCATTCACCGTAAAAAACACCTCATTGTAAACCTCTTTATGCGCGATATCATAATAGGATAAGGAAGCATTATTGTACGTGAAATTCCCTTCACAAGTGATAAAAAGCCCTTCATGGGATTTTACCGGAAGATCCCCTCTCCCAATGCCAAGATGATCCTCTTTCATGCAGGAGAAGAGGAGCAGAAACGCCGTCAGAATCAGCAGATATAAACCTTTTTTTTGCATCATTTCAAATCAAATAAAAGGGAAAACATGGCATTAATACCGGGCATGGGCTGGATCAGTACCGAATGGTACGACTCATCAAACAGGTTGAAGACCTTCAACTCGGAAGTAATACGAAAACCTTTAAAATCAAAACTCTTTGCCACTTTTAAATCATTCATAAAGTAGGGATAGATCACAGATCTCTTATGGAGGTCGTTGCTACTTGTGGTAAAACGTTCGCTATAGCTGTTATGCTGCCAAACCAACGACCACTTTTTCCACTCCACTCGAAACATAACATTGCCCGAGTGTACCGGCACATACACCAGCTGTTTTCCATAGGAGTCATCGCCCCACACCCTCCGGTCGCCATAATTCAGCGCCCGGGTAAAGGCGTAGGTTGCCACCGACTGCACCCTGATCTTCTTAAATTGGAAAGCCACATTAGCCGAGACCTCCACCCCTTTAGAAACCACGTGTTTAATATTCAGGGGATTCCAGTAACCTTTTCCGGAATAGGTCCAGATAATCCAATCTTTTACATCGGAGTAGAAAGCGGTAACTTCCGAGGCCAGCTTAACCCTGTCTTGCTCCCACAAATGCGCCACCCCCAACTCTCCGGAGATTCCCTGCTCGGGCCTCAACTCAGGATTTCCCCCCGGCAACCAATAGAGATCGTTCAGGGTGGGTTGGTGAAAGTTTCTTGCCACGTTTCCCTTTAACACAAGGGCATACTTACGGCTCAGCATCACATCGATGCCCCAATAGGGGGAAAAGGGCGTCCAATGGCCATCCACAATACCCTGACGAAGCATCAACAGGGTATGTACGCGATCCCCAAAATCCTTTTGAAGGGTACAGAGCAGAGAGAGGTCATGACGACTGTTGCCATATCCCTCGGAGGTTACCGTATCCTTTGTGGAGACCTTAAAATAGTCCCACGAGAGGGTACTATTCAGCGACCACCCCTTCCCCATCTTCCTGCGGTACTCCGCCTTGTTTAGCAGGCTAAGATCCTTACTTTGGGAGAAGACGGCATTTCGGTAACCGTAGCCCGGGATAAAGTTTTTGAGGTAATAGTGCATCGTATGGGCCTGAAACCCCATCTGCACGTTGAACGCCCCCTGCGCTGTTGAATGGACCCGGTTAAGGATCAGCCGGTGGCTCCGTTCCGACAACTTGTTGAGGCGGGAAGTCTCAGGCCCCTCGTAACTTGCTACGCCGGGGATCTTCCGCCGGGAATCCTGTGCCCAATAGATGAGCGACCACCGGGCCTGAGAGCGGGTTCGCAGGTAGAACTCCTGCAATACCCCCCACTTGCGGTAGTCGGCATTCTTATTGGTATCCACAGGGTAGATAAAATCACCTGTCTGAGGATCCCGATCAAAGTTATAGATATTCAAAAAGGTATAGTCATTCCGTGAAGAGGAGAAATAGGCCCTGGTCTTTGATTGAAAGCGTTCACTCCCCACCCGAAGAGCGACAAAATCTTCCAAAGTGTGGTAGGATCCCACCCCTTGCAGAAGACGAAGATCCAGACCGGGCTCCCACTGGGGCTTGTTGTCGAGCGTTATGGCTCCCCCCAGCCCACCGCTACCCTCAGCCATGCTGGAGGTGCCATGATGCAGCGACACCTCATCCAGGATATAGAGCGGTATCAGGGAAAAGTCCACCATCCCGAGCATGGGACTATTGATATTCATTCCATTCCAATAAACTTGAGTATGAGAAGGAGCCGTTCCGCGAAAAGAGGCCGTTGCCAAAGCACCACGGCCATAGCTCTTGATAAAAATGGGGGTATTCTCCGACAAAAGTTCCGAGAGGTCTTGGGTAATCTTCTCCATGACCAGAAGGGTATCTATATGGGAAACCTTCATCCCCGCCTCTTCGGGCAGAAAAATTCGTTTGCTGTACACGTCTGCTGCAGGCAAGGTATAGGTTGTGTCCAACAACGACTGCGCCCCCACAGCACTGACCAGTAACAGAAAAATCATGAAAAGAGGTGTTCTCATCATCGCTGTACCACCAATTTGACAATGCTGTAACAATCCTCTCCCTCCGCCACCAAAATCCACATACCGGGAGAGAGAGACGCAAGATTCAAGCGGTGATCCCCCGCCTGTAGGAAGTAGGTTTTCTCTCTCCGTCCATGGATACTGAACAATGCGACCTCACCATCCACAGGCAAGTGCAGATACAGATAATCTGACGCAGGAATGGGGTACGCCTCAAGCTCTTGCAATACATTTTCTTCCAAAGAGGAGGGAATATCCACCAAACAGGATTGCGACCAGGTAAGACCAGGGTTTGTCAACGAGTTTGCCGTAAGCGTTAGCTCTCCCGAAGTGCTCACATGCAACACATCATTATCATCCACATACCCCCCACATCCGCTTACGCTCCACGCCACTGCCGCATAAGACTGCTTTCTTCCATTGACAAACTCCAGGTACTCCAACGGCCACTCAGTGGAGGTACAGATCACCGGCAGATCGGCCACTACCAACATACGATTTTCTCCGGTGATGGAAGCGTTGGGTGGGATATCAATGGCACCCCCCAACTCCGGAGAGAGTTCCCCCAGCCAACCGGCATTTTCCAAGGCTGCTGACTGAACCTTTACAAAATCGATGGCCTCCAAATCTACATATTGGCCTGTTTCATCCACAGCCCAAGAGATGTCAAAGCCGTCGGCGCCACTATTCTCAATCTCTTTGGTATAGGGATTATTGGGGAGCGTATGAGGTCCGGATCCCCGCTTATAGTTGTCGGCATAGCCAAAAGCACGCACACAAGAACGCACCAGGTAGGGATTGGTGGTATCAAGGCGTGCACGAACAAAAGAGCCGGTAAGGGTATACGCCATAGTAGAGACCTCCGGGAAATACTCCGGCTGGGGATACCAAGGCTGAAGATGAAATTCGTTAACCACAATTTCTCCGGAATTTCCCAGGTTATCCGTCCACGGCACATTCGCGGCAACCCCTCCGCCGGGGTTCGAATAGGTAACAGCATAACCTCTACGGGAGGTGCTGAAGAAATAGTCACTGCCGGCAAGCTCATACCACTGATCGTCGGGCAGGCGATTTCCGTTCTCATCACGCATCACATAAACCACCGCCGGCTCCGACCAGTCGTCATAGGCATTCCCAAAGATAGTAAAGTCAACCCCATAAGGATTATCGGGGTCATTCTCCACAGGCTCATCGAAGCCAAAAATCACATAACCGCCGAAAGAGCCTAGAGACATTGAACCATAGGCTCCACCTATTAAAGTCTCCATGGCAGCAGGCACGCCCCATGGCGAAACATTAATAAACTGCCCGGGAGCAGGCTTGTACGTATAAACCGTTCCAATATACTGCTGCGCCAAAAGCAAAACCGTTGTTGCAAACAAAAACAGTACAGATAACACAATGCGCTTCATACCTCGAATAATATTTACAAAAATCCCCTGGAATCCGTCTGGAAAGTCCACGACACTCCTACTATTATTTGCTGCCTTGGGGGTAAAAAGTTGAAAGATCCATCCCTGATCGCTTCCGTTCACCGCAGAGGCAGATTCAACGTTACGGCAGGTCTTCTGACTTATCCTATAGTTGAATGCCTTCCCACCCTGAGGGGCAGTGGCTCTGATCCTCAACACATGCCCGAAAGCACGGGAATTACAGCAGCGGGAACTGTTGTCGACTCTCACGACATTCCCTTTTAATTCCTGCGGAAGCGCCTCTCCGCAAGGAAACCGATAACGCTTCAAAGCTACGAAATAATTTCGCACACTAAACTAGAGTCCGTCTAGAAAGTCTGACTTCTTCGTTACGCTTGTCTTCCAAAGGATCATTTACCCCGGTAAACTCACATTTTTCGGCCTTCGCAAGCCTCGAATTCGAACGTTCCAGACAGCCTCTTCTCAAAGCGTTGACTTTATGAACAGACACTAAACTAAAAAGAGACCTCTAAATTCACCTCATAGATATCATTCTTCTCCCCTTTATCCTGATTATGCTCCGCATTAACCACCAGACGCAGGTTCTTGCTGATTACGTAGGTCAAGCCACCGATGATTCTTTTCACCTGGTCGGTCGAAGGACTCCGATGCACCTCAAACAGATCGAACCGCCCCCACACGGCGAAAGGGGTTTTGTGGATGCGATATTCGCCAAAGAAGCTATATCCATCGTTTTTTAAGGCCTTGGAAGGGTTCCCCTCCTCCACATATTTGGCCCGAAAATCACCGACACCCGCATGGTACTGGGCCGTCAGGGTCAGATGTCGTCCGGTATAGGCCATAAATCCCAGCAACTGATTAAAGGCGGGTGCTTCCCTGGCATTCCCTTTTCCCGTATTAATACAACCACTGAGTTGAAGTTGGGGAAAACGATTGGCAAAAGGCCGAATGGAGAGCCGGGCAGCAAAGACCTTATTTTTATTATGCTCTGCACTGGAATAGCCGCCACCATTGTAGATCCCCAACACATAGGAGAACCACTTCCCCGGCATAGCACCATTCACCTCCTCAAGAAACGCCTTATCCATCTTTGGGCCGATGTTTCCGCCCACAGTCACGCCAAAATCGGCCGAATTGAAGATTTTATTCCGTTCAATAAACATGTTATCCTGCACTCGGTAAGTGTTGATCTTCTGCTCATAGTCCAACCAAGGACGGTGTACCATTCCCGCTTCCACCCACATACCGGTAAAATAATCACCTTGAAAGGGCATCTTCGCCTTCACGTATAGGTATTTCAACCGTGTCTCCACGTTACCGGCATCGTCGCCCTCCTTATCCACTGTCAAATCCATGGTATAGCGCACGGAGAAGATCGGATTCAACCGTTTTTTAAGGGTAAAGTAGCTCCGTTTCAACACAAACCGATTCTCCCGTTTGGTCTGTATCTCCGGACTCAATGGATCATCATCGGCATGCACTTGACGAATCCCGTTACGGTAAGCAATAAACCAGTTGCCTGACATCTTCACCACATTATGCACATCGATCCCCCGCTCTTCCGTCTCCACGCCATGGAGGTTTCCGGCATTCTGAGCGTATGAGAGCCCCCAAAGAGAGAGGAGACACCATCCCAATAAAATAGTTTTTTTCATCATAACTTCTTGTTTTTAAACAGGATTACCATATCTTTCCTCAATCCTTATCACATTATGATCTCTTTACAAACAACTCATCCCTATCCGCCATGGTTACATATTGGTAGGAGGGATCTCGCCGAAACCAGGTCATTTGCCGTTTGGCATAGCGACGGCTATGGGTCTTAATATCAGTCACAGCCTGCTCCAACGAGATCTCCCCCGCAAAGTAACGAAACAACTCCTTATATCCCACCGTATTCAAGGCATTCAGGTGTCGGTATTGATACAGTGCCCTCGCCTCCTGTTCCAGCCCTTGCGCCATCATCCCGTCCACACGCCGGTTGATCCGTTCATAAAGCTCCTCCCGGGGACGAACCAGACAGATCTTCTCGAAGGAGAAAGCACGCTCTTTGGGCGTTCCCCGACGCAATGTGGAGAAGGGTTTTCCCGTTTGCAAACAGACCTCGATGGCGCGGCGCATCCGATTGGGGTTGGAAAGGTCGATGGTTTCGCAGAGCTCGGGATCAAGCTGCTGAAGCCACACACGCAACCCCTCAAGACCATTCTTATGCCACTCCATTTTCACCTCACGCCTCACCTTTTCATCCGCATCGGGAAGGTCATCAATACCATAGGTAACCGCATCAATATACATTCCGGAACCACCGGTCATAATCACCGTATCCCGCTTTTCAAACAGCCTAGGTAACAGCGCCAATACCTCCTGTTCAAACTTACTCACATTATAAGAATCATGGATGGAGAGGTGCCCCACAAAATAGTGTGGAACTGCTGCCAACTCCTCTGCGGAAGGGGCTGCCGTACCGATGTGCATCTCGCGATAAAACTGTCTCGAATCGCAGGAAATAATAGAAGTACCGTAGTGCAATGCCAAGGAGATGGCAAGGTTTGTCTTTCCCACAGCTGTAGGTCCTGTAAGGATAATCAGCTTAGGCATGAGGCATTAAAAGTCGAAGAGATCAAGATCCAACGCGTTATCAAACAGCATTGTATCTTCTGCTATCCGCTGGGTAGAGGCAGCACCGTAATCGCTACGCTCACGCTCCTGTGAGGGCTCCTCCTCCGCTTCTGACAACTCTTGCCGCCGATAGGTGCAGAGCGGGTAGTGCTCCTCCACCTCCTGATCAGACTCCTCTTTCTCCCCTATCACCTCGATAAAGAGCGTCTTCACCTCCAGGAAATCATACTCAAAAAGAAAACGTTGCTTCAATTCGCCCTTCACAAAATCGCCAATCCGCGTATCATCCATAAGACGTTGCTTCATAAAGCCCTCGGTATCCTCCTCCTCATCGGACATATCCGTCAAGAGGATCTCCACCTCCTTTTCCCACGCCCTGTTACAGACAAAAAAGGAGGCTAATTCGTCCATATCCAAATCGATTTCAAATTGAATGGCAAGATAAAAATCATAGAAACTCTGCTCCTCTCCCACCTCAATATCTCTCACAAAATCTTCATTTTCAGAAGACAATAATCTAAACTTATATACCTTCATAACCTAATAGCACATTAACCAAATTTGTAATTTGAGGTAAAGTTAAAAAAATAATCCACAAAAAAGTGCTCTGGTTTAGAAAATCACACTACGCTTTCTCCTGCGTATAGTCTCGCTTTACAGAGAGCCCCATGGAGCGCCCCTCTTTCAACAGAAAGGCATAGGCAGGTTCAAACTCATTGGGGATGGTACCGTCTAAAATTGCCTCGCGGATGGCTAACTTAAGCACGCCCACCTCCCGGGAGGGGGTTAACCCGAAGGTCTCCATGATAATCTCGCCATTAACAGGGGGCTGCCAGTTACGGATACGATCCTTCTCCTCCACCTCCTTCAGTTTTTGCCGAACCAAGGCGAAATTCTTCAGAAAACGCTGCTTTTTCCGCTCATTTTTTGAGGTGATATCCGCCTCACAGAGAATCATCAGGTCATCCACATCGTCGCCCGCATCGAAGAGAAGGCGGCGGACGGCAGAGTCGGTCACAATGGATTCGGAGAGCACCTGCGGGCGAAGGTGGAGTGCAACCAGTTTTTGAACATACTTCAGCGGATCGCCCATGGGCATTTTCAACCGTTTAAAGATACGGGGCAACATCTTTGCACCCAGGTAGTCATGGTTATGAAACGTCCAACCATGCGTCGCATCCCACGCTTTGGTAGCGGGTTTGGCAATATCGTGAAACACAGCAGCCCAACGCAACCAAGGGTTCTCTGACACCCTCGCCACATTATCCAGAACCTCCAGGGTATGAAAGAAGTTGTCTTTATGGCTACGCCCCCCCCTCGACTCGGTTCCCTTGAGCAACACCATCTCGGGAAGGATCTCCTGCAAAAGCCCTGTCTCCAACAGAAGAAAGAACCCCACAGAGGGCCTTGGCGCCCGGATAATCTTCATCAACTCATCCAGCACCCGCTCCTTGGAGACGATCCGAATACGCTTCACATTACGCACAATAGCCTCCCTGGACGCGGGAACAATGGTAAACTGCAACTGTGTGGCAAACCGAATGGCCCGCATCATGCGCAAAGGATCATCGGAATAGGTGATATCGGGGTTTAGGGGAGTACGGATCAACCAATCATGCAGATCCTGAATCCCGCCAAAGGGATCGGATAACTCGCCAAAAGAGTCCTTATTCAAGCTCAACGCCAAGGCATTGATGGTAAAATCACGACGGTTTTGATCATCCTCCAAACTCCCCTCTTCCACCATGGGCTTCCGAGAGTCGTGGTGATAGGACTCCTTCCGAGCCGCAACAAACTCAACCTCCATCATCCCTTCGCCGTCGAAAAACTTCAACTGTGCCGTACCAAAATTCTTAAACACCGAGAGTTTTCCTCCTCCCAGCATAGAAGCCACTTTTTCAGCGAGAAGAATGCCCGAACCCACCGTCACCACATCAATATCCTTGGAGGGCCGTTTTAAGATCAGGTCACGCACAAACCCACCTATGACAAAACTCCGCTGCCCCAACGCCTCCGAGGCCTCTGCAATGACCTGAAAAACCCTATGCGCCAATAATGCTTCCATATCAACGCTGCAAAAGTAAAAAGAAACAGGGGAAAAACGAGCCTCTACCTCCCCTGTTTCCCGAAATTATTGCACCACAAGTTTCTTGAAATGGCTTTGGCCATCGATTTGTAATTGCACGGTATAGATTCCGTGAGGAAGTTCTCTGAGCGCCATCTTGTATGTAAGCGGGTTCCCCCTGGAGGAGGACTCTTCCGCGTAATAAACCTGCTGCCCGGAAGCGTTCAGAAGCGTCACAACCACCTTCTCTCCGGGAACGGAAGGAACCTCAATTTGCACAAAATCAGCGGCGGGGTTAGGAGAAAGGGAGAAGGGCAATTGTTGCACTACGCCATCGTCCACCCCCTGAAGACCTCCGTCCCAAGTGGTCTTCATCAGGAAAAAATTATCTTCTCCCCTGGTCTTTTTCACACTTCCGGCACAAATGATATGGTTGCCGTCCACAATCAAACTACTGGCAGATGCACTGCAAGAGGGCCTTACAATCTCTTTTTTCCAAACATTCTCACCATGTGCATCCGTCTTAAAGAGGTAAATACGGGAAGGGGAAGAAGAGGGAGTGGTGCCCAGCGTACCACAAGAGAAGTATTGGCCGTCACCACACGCAACAATATCATTTCCATAGATCCCACTCTCATCAAAGAGTTCATTCTCCCACACAATCGCCCCATTGGGGTCGAGACAAATAATCGAAGAGACCCCCTCCGTACTACCGTCTTTGTAGTAGAAGCCCTGGAGCACTATCCGTCCATCGGAATCCGGCACAAGGGATTGATACCACGGCGTAATATGTACATCCAACATCTTTGTCCATACACTATCTCCCTGTTGATCCATCTTTAAGAGATAGGATTTATACAGTGATTGATAGCCACCCGATAGATTACCCAGGAGGTAAAAGGAGCCATCAAGTTCCAGGGCATTAACGGAAGAAGACGATTCCATGGAGCCGGAGGCGATGGCGTAGAATTTCTGCCACACCACTTCAAGGGAGCGGTCAAGCCTCACCACGAAAGCGGTCTTTTCGGAAGAGGCATCCCCGGTAACGAGAAAACCATCCGCAATGGCAGTGATCCCCATCCCCCGTCCCAGGAGAAGTTCTTTGGAGAGCAACTCGGTTCCCGATTGATCTAACTTCTTAAGGGTTACCATCGTCCCCTCCTCACGATCCTCATTCACCAGAAGGAGGATCGCTCCCTCCTCATCGAGGCAGACCACATCCCCAAGCCCCACAAAGGCCGACGAATAATAGCTACTCCAAACTTCGCTTCCTTCCAGATCTACCTTTTTCAACAGCACTTCTCTTGCGTCTTCATTCCGATACGAGATTCCAGAGATCAGGTATCCTTCGCTCCCATTGAGCGTTAAGTGATAGGCTCTCTCCTTATACGGTTGTTCGTAGCTCACAAAAAAGGTCTCTTGCGCGCCCAATCCAAGGGAGAGAAGCATAAACAGTAAAAAATAAATGTTTTTGTTTTTCATAAGGCCACTATTTTGATGTTCATAAATGTATTCAAACCGTATTCCCCGCTCTTTTTAATATCACGCCCCACCAAACCTCCCCATCTCACCAAATCGCTCCCAAGGTACAACATTTTTTAATTATTTCCACACTTAACATTCGAAAAATTGACTATTTTATTTCCCGAACTAACTAACTAACTAACTAACTAACTAACTAACTAACTAACTAACTAACTAACTAACTAACTAACAGAAAAAAGGCAAAAGATAAAAGCCGGTAAGCGCCGGAGGAAAGAGAATGATAATGGAATGATTATAGGGACGGAAGTCGGAAGACCGAAGACCGAAGTCGGGAGTTGAGTGATAACTTTTTGTGAACGTTGCCATCAACCCAAGCTAAA
>PDRJ01000007.1 GCA_002748065.1 Bacteroidota bacterium
TTGTTTTGCGAGTTTCGGCCAAAAACCTGCTTGTCACTGCGTTTGGAGATCCCCTCTACCAGTACCTCGAAGGTTTTTCCCACATCCTTCTTATTGCTTTCATGGGAGAGCTCCTGCTGTAAGGCAATGATTTCACTTAGCCGTTGGCTCTTTACCGCCTCCGGCACATCATCGGGAATGCGATTGGCGGCCAGCGTACCCGGCCTTTGGGAGTATTTAAACATAAAGGCGTAATCGTATTGCACCCAACGCATCAATGCCAGGGTCATTTGGTGATCCTCTTCGGTCTCGCCACAAAATCCGGCGATGAGGTCTGTGGTGATGGTGGCCTCCGGTAAGTATTGCCTGATGGCGCGAATCCGATCCATATACCACTCCCGGGAGTATCGCCTGTTCATTTTTCGTAATACCTTTGTGCTTCCCGACTGGGCCGGAAGGTGGATGCTTCGGCAGATGTTGGGGTGTGCCTGCATCACTTGCAGCAGTTCATCGCTAAGATCTTTGGGATGGGAGGTGGCAAAGCGTACCCTTAGCTGTGGGCTCACCGCTGCAACCCGTTCTAACAGTCCGGGGAAGGAGAGGGTTTCCCCCGCTTCCTCTTCCCATCGGTAAGAGTTGACATTCTGGCCCAGCAGGGTGATCTCCTTATAGCCATCGGCCACCAGCTTTTTTGCTTCGTTCACGATGGTTTGGGGATTGCGGCTTCGCTCTTTTCCCCTGGTATAAGGTACCACGCAATAGGTGCAAAAGTTTTCACATCCTCGCATGATACTGATAAAAGCAGATATGCCATTACTTACCAGTCGCACGGGATTGATGTCGTCGTAGGTCTCGGTGGTGGATAACAATACATTGATGGCTTTATCTCCATCTTCGGCAGTCTCCAACAAGCGGGGCAGATCCCGGTAGGCATCGGGCCCTGCCATGAGATCCACCATTGTCTCTTGCTGAAAGAGTTGATCTTTAAGTCGTTCGGCCATGCATCCAATGACCCCTATCTTCACCTCTTTGTTTCGCTTTTTTAGGGACGCTAACTCCCGAAGCCGTTTGTGGATACGCTGCTCCGCATTATCCCGAATGGAACAGGTGTTGATTAATACCACATCTGCCTCTTTCGCATCTTTTGCCGGGATATAGTGGTGGTCAGACAATACGGAAGCGACAATCTCACTATCGGAGAAATTCATCTGACACCCATAGGTTTCAATATATACCTTTTTCTTCTTTTCCAACTTCGATGGTTTTACGCTCATTCTTTTCGTTCGTGCGGCAAAAGTAGTAAACAATTGGGAATTGGTACTTTTTGCCCTTGCCCATTGGTTTGGGGGTATGATCATAAGCCTTTATGGTAATGGGATGACCCCCCCCCATGACTGTAAGAAGAGATACAGCGGAATGATTATGGGGTTGGAAGTCGGAAGACGGAAGTTGGAAACAATTTTTGCAAATGTTGCGGTTAAACCAAGCCAAAGGGTACAAGACATAAACATATAAAAGAAAATTATACTTTTGTGCCGTGAAAACAGGGAGCTTCTCTTTTCTCGATATAGGTATAGTGCTGATTATCAACTAAAAAAGGGATCTTTGTGTTAAAATATTAAATTTGATACGTGTATGTTGAAGAATCTTGTGATTGTGGAGTCTCCGGCGAAAGCCAAGACCATTGAAGGGTTTTTGGGGAAAGAGTTTACCGTGAAGTCCAGCTTTGGGCATGTCCGTGACCTGTCAAAGAAAGACCTGGGGGTGGATATCGAAAATGATTTTAAACCGGAGTACCAGGTCAGTAACGACAAGGTCAAAGTGGTGAAGGAGCTTCGTAAACTGGCTGATGAGGCGGAAGTTATCTGGTTAGCCTCCGATGAAGACCGGGAGGGGGAAGCCATCTCCTGGCATTTGGTGGAGACCCTGAAACTGGATATGGAGAAGACCAAGCGTATTGTCTTTCACGAGATTACCAAGAGTGCTATTTTGGAGGCCATCAACAATCCACGTAGCCTGGATATTAATTTGGTGAATGCCCAACAGGCGCGTCGTGTGCTGGATCGGCTGGTGGGTTTTGAGCTCTCCCCCGTTCTTTGGAAAAAGGTAAAACCGGCTCTTTCTGCAGGCCGTGTGCAGTCGGTCTCTGTGCGGCTCATCGTAGAGCGAGAACAGGAGATTAAGCAATTTGAGGTAAGCGATTACTACCGGGTGACCGCCCGTTTTACCATCGAGAAGAGTGACGTAAAATCCACTTTGGAGGCCGAACTCCCGAAACGGTTTACTTCCCGTGAAGAGGCCCTCTCCTTTCTGGCGAAGTGTCAGGGAGCCTCCTTCTCCATTGCCCACATTGAGACCAAACCGGCTTCCAAATCTCCGGCACCTCCCTTTACAACCTCTACCCTTCAACAGGAGGCTTCTCGAAAACTGAACTTCTCCGTGGCTAAGACCATGCTTGTGGCGCAACAACTGTATGAGTCAGGGAAGATCACCTATATGCGTACCGACTCGGTAAACCTCTCCAAAACGGCCATTGCCATGGCAAAGGAGAAAATTGCTGAACTGTATGGCGAGTCGTACATCAAGGTACGTCAATATACCACCAAGGCGAAGGGGGCACAGGAGGCGCACGAGGCTATCCGTCCAACCTACCTTACCACCCAGCATATTTCGGGTGATAGCGCTCAGCAGCGTCTTTACGACCTTATCTGGAAGCGTACCATTGCCTCTCAGATGAGTAGTGCAACGTTTGAAAAAACAACGGTTAATATTGACATTTCCACCACCCAGGAGCGCTTTCAAGCCAAGGGTGAGATGCTGATCTTTGACGGTTTCCTGAAGGTTTACCTGGAGTCAAAGGATGATGAGGAGGATGAAGAGGTGAAAGGGGTGCTCCCTCCCATTGCGGTAGGGGATATCCTGAAGGCCGATGCCATTCATGCCACCCAGAAATTTGCGGTTCCACCGTTTCGTTACTCGGAGGCCAGCCTGGTAAAACGAATGGAAGAGTTGGGGATTGGCCGTCCCTCTACCTATGCGCCCACCATTTCTACCATCCAGAAGAGAGGCTATGTGGAGAAGGTGAACGACCCGGGTCAAAAACGGGAGTACGAAATCCTTTCGTTGAAGCATAACCAGATATCCGAGAAAAAGAAGTCAGAGAAGTTTGGCGTCATCAAGGGAAAGTTGGTGCCCTCCGATGTGGGAAAACTGGTCAATGAGTTTCTGATGAATAACTTCGGGGAGGTGATGGATTATAACTTTACCGCCAATGTGGAGCGGGGATTTGATGATATCGCCCACGGCAAGATGGTGTGGAATGAAATGATCCATGGCTTTTACGGCCCCTTCCATAACCGCATCGAAGAGGCGCTGAAGAGTACGGAGAAAGTGAAGGGCGAGCGGCTTCTTGGAACCGATCCGGAATCGGGCAAGAACGTCTATGTGAAGATTGGGCGTTTCGGTCCAATGGTTCAGATCGGAGAGAAAGAGGATGAGGAGAAACCCCGTTTTGCCGGGTTGAAAAAGGGGCAGTCCATGGATGATATTGACCTGAAAGAGGCCCTGAAGCTTTTTGAGTTCCCGAGAAAGATTGGCCAATACGAGGGGTATGAGATGTCTGTATCCATCGGCCGTTTTGGTCCTTATGTGCGACACAACAACAAATTCTTCTCCCTGGCAAAGACCGATGACCCGGCCACCGTCGATGCTTCAAGAGCCATCGAACTCATTGAGGCCAAGAGGGAGAAAGACCGTCAAAATGAAATCGCCACCTTTGACGGAGATCCGGTGGTTCAAGTCCTCAACGGCCGTTATGGCCCCTACTTTAAAATAGGCAAAGAGAATTTCCGTATCCCTAAAACACAGGATCCCAAAGCCCTTACGCGTGAGGAGTGTTTGAAGATGGCAGAGGAGCAGCGGGGAAAAAAGAAAACCAGAACATCCCGGGCCAAAAAATAGTGTACCTTTGGGGTAAAATCGTCTTGGATGGAACTTGCGGTATATTTTGACCCTGTAGAGATTGAAAAGATAAACTTCCCCAGCTCGCGGAAGCCAAAACTGTTGGATAAGAGTTTAATTCACACTGCCGATCGGGGGTTTCCCGATATGGAGGCGGTGACGATCGCCCTTATCGGTGTTCCTGAAGAGCGGGGAAGCGTGAATAACAAGGGGTGTGCCCAGGGGCCCGACCATATCCGCCAACAGCTCTATCAACTCTTTCCCGGGGAGTGGAACCTTATTCTGGGAGACCTTGGGAATATCAAGAGGGGCCATAGCCTGAAAGATACCTTTTTTGCCCTGAGTACTATTTGTGAAGAACTCCTCAAAGCCAAGGTGATCCCCCTTATTCTTGGGGGGAGCCAGGATATTACCTGGGGCGTTTATCAATCTTTCCAGCAGCTTGGCCAGATCATCAATATCACCAGTGTGGATAGCCGTTTTGACCTGGGAGAAGAGGAGGAGGCATTGACCTCGGAGTCCTATTTGAGCAAGATTCTACTCCAAAAACCTAACTACCTGTTTAACTACACCAACATCGGTTATCAATCCTACTATGTGGACCGCGATACGGAGAAGTTGATGAATAAACTCTACTTCGACATTTGGCGGTTGGGAAACATACGGGCTGATATTGAAGAGGCAGAACCCCTTGTGCGGAATGCGGATTTACTTACCATTGATATCTCTGCCATCCGCCAGTCGGAGGCTCCGGGCAATCGAAATGCGGGGCCCAATGGCTTTTCCGGTGAAGAGATGTGCCAGATAATGCGCTATGCCGGTTTAAGTGATAAGCTGTCGGTTGTGGGCCTCTTTGAGTACAACCCCTCCCTCGACCGCAATGCACAAACGGCAGCGCTTATGGCCCAGATGATTTGGTACTTCTGTGAGGGATATACACACCGTAAAAAGGATTTCCCCTATCGGGATGAGCGAAAGAAAGATTATGTGCGTTACGTGGTACCGGTAGAGGGTCACAATGAGGCTCTGATCTTCTATAAATCCAAAAAAAGCAACCGATGGTGGATGGAGGTGGAGTGTCCTTCCAATGCTAAAGCGCGCTATGAACGCCATTTTATGTTGCCTTGTACCTACAAAGATTACGAAACTGCCTGCGCCAATGATATTCCCGACCGCTGGTGGAAGGCCTATCAAAAGATGATGTAATTGGCGTTTGGCCACAAAGTCCAACTTTTTTCTGATACTTCTCTTTAAAAATAGCGCAAACCGAAAGCAAGCGTAAGCGGGCTTATCTTTTGCGAAGGTGCAAGCCTGTTTTATGCAAAAGGGTCATATTCCTGCATTATCGTGCTACTGTTGCATATTTTTTTCAAAGGGTGTAACGTTTTTAGGATTTTCACCATCTAAAGAGAAGTAGTGATATAATATGCTGAGATATGATAGAGATTTCCGGACTACACAAATCGTATGTGAATGGTAAAAATAGGCTGCATGTACTGAAAGGCATCGACTTGAAGATTGCACAGGGGGAGTTGGTCTCTATCATGGGCTCTTCCGGTTCGGGAAAGTCCACGCTGCTGAATATTATCGGTTTGTTGGACAACCATGATGAGGGGGCCTATCTGTTGCATAATATCCCCATAGATAATTTGAGCGAAAAACAGGCAGCTCACTATCGTAATAAGTTGTTAGGTTTTGTTTTTCAATCATTTAATCTTATCTCTTTTAAAACAGCATTGGAGAATGTGGCTCTCCCGCTGAGCTACCAGGGGGTGAGTCGAAAGCGACGCAATCGCTTGGCAATGGCGTACCTGGAGAGAATGGGTCTTAAGGATTGGGCTGACCATTTGCCCTCCGAACTCTCGGGGGGACAAAAGCAGCGGGTGGCCATTGCCCGCTCGCTGATTACCCAACCCAAGGTGATTCTTGCCGATGAACCTACCGGCGCCCTTGACTCCGCAACATCCTATGAGGTGATGGAGGTGCTCAAAGAGGTTCATGAGACGGGGATTACCGTTGTTATTGTTACCCATGAAAACGATATTGCTGCCATGACAGACCGGGTTATCTATCTTAAAGATGGCCGGATTGAACGTATTGTGGAGAATAACCTTGAAACTGCACCTGCTCATGTTTAGTCGTGATACCTGGCAAGAGATTTTTCATACGCTGCGTAAGAACAAGCTGCGAACCTTCTTAACGGGGTTTTCCATCGCCATTGGTATCTTTATGCTTATTCTTCTGTTAGGCCTTTCCCGCGGGATCCAAAACGGCTCCCGGCAAAACTTCATGTCTCAGGCTCAAAATAGCAT
Organism: Bacteroidota bacterium; assembly: GCA_002748065.1. GTDB lineage: Bacteria > Bacteroidota > Bacteroidia > Bacteroidales > BM520 > BM520. The sequence continues at coordinate 6,252 of PDRJ01000007.1, forward strand.
TAGCATTTATGGCGGATCTACAAACTTAGCCTATAAAGGAACCAATCCGGGAAGATATATCCGTCTGAGAAATAAGGATTTCCCCGCGTTGAAATCCATCATAAAAAAGGGCCACAACTTTGCTTACGAAACCTACATCCCCGGAAGTATCGTCGTCTCCTATGGGAATAACTTTGGAAACTTTGACGTGGATCCGGTGTCGGAAGATTTTGACAAGCTGATTGGCATCACCATGACGGAGGGACGCTTTATCAATGTGATGGATATGGAGGAGCGACGGAAAGTAGTGATCATTGAGGATAAAGTGAATAAGGTGTTAAATCCTTCGTCCTCTCTTTTGGGGAGAGAGATTGTGATCAATGGCCTTCGTTTCCGTGTGGCCGGCATCTTTACACAGTCGCGTTTTTCTTTTAACCAGGGCGAGGGCGGCCGGATCTTTATGCCGGGTAGTACGGCGCAAATTCTGTTTGGAAGCCCGGATCATCTCACTGAGATTGGCTTTATGTTGGATGATATGACCCAGGAGGAGAGCTTAGAGGTGGAGAAGAAGATTACACGTCTGTTGGCCGCGCGGCATAATTTCCATCCCAACGACCTGAATGCCCTGTGGATCAATAATAATATTGAAAATGCAAAAGAGTTTCAAACGGTGTTTAAAGGGATCGAGAGTGCCATCTGGTTTATTGGCGTTTTCATTCTCATATTAGGCATTATCGGGGTTTTTAATATCATGATGATTATTGTGAAAGAGCGGACCAAAGAGATCGGCATCCGAAAAGCCATAGGAGCCTCTCCGGGGGAGGTGATCAAGCTCATTCTCACAGAATCCATCTTTATCACTTCTGTTTCGGGATACCTCGGGATGATTCTGGGTATTCTCTTTCTGGAGATGTTAACCCGGTTTAATTTGATTGCCAGGATAAGTTCCAATGTGGCGCTCTTTCTGGTGGAACCCCAGGTGGATATGAGGGTTGCCATAAGTGCCACGGTGGTACTTGTCTTTTTTGGCACCATCGCCGGATACCTTCCGGCACGCCATGCGGCGAAGATACGTCCTGTTGAAGCACTAAGAGATGAATAGCTATGATTTTTGATATCGATAAATGGAAGGAGATACAGGCCTATCTGAGAAAGAACAAATTACGTACGTTTCTCACGATGCTGGGCGTAGCTTGCGGGATCTTTATCCTGGTCACCCTGCTGGGCCTTGGCGAGGGTTTCAACAACGCCATGCGGGCCCAGATCTCCGATGCCGCTTCCAACTCGGCCTTTTTCTGGTGTAATAAAACCACAAAGCCCTATAAAGGATTACCCGCTGGTAGGGACTATAACTTTCATAACCGTGATATGCACATCCTTAAAGAGCGGATTCCCGGAATCGCCTACATTGCACCGGAAGTGAGAGGATGGGGGGGAAATGGAGATTACAATACGGTATACGAAGATAAAAGAGGGAACTTCTCGGTTCAGGGGGCTTCTCCCGACTTCTTTGTCATCAATCCCGTCTCTGTGCTCAGTGGGCGAAACCTCACCATCCGCGACGTGGAGAATAAGCTAAAGGTTGCCGTCATAGGTCCTCGCGTGAGGGAGGTTCTGTTTGATCCGGAGGAAGAGGCCGTGGGGAAATATGTCCGGGTGAATGGAATGTACGTGTTGATTGTGGGAGTGGTGAAACCCGAGAACAATAGCTTTGGGAATAAAAAGAATGCGCTGTTCATGCCCTATACCACGCTGCAACAGATCTATGGCTATGGTGATCGTGTGTGGTCTTTCATGGTGGCCCTGCACCCTGAGGTCGATGTGGAGACGGTTGAAAAGGAGGTGCTGGCCATCATCTCTTCCCAACACAAGATTGCTCCCGATGACTACCAGGCCATCGGTCGGGTGAATGTGGCCGATATCTTTGAAAAGATCTCCGCCTTTTTTAAGACCATCACTGTACTGTTGTGGGTAATAGGGATGGGAACACTCATCATTGGCGCGATAGGAGTGAGTAACATCATGTTGGTGGTGGTGAGGGAACGTACCAAAGAGATCGGCATAAAACGGGCCATTGGTGCCACCCCCCATAACATTATCAAGCAGATCCTCTTTGAGACCATTGCGCTAACCGCTTTTGCCGGCTTCTGGGGCTTTGTGCTGGGAGTGGCCATTGTAGAAGGGGTAAATGTCTTTGCGGAAAAGGCCGGAGGGGTTAGTGCAGGAATCCCCCTTCTAAATCCCCATGTGGACTTTCATATTGCCCTTGTTGCATTGGGGATTCTGCTCCTTTTCGGCTCGCTGGCAGGATTGCTTCCGGCTCAACGTGCCATAAGCGTAAAACCCATTGAAGCACTGAAAGAAGATTAATTAAACGCTATCATAGAACCATAAAAAAATCCATATAAAATGAAAAAAGTATTTCGCTGGATCCTGATCTTGATTATTCTCGCCATTTTTGCAGGCACCCTCTATTTTCTTTATACCAAGTCGAAGCCCAAACCGGTGACCTATGAATTGAAGCATCCCTATATTTCGAGCATCGAGAAGAAATCCATTGCCACCGGTTCGGTGATTCCCCGTAAGGAGATTGAGATAAAACCACAAGGCGTTTCGGGTATTGTGGATAAACTCTACTTGGAACCCGGGGCGATAATCAAAAAGGGTGATCCCATTGCCAAGGTGAAGATCATTCCGGATATGATTAATCTACGTTCTGCCGAATCGCGGGTAAAGCAGGCTGAACTCAATTTTAAAAATGCCTCATTGAATTATCATCGTGATCGAGGGCTATATGAAAAAGAGATTATTGCAAGAAAGGAGTATGAACAGACGGAATTGATTTATCAAACCAAGCAGGAGGAGTTGGAGACGGCTAAGGATAACCTGCAGTTGATTCGAGACGGGGTAACCAAAAAGATGGGTAGTGCGACCAACACTCTTATCCGTTCCACCATTGATGGGATGGTTCTGGATATTCCGGTCAAAGAGGGTTATTCGGTCATTCAGAGTAATACTTTCAACGCCGGTACCACCATTGCTATCATTGCGGATATGAATGAGATGATTTTTCAGGGGATGATTGATGAGACCGAGGTGGCGAAGCTCTATGAAGGGATGGATCTTTCGCTCACCATTGGCGCCCTGGAAGATACTACCTTCCCCGCTCGTTTGGAGTATATCTCCCCCAAAGGGGTGGTTGCCAATGGCGCCACAAAATTTGAGATAAAGGCGGCACTCTATGATATGCACGGTATGTTTATCCGTTCAGGATACTCTGCAAATGCAGAGATTATTCTGGATAAACGGGATAGCGTCTTGGTGATTGACGAGGGGCTATTGACCTTCCAAAATGACTCCACCTTTGTGGAAGTGGAAACCGACCAGCCGCAGGTGTTCGAGAAGAGGGCCATAAGGACAGGCCTCTCAGATGGCCTCAAAGTGGAAGTGCTTTCGGGTATTGATGAGGAGACAAACATCAAGGGACAGGTGCTAAAGGAGTAACTGTGGGCGTTGTTAGGGCTTTCTTCTTATCCGGAGGCGTATGCTGATCTTTTGCTCTCTTAGATCCATGATTGGTTTCTCAAAGTAGGTATGTAAAAGGGTGGAGCTTCCGATCACAGTGGCCCGGAACAGGAGATACTTCAGCACGCCATCCACTATGTGATATACAAAACAACCAATAATAACTATATATTATCTATTTGTCAAATAGGATAATAAGTGTTTTTCGTTGTTTTTCCGTTAATGATGATTAATTGCATATATTTGTGTGTTGTAGTGCATTTAGGGAAAGTATGCTATATAAAAGAAATTTCACAGAGTTAACAGAAGAAGAGCAAGTCGAGTTAGAGAAAGCTAAACTTTATTATAACAAATTTAAGTTAGATGGGTTTTCTTCTAACCAACTTTTCAAATATCATGAATTACTCCCCAATGCTTACTATCACTATAATTCTATATTTCCAAATAACTATTTAAATATAAACAAACTCAAAGAGGTGGAGTATCTTGAAACTTTGGGAAATCAATTTCAACATTTATTAGATTCAAGACCAACGGAAAGAGATATTCTAAACTTTATAAATGAAGATTATAATTTTAATATTATTGCATCTTTATTTCACGCAGGATATGACTTTGGACATCATAAAGCATTTTTGTTCAAAGAGTTTGAATTGACATCAACATTTAGAGCTGATTATTTGTTGGTAGGAAAATCTTCTGGAGGATACAATTTCATATTTGTTGAATTGGAAAGTCCATATGGACAAATAACATTAAAAAATGGAGAATTTGGTTCCACATTTAGAAAAGGAATAAAACAAGTGGAGGATTGGGATAATTGGATAGAGGGGAACTTTAATTCTTTAAAATTAGTTTTTAATAAATTTAAAAGTCCAATAAAGAGTTTACCTGAAGAATTTATGACTTTGGATAAGTCTCGGATTAATTATGTCGTTGTTGCAGGCAGAAGGTCTGACTTTAAGGATAAAACATACGAACTGAAAAGAAAGTATTTAAAAAGAAACAATATCAAAATTTTACATTATGATAATATAATTGATTCTTTTGACTTTTTAAAAATGGCAAAAAAATATTGATAGGAAACGCACTACAACACAAGTGTATAAATAATGCGGGTGGAGTAGGAGTTCAAAAAGTTGTTCAATTTGTTCGCACTTTTGCTTTTATTTCGTATTTTTGAGGAGTTACAAAATAAAAGACGGCAAGTGCTATCAGCCGTGCGAATTTGAAAACTATCGCTTTCAAATCCGCTGACTAATATTTATGGACAGGCTAAATTATTGACAAATATTAAGATTCAAGAAGTCGATTTTTGTTATAAAGACAGTATAAATGGACAAATTACTTTTGGTAATTATGAGCCAACAGGAATAGTTTCTTTGAAAGACGGGGCTCTAATTATTTCATCAAAATTTTCTATAAGTTTTCCTGAACAGTATCAAATGCCTGACCGTTTAACTAATGAATACTTTGAAAGGCAAAAAATATTTGCAGAAAAATCTCATATAAGCAGTGGTAGTGTTTTTATGCTAAATGGTAATCTTGAGAAACAGTGGGAAGTCATTTTTAAGGAAAGAAGAGTGGAAAAGATAAAAAAACTGTCTGATGAGAGCATTATTGCTGTTGGAGAAAGTGTTGATATGAAATTCTTTTGGATTGCTAAAATTAATAGACAAGGTGAAATAATTTATAACAAAAGCTATAAGTTTAAAAGAAGACCAAATATTGAAAATATTGAAATTGACAGCCTAAATAACCTCTATATATTATTGTCAACAGAGAAAATTCAGCCTATAAGAATAACAAAACATTACGGCAAGAAACGTATCAATTTTTTTAAAGAAACTGTTATGGAAGATGATATCTATTTATTAAAACTAACACCTTCTGGAAGAATAAAATGGAAAACAGTTATTGACAAAAGGAAAAATTTTAGTGCTTATGGGAACAATTTAATAATTGGAAAAGATATTTATTTATCAACTTCATATGAAGGATTTATAAAAGAAAATAAAGAGTGGTGTAAAAAAGAAGGCGGAAATATATATCAACTGAGTGAAGAAGGCAAAATTTTGAATGTTTATCAAAATGAAAATAAGAGTATTTATTTGCTTGGCAATAAATTAATATTTTTATCCCGTGTAGGTAATGATACTTTGCACTTATATCAAAAAGAAAAATCCGCTATTAAATTAGTTGAAACGATTGTATTTAAAAAAATAGAAAAACAATTTTTTACAGAGAAATCCCTATCAGCAGAATATAATAATTATATAATAGGAACTAACAATCATAATCTTGGATGTATTGTAATTGAGTTTGATAAACAAAATAAATACACAGGATATTGGGAATATGATAATTCAAGCTTTGTGGATGCAACAATAGGTTCAGATAATTCAATTGTATTAATTGCAGAGAACTATTCAAACCTTAATCCAAATAATAGTAGTGAGAAAAAACACTCGATAAGATTGATAATAATAGATAAGAAACAGTAGCTAACATAAGTGTATAAATAATGCGGGTAGAGTAGGAGTTCAAAAAGTTGTTTAATTTGCCCGCACTTTTACTTTTATTTCGTATTTTTGAGGAGTTACAAAATAAAAAGACGGCAAGTGCTATGAGCCGTGCAGATTTAAAAATTATCGCTTTCAAATCCCGCACTATTCATACACTGTGGCCGTTGTAACTCATTTCTGACTCTGGCAACTCCAGATAGAAATAACAAATTAATATATTTTAATCTTCGCAATTCGATGAATTAATGTTGTTAATGTAAAATAATATGTCTATAAGCAAATTGACGAAACATTAAAATTATTGATAATCAGTAACTATTTGTTAAACAGGTCATGATCAAGATGAATAAACTTTTTATTACAATATTATTTATAATTGCTAGATGCACTTTTGTACAAGGACAAACGGGGTATGTTAACCTTGCAATTATTGACTCAGATGGTGATTCAAATTCTTTTGTTGGTCAAATACAATTGATTGGAGATGATACTAAAAATAGTAAATCTAGAATGTATTTTGGAAATTCGATTTATCAATTAAATGTTGGTAATTATTCAATTGTCATTCCTAATATTTATCAAGAGACAATCGATAAAAATGTTAGGCTTATCAATACATTTGATACTTTGAGTTTTCAAATATTAGATTCAGATACAGTCAACTTAATATTGGAATCGAAGATTGATTCTATATTCCCGACCAAAAAAGAATATATTGATATTATTGATCTGAGAGGAGATTTTTACTGTTATGGATATGACTGTACAGACTCTGATAACAGAAGATACGGAATAAAAATAGGATATTATTGTCAGGTTGCTGGTATTAGTGGAAACATATATTCGGTTTATGTTTCTGACAGTTTAATTCTTCAAATTAGAACTGAGAATCATGACAAAACATATTATTATAACTATCAGGTTAATCCTGACAAGAAAATAATTATTGAAAAATACTTAATGGATTATAATGAAATATTATCATTTATTAGAGAAAATATAAAAGAAGGAAAACTAAAATACGAGTTAAGTTGGAGGGGAAAAAAACTATAAAAACGAGTTACAATACAAGTGTATAAATAATGCGGGTGGAATTGGGGTTCAAAAAGTTGTTCCAATTAGCCCGCACTTTTGCTTTTATTTCGTATCTTTGAAGAGTTACAAAATAAAAGACGGCAAGTGCTACGAGCCGTGCAGATTTAAAAATTATCGCTTTCAAATCCCGCACTATTCATACACTAAACCGTTGTAAGCAATTTAACCAAACTAAATACACACTAATGGATTCACCAAAAAATTTAAGACATAAACCAATAATATCAGTAAATGACTATGATAAAATTGATGCGCAATACAGAAAAAACACTGATGTAAGAGCTTTGTCAATTGGAAACGCACAATACGACATAGATGAAATTTCACTAAAAGTTTGGAGGCATACTGGAGAGAAATGGACTAGACAAAGTGAAGAACTACCTTTGCATAGAAGTTTAGATTTAAATATACTACTATTGGGAGCTTTAATGACTGATATCACATCAGGATATCCAAAAACAAATTTAAGAGAAGAAATTGACAGGCAAGATGATGTAGAGAGCATAAAAGATTACTATAAGAATCACGAAAGTTTTTTAAAACCAAGATTGGAAGAGTTAAGAGAAAAACTTAATGAATTTTTAAAATAATGAATAGAACTCTTTTAAATATTATTTCCTCTGATAGTGTTTCAAAAAGTGTGTCTGATTAGGGAATAAAAAGGTCTTCTTAAATTAGTTTTGCATGAATAACAACAAACATGTTTAACCAAAATAAAAA